>NZ_JBALGC010000145.1:0-14495 GCF_036916575.1 Nostoc sp.
ACCCAGATATATCAATAAAATAGGCAAAATGATGTCAAAGTCTTTCTGTATATACATTTGAGTGTTTTTTCTGGCTATTTTTTGTCTAAGTCCCACTAACTGCAACTGCTCATATTTTGACTGAAGAGGGCTGTGATGCTGCCAGTATGAATCGGATTGCAGAATTAGCCGGAGTGAGCATTGGTTCGCTATATCAGTACTTTCCAAACAAAGAAGTACTATAGCGATTCTCGTTTGGATGCAACACATGGTAGGGGCACAGCAATGCTGTGCCCTTACGAGTGGTCTGTATTTCATGCAATTGAGAACCGCTATAATCGCCTCACTTGTTGAGCATCATGCTAGTGATATGGTCGTCAATTTAGCAACGCTACTTATTTTTCCTGAAATGTCCAGACTCCTTTATCCCAATCGGAATCTGTTGGAGGTGATTGTAACCAATGCTGACAACGCAACAGATGCAACATAGCAGCTTTGTCATGGTTGTCTGCTGCCAAAACTTTGGCAAACTCAGCTCTGGCAAGGGAAAACTGCTGCTTGAGGTAATACTCGCGCCCTTTGTCATAGTGCTCAATCACTTGCAGTTTTTCGCTTTCAATAGGATTGGAACGCAAACCCAGTAATTCATATATAGCTACTGGCTCATTTCTGCCTTTAACACGAATGTAATCTAGTTCCCTAGCCCAAATATAATCTTGGCAAGGTTTAAAAGTGTTATGGCTAATAATAATGTCGCAACCATACTGTTTACTAACACTTTCTAATCGTGAACCAAGATTAACACCATCACCAATGGCGGTAAATTCCATCCGCTTACTAGAGCCAATATTGCCACTAATCACGGTATCAGAATTGATGCCAATGCCAATCTTAATTCCGGGCTTATTAGCTGCGTAGCGGCGTTGATTAAATTCGTGCAAGCGATCACGCATTTCTAAGGATGTTTGCACTGCCATCCAAGCGTGTTCTTCCAACGGTAGAGGAGAACCAAACACAGCCATGATCGCATCGCCAATGTATTTGTCGAGGGTGCCTTTATGTTTAAAGACTGCCTCCACCATTGATTCAAAATATTCATTGAGCATACTCACCACTTCTTCTGCTTCCAAGTTTTCCGTCAAAGTGGTGTAGCCGCGAATATCGGAAAATAAAATCGAAACTTCTTTACGATCGCCTCCTAGTTTAGCGTCATCCAATTTCAGCAATTCTTCGGCTAATTCCTGGGTCATGTAGCGGTACATCGTACTCTTGAGCCGCTTTTCATCACTGATATCTTCCATCACCACCAGCGCCCCACGGACTTGCTCTTGGTCGCTAGCATCGGCAATTGTGTTAATTGATAAATTAATGCTGTGCTGTTCTATATCAGTAGTCACGAGTGTGCGATCAGGGTAATATTGCTGGCGACCTTTTAAGTCGGCTGCGTGTAAAGCATCCTGATACCACTTGCTAAAGTCACCTTCTTTGATACCGATCACATCAGTAACTAATTTACCTTCTAAACGGTCTTCTGGCTCCAGTCCTAGCAAACGTTTGGCACTTTCATTAGCGGCGATAATTAACCCAGCTTTATCAGTGGAAACCACTCCATTAGAAAGACTACGCAGAATATCCCGTTGCATTTGTTCTTGTTGCTTGACTGTGGCAAACAACTGGGCATTTTGCAGCGCTACTCCCGCTTGAATATTAAAAGCTTCCATAAATTCTTCATCGTTGCGGTCAAAACTAGCTTGGAAGCAGTCGGGAGCTTTTGGCCAATCAGCTGGATTATAATGGGGAAAATCTCCTGATTTCTTTTTATTTACGAGTTGGGTAACGCCAATCAGTTGTTGATTGGCATTAAATACTGGCATACAAAGCAAGCTACAGGTACGATAGCCATTTTGCTGGTCAATTTGTTTGGCTGTCTCCGAGTCAGGATGGTCGTACAAGTCAAAGGCAATATTTAGTTTTTTGCCAGAAACAGCTACTAGACCAGCAAAGCCTTTACCTACAGGGACTCGCAACTCCTTAATTGAACCATCGTCTTGGGTGATTTTCGTCCACAATTCATGGCGATCGCGGTCTATTAACCATAGGGTACTGCGATCGGCATTCATCAGTTCTTTAGCTTCATCCATCACCCGCTTGAGGGTGTCTTCTAAGTCGAGACTGCTTTGAGAGAGGGATTTAATCGCCTTCATCAGCGCCGCCACTGCTCTTTGTTTTTGGGTGGCTACATAAAAAGAGCGCGAGGATTCTAAAATCAGGCGAATCGAAGGTGCAAATTGTTGAAATAATTGTTTGTCAGCATAGATAAAACCTTTGGTATCAATGCGCTCTGCAAGTGGAGCATCCGGATTCTGATCAGATTTTAATTTATTCAGTAATTGCACTACCGCAACTAACTGTCCATGTTCATTCAACAATGGTAAAGCCAGCATGGTGTAAGTGCGATAGCCAGTTCTTTTTTCTTGTTCCTGGGCAAAATGCGATCGCGGGTCACTATAAAAATCAAAGGGAATATTGATAACTTGCTTGAAGGTGGCGACTTCCCCAGCAATGCCTTTATCAGCGGGGATACGGATTTCTAAAGAGCGATCGCCCTCTCCCTCAGCTAGAATTGACCAGAGTTCTTGTTTTTCTTCATCCAATAAAAATATTGTCGTCCGGTCTGCCCCCAGTAATTCCCCAGTTTTCAAGGTAATCGAATGCAACATTTCTTGCAGAAGAGTTTCAAACCCCTGAGAATCCAGCATTGACAGGGTTTGATGCACAATCTGTAATTTTTGCTCGACATCCTGAACAACCTGTTTAAAAGTATCTTGAGTCAGGGGAGCAAGAAACGTAGAAAAAGTTCCTTGTCTTGTGGCAAGAGCACCCACAGGAGCAGAATTTGCTTGTAATTCGCGGTTTTCTTGGTTGTGAACACCAATAATCAAATCGGTGGTTTCCCCACAACTTCCTTGATACACTGACATAATTGGTATTTTATATAGCAGGATGAGATTTTAGATGTAACAATGAAATTAAATTTATATAAGTGGTGCTAAAAGCAACAATTGCTTGATATTATCCATAGTTTAATCGCTTGTTTAGCTAGCGTCATCCTGTGGAATCAAGTAGAAGTCGATTATCAACAAGCGTGGTATGACCAGAGTGCAGATGCAGTAATACTCCGAATCACTGCTACCGTTTACACACAAGTGTTCTAGAATTGCCCCACAGGCTTTTGATCCTCTAACCCACGCCGACTCTTTCAACCCCTGACTGTCTAATTGGTGTTGGGGAGGAAGTAAGCTGAAAAAACATCTATCAGCAGCCATTCCTCCGTTTTTAAATCTCTCAGTTCGTTGCTATCCTACCTTGGAATCAATTGGGAGGCTAATAGCTCAAGTCTTCTTAAGAGAACTAAATACAAGATTTAAAGTGATGTTAGATCCTATATTCCACACCTTAAGGTGTCACTCAGGATAATCACTTAATTATTTCTAGGTTTTCAGCTATAAATTATGCTAATCAAACTTTTTATCTACGTCAAAACCAGGAATTTAAGTATCTAAAATAGCTTTAATTCCTTTTAAAAGCCAGTAAAAACCGATTGTTACAGTAGAGGGTGCGGAATGTAAGTTAGATACCTGTCTTTAGTAAAAGCGAAAATTTCAGTCCACTTGAGTGAACTTGAGCTAAAAGCCTGTGAACTTCAATTCTGGGCGGGATGTCGATCAGCGCGATCTGACTGTTACAAAAATGTTGGTAATCACAAGCTTTTAAAGGGGACTAATATTATGTCCGGCAAATCACTTATGATATCTCATTGCGAGTGAAACGTACTCCTACGGAGAAGCAAGCTACGCTCCGCGAAGGCTTGCAATTGACTTGTATTCAAGCGGACTGATATAAGGCATTGTGCGACATAATTCTACATAAATTAGTCATGCTTTTGTCACAATTTTGGAATAGCTTTGCAATAACTTTGTCAATATAACGTGTGATGCTAAAGCTCTGGGTTAAAAAATAGGCTCACTCTATACTAAACCCACACACCAGAGTCTACTGAAGAGAATCACTATAAGGCATTAACCCTTATAAGTAGGATGAATCTTCTAATCAAAATTGTCAGAATTCTCATAGTTAGAAGGAACAAAAAGATGAATTGGAAAGTACTTGCTTTGCTCCCTGCCTTGACTTTAGCTACTGCTGTGCCTGCTTACTCTTTCACCAATAATAAAAGCCACAATCCGACTACTGCTACCTACGTTGCCCAAAATATGCAGCAAGGCAACAGCATGAAAAAGCCTAATGCTATGCAAAAGCCTAATGCTATGCACAAGTCTAATGCTATGCACAAGTCTAATAGTATGGCAAACCATAGTAGCGTACTAACAGTAGGTAGCAGAGGAGAGGCAGTTAAAACTGCTCAGAATCTTTTAAAGCAGCAAGGATTCTATACCGCAAGTGTGAATGGTGTCTTTGATAACAAGACACGTTCAGCGGTAATCAAATTTCAGAAGTCTAAAGGATTAAGAGCAGACGGAATGATTGGACGCCGGACTATGGCATCTCTCAAATAAAATGGTTTCAGCTTCCAATACCTTCGCCAAAAAAAGAGGATGAAGAGATACGGCCGATGCATTCGTGACAGTTGAAGATGAAGTCAGTTTTGTCAGTAGTAATAACGCTGTTAATTAAAGCGGTGCATGAGTATCGAATTGAATATCATACGGAGGATTGAGGGTAAGAATGAGTAGCACTTTTTTTGATAAGGCGTAGGTGTAGCCAGCCTTTGGCATCGCTAGCCCAAAAATTGTGTTTTTCATCCCCGTTTCTGACAAAATTTTAAGCACTATAGCGATTCTCGTTTGGATGCAACGGTAGGGGCACAGCATTGCTGTGCTCTTACGAGTGCTCTGTATTTCATGCAATTGAGAACCGCTATATTACTTATTGACAAATTGTTTATCGGGACTTAAACATTTTTTCGAGACAAACAAGCCTCAAACCCATACAGAGTAAGGGGAATACACCAAATACTCAAAAATGCCCCAAACCCAGATATATCAACAAACTAAGCCTAATGATGTCAAAGTCTTTGTGTATATAGATTTGAGGCTCTTTTATGGGTGTTTTTTGTCTAAGTCCCATTATGACCTTAACTTGACGTGAGTTTGACGGGTTGAATTGACTGTGGTTACTAGTTAGGGCTAAAGAGAAATTAAGCAAACGCCAGTTCGTCCAAGTCGGGAAACCCATTTACCCTACTCTTCTCCTGACAAAGACCAAGGCAACGAGAACGCCTGGTGGCTAACGGGTTCTGTCAAGCAGTACAGGACTGGAGTCACCCTTTCAATAATATTTTTAGCTGTATAGAAAATTATTCTTGTAGACGGGCAATTACACAGTGCATAACTTTAATTTCATTAACAATTCGATCCAGTTCTGTGGATAGGGGAGTTTGTTCTCGAACGGCTTGTAATGTGGGAGTTAAAGTGTGGGAATTTGTGGCAATCTCTGATAATCGAGCAGTATGTAGCTGCTCAATTTGGTCGTGAATTGCTTCGAGATAGCTATCGAGCGCTGGTAATGGTTGGGGTGGCTGTCCCTGCCCAAGGGCATCTGCTAAGTTTTCCAAAACTTGGACAATGCTATCGGTAAGTCGTTTGAGTTGAGTAAATTGGTACTCGCCGCTAAATTCCCGCAGATGTTCTGCTAGGGTTGTAACCGAACTGAAAAAGCCACGAATATATACCATCAGCGTCATTACAGGTTCGATTTCTCCCTGAACGTGACGGGGTTCGCTGAACAATCGTTGAGCCGCAGCGGTAGCGTTGACGTTCTCTAGTGCTGCTTGATGGCGTAGCATGTTGATAGAATCAGCAAACAGATTATGTTGTGGATGGAGATAGTTAGCTATTACTTGCTGAAAGTAGGCAAGATTGGCTCGAATTGTCTTTTGCAGTTGTGCAGGAAGTTGCTGTCGTTCCCAACGAGGGAAAAGCAAATAGCTGCCAAGCAGTGCTAAGACACCCCCAGCCAAGCTATCGAAGATACGCAATACTCCAACCCTCCAGCCACCTGCACTAATAATGTTGAGTAGCAAGATGATGGCGGAAGTGAGTAGTATGGTGAATATGCTGTAGCTTAACGATCGCACCGACATCGCAACAAACACCAACAGCAGGAAACAGACTGCAATCGCCAATGAATTCTTAACTAGTAAAACCAGAGTCATGCCAATAATTCCACCCAAAATTGTGCCGATGACTCTTTGGACTGTTGTCTGGGACGTTCCTCCAAAGTTGGGTTTAAGTGCAACTAGAGCTGTTAGGGTTATCCAGTAGCCTCTAGGTAGTTGCAATACTGAGGCAACTAATTCAGCAAAAGTTATGATTAGTGCTAGGCGCAAAGCGTGACGAAATAGGACTGAATCAAAAGTGAAGTTATTTCGCAGAGTATCAATAATTGTAGAACGCTCTGGTTGGGCTGGGGGGCAAATATCTCGCTGGGCAATGCTAGGCTGTTTTCCCTGGATTAAATCTGTAACAATCTCTGCATCAGTATGAATTTGCTCTGCCAGCTTTGTCAGACTGGCTGTAATCTTCCCCAAGTTGACTATATCGGAATAGTCATCTATCTGAGGATTTATTTTTTGATTGAGGACTTGAGAGCGCAGAACTTGCCGCTGGTGTTCCAGTGCTTCAACACTCCGATCCAAATCCCCCAGGTGAGGTGAGTTTTTTCCTTTGGCGATTGCTTCTGACAACATTTGCAGAGCAATTGCCAACTGTTCTATCACTTGCTGAATTTCTTTCTGTAACCGAGAAAATAGTTGATGTTCGGATGCGATCGCCATTAGTTCGCTCAGTGCTACAACAGAATTGACAATTTGATTTACATCCTCGATTAACACCAGTAAATAATTTCCCCGCAGGTTAGCTCCTTTTTGCCTAGTCCAGATAGTTGTCCAGACGCTACGGGCAGATGTCAAGTTCTGAATGACCATATCCTGAGCTTGCAAAAATTGCTGTGCCCACTCCTGACGATCCTTTGGATTTAATCCTCTCTGGCTTGCCAAGTCCAGAAATTTGCTCAATGAGAGATAACAATTAGCGACTATCTGCATTGCAGGGACGTAAGGACGCACCACCCATACTCCTAATGACAACACAGTTGTCCATGTTCCACCAGCCAGACATAGCGCACATTGCTCGATCAGAGTAGGCAAATTGGAAAATGAAGCGAATCTAGCCAGCGAGATCACAAACATGATCGAAGTGACTAAGCTGACAGATGCAGCCACGTTGCCATAGAGGCTTGCTAAACCTGCTATAAATATCACCAAGAACGTTGTCGGGACAGCTAACCAGAGATGACTGCTAACCAGACTTGCGATCAGGAACATCATAGTCACCCCAATCGTAGCTGCGATCATAGCAGTCGCTCTCTGACGGTAGGCTCCGTCAACATTTACCATGCCAACGAACCAAGCTGCCATAGTGGCGATCGCACTTGCAGCAGCATGACCTGTAATCATTCCAACTCCAATCGGGACACCCAGTATCAAAAGGCTACGCAATCCGGAGAAAATAGCGGGCTTACCTGGCTGGAGTTGAAACTGTTGTAACAACCAACTCAAAGCATGTTTATCTGTAAATGGCATTATTAGACTGGCGATTATAACAAAGCAGATCACTTCTTACAGCATTTTAGCCAGATATAACTGGGTGTTCGATGGCTGTAATATGCCTTTTGAGCGATTCAGTTGGGTAATTTTCACCGTCCAAAAATCAGAGCATCCAGCGAATACGTTCCGGGACCTAAAACTGCGATCACAATCAGCATAACGCAGTACATAAATGCTTTTTCCCAACTTGGCGGTTCACCTTTTCCTAAAGGGCCCATATACTGGCCTTCGGGAATTAAGTATGGATCTTGGGCTACAAAGGGCTTACTTCCAGAAATTTCTAAATATATCGCAAAAATCATTGAGCCGAGAATGGGCAAGGTTCCTAAGAGTGTCAGGAATCCCATAATCAGAAAAATTCCGCCACCTAACATAGACGCAGCTGATAAAAAGCAAAGAAAGACAGGCATTTTCATAGACTCAGCCCACTGTCGAAGATGCGTTATCTTTGGATAGCCGTGTAGTAGAAACAACCCGCCAACGCTAACTCTTAGCAGTAAAAGCGCCAATCCTGGGAATCCGTTAGGATACACATGATAGAGTGAACTTAACAGGTATGGGCCTAGCTGGGGGTAATTAAATGAAGCTAGGAAAAAAGCGATCCCCACACCCAACGCAAATTTATAAATCATTGCTGTACACCACGAGTATTAAGGTCGATAGCATATAAGGATTTGCCCGCTGTGATATAAAGGCGATCGCGTTTCTTACCACCGAAAGTCAGGTTAGTAGATGTTTCCGGCAAGAGAATTTTTCCCAAGCGAGTCCCATCGGGAGCGTATACCTGCACGCTATCCTTGGAACTGGAAAAAACATTGCCGTACTCGTCCACCCGAAATCCATCAGGTTGTCCTGGCTCGATGATACAGAACACGCGACCATTAGTCACATGCCGACCGTCCACGACCTCGTAGACACGAATATGATGAGGCCCCCCAGGTATATTAAACGCAGCTGTATCTGACACATACAAAAGACTTTCGTCTGGACTAAAAGCTAGCCCGTTAGGACGTACCATGTCCGTTACTACTGGATAAATCTCCTCAGTTGTCGGGTCAAAGCGATACACATAACTTCCAGGTTGTTCTTGCTCACCGCCGTAACCTTGGTTTGGCTCAGTAATGCCATAAGGCGGATCGGTAAACCAAATCGTGCCGTCACTTTTTACTACCAAATCATTTGGACTGTTAAGGCGTTTGCTTTGGTAGCGATCAACTAAAACCTTCCACTCACCATCGTCTTCATATCGAATAATGGCACGCAAACCAGATGAACATGCAACTAAACGACCCTCTAAGTCGCGGTAATTACCGCTTTGGTAATCAGATGGGTCTCGTAGGACACTCACATTATCAGTGGCACTCCAACGCAACAGACGGTTACCATGAGCATCACTCCACACAATACTGTCGTCTTCGTGGAAGTAAACAGGGCCCTCGCTATGGACTGCACCGTTGGCTAGCTGTTGGAGTGAGGCATCTGAGCGTACAATTGCACGCAGGCGATCGTCGTAAATCTCAATGGCTTCAGGCATAGGAAACTCCTATTATTTAATTTGGTTGCTAACGACAAATAGCAGGTTCAAGCTAATACCAAATTACTATCAAGCTGCACTTAATTTTTTGTAAAAACCCAAGTGTATAACTTGGGGCTATAGCAATCCTATCTAAGTTGTGAAAAATACTCTTTTTAACGTAGACGCTGACTCGGCTTGCCGCAGCGAAAAGTGTATCGCGTCGTTTCTCGCCGTTAGCGCCACGCAAAGCGAGTCCGCGTACCCCTTCTCTTAAGCAAGCTACGCATAGCGTGTTGCAGACAGACGCTACGCGAACGTAGAGAAGGACACATAGACGCAACAGCGGCTTCCCGCAGGGTAGGAATAAGAGTTTCAGAGAGTTATTACGTAAGTCTGTCAATCACAAATCTCAAGTTTTCAAAGTTTGTCTATGTCTAAAGGCTGAATTTATCATTTCAGAAATATCCCATTAATTAGTTGAAAAATTTAAAAATTATGAAATAAGATGAAGCGTTTGGCAAAAACTATCTAAATATTTCTCAATTGTAGATTTCCTTAATCGCTTTGGAATAAATTACTCCCAATCACAGATAGAAATGGCATATGGATCTTGGTCTTAAAGGTAAAGTCGCTGTAATCACTAGAGGTGATTCCGGCATTGGTAAAGCGACAGCCAAACTGCTCGCTCATGAGGGTGCAAAGGTTAATTCAGCAATACCTAGCGACTAACTCTTATTTTTATTTAAAAATTAGTTATGAAACAAGTAGAAGCAGTCGTTGCCAATGTGAATGACCTAAATGATGGTGAAATGCGGCAGGTCTCTGTCGGCGAGACAGAAATTTTACTAACCCGATTAGAGGGAAAGTTTTATGCCGTCGGCGCCCACTGCACTCATTATCGAGTGTCACTGGCACAGGGGGTGCTTAGTGGGCATTATGTTGTTTGCCCCTGGCACAATGCCTATTTTGACGTGACGACTGGCGACCAACTAGAGCCACCTGGCTTGGATTCTTTAGCTTGCTATGGGGTACGGATTGAAGGTGAAAACGTCATTGTCAGCGTACCAGAGGAAACAACAGGATTGCGATCGCCGGCAATGGCGCAATTTAACCCCGACGCTGATGGACGCACATTTGTGATCTTAGGAGCAGGAGCTGCGGGTGCCCATGCCGCAGAAGCTTTGCGAGTAGCTGGATATCAAGGGCGAATCGTCATGATCACTCAGGATGACAGGCTACCCTATGATCGCACGAAGCTGACTAAAGACTACTTTATTGGTAAAACATCCTCCCAAGAAATGCCCTTGCGATCGCCCGATTTCTACAAAGAACACGCAATAGAAGTACTGTTGAATAAGCAAGTTAAGCAGGTGCAAACAACAGCAAAAGCGATCACCTTTACTGATAGCGCAAGCAGTAGCGACGCCGGAGCGTCTGGTGATTCGTTAACCTATGATGCCCTGTTAGTAGCAACAGGAGGAAAACCACGCCAGCTAGATATTCCAGGTGCGGACTTGCAAAATATTCTCACATTACGCAGTTTTGATGATACCGATCGCATTTTGACACTGAGCAAGCAAAAAGGACAGGCAGTAGTCATTGGTTCTAGTTTTATCGGCATGGAAACAGCAGCTGGGCTGAGTCAGCACGGCTTAAAAGTAACTGTGATCTCGCCGGATTCTGTACCTTTTAAGAAAACCCTTGGCGAGGAAATTGGCAAACTATTTCAGCAAGTCCATGAGGAAAACGGCGTTTCCTTTAAGTTAGGTAGGAAAGCGGTTCAATTTGAAGGTAGTGACAAGGTAGAAGCTGTAATTTTAGATAATGGCGATCGCTTAAAAGCAGATATAGTAATTGTTGGAATTGGCGTACAGCCTGCAACAGACTTTCTTGAGGGTATCGATTTGCATCCCAAAGATGGTAGTGTTGTTGTTGATGAATACTTACGTGCAGCTGATGGCATCTATGCCGCAGGCGATATTGCCCGTTATCCCGATTGGCGCACCAGTGAATCGCTTCGCGTTGAACATTGGCGAGTTGCAGCACAACAAGGGCGAATTGCAGCTCATAACATGGCAGGGAAAGCAATCAAATTTAGAGGGCTTCCTTTGTTCTGGACGATGCAATTCAAGTTTCCGTTGCGCTACATCGGACATGCCGAAAGTTGGGATGAAATAATTGTAGATGGGGATTTGCAAAAACAGGAATTCATTGCTTTCTATGTCAAAGAAAATAAAGTCTTAGCAGTTGCAACTAGCAATAAAAATACGGAAACAGCAGCTATCTGTGAACTAATGGGCTTGAACCAGATGCCAACTGTTGAGGAATTACGCAGCGGTATAGTTGATTTGATTCAGCGACAGCCTCAAGTGAATAATAAGCAATAGGTTTGAGACAAGAGTAATTGGCAACCTCCTGTATACAAAATGAACATTACCGAACACTACGACATTATCATCATCGGTACGGGAGCAGGTGGAGGTACACTAGCTCACCGCCTTGCACCCACAGGTAAAAAGATTCTGGTACTGGAACGAGGCGACTTTCTGCCTAGAGAAAAAGCTAATTGGAATCCCCAGGAGGTCTATCAAAAACATCGCTACCACGCAGATGAGCAATGGTATAACAAAGAAGGGAAAGTATTTAAGCCTCAGACGGGCTACTGGGTTGGTGGCAATACTAAACTCTATGGTGCAGCCTTAGTTAGATTACGGGAACGAGATTTTGAAAAGGTAATTCATAAAGGAGGAATTTCTCCAGAATGGCCGCTCAAGTATTCAGACTTTGAGCCGTATTATACCCAAGCCGAAAAGTTGTATGAGGTGCATGGAAAGCAAGGGGAAGACCCAACCGAACCACCTCGTAGCGAGCCATATCCCTATGAGCCAGTCAGTCATGAGCCGGATATGCAGGAATTGGCTGATGGCATCCGTGAACTAGGCTACTACCCATTCCATCTCCCACTGGGATTAAAACTCAATGAAAGCGATCGCACTAAAAGTCCCTGTATTCGCTGCGATACTTTTGATGGATATCCCTGTCTAGTACACGCAAAAGCCGATGCCGATGTCAACGCCATTCGTCCCAGCCTGGAAATGTATGCCAATTTCACTTTGTTGACTAATGCCAAAGTCTTGCGGCTGCATACTAACGAGTCGGGACGAGAGATTACAAGCGTAGAAACTGAAATTGCCGGGGAGCGGCATTGGTTTGCAGGTAATATTGTGGTTGTTGCCTGTGGCTCGATTAACTCGGCTGTTTTGCTATTACAGTCTGCTAATGACCAGCATCCTAATGGATTGGCAAACAGTTCCGATCAAGTAGGGCGGAATTTCATGAAACAACTGGAAACGGCGATCGTTTCCATACATCTAGAGGTAAATCGCGCTAGCTTTCAAAAAACGATCGCCGTCAACGATTTTTACTGGGGAGAGCCGGATTTTCCTTATCCGATGGGTATGGTGCAGAATACTGGGAATGTGCTTGCTGATATGATTCCCGCAGAGGCTCCGCCGCTGATGGCTCCATTTATCAAACTGATTCCTGAGTATGAGCGCCATTTGCTTGCAGAGCGATCAGTTGGCTGGTGGTTGCAGACAGAAGACTTACCAGACCCAAATAATCGGATTCGTCTAGTGGGTGATAAAATTCACGTTGACTATACATTGAACAACACCGAAGCAGGCGATCGCTTGATCCATCGTTGGACATCTGTACTCAAGTCAATCCCTCAATCCGCTAAACACGTCCTACCATTTAGCATTTATCCCCGTACTCAGATACCAGAACAAGCAGTTGCTCATCAATGTGGTAGTTGTCGATTTGGCACAGACCCCAAAACCTCAGTCCTTGACCTCAATTGCCGTACCCATGATGTTGATAATCTCTACGTGGTAGATAGTAGTTTCTTTCCGTCAAATTCTGGTGCTAACCCCACGTTAACGATTATGGCAAATGCATTGCGTGTTGGCGACGTGCTTGCAGCAGCGCTTCGCTAACGCATAGCTGAACGATTGAAGTAGATACTATTGGTTGGACTAGAAGGCTTTAGCCCTGTGGCTTCTGGTATATCTTTAGCCGGAAGTAATTCTATCCTTATCCATGCAAACATTCACGAGTCCAATAGTTTTAAGGAGAGACAGATAATGAATGACGAACAATCTATTAATAACCCGCAAGATGAAATTCAAACGACCCCGAATACTCATCCGATTGCAACGGGATTGGGAGCAGCAGGAGTTGGTGTGGTAGGAGCCGCACTCGGTCGCTCAATTGGTGGTAAACTCGGAGCTGCTATTGGTGGAGTTGCAGGAGCAATTACTGGTAGCGTTGTAGGTAATCAGCTAGCAGAATACATCGAGGAATTTACTGAGGAACTCCAGCCGATAATTGGATTGGGATTAGGAGCTGATCACAAACCAATTGAATTACCCCATCATTACACTTGGGAAGAACTACAGGCGCTATCAAAACCCCAAGGTGGAAAAATTCAAGCTACCTAAACCAAGATTTTTCTTTGGTATTCCGCTTTGCTGGTGCGCCACAGTCAATCATACCCCTTACCAAATCTCTTGGCTTACCTTTGTAGCTTCACCGCACCAGGATTAGAGCCGTCTAATTTTTTGCTGTATTGCTCTGTGATAACTCGTTTCTCCTTGGTGTATATAAAATTTCATCACCTTTTTTCACCTTGACTTACCGCTGCTTCGTCTACGCCTTTCTTGTAATCGGCAATTGCAATCGCCAAATCACACAATTATGACCAAACCAAGCTCGGTATTTGCTTCAAAGATGAAGCAACAGCAGAGAAAATTGGCTTTCGAGAGTAATCCTTGGCGTTGCAGAACAGTGGGATGAATTGGGGCAAGCTGTTCTTGAGCAGGGGAAGCAGGAGGACAAATTTGGAATTTACTAAATCATCCCGCAACTATGCAACGCTTAATCCTTTAGTACAGTTTGGCGTAAAAGCGTAGCGTTTTTAATGTCAGCCAACACATTAACAATGCAAGCCGACGCATTAACAATGTCAGCCAACACATTAACAATGTCAGCCGACGCATTAACAATGTAAGCCGATGCATTCGCATTGTAAGGTATTGCATTTGATTAATTCGCTACAAATTAATTAAATGCTGTACTTATACGATTTCACACAAACCTTGATATATATAGATTTCTCGTAAGGGCACAGAAAAAGCTCATTAGTGTCAACTTAACGTAGAAGCTAGATTTGGCGAACTTTCCAGGTTTGACCCTCACCCCCAACCCCTCTCCCAATTTTGGGAGAGGGGGGCAAATTCTCTAGTTCTCCTTCTC
>NZ_JBALGC010000146.1:0-11136 GCF_036916575.1 Nostoc sp.
GATGTCACCTTCGGTGAGGATGAATGTCGGATTCGTTCTGTGCACAGCCCACAGAATTTTGCTTTGCTACGTCGCATTGCCCTTAATGCCTTAGAGGTTGTTTGAAAAGGGTCGGCTTGAGCCTCAAGTGCGACTCAGGGGCGCGATCTCAAATCCCAGAGCTCTGATTCTCTCGTGGCAGTTTCTCGGTAGCCAGGGTAGTGAAACACACGCTTTTAGACTTTTCAAACATCCTCTTAGAACGAGACACATCTTTTCGTCGTAGTATTCGCCAAAAATCACGGCGAGCCGCGATGAATGATGTGTATATGGTTTCTGTATTAGTTGCTGCGCTTCCAAACTCAGTCTCTCTACCATAATCCTTTTATCAATGAGGTTTGAGACGCGCTAACCCTGCTAATGGATAAAGTTATACGTCATATTTAGCTAGATATAGCTATGCTGAATCAAACGCGCAAAAATAAAATCCCCGACTTCATAAAAGTTATCGAGAATCTACGGTTTGCAATTCTCATAAATCAAATAAGATTCTTATATAACTCGAATAACAATAATTAACGTTTTACTCTGATTAAATATCTATAGTTATTTCTTTGTAAATAGATGAATAACTTTAAGTAATATATTCGCTTAACTAGATAGACTAGAAAGTGTTGCATCTATAGCCTTCGTAGACATTACTCTTATGAAAGCCTCTATAATGATTTGGTCAATCTTGATAAATTTAAATACATATTTAATCCAGATGCACAACCTAACATAATATACTTATTTTATTATAATTATTTAAGATTTTTGGCTGGCAAATCATTCTAATATTAGCTAATCTAATCTTTTACCTATAAAAACCTATGAACCTATACCGATTTTATTTTTTAAGAACTACTATTGAAACAAACAATTGAAAATCGGTGTGTATCACATGGCAACAAAAAAGCAATTTAACAGTTTTGAAGATATGCTGTCTGCTTCTGACGTACCTGTATTAGTAGATTTTTACGCTGACTGGTGTGGCCCCTGTCAAATGATGGTGCCAATTTTAGAGCAAGTCAATGCCCAACTCAAAGATCGCCTGCGAATTGTCAAAATTGACACAGAAAAATACACAGATTTAGCCAGCCAGTATCAAATTCATGCTCTACCAACCTTAGTACTGTTTAAGCAGGGTCAGCCTGTGGAGCGGATAGAGGGAGTAATGCAAGCACCGCAGTTGGTGCAATATTTACAAACAAAGATTTAAGCTAACACTTAAAATTTTGATTTTGGTTTTTAGAGGCGCGAAATATCGCGTCTCTTTCAAATGTAGCTTGCACTTCGGCCATTCGGTAAGCTTTGTTATCCAATATCAAAATCCCCCAAGAAATTGGGGGATTTTAACTGCCTACTCCCAATCTCTTAAAATGTAAAAGTAGTCCGAAGTACACCTACAGTCGTAGTGTCATTGTTGCTGTTACCTTCTGGGTTAAAGAGAACAAACGCACCAGGGGTAATGCTGATATTATCGCTAACTTGAAGGCGGTAATAGGCTTCTAAATGGTAAGGAGTCGTCCGATTGTCGCCTGTGGGCGTAAGTTGAGCAGCACCACCACTATCACTACGAAAAAGCGGCTGACCAAAAAGAATCCCGGCAGTGTTTCCTGACTTGAATAAATCTCTGAAGTGAATTCCCGCCATCCAACTTGTAAAGGTGGTGGAAGCATCCACGTTATTGGAAGCAGCATCAACAAATATTGCTGCACCGTATCCAGATAATGCTATTTTGGGAGACAATCGCCATGTTACCGTACCGCCAACAGAGTTGAGTGTGAGTGGTGTTCCAACTGCAACCCCTGCTAAAGCACCGATATCACTACTAACTAATCCTGTAGCCAAAATATTGATTTCGTGATAACTGTGGGCATAGTTTAAACCAATATCCAGAGCAGGACTTGGCTTGAAGGTTAACTGTGTGGCAATAATACTACTACCACTAAATAAACCTGCTCCCAAAGGTGTAGTAGAAACTCCTGGTACTGCTTCATTAGCAGATTTTTCGGGTAAATTGGCATTTACACTGCCGTATAAAGCTCTTAAATCAAAATTTGGCGAAATGTTAAAAATAAATCCCGCCGCCGATGCTAAACCAGTACCCGAAGTCCCACCAGAAACCCGTAGCACAGGATTCAAGTTGCCAAAACGAGAAATTGACTCTTGTCCTTCACCATAAAAAGGCGTAATTGCTGGGAAAGCATCTGATGTTTCTGCCGCAGTTCCCGCAAACAAGGTTAATTTATTAGCGACGGGAAAGATATACAGCAATTTGTAAACCTGAATACTGTTTGCACCAACACCCGACAAAGTATTGACATTTAACCCCGGAAATTGCGGCTCAAAACTGGTACGAGCGCTACTTGCACTTAAAAGTGGCGAAGCTAATCCTAAACTTTGTTGCAGGCTACCCTGTCCATCAGCTCCACCCAAAAAGTTATAAGCTTGCAATCCAGTAATTAATGAATCTTTACCAGTAAAGCTAGTGGTGAGATTTAACCGCACTCTATTGACTAGGATGATATTCGGGTCACTCTGATTAGGAGCGCCACCGCTAGCACCAACACCAGCAATAATTGCCTCTCCACTGAGTTTGGTTGTAGTAGAAAACCGATTTGCTTCTAGTTGTGCTGTGCGAGCTTCTACAGCATCTACTCGACCCCGCAATGTTGCCAATTCCGGCGCAAATTGTTCTTGTAGTTTTTGCAACGTGGCTAAATCTTCTTTATTGACCAAATCACCAGTTGCAGTCGCAATCAGTTCGTTGATTCGGTCTAAACAAGCATTTAAGCCAGCAGCAAATTCATAGCGAGTCATCGCCCGATTACCGCGATAGGTTTGATTGGGATAACCTGCGATACAACCATAGCGCTCGACTAAAGATTGGAGTGCCTGAAAAGCCCAATCATTCGGCTGTACATCAGACAATTGCGATACGGATGTTACTTGTGCAAGTTTGTATGAGTTTGGAGATGAACTTACAGGTTGTGGTATGATTGGCTGCCGCAAGTTAACAGCAGAATCTACTCCTATATCTTGAATTTTTTGCTGTTCATTGACTGAGGGTAAGTTTTTTTGGTTCTCATTAACTATCAGCAATTTACTGGAGATGTTATTTGTTAAATCGCTTTGATGAGAATAATTCTTTTCATAGCTGCCATCATCTTGATTAACAGCTACGTTTTTATCTGCAATTTCTAAACTAGGAAGGGCTTGCACAGGTAATAACCCGACAATTAAACATAAAAATCCCATCCCACTAGCAAAAGCTAGTAGATATTTTGCCATGATCACTCCCAACACCTATAAAATAGTGGAAAAATTTATTGCGATTTTAAAATGGATTGATAAGTAAATTTAAAGTAGATTTAGCAAGAGAGTCTTGTTAACTTTAAATTTTTGATATCAGGATTTTTTCTGAATTAACTTACCAAAACATCAGTTTCTATCGCAAGTATTAAATTCTAGTAAATACTATTTTGGGAAAGAATTAACATTACATCATATTGATAATTTCTATAATTACGATAGCAATCCTAAATAGTTTTTGAACAATACATTACGTAAAATGCTTGATTCATAAGCTTTTCAAATTTTCTCTGTTCAAAAATAAAATAGGATTGCTATATTGACAAAATAATAATTAAATAAGTCTGATTTTGTGATATGGAATATAAATATTGAGCCGAGGATTTCGGCTCAGTACCTAACAAAGAATAATTTACTCAAAAAAAATTAAGAGACTGCGATCGCTGCTCAATTTGGGTGCATGCTAAGATCGGGAAGAAAACAGCATATTGTAGTCCACGATTTCTCTGATTGAGATATTTTAAGTATTCAATCCCACCAATAACAAACAATGACCGCATCAGAATATCGGTGAACATCTTCAGCTGATAGGGCCCCTTCCAATCTAGTTCTCAGTCGGCGCTTCAGGCGCAAACTATAATTTTCATTCGTGCCATCACTTATCTCTACGGAGTCAGCTCGCCATTTTTTGCCCAAGTCTAAAAGCTCAGACACTTTTGTGTCTTGGTTCTCTGCAAGGATGTATAGTGTATCGGCAGGATAGGCAATGAAATGGATCATGCTGGTTTCAGGCATGGGACGATAGTTTGCCATTGCAAGGAGGGTATCGACCATACCACCAAAGCTTAAACCGTTTTCATCTGGTGCAAAGATTGGTTTTGTGAACAGAAAGCTTGCCCATAAATTCCTGTGGTTGGAAAGGTCAGTAATCACTTGTTTGCCATCAAACTCATTGAACCGACGCTGCCAAACCAAAGCAGCAAAGAGTTCTTGAGGAGAATAGGATTGAGCAATCGATTGGATTTTGGCTAAGTCAAGCATCGCATTTACGGTAAGTAGTATTTTTAACAATACATTTGTAACTACCCTTGCAGTTTATTTACCCAGCGCCTGTTATTCTTATAGTTACTTCGGTCTGTCATAGCAGATAGATTATCCTCGATAAGGTTTTTTATTTATTAGCGCTCATATACCATCGTGGTAATATGGGTGCTTTTATTTGATCTCAAGTATGTCTGGTGTTTAGTACACTAAGCTGATAGTGAAGGTTTAGTCTACCAAAATAGCGATCGCGTCTTTGGTAGCTCAACAAAGCCTGATAAAATGCTTCTCTATTAAAATCTGGCCAAAGGATATCGGTGAAATACATCTCTGTATACACTATTGCTACAATAGAAAATTACTCAACTGGATCTCACCGCTGGTACGAATTAGCAAATCTGGTTCTGGAGTATCTGCTGTGTAAAGGTGTTGTTCTACAAGACTTTCATTAACGTGAGTTCATTTAAGGAATAAGTAAAATGAGTCAATTAAATGCTGTTGTTCATTCAGTTACTGACAATAATTTCATTATTCGTCAAATGACAATAGACGATTTAAAAATCGCCTTAAGTTGGGCAGAAGCCGAAGGGTGGCATCCAGGAGTTGATGATGCCAATAACTTTTATGTTGCGAATGCAGGTAGTTTTTTGATAGGAGAATTAAATGGCAATCCTATTAGTTCTATAGTGGTGGCTAGATATAGTGAAAGTTTTAATTTTATCGGGCTTTATATTGTTAAGTCAGAATATCGTAAACAAGGATATGGCTTAAAAACTTGGCATGAAGCTTTGAAGTTAATTTCTCATGAATCTGCGGCTTTGGATACGGTTTTAGAACAAGTTAATAATTACAAAAAGTTTGGATTTAAATCTGCTCATTCTCATCTTCGTTATCAAGGTATAATTAACGGGAAAATAGCTGAAGATGTGATTGATTTAAAAACAGTTAATTTTGACCAACTTTGTCGTTATGATAGTCAATATTTTCCGAGTTCTCGTCCTCTATTTCTTAAAACATGGATTAATCAACCAAGTGGTCAAGGCTATGCTGTAGTTAACAATGGGGAATTATTGGGTTATGGAGTTATTAGAAAAGTTAGTGAGGGGTTTAAAATAGGTCCTTTATTTGCGGAAAATAAAGAAATAGCAGAAAAGTTATTTTTTGCTTTATCAACTTATGCTAATGGAAGTCAGATTTATCTAGATGTTCCTGATATTAATCACCAGGCAATTTCTTTAGTTGAAAGTTATAAAATGCAATTGGTGTTTGAATGTGTGCGAATGTACACTGCCAATGAGCCTAGTCTTGATTGGACACATATTTTTGGTGTTACTACTCTTGAAATAGGCTAATTTGGGATTTTGATTAATGCAGGTGTGTGCTGACGTTCTTCCTTTTTCCCACAAACCAAGTTCCAGCAGTTCGCCATCTTCACCGACTGTTCCACCAACAAACCGAGCCATCTGAGGATGCAATTTTTCCAAATACTGCCGACTTGTCTGGGTATAGCTGCGAATCGGGGCTTCGGTGTTCATTGCACCTATCAATATAGATAGAAATACCTCTGCGTCTAAACCGATAATTTGATTGCGATTAATTGTTTGCCAGTCGATGAGTTTCCAAGGACGTGATTGGGGATTGGCAAACTGTGTCGATAAATCTTGCAGACGTTCATGTAGTTTTTCGACTGCAATATATCTGTAGTTGAGTAATAGTATAAACCATGAACGCTTATAAAACATATATCACTATTGAAGATCCAAAGCAGTTAGTATTATCTGATTTACCATTTAAAGCAGGACAGAGGGTTGAAGTGATTATTTTGACAGACGATAATCAAAGGGTTACTTTAGCAGAAGAATTAAAAAAGTTATTCAAAGAAATACAAGCAATACACGCAGATAATCCCTTGACTGATGAAGAAATAGCAGCAGAGATTGAAGCTTATAGACAGGGAGAATGAAAGTTATTATTGATACTAAT
This sequence comes from Nostoc sp., assembly GCF_036916575.1. Taxonomy (GTDB): domain Bacteria; phylum Cyanobacteriota; class Cyanobacteriia; order Cyanobacteriales; family Nostocaceae; genus Nostoc. Next base: position 6,361 of record NZ_JBALGC010000146.1, read on the forward strand.
ATTGTAGTCTCTGCTGCTATAGCTGATAAAAATCCAGAGACAGTAATTTTATTTGTGATTGCTAATTCTGCTTTTGAGTGGGTTGTATCGGCAGAGATTATCGCAGAGTATAAGGACGTTTTAAAGCGTCCTCGTTTAAAGTTAACTGAGGCACAATACGAAAGATGGGTTTATTTAATTGATTCAGTTACAACACTAATTGATGTGGATGTGGAGGTTGATTTCCCCAGAGATAGGAAAGATGCAAAGTTCTTAGCTTGTGCCATTGCAGCAGGAGCAGATTTTTTTATTACGGGTAATGCTGATTTTAATGAGGTGCAAACGTTGTTAAACACAACTATTATTTCTCTATCTTTATTTAAAAGGTTAGTTTGTGATGTGAGGGAATAAGCTTCAATCTGGTAGGGTGCGTAAGATAGCGGCATAATACACCGTACAAAACTAAGCGATCGCACTTGCTTTTGTCAGTCGGCTGAAGTCGGCAGTTTGATGTAATGGAGTTGCAAAAGTCGGGAAAAAAGTAGCACTAAAATGTACTTGGTTGTAATTTGCATAAACTTCTCGTCCTACTTCTACATTCATGTAGTTGCATTTGACAGCAAATTCAATCCAAGGAAAGGGTTTCTGCTGCTTCAGCCTGTCTGCGACACGCTTGCCGAACACAATCATTTAATTTAGCGATAAAAGCAGCTTCATAACGCCGTTTTCTCCATGCTTCAGCTAAATTAGCACAAACAGAACGTGATAGCGAAGCGGTAGCGAGTCTTCGAGCGTCGGATCTACGAATTTGATCAGTTAACGAATATCTCTCCTCCACAGGGAACTTCTTTGATAGCTCAAAAATTTTCATTGCCGCTTCAAAGGCAATTTTATAAATCCCCAAATCTTTATGATCTTTGATTGCTTCTTTATTCATTGTTTTACCTCCCCTGCCTCCCCTACTTCCCCTGCCTAAGAACTGCTCTCTTCACCATGATCTCACTTTTTCGCGTTGCTCCCTGGTAGGAGTAAAATTAGGATTAATAAAAAGGAAAGAAAAAATTCCAAAACAAAGCGACATGGATTTATTGGTCAATGGATTGAGCCAAAGTTGTTAACAATTTATGTTGTTGACGGGCAAGGTAAAAAAGTGAATAACTCGGAAATCCCTATTACTAATGATGGTACTTATGATGGATACAAAGCGCTTTTACAGATTTTAGAAGCACATTTAGTTGATTTAGGAATTAGTCAAGCAAAGCAAGTCTTATTAATCGGGGATGGAGCGGAGTGGATCTGGATACATATTCCCCCACTTTTGACACGATTAGGATGCCCAATCGAAACTTATCAACTCTTCGATTTTTATCATGTTACGGAAAATTTAAAAGTATTTGCAGACGCAGCAAATCAAGAAGAAACAGAGTCTAAAAAATGGTTTATAAAAGCCAGAAATACTTTGAAAAAGGGTAATGCTAAATCCTTAATCAGACACATGGATGAGTTAATTGCCGTAGCTACTGGAGAGCGGTGTAAGATTATAGTAGTTAAGTGAAATTATATTTTAGATGCTTATCGTAAAGGGCGTTTAAATTCCGATAAAGCAATAAATAAAAAATTACCTATTGGCAGTGGTGCAATTGAGAGTTTAATCCGCCAAGTTGTAAATTTAAGAATCAAAGGAAACAGTAAATTTTGGTTGAAAGATAATGCAGAAATTATATTACATCTGCGTTGTCAATGGATAGCTGGAAGTTGGGATAATTTTTGTGGTTCTATCTTTAATTCCTTTATCAAACCCCAAACTACTTGATAAATTTTATACTTTAAATCTGTCTTTAATTTCGTTTTTGACATAATTCATACTAAGTATTAAAGACTGATTGCAGATATTTTTATAAATAATCGTCAAATGACTTGCTAGCAATCTTTTTGAGATATTTCATCAAGATAAATTTTTGTGTAAACCAGTATTTTATTTGCAAATAAAATCACCTTGTACCTAAATATAATTTTTAGCGATGGCTACGCCCGCCGTTCGCGTAGCGTCTCGTAGAGAAGGCATCACACCTTTTTTAGCCGACCTCACAAAATCGCATTGCTCCCGATCCTTGCCTGGTAAGAAGATACAAGCCTTATTAGACAAGGTTTTGAGTTGAGCAAGCTTATTATTAATAGTGTCAGATTATTGATAGAGGGACAACGGAAAATCAAGGATTTTAAAAATAATTTTCCGTTCTTTTCTGTCCATTTGATTTCCAACTCGACTTGTGTATACACCGTAGGGTATGAGAGTGAAGCGCGAGTCTAGAAATTGTATTGTGAAAATAGGGTGAGTTTTTAAAAATAAGGTGAAATCACGATACTAATACACTGTTAATACGCAAAGATACGTGTACTAAGCTTCGTCACCTAGCAACAAGATAACGGCTGAAACCCCTATTAGGTGAGCGTAGAAAAAATAATATATGTAAAGCAATGTGAAAAAAAAATGATTGTTAAATTTAAAACGTTCTGTACCGTAATTATTTCGTTGTCCTCTGGCTTCTATCCCGTCAATAGCTGCATAAGCTAGGTCTAATTCATCATCAAACATCTGTCCTGAAATTTCATGAGCGAGGGGAAACCCGTCTTCTTCTAGCAAAGATGCTGCGCGAACAGGGTTGGCTCGACTTTGCGTTTTGCTCCAACTTCTATGCAAGTGGGGTAAACTGGCGTTGGGCACTATACACAACCTAAAAATAAGGGTTTGAGCGCACAGTAGGCAGTGCCTACCCAACAAAATAGTTTAGGGATTGTGACAATAAGTTCGTCTCATTGCCGATAATAATAAAAGTAGCCCTTCAGCAATTTCCCGTTGTACTCTATTAGGAAATCGTAACTAATATTTTTAACTATGACTACGCAAACACTACCTCCACCAGAAGTTTATCAAGGTCAGTTTGGGGAATTTACAATTACTCAAAGTGATCGCACTGGCGTAATTATCTACCGCGCTGGGTTAATGGTAGCAGCACTGAGCTTTGCTATAGGCAGTGCTTTGGTTTTGCTCAACAATAACCCGACTGTTTTTACCGCACTTACACCTCTATATACTTGTTTTAGTCTCGCTCTCGGTGTAAGTTTATTTACCATTCATATTTATATGGCATCACTGCACCGAATGTTGCAAATTTTTTGGGCAATCGGTAGTATAGCATCAGTGATTGTGGCAATCTCTAGTAGTGAACCTTTGGCTCTGACTGTTTACAATCAGCCTATTACCTTATTTGGAGTTGGTTTTATCTTCGTTGCTTTGACAGGTATTTATTTTAAAGAAGCTTTTTGCTTCAATCGTCTGGAAACCAAAGTATTAACCCTAATAGTACCGCTATTGTTGTTAGGACATTTGGTAGGAATTTTACCAACTCAGTGGGAAAGTGTTTTATTAGGAATTTGGGCGATGTTGTTTTTGGTGTTTGCGCTGCGAAAGACAGTGCAAGCAATTCCTGCTGATATTGGAGATAAATCTGTCTTCACCTACTTGAAAGACCAACGTTTAGCCAAGATTTAATGCAGACCAAAAATCGTCGGCGTCAAAATTTTCTAAAAGTAAAACTAATAAAACGCCAAGAAATGTGGACACTTACGGCTCAGGGGTGGGCGATTGCGATCGCTTTGATTGCTTATTTAATATTTTTCACTATTACTCATGTACACTCATTTCTGGCCGTGACTTGCCCGATCAAATCAGCAGAAGTATTGGTTGTTGAAGGATGGCTACCAGATTATGCCATACAACAAGCTTTGACTGAATTTCAAAACGGTTCTTATCGTCTAGTAATTACCACGGGAGGCACAATAGAAAAAGGAAATTATCTTAGCGAATACAAGAACTTTGCAGAAGTGTCAGCTGCCACCTTCAAGAAACTCGGTTTAGAATCGGAGAAGGTGGTAGCTGTTCCAACACCTGTGGTAATTAAGGATCGTAGTTATGCATCTGCTGCCGAATTTAATCGCTGGCTATCTAATTCAAATTTACAGCTACAATCAATTAATCTTTTTTCCTTAGACGTTCACACCCGTAGGAGTTGGTTACTGTTCAAAAAACTACTTACCCCTAACATAAAAGTTGGTGCGATCGCTGGCAAAACACAAGATTATGATCCAAGCAAATGGTGGAATTCTAGCCAAGGCGTGCGGACAATTCTTGATGAAGGTATCGCTTATATTTATGCGCGGTTTTTGAATTGGAAAGCTTAAAAGTGATAAGTTGTAATTCGTAATACTCGCCTTCTCTACCAAACCCAATAAGTCAACGATACCCCCCACAACCGCCTTGATACCCCGTAGCGCGTCTTAAAGTACGGGGTTAATTTTTGCTGATTGAGCGCGATCGCTGAAAGAAGTAAAAAAGGTTGAATTTGCATATAAATACTTACTTTTAAATTTATTAGTCAAAAAAAATACATATAAATTTTGCGCGGCTCCACCCGATTTTTGCATTTGTTGGGACGAGCCGCACTAGTGCTTACCCATTTATTGTAAGTTTGTCCCCAATATTCACTCAGGGTTAGCGCGTCTCAAACCTCATTGACAAAAGGATTATGGTAGAGAGACTGAGTTTGGAAGCGCAGCAACTAATACAGAAACCATATACACATCATTCATCGCGGCTCGCCGTGATTTTTGGCGAATACGACGACGAAAAGATGTTTCTCGTTCTAAGGCATTAAGGGCAATGCGACGTAGCAAAGCAAAATTCTGTGGGCTGTGCACAGAACGAATCCGACATTCATCCTCACCGAAGGTGACATC
>NZ_JBALGC010000147.1:0-140241 GCF_036916575.1 Nostoc sp.
ATGGCAGTTCCTATCAAAACAAGCGCACGCATTACACCTCTACCATCTCACCTTTTATTTTTATTTCTAGGAATAATAAAAAGTGGGATGCTCCCTTCTTATTCTGCCATGTTTGTAACTTTTCTCACAGAAGATTTATATTTACTATTGTTGGATTAAGAGATAATAATTTGTGAGATTCACTGAGTACAATATTACTTTTAATACTACCAAAAAGTGCATTGGCAATAGGTGCAACTTCCTTTCGTGAAAATTGACTTAATGATTCTGTTGCCAAGAAAGCGGGTGCGATCGCGAATATGTTCGAGCAGTTTAGCAGCCCGTTCTGAATCTCCCAAAACCATTGCAAAATGGCATACTGAGTTTTTAGTTTATCTTGGCTTTGTTGCCCAAAGAATATTGTGGCATAGAGCCGAAGTAAGACGTTATATGAACAGGAAATTATATAACTACCCTTGCCACTTTTTTAAAGTGAATATCAAGTTTGACAACTTGTCTTTTGACGGAGAGCGCAACTTCATTTAAAGTGCCGCACTAGAGGAGTGCTGAGTACTGAGTACTGAGCAAAGAAGAAGAGAAAACAATTTCTTCTTTATTCTTCAAAATCTTTATTTTTACACTCATGACTCAGAACTCAGGACTTTTTTTATGCTAGATTTGTTGCTTATCTCAATCCTGGGGTTCCTGGGGAGTTTTGGGCATTGCTTTGGGATGTGTGGCCCTTTAACAGTGGCGTTTTCCTTGTCTCATCAGCCGAAACGGACATCATCTTTAGAAAAGTCCGACACTTGGCAACAGCAATTAAAATTTCATCTCCTGTTAAACTTGGGGCGGATGTTGAGCTATGCTCTAGTCGGTGCTGGCATTGGGGCGCTAGGTTCGGTATTGCTGCAAGGTGGACAGCTAGCGGGTGTTGGCAGCGACTTCCGGCGCTGGATGGCAATTATAACTGGTGTGATGCTGATTTGGTTTGGCTTAGGACAAGTAAAACCCGATTTGCTGCCGCGCATTCCCGTGTTACATCCCCTCTTGCAGGGTAGTTTACACGATCGCCTCAGCACAGCAATGGTTAAACTTTCCTTCAAAATCAAATGGTGGACGCCAATGCTTTTAGGAATGACTTGGGGTTTAATGCCCTGTGGTTTCCTGTATGCTGCCCAAATTAAAGCTGCTGAAACTGGCAATTTATGGATGGGTGGGGCAACTATGTTGGCTTTTGGACTGGGAACCCTGCCCACGATGCTAGGTGTAGGCGTCTCCACCTCTTTGGTAAGTAAAGACAGGCGCAGTCAGTTGTTTCGATTAGGTGGTTGGGTGACACTCACCATTGGCGTCATCACCTTGCTGCGGACTGGTGACACAATGGTAGATTACACCGGACACGCCGCTTTGTTTTGCTTAATTTTGGCGTTAATTGCACGTCCCATTAGTGGGTTGTGGGCTTCACCACTGCGTTACCGCCGCGCCTTGGGGGTGGGAGCTTTTGTGCTTTCTGTGGTTCACACCGCTCACATGATAGAACACTCATTGCAATGGAATTTTGCCGCTTTTGATTTTATGCCGCCAGAATTTCAGTGGGGTATGGCTGCGGGTGCTGTAGCATTGGTATTAATGTCCCCCGCCGCTTTTACGAGTTGGGAATCCTTGCAGAAATCTTTGGGCAAGCGTTGGCGACAGATTCATCTATTGGGTGTGCCAGCCTTGCTCTTGAGTGCAATTCATGCTGTGTTGATTGGTTCCCATTACCTGGGTTCCTTGCAATCAACTTGGGGAAATAAATTAGCGGCAGTACTGATGGGAATTGTTACTCTTGGTGTCTTGCTAGTACGTTCGCGCTTTTTTTGGTCAAAGTTAGCCGTAGAAAAGTTTTATGTTCCCCCAACCAAATCGCGGTAAATTATCTTTGTTTTCTGGCTCCATCCCAACGAGTCAAAAACAGAGACATTACCCATTCAAAGGCATTTCCTGGCATCAAGGAACAATAAAGTATTTATTATTCCTGAGTTGCTTAGTCATTTCAATAACTAATCTTTACCCTGCTGCTGCTCATCAGGTAGAAGTAGCAGCAGATGTCGGTGGCACCCTCCACATTGAACCAAATGATAACCCCCGGGCTGGAGAATCCTCCCAAGTCTGGTTTGCACTTACCCGCAAAGGTGGAAAGGTGATTCCCTTGGCACAGTGTAATTGTCAATTGGCTGTTTATGCCGAACCCTATGCAGCCGGAGAGCCACCACTCCTAGAACCACAGTTAGAATCTGTGGCAGCTGAACGTTATCAAGGTATCCCAGGTGCGGAAGTTGTCTTTCCCAAGCCAGGTATTTATGAGTTGCAACTAAATGGTAAACCAGTCTCTGGGGCAAGATTCAAACCGTTTAAGTTCAAATTTGAAGTTACTGTGGCAGGCGGGTCTACACAAGATACACAAAATCAGCGAGATGTCAATGGCGATTTAGGAGAAGGTGAATCTCAGAATTTACCACTTTGGGCGATCGCACTCCCAATCCTCGGATTTATCGGCATCTTGGTTGTCGTACTACGAAGCATGAGAGGGAGTGGGGAGTAGGGAGACATCTTTCTTTGTGTCTTTTTTTGTGTGAGTCAGTTCACCAGATCGTTTGCATATGAGGGTAGGTCATAATTTTTGCATCACAAGTTACCAGAGGAATTTTATATTGCCTGGCGATCGCAACTAGAATTCTGTCTGCTGGATCTTTATGAAAATTATCTGGTAGCTGTGTACTAGCGATCGCATCTAGAGGATTTAAAGACTCTATGATAATGCCTGAGTGTGTTTGCGCCAACGCATACCATTCATCAATCGGCAAGGGTAACGTTAGTTTTCCAATACTGAACTTGATTGCAATCTCCCATGCTGAAATAGCAGACACCAGCAAGCCACTTTGTGGTTCTTCTGAATCAATTGCGGCTTGCGCCTGACTCGATAACTGACTTGGATCGTGCAGTAACCAAAGCCAAATATGAGTATCTAACAAAATCATTCGCCTAAGGTTTCCCAAAGTTCCGGCATAGATTCGTCAAAATCTTTTGCAATCACAATCGTCATTCCTCGCAATGGGTAGCGATCAGTAGAAGTTCGTTTTGCTTAACAAGGCACAATGCGAGCAACTGGAATGCCATCACGAGTAACCACAACTTCAGTTTGAGTCGCTGCCACCTCATCAAGTAGCGCTGTGAAGGTAGTGTCTGTGTCTTGAATATTGAGGTACTTCATCTGGCAAATTTTGTGCGATCGCTTTTACGCCTTAATTCTAAGCGATTCTTTGTGCAACTGCCTTGAGACATTTTCGTGTCTACCCTTTCTGTCTGCCTTCCTTGTAATCTGGTTAATAATATACAAGTGTTGGCGGCTGCAATTCCCCCAACACTTATAATTGTTTACTTTTAATTTCTTTTACCGATGTCGCTTTTGATGCCACTGCCACGCATCAGCAACAATATCTTTGATCGATGGGTACTGAGGTTGCCAGCCTAAGATTGTTCTGGCTTTCTCGCTGGTGCCAATGAGAATTGGGGGATCGCCAGGACGGCGATCGCGTTCCTCGACTGGTATGGAAATTCCTGTCACCTGTTCGGCTGCTGCAATTACTTCTCTGACAGAGAAACCGCTGCCATTACCTAAATTGAAAACTTCGCTATCGCCACCTTTTAATAAATATTCCAATCCTAAAATATGGGCATCTGCTAAGTCGTTAACGTGAATATAATCTCGAATACAAGTACCATCGGGCGTGGGGTAATCGGTGCCGAAAATTGAGATGGATTCTCGTTTGCCTAAAGCTGTCATCAGCACCAAGGGAATCAAATGGGTTTCTGGGTTATGATCCTCGCCGAGTAAGCCACTGGGATTAGCACCAGCAGCATTAAAATAGCGGAAACGCACTGATTGGAAACCGTAAGCAACATCAAAATCAGAGAGAATCCGCTCTACCATCAGCTTTGTAGCGCCATAGGGATTAATCGGATTTTGGGGATGGGTTTCTGGAATAGGTACAAATTCCGGTACACCATAGGTGGCGCAGGTAGAAGAAAAAACAAATTTCTTTACAGATGCCGTCAGCATCGCTTCTAACAGGGTGAAAGTACCAAGGACGTTATTGCGGTAATATTTAGCCGGGTCAGTCACCGATTCTCCTACGTAGGCATAGGCAGAAAAGTGCATCACAGCCGCAATATCATGGGTTTTAAATAGGTGATCTAGCAAGGCGCGATCGCCTGTATCCCCTACTATCAGTTCTACCTCTAAAACCCTTTCTACCAGGTCACGATGCCCATAGACCAGATTATCTAGTATGACAACGTTATAACCCGCTTGCTTCAAAGCAAGCACTGTATGAGAACCAATATATCCAGCTCCCCCCGTTACCAAAATCGTAGGCTTTCCAGGCGACATAGTTTTTCCTTTTGAGTGGATTACTCAATTAATTTAGTTTACCGGTGTCACATTACTCTTCTGGAAAATTATAAATAATAGACGCAGTGTCAAAAAATTGCACTAAAATCACTACGACGGTAGTCTTTGGGTGTGAGGTTTGAGATATTTTAAGTCAAACAGTGCGATTACAACTTGACAATAAAATAAATCCATTTCCCGAAACCTCTAGTTTGACCTTTACGGGTGACGCTCCTAGCGTCGCGATCGCTAAGAAGTCTCTAGTTGTTTTATTCAGGGAAACCATACATAGCAGTTCCTTTTGGGGAGCCACTTCTTCAACTAGGGTTCCTCCGGTTGAAGAAGTGGCGTGGAAACCCCGTTCAAAGCGGACTGCCTCACCACCACACTGGCTCACCGCACCAGAAAATTTGAGAGTTAATCTATGTTTCTATTGCTAAGTCGGGTACTGCTGTGGCTGCTGATTGGCACTATCGTATATTCTCTGTTCCAGCGATTTTATCCCTCTGGAACTTTTGTCGGGCGATTGATCTTAGTCGTTATCTTGGTAATCATAGCCCTATCATTTGTTAACCCCAATGAACCAGCTGTAGCGTCTTTATCGAGGCTGCTGTCTTTTCCACTTAAGCCTCTAGGAGCCTCTGTTTTACTAATGATTTTTGCAGCTCAGAGAATCAAAGGAGGCGGGATAGACAAACCAGGAGGATACTTGATCGGTTGGGCACTGACGATTCTGCTGTTAGCAAGTACACCAGCAGTCGCTTATTTACTTTATCGGGCACCTCTAGCAATGTCAGGTGAAACCTATGTAGCAACTGCTGCACCAACATCTGGGACACTGGTGGCACTAGGGCAACCAACCACCACAACAAACATCTCAGATGTGACAGGCGATCGCATTTTTTCTTATAATTTGAGAGTGCCTCCCTATGTATTACAAGGAAGTCCTCAAGATATTCGCGCCCGCGGTTTACGTCTTGAAGACTTTGTACCGAATGCGGAAACGTTGCAATTGACAACCAGAACTTGGGAAACTTATCTCTTTGAAATTTACAGGTTCTTGCGTGTTCAGCGGTAATAAAGTAAAAAAGAAAAACTAAAAAGGTGACAAGACCACGCCCTAGTACCGCATTCCCCACAGGGTAGCGGTACTAGTAGCTAGATTAATTGAGGCTGTGATTGCCACCAGAACACCAAGAGTTTAAGTAGACCTTACCATTCGGCTTTGGGCGAAAGGGAAGGGCAATAACTATCCAGTTAAAAGAGGTAACAAAAGCGTAAATTAAAAGCGATATTCCCTCTACATAGCTGCCTTCTGGACTAGCAGTTAATCTAGGATGATAAAGTTGCAAAATTGCTTTAATGGCAAAATCTCGACGAATCGCTAAACTCAGTGCTTACCTACGACCCTATTGGCAAGAAGTGTCCTTGGGGATTCTCGCTTTGTTGTCTGTCAATGCACTGGGCGTTTATATCCCTTGGTTGATTCGTGCTGGTGTTGATAAACTCTCGACAACCTTCAGCTGGAACCAAATACTACATTACGTAGTTATCATTGTCTTGCTCAGTTCGGCGATGTGGCTAATGCGGATGGCATCCCGCATTTGGCTATTTGGGGTAGGGCGTCAGGTGGAATTTGACCTAAAACAACGGATTTTTGAACACTTACTCAAGTTAGAGCCGGCTTATTTTGCCAGTAATACTGCTGGTGATTTGATTAGTCGAGCTACCAGTGATGTAGACAATATCAAGCGGTTATTGGGTTTTGCGGTTTTGAGTTTGGCAAATACGGTGTTTGCCTACGCCCTGACACTGCCAGTAATGCTGGCGATTAGTGTGGATCTTACACTAGCCTCCCTGGCAGTGTACCCTTTTATGTTCTTGTTGGTGAGTCTGTTTAGCGATCGCTTACGCAAACAACAAGCAGCAGTCCAAGAGCAACTCTCTGACATCAGCGAACTCATCCAAGAGGATATCAGTGGCATTGCCTTGATTAAAATTTATGCCCAAGAAGCAAACGAGCGTCGAGCCTTTGCTAAGAAAAATCAGCAGCTATTAGCTGCTAACTTGGAATTGGCAAAAAGCCGAAATACACTGTTTCCGCTAATTGGCGGGCTAGCTAATATCAGTTCGCTGGTAATCATTTGGCTAGGGACAGCCCGGATGTCTTCTGGGACCCTTGAGGTTGGCGACTTTTTAGCACTGTTACTCTATGTAGAGCGTCTAGTTTTCCCTACTGCCCTTTTAGGATTCACAATTACTGCTTACCAACGGGGTGAGGTTAGTATTGACCGTCTTGAATCTATTCTCTCTGTCACACCGAAAATTCAAGACACAGCCGATGCTATACATTTACCAGTGGCAGAATTTAAAGGGGAACTGACAGCTAAAAATCTCACCTACAATTATCCTGGTTCCACTACTCCAGCTTTAGCAAATGTTAACTTTACCATTCATCCGGGAGAAACCGTGGCAATTGTTGGGGCAATTGGTTCGGGGAAATCCACTTTGGCGAATGCTTTGCCACGTTTGTTAGATATTGAATCAGGACAATTGTTTTTAGATGGGCTGGATATTACTAAGATAGCTTTGGCTTCTTTACGAAGTGCGATCGCTTACGTTCCTCAAGATAGCTTTCTATTTAGCACTACAATCAAAAATAATATCCGCTACGGTGATCCACTTTGCGAACAAGAGCAGGTAGAATCTGTCGCTAAACTTGCCCAAATTGAATCAGAAATTAACAATTTTCCGCAGCAATACGAAACTCTTGTTGGTGAACGCGGTATTACTCTTTCTGGCGGTCAGCGACAACGTACTGCCTTAGCTAGGGCGATGCTGGTTAATGCTCCAGTGTTAATTTTGGATGATGCCCTCTCTAGTGTGGATAATCAAACAGCTACGCAAATCCTCAAAAATCTCTCTGGTGGTACAGAGCGCAAAACAGTAATTTTTATTACTCATCAATTATCGGCGGCGGCAGCTGCTGACCGAATTTTTGTGATGGAAAAAGGAAGAATTGTTCAGATAGGCAATCATTCACAACTGGTGCAACAACAGGGTCTGTACAGAACTTTGTGGAGTCAGCATCAAGTTGAGGAATTACTGCACTAGTACCGCAAGGCGGAAGTCACTCATTCAAAAGTATTATGAAATAAGCTCTTTAGGGCTTTTCAATGGTCTGCTTATTTACGCTGTGCTGTACTAGTACAATATTTAACATTACAGCTATTTTACAGCAGTTTTCATGTATTTGAACCACATCTGTTGTAGGGGCACAGCATTGCTGTGCCCGTAGAGCGTGGTCTATTTACCTGAAAATAGCTGTAAGTTAATTGAACCACAGATTTTTATCGGGACACGGCATTGCCCATAGGTGTCAACTTAAGTGTGTTTCTGCACCGCTTCAAGGCACAGAGTTCATCATTAAAATTCCGATTCTGATCAAGTCTGTTTGATGGTAATTTGGTCTATCCATAGCCACAGCATCTGTTGAAACAATAAACCGACACGGATATTGCCTCCAGGTTCTCCACCATCTTGATCGTCGCTGGGTGCAATATCAACAAAGTCGTATGCTGGACTACCGATATTTTTAAGCGCAGTAATCAGTTTTTGGTAAGTCTGGTTGGCGTTAACAACGTTATCATTGATTGGCCCGTTGTTATCCTGAACTTCAATTGAACCTATTTTCTAGATTAGTCTTTTTCCTAATAGAGTTCAGTTAAGATAAGTTTTAAGTTGGGTAAAGGTGAGCATCCCACTTGGGAAGAAATACCAGGATAAAAGAAAATCACGGCTACATTTGCGGCCGATTAGATACCGTCTTAAATGTCAAGTCTTAATCATTACTGGTAGCGATGCCTACGGCGGCAAGCTACGCAGCCCGTTATCAGAAGACTTTTGCAATAATCGTGGTTTTGCATAACTTGATGAAGCTAGTGTAATCTGGCGTGATTACTACGTTAGTTTTTTTAGGTATGTGGGTAGTATAAATTACCGAAAAAACTAATTTGGCATATGGTAATGTTCAAAACTAAATTATCAGAATCCCCTGCTTCGGGGGAGTTTTACACCTTGAAGTTAATGTATCGCCATATTGGGGCGATCGCAGCTCTAATTTTAATTAGCTTACTAAGTTCATTGAATGGAACACCAGTCGATCATGTCATCTCTAACCCCTGGGAAGGCTTTCTCTGGGGACTGGCAGATCCAGTAATTGGTTTGGATTGTTTAGCTGGTATTGTTGCTATTGGCTTACTCTCATCTGTGTTTGTTCATGGCGCTGTAATCGCTGGATGTTTTGTCTTAGCAGCAGTCTTGGGCATTGTAATTCATTTATTCCAGCTAAATTTACCAGGCACAGAGATAGCCATCGCCATTTCTACCATCGTTTTTGGTACTATGCTGATGATGCCAAATCAACCAAACTTTATGGTACTTGCTTTGGTGGGCGTTAGTGCTGGTTTATTTCAGGGTTACGCTGATGCGGAACCTCTTATTGGGACAGGAATAATGCCACTAGTTGCCTATATACTAGGCATTACCTTAACTCTGTTTGCGGTTGCCATGAGTGCCAGAGAAATTGGTGGTGCGATGGGTATGGGAGAAATAAACCGAATTTTACCCTGGAAAATTAGCATTGCTGGCTTTGCTTTCTGTGCGATCGGCATCGTGTTTTTGAGCAATTCAATAATTTAAATCACTATTTCAATTCAGTGGAATACATTGATTTGTGGGGGCGTACACTTAGCTGTGCGCCTCCACTGCGTGTTCATGGTAACTGAAACTTCAGGGATTTCCAAATAAAAAATACTCAACTACTTCTTGTGGGGTGGGCGTCTCGCCCGCCCGTAGCCAAACGCGGGCTTTTGTGCCTACCTCACAAGATTGGATAATTTATTTGTTGGAAATCTTTTACCTCTGGAAGTTGTCCACAAGCAGCACAGCATTTTAGTGAATAAGCTGATGCACCTCTGCGCTAATCTAGAGGCTATATCTAATTAAAGCTTATGACACCTGAAGAAATTGCGGCTACGCTAAGAGAATTATTTGACACAGCAACTATTAATGCGAACGCTCCTGGATCGTGGCAAGTAGACACTTCTAGTTTTCGGCTGTTGGTGCTGCTTTCCGAAGATAATACTTGGCTGCGAGTTTTACTGCCTATTGTGCCCGCAGAGTCAGGGCAACCATTTTTAGAACAGTTCCTAGAAGCCAACTTTGATGACACTCAGGAAGTACGTTACGCTTTGCATGAAGGGGTAATTTGGGGGGTATTTCAACATAACAGTGGCACTTTAGTGAGTGCAGATTTGTCCAATGCAATTAACCGACTTGTATCTCTCCATCAGGCTGGATTAAATAATGTCTTTAATCGATTAATTGAAAGCCGTATGCGGCAAATTATTCAGGCAGCAAAACAACAAGGACAATCTCTGCAAGCTACTATGCAAAGCTTGGAACGCTTTTACGCAGAAGGATTAATGGGCGAAATAAATCAAACCTCAGAGGCGCGAGAAGAAGTTCTAGCTGTTTGGCGGCGTCGGTTAGAACGCCTATGGAATGAGGGTTGATTTAAATTTTTAATAGGCATTTATATCCACGCCACGTTTCCATATCAAACCAATTTACAGATATACCTATTCATCATGGATATCATTGAAATCCTCAAAGAAGACTATCAAAGATTCCCAGTAAATCAAACTTACAGCATTTACGCTCCAGATGTTTATTTTCAAGACCCACTGAATAAGTTTCGTGGCGTTAAACGCTACAAACTGATGATTAATTTCATCGAGACTGTGTTTTTAGATCCCAAAATGGACTTACATAACATTCAACGTTTAGGAGACGCAATAAAAACTGAGTGGACACTCAGTTGGAACACCCCTCTCCCCTGGAAACCACGAATCTCTATTCCTGGTTGGAGTGAATTAGGTCTTAACTCTGATGGTTTGATTGTCTCCCATGTCGATTATTGGCATTGTTCACGCTTAGACGTGGTAAAGCAGCATTTCTTTGCTGCAAAAATGTAAACAATTAAGGCTTGCTCTAATTTCCTCCTTTTGTTCTCCCCTCTGTCTGCAAGGGTATGCTCAGAGCGGCCGCATCTTGTCAATAAGAGTACTCTATTATCAATAGACTAAAAAATCATCTCAATAATCTTTAGTAAAAATGCACTTTTCTGCATATACTATTAAGTTTTTCTCCGATAAACTATTGAGATAAATATTAATATCTATCCTACAAACCAGTAATTGCGAGGGTAAGATTAAGCAGGAGTCAATCAATTTTGGATTTTGGATGAGAGGATGAGAGGATTTTTTCCGCCCACACTCGAAGAAGCTCAAAGTCAAAAGTAATTAATTAATTAATTTTGAATGAGTGACCTTTGACCTTTGACTTCCTCAAGGGGGCGGTGAACCAAATAGTTCTTTGTTCTTTAATCTAAAATCTAAAATTGGCAGTCAAAAATATAAAACTTTTTGTATTATTTGCTGCATAATAATCTAAAAATAAAATTATTTAGTTACAGAATTCATACAAATATCTTGATTTAACATTTAGTTAAAGAAGATATCCAAATAGCAACTATTCTCATCTGTACTTACCTGAACAAAAGTATTTAATTACCAATTTATAACGTGAGAGCAGAGAAATTATGGTTGAAGTTAATCTGAATAAATTAGCAATGAACCAAATACAATTAGAGTCTCAAAACTTAAAACCAAAAAAAATATTGGTTGTTGATGACCACCAAATGATTTTAACTGGAACCCTCGATGTATTGAAGCGGCAATATCCAGACACGGAATTTCTTCAAGTTAAAACTGCACGAGATGCTTTGGAAGAAATAGCTCAGATTCAAGCAAAACAGGAAGATATAGAGCAAGAAAAAGCACTTTTAAATTTGATTGTGGTAGATTTATCGATTCCTGCTAGCCAGGGAATTACTGCGACTACTGATACTGGAATTGAACTGATCAAGCAGCTACTCAAACAATATCCAGAGCAGAGTTTTTTGGTACAAAGCAGTTATGTTAAAGCTTTGGTGCGGATAAAACATGAAATCGACAACCATCAAGGGGGATTTGCGATCGCAGATAAAAATTTGCCCGAATCGGAAATGTTAATCCGCACGAGTTTAGCACTTCAAGGGGGAACCCATACTAAAGATATTAAAACAGCAATTGAATTGAAACCAGAATGGTTGCAAGTTTTGCGTCTGGCATTTGACGAAGGATTGATGGATAAACCTATAGCTGACCGTATGTATAAATCTGAACGTGCTATTCGTAATTACTGGACGAAAATCCAGGATGTGCTTGGTGTGTACCCGGAAGACTGTAAGGAATGTGGAAAAAGTTTGAGAATCCAAACAGAAATCCGTGCGCGTGAAGAAGGATTAATTGATTAGGAGATGAGAGTAAATGCCTAGAGATTGGGATAAAATTACTACAGAATTAAAAATATGGCGCTATGCAGCACTGCCAGGAATTATTGTGTTGATACTGGTTATCTTTGCTCGTATGGCTGGTTCATTACAAGTTCTAGAATGGATGTTATTCGATACATTTTTACGTCTGCGTCCACCCGAATCTGTTGATGAACATGTGGTAATTATTGGTATTGATGAAGATGATATTGCTAAAACCGGACGATATCCTATACCCGATGGTGAAATTGCAGATTTACTAAACAAGCTGGAAACTTACAAACCTCGTGCGATCGGACTTGACCTTTTCAAGAACGTTCCTGTTGAACCAGGTTATAATAAACTTGTGAAAACTTTTCAGGATAATCCAAATATATTTGGTATCGAAAAAGTTCAGAAACCTCAGATTCCAGCACCAAATTTTATTCCTCAAGAAAGGACTGGGATAGTAGATATTCACAGTGATAATGATGGCAAAAATAGACGCTATATTTTATGGACACCAAACCCCAATAATATTCAAGAAGACCGTTTTTCTCTAGGTTTTAAACTCGCTCAATTTTACTTACAATCACGGGGAATCAATGATGAAAATGCTAAAAAAGACCCAGAGACAATACGGTTTGGTAATACTGAATTACCCCGTGTAGTACCAAATTTTAGTGGATATGTTGATCAAGAAAGTACAGGTGAACTACAAATATTAATCAACTTTCGGCGCCAAAATCAGCCATTTCGCATTCTTTCACTCAATGATATTAAAACAGATAAAACCAAAAAAGGTAAGATTGACCCTAGTTGGTTGTGTGACAAGATTATTATTGTTGGTAATTTATCTCCTAGTGTAGGAGATAATTTGTATACATTAGCAATTCCTGGAAGGAAAATAACTGGTCAAATATATGGAGTTGAGTACCACGCACACGTAACTAGCCAAATTGTTAATGCTGTTTTAAACAATCGCCCGATGTTCAAATCTTGGGCAGAACCTTGGGAATATATATGGATAATAATTTGGGGAATTACTCCGATCGCAATTGGACGCTTTACCCAATCTATTATGAAAAATCTGTTGGCTGTAACAGTAGTGGGTTTGTGCGTTGCTGGTAGTGGTTACATCAGTTTGCTATTGTGGGGAGTTTGGGTTCCCGTGGTTCCAAGTTTGCTAACTTTGGCAATAAATGGTGTGGGATTGAGTGCATTTGCATTCTTTCAGCATGATAAACTTTTACGTGAAAAAAATGACCAACAAAAGCGCACAATTGAATATACATTTAATCTTATTCATAATGGGCCATTGCAAACCCTCGCCAACGGATTACAACAATTAAGGAAGCAGAATTTACCCAATGAGCCATTAATTTATCAGTTTGAAAAGCTCAATTCTGAGATTCGTGAAATTGGTGAGTATTTAAGGGTGGAAGCACTGACGACTCATGAAAGTTTAAGATTAGGAAGTGGATTAAAAATAGATTTAAATCGTCAGATACACGATTTGTTTTACGAAGTATATTCCAGCACTCTCAAACGCGACGATCTAGAATATTTAAAAACTCTTAAAATAAAAACGCGCACATTTGAACCAATTAATGATAAATACTTAAGTATGGAACTCAAGAGGGAACTATGCTTATTTTTAGAAGAAAATTTGTGTAATGTGGGTAAACATGCACGAGGAGTAAAGTGTATAGAAGCATCTGGGATTTGCGTAGACGGGGAATACTCACTCTGTATCAAAGATGATGGTTCTGGGTTAACTGCACTCAGCGAAAACAAAGGTACAAAACAGTCTCAAAGCCTTGCCAGAAAATTAAACGGAAGCTTTAAACGCGAGACTGTCAAACCAGGAGGTACAGTGTGTAAATTGATTTGGAAATTAACTACAAATGTCCAGCAAGTAAATACTCAAAAACCTGATTTTAAATCTTGGATTTTAAAAAGTTTTCATATTCCCTAGCTTGATAATTAACTAACATCAACACAAAAAACTAAGAAATATCTATGAAACTTCGTAATTTTTCGTTGTTTCAATCGTTGTCTTCAAAAGCGAACCAACGCCGACTGGTAAGTATTTTTACTTTAAGCTTGTTTTTGTGGACTATACCAGAAGCGAATGCAAAATTCAAACCCCGCACTCGCAAAACTCCTAGAGAATACTCTGGTCGTGGTGGTTCGCGAGGTTGTCCTGGTGATATCGGAATTCCTCTGACTTTACTAGCACCGCAGACTTATGTGGGTGAAACTGCATCCAAGCGTCCTACATTTGCGTGGTTTATGTCAACAGCACGTACTGTTGATTTTATGTTGTTTGAGTTAAAGCCAAATCAAAAACCGCAGATAGTAATGAAAACAGAGAAATTGAATTCATTACCAGGAGTGAATAAATTTGTAGTTTCTTCTACGCAACCGCAACTTACGGTAGGAAAAGAGTATTTCTGGCAAATTTCGATGCTTTGTCCAAGTGGTTTAACTTTTGTACGTGCAGAGTTTGAAGTTGTGAACAGACCTTTGCCACTTAAAAGAAGCATTAAATCTACTAATAATTCAACTCAAAAAGTTGCCGATTTGGCAGAGCAAGGACTTTGGTATGATGCGTTTGCAGAAGCACTTAAATATTCCAGTCAGGATAAATTAGGAGAATTAGGTTCTAATTTAATTCAAGAATTAATTGAGCATGAAAGCATAGAAGACCAGCCTAATGTCAGCGAAACAATTAATAGGCGCATCAAGAATTTGCAACTGATTTATCAGCAATAACGTTGATTGCGTAGACGCTCCGCGGCTTGTCGTCAGACATCGCGTTATTTTTAGAGATGTTGCATTGCAATATCTCTAGATAATTAAACCCAATTACCAATCAAAATGAACGGCGACCAAAATGCCGGACTTGCAAACTCCGATTCTTCTCCAGTTAACTTTATCATCTTAATTTGTGCTTGACGTAAAGCTTCAACTTTTGTCATTCCTGGCTTTTTTAAATTACGATAGAACTCTGCAATTAAAAGCGCTGTTGATTTATCCTGGACTGACCATAATGAAGCAACTGCACTTTTAACACCAACTTGTAATGCAACTCCAGCTAAACCCAATGTAGCGCGATCGTCTCCTAGTGCTGTTTGACAGGCTGTGAGTACTAATAATTCTAACGTATTTGCTTTACCACGAAGGTTACTTAAAGCAGCTTCGAGTTCGCTAATTGTGAGTTTCCGGTTATTTCCAGTGATGATAAATGTATCTTCAGGAATTGTTCCAAATTGCGCGTGACTGACTATATGAACAACAGGGAAAATGTTTTTATTACCTAGTTCTGTTCTCAAAGTTTCTGGAGCAAATTTTGCATCAATAAAAAATATACTATTGGGAAAAACTTGTTTAACGGCTTCGATTTCCTTCTCAGCATAATCTAATGCTTGAAATTCTTGTCGATCTATAATTGCTGCTTTCGTTAAACCTAGACTAGAGCTTTTTCTATGTGGCGATCGCTCGATTTTGGCAAAGTCAAGCGAATACTAGGAGTTATTCCAACTGCGTATTGTTCGATTAAATATTTTTGTGCTTGAGCATCGAAAAGTGCAGCCATTGGAATACTACGTAGAAAGCCATCTTGAACAAATACTAATGTTTGAATATTTGCTGCTTTTAAATCTTTTACAAAAGGACGAATTATCAAATCGTACAGTTGACTTGCTAAAGTGCGATCGTAGCCATCAGGACGAGCTTGACCCAAAATTAGTGACTTTTGAAATGCTTTAATCTGCTTTTGTAATTCTTCTTTTTGGATGATTTTATTGCTTGCTTGCACCCAACGAACCAACGTTTCTCCTGGTTGAGTTTTCCTTGGCGGTAAGGTGAGCAGCAATGCTATCTTATCATCAAAAATAATTGAACTCAAAACTGCGGTGTTCTTATCTATTATTTCATCTACTCTCTGAGGATTGAGTACATTAACAATGCAATCACCACCAAAGTAATTTTGTAATTCAGCTAATTTTAATGAATCAATTGTTTCTAAAGCATTAGATACACCAGATTTTGATATATCTGACTTCACCGAGGCTTGCAATATTTGCTGAAGCTGAAATTCTGCCAGTTCGCGGTACAAAGGTTGAACAACATCACGAAAGTCAAATTGAACATCTCGTGTACTTGTAATAATGTCGCTGCGAATTGCTTCTAAAGTTTTAAATGCTCTTTGGTATGCTTCTAGTGATTCTTTTTCTTGATTCTGCTTTTTCAAGATTCTTCCTGCTTGCCATTCCCATAAATACAAGCTATCTTTTGCTGCTAATTTTTGGTCTGCTGCTATTAACACTTGCTTAGTATACTTGAGTGCTCGCACTTCATCACCTTGACATTCCCAGAAATGTCCTAATGCACCGTAAGCATATGATTCAACACGAGAATTTTTAATTTTTTGACTGACAGTAACTGCTTTATTTAAAATATTAATAGATTCTGTATTTGATAGTTTACCTAACTCACCTGTTTTTGAGCATTGGGTAATGGAAGAAGTAATTTTGAAATCACTTGGTAATAAAGCTAAATCAATTGCCGCGTAGGCTTTTGTAGAGGAATCCGTAACTTTGTCAGTTAAACTTACAGCTTTTTGAATTTTATCATCTACTGTCGCACTAAGGATAAGATTAAAATCGTGGCTTCTATAACTAACTTTAATTGTGTTGAGTAAAGCTTGCAGTTGACCAAGAAAATTATTTTGTTTGTGTGCTAACTCCAGACTAATATTAAAATATTTGATTGATTTGTTAAAATATTCTATGGCATTTTGTTGAAATTCTCCTGCTTTGTTACCATTAGTTTGTTCTGCGGACTTTGCCCGTATATACCAAAGTTGTCCTAAATTGACATAGACATTTCCCAAACTGTTATTAATGAGAATTTCGTATCCAGAATCTTTAACTTTTGCTGCATCTTCTAAATATTGAATCGCTAAATCATAATTCCCCACTAAACGCAGTGCTTCACCCAAAATACCCAATCCTGCAACTTCTGTATGACTATCTTTGTTTGTAAAAGCAATTTGTAATGCACTATTAACTTCACAGGGTTGTTTTTTATCTGACTTAATATCAAATTTATTACTGCACAATAAGGAAATTGCTTTTGTTGCTTGTCCTTGGTTGTTGTATGTCTGCGCTAGTTCCGTTAGTATTCGTCCTACTTGGGGCAAATTTTTTGCTGCACCATAGTAGGTTATTGCTTCATTGAAAAATGCGATCGCCTCTTTTGTATCATCTAATTGCTGATATGCCCTAGCAAGATTTTCGCTGACAATTGCTGCATTCTTAGCATTGTCAGCTTTTTTATAAGCATCTAAAGCTTTCTGGCAAGTCTCTATAGCACCTCGAATATCTCCTGCTTCATAACTTTTAACACCTTGTTCCACCTGTTGGCTAATATCAGCAGTTTGTGCAGTTACGATATTTCTCATCAAAGGTACGTGAGTGAACCAAGTAAAAAATATGAAGCTGCACAAGAAGAGAAATCCGAGAAATCGACGCTTGTTCAATTGGCAATCGCAATTTGACACAGCCTAACTCCTGCAATATATTAAGCTTTATCCTGTAGCAACGTATGAGTGGGCAGCACACGCTGCCCTAGAATTTTTCTTATCGCCCAATCACTTGCCTTTGAGCAATATAAGTATCTAAATTGGCAATTAAGTTTGTATACTGTAAATATTGAGCGTAGCAAGTAGATTTGGCTATGTAAGGGCTATTGTAGCAGTTTTGTACCACAATATACGCTTGCCGCGATTGTTCGTTCCTAAAAATTATGACTTCTTGTAGTGAAAATTGATCAAGTTGTTCGCGGGTAATCGTTTGTGCATTTGCTGGCATTTGTATGCTCAAAGAAATTCCGAAAATAGCCAAAGAAGCTAGTAAACTTTTAACATGATTGAAATGCAAAGTCATGGTGAATGTACCTCATTTTTAGAAAATTAAGACGTTGGCAGTAACTAGAGACAATTCCGGCTAACTCAACAAATATTGACATTAAAGTTATTTAATGGAATTGCTACTAGAAAGAATTGGAAATAAACACAGTGGTTGGAAAACGATTAAATCCTTTCAATTTGGTATCTTTTGTTTATTAATCGTTCCTGATAGTTTCTAGATTAAACTGATTTTCAAAATAAATCCTTCAACTTGTTGCTCACATAGTTGCAGATTTCAGCCAAGTAGATTGCATAAAACTGCAATCCCAAATAAGCAAAATATTTCTGTCATCAATCCTTACCAAGAGAAAATTACAAATCTCTTCTGTAAATAGCGATATACTACTTAATAAAATTAATTATTTTAATCACAGCTTATGGTTACGCGATCGCTACAGCGTCAAGTTATTATTATGCAACTATCCCCATTGAGAACGATACAATCTTTTAATGAAACTACTGCGAGCAACAAAAAATTCTTCAATCTGTGTTTGAAAATAGCAAGTATATGGAGTTTATTTGGAATAGTCGCATTTGTTCAAACTCCTGTTTTTGCCCAAAGTGCGATGGGCGAAGCCCCGCCTTCGGTGATCGCACCTGACAACACATTAGGAGCTGAAAATTCCAAAGTTGTAACTAATTTTAATCTTAATGGTTTACCAGTTGAAGTAATTACTGGTGGTGCAACTCGCAAAATTAACCTATTTCATAGTTTCCGAGAGTTTAACGTCAGCAAGGGACGTAGTGCTTATTTTTTGAGTCCTAGTGCAGATATCCAAAATATTTTGGCAAGGGTAACGGGTGGAAACCGCTCTGAGATATTGGGTAGATTGGGTACTTTCCAGATTATTAACGGTAATATAGCTGCTTCTAATGCCAATTTATTCTTGATAAATTCCAATGGAATTATTTTTGGTCAGGATGCGAGTTTGGATTTACAAGGTTCGTTTGCAGCGACTACAGCTAATGCGATCGCATTTGGGGAGAGAGGAAATTTTAGTGCGACAAATCCAGAAGTACCGCAACTGTTGACAATTAATCCAAGTGCATTATTTTTTAACCAAATTAACCGCAGCGAAATAATCAACCGTAGTCGTAAAGCTGAAACATTGGGAATAACTATACCGAGAAGTTTTTACCTAGTTGGTGGGGATATCACATTTGATGGTAGTTTTGCTGGTTCGGTAGGAAATCGTTTGGAATTAGGTGCAGTTGCAGGAACGGGAACTGTTGAATTGATTGGTAGCGGAAATCAAATGCAGTTAGCTTTTCCAGAAGGTTTATCGAGAGGAGATATTCTCCTGAAAAATAATTCCTTGGCTTTTACAACTGGAGGAGGTGCAATTTCTGTTAATGGTCGTAATATAAGCCTTTATGGGAATAGTTTTATTAGTTCAACACTTCAAGCTGGGGAAGGTACAATTGGTGTCTTTGGAGAAGATGTCGTCGTTAATGCAACTGGCAATTTGACGCTGGATAATATTAGTGATGTGACAAGTCGGGGTTTGGAAAATTCTTTGGGTAGTACTGGAAATATTGCCATTAATGCCCAATCTATTCGTCTGAAAAACCAAAGTCTAATTGATAGTAATGGACCAAGAGACCGAGGAAATATCATTTTAAATGTAAAAGATGATGTCAGCCTCGATAATAGTGTTATTACCACCAGTGGAATCTTCAATCCTGTAGGTAGATCTGGTGATATTACAATTGCATCTCGAAATATTAATTTAAGCAACCAATCTTTCATTAATTCTGACAATATTGGAATAGGAGAAGGTGGAAAGATAACCTTAAAAGCTCAAGAATATATTTCACTTAACAATGGAAGTCATATTTCCAGCAGTTCCTCTGCATCTACTTTTGGTAGGGTGAATAGTCAACCTAGTGGTGATATTGAAATTAAAACGATAAATCTTATACTTGATGGAAATAATACTATTCTAAGTTCTTCAAACCTTGATCAGGGAAGGGGTGGCAACATTCGTGTTGTTGCTGATGACTCAATTTTCTTAAATGGTTTGGCGTCAATTTCATCTTCCAGCACTGGTCAACGTGATAGTGGAAATATCGAACTGAAAACGCGATCGCTTACACTTTCCAACGGTGGAAAAATTGGTACAGAAGCATCGGGACGTGGTAATAGTGGAAATTTACTAGTTAATGCTTCAGACTTTGTTAATTTAAGCGGTATCACAACGTTTACTAACCCACTAACAGAAAAATTAGATTTCATAGGAAGTGGATTAACAACCAGTGCTTTCGGTGCTGGTAATGGAGAACAATTGACTATAAATACAAGAAAATTGAGCATTAACGATGGTGGATATATTACTACCACAAGTAATCAATCTGGTCGTGGAGGAAATTTGATCATAAATGCCAAAGATTCTGTAGAAGTTGTGGGACGCTCACCCAATCTTGCAAGCCGTGTTGCTACCAGTACACTTGGTTCTGGAGATGCAGGAGATATGAAAGTTAACACTCCTCAGTTACTTGTACGAGATGGTGCGGAAGTATTATCTAATGCCAGAGGAACAGGTAACGCAGGTATGATGACCATCAACGCCTCGCGCATCCGTTTAGACAACCAAGCTTCTCTCAACACCAACACCCGCAGCCCAAATAAAGACCCCAACCGCGAACAAGCGACAATCAACCTCAACACCCAAAATTTAAACCTGCGTCGCAACAGCAAGATCACTGCCAATGCCACAGGCGAAAACGTCATCGGTGGTAACATTAACATCGACACTGATTTATTAATTGCCCTCGAAAATAGCCGTATTAGCGCCAACTCAGATAACTCTCGCGGTGGTCGAGTAAGAATCAACGCTCAAGGCGTATTTGTCGGTACTCAATCCAGCGATGTGTCGAAATACATCACAGCCAGATCGGGAGTAGGTTTATCAGGAACTGTTAATGTTAACTCCCCCGACAACAGCGTAATTCAAAATAACCTCATTGAACTTCCAACTAATGCGATCAACACCAACGCACTCATTGCTAATAGCTGCATAGCCCGTGCAAATAGAAAACAAGAAAACAGTTTTATCATTACAGGTGGAGGTGCTTTACCCAACCGTCCTGGTGATGTATCAATGTCCAACTATTCCACAGATAGAGTGCGTGGTGTCAATAATGAAAATACATCGCGTCCTTGGAAAAAAGGCGATGCAATTGTCGAACCAACTGGTGTGTATCGACTTTCAAATGGTCAATTAGTAATGAGTCGAGAATGCCAAAATAATTGATAAAGCATCCTACTAGAAACGTTGCTGAATTGAAGTATAAATTAGTATGCAGAGATATTACATATAACGTCTCTGCTCGGTGGTTGTCCGTGGTAAGCAGATATATTGGCAATTCCCAATATCATTTTTATGTTTCGTGTAAAAGCTGAGGACGAAACAAACACTTAAAAAGGTTGATAGCGCAGTGAGAAATTAAATCCATTATCTTGCAGTGAGTCACCTTTATTATCGACTCCAAATAGGGGGATTGCGTAGTCTGCACGTAAATTTAATCCTTGAAATGGTTGCCATCGCAAACCTAAACCTAAGCTAGTAAGGGTTTGAGGACTAGGATTACTAACGCTATTATTCCACCCCGTACCAAAATCGAAAAATGGTACTAACTGTAGGGTATTAGTGTTAGATGTCAGGGGAATACGAGCTTCAATAGAGGCAATTATCCCATTGTCGGTAACGACTTGATTCTGGTTATATCCGCGGACTGTTTCAACTCCACCGATGCTAAATTTTTCTAAGGAAAGTAGAGAGTCACCAGTTAATTGCGCGTCAATTTTTGCTAGTATTATCACACGAGGAGATAATCTTTGCACCCATTGAAATTGTCCCAACCAGGTAAAAAATTGCCCGTCTGTACCTGTAACATTTACCGTAGCGTCGAATGCATTTATACCTATACTAAATTGCGATCGCGCAGCTAAAACCCTATCTGCATCTCGCTGTAACCAATCTTGAGAAAATCGAATTGCTGTAATTTTTGATTCTCCTTCTTCGGGGCCTTCGGAAAATGAGAAAGGGATATCATCTAGTAAGAATGTCTGACTGCGGCGTAAATCGAATGCTAAACCAAGGGCAAATTCGCTCTCTGGAGTGCGCTGTAACGGTTGACGAACGTTAAATGAAAGGGTACGACTTTCGCTGCGAATATCTAAATCACGGAAGTCGTCTTCAATAATTTTACTATCGCTGTTGTTATAGCGGACACCAATTGTTCCATTTAAAGCGTTAAAAGGAACGTTGTAGCTGATATCGTAGAGGTTTAACCCTTTGGTAATTCCATATTCAGCGTAGAATTTATCACCTAAACCCAGTAAGTTTTCATGTTCGATGAATACACTTCCTTGTTCGGAACCAATGCTGGGAGATTGGCTATTAGCAACTTCCATCCCAGCGTGAAATGCAGGTGCTTCCTTGAGTTGCAAGCGTAAAATGTTGCTTCCAGGGGTACTTCCGGCTGTCAGTTCGGCGTTAACCCGCGCAATTAAGGGGTCAATTTGCAATAATTGCAATGCTTGTTCGAGTCGTTTCTGATTAAGGGGTGTCTGCGTAGCGCGAGCAATTCGAGAACACACATACCCTTTTTGAAGCCTTTGCAATCCGCTTAATTCTATAGCTTCCAATTCTCCTTCAACTATTTGGATTTTAATGATACCACTGTTAAGATTTTGGTTGTTAAGGAGAAATGCACCACTGGTGATGTAGCCTTCTTTGATGTAGAGTTGGGTGATTTGTGATCGCAATTCTAACAACTGCTCGAATGTGATGTTTTGGTTTTCTAACGGTTGTTTTAATTTGGTAAGTTCTTCTTTTAAAACAGTATTGCCTATAATTTGAATTTCTTTCACAAAAAAGCTTTCACGTGTGGAAAAATTTGTATCCAATGGATTATCAATTGGATTTGGAGACAGAATGGGATTACTAGGAAATGGAGGAGTAGAAAAAGTTGGTGATGGTGTCGGTTGGGGAATTGTTTGTTCGACTTTACCAGGAGTATTAGGAGGAATAGTTACACCCGATGGAGGTGTAGATTGGGCAAATAACAAATGGGAATTACTAATCAATGAAAAAAATGTTAAAATAATTACTCTAACTCGAAGAGATAAATTCATTTTTATTTTTTTGAATTGATTTTTTAATTTCTACAGCAGATTGCAACTTGGTGAGGTACAGATTATCGTAGGGAACATGGCTGTGCCCCTAACCGTGTACTTCATTTACCTGCAATACGCTGTAACCCGCTTTTGTCACTCTCCGAAAACAAAAATCAAAAGGAATGTTTAAAACTTTGACTGGGACTGGGTTTGTGAATTTATTTCCTAATATGATAAACGTTATCATTGCTTTAGACTGAAACCCTTGTGCAGCAAGTATTTCAGATTTTTATCTATGGAAAGTGACAGAAGAGGGGTAAATGATGATGCGATCGCAGTCTTGTTTACCTTGGGCTGCGCCAAGGCGATTCCCGTCGTTAGCGCAGCCTCTTCTCTACGAGAGGCTATGCCAACGAGTCCTCGATGTCTTGCGATAGCGCAGTTCAAGGTAGAAAAGGGCTTGTCAGTAGACATCGCTCTTTTTCGTTTATCTACCCCTAATTTTTCCCATTCGGACGCTGAATAATCGTCTCTAAAACCCGTCGCTTGGCCTTTGGATCAATACCTACTAAGCGCACGTACTCACCGCTATATTCTGCCAAAGTTGATTCCAAGTTTGAGATTGCATCAGATTCTGCATCGATGTGGCTATGAGCACAACTTTGCCAAGAACCTGTGCCAAAACGCCGCTCATCTACGTGTTCAATACTAATTTTGTAACCTTGAGCCAATAATTGCCGAATCTGTCCTTGTATCTCTAGGGTCAAGTGTGGACTCGATACTTCTTGTTTCTGGAATCCATTAGTTTTTGCTGCTTGGGTTGCGCTATTGCTTAACGGCTGACTAATTGGTGTTACAGCAGGTGGTGCAGATTGAGAATTTCTACCCCGATTGAGTCGATTGTAATCATCAACCAAATGGGAATTTTCTACCCGTTTTTGTTCACCAACCAGGAAGTTACCAGACTCGATTAAGTGAGACAGGCTGAAATTTGGCTTTTTAAATTCTGGTGGGCCTTTAACGCTATTAACCACACTCAAGGATATCTGCTCAAAACCTACTTGATGGATATAGTTGCGGATTTGTTCGTCATAAATGCGCGATCGCAAAGCGCTAAAAAAGTCAATAGACTGATTGACAAAAGTATCAACTAGCTGTTCAACTTCCCGCTGTGACAGTCCATCTGATTCAAAAATCCCCTTGACAATTCCCACCTTGTCGTCTCTGTCTGGTTCCCAGTAGAATTTCTCCATCCGTCCATCCCGAATTAACGGTGCATAGAGGGTAGAAAAATCATTACCTGTGACAATAATCGGCACACGATGTAAAGGCGTGGAATCATAGCTTCCAGGCAACTGTACATCTGTGGGATTATCAGCAATATTCATCAGTGTCGCATTCACTAACTGCGTATTCACAGTATATTGAGTGCCTTCATCAAAGCGTCCAGCCCCGGCATCTAAATCGTTAATCATTAGTACACACATTTTGCCGCGTACTTTGATCAGTTCCGCTGTTTCCCGATAGCGCAGCCGAATCAACCGCGCTGGATCTCCTGCATCTGGACTTTCCAATTCGCCGCCAGATATGTTAGTCACTTCGATACCCATTTTCTCGAAGACTAATTGACATTGAAATGTTTTGCCTTCTCCTTTACGTCCATGAATACCCAAAATCACGGGAACTCGCACGCCAGGAAGCTTTAGAAAGTTTTTGGTGATGTGGACAGCCAGTTTGTCCAGAAAGCGGGGAGCGATGTAGTAACCCATGAGCTTGTCTTATAAATAATTAACACTTCTAAAGTTCATGTTAAGTTTTTTTTGAGGATAGCGATCGCTTAAAAATCAACTTTGAATGCTTGAAACCCAATCATTACATTTAGCGTTTTCTGTCAATGCGTAAATTATAGTAATAAAATTTACCGATTTCTGAAAAGACAGACCTTGATAAATAATAAATTTTATCAAAACATTCATTTATGAAACTATATACTTAATACAAATTTTTATATTTAAATAAAGAAAATTAACTGATTCAATTTAGCCAATAAAACTTTGATTTTTGGTGAATTTGTGCAATTTTTGAATAATCATTTTCAATAAAACTTGATAACTATTTGCAATTAAGATGTCATTTCCTATAGAGTTAATAATCAGGTAGGTAAGAAGATTTCTTATTGACTTGTAATAGATATCTGCGTTCTTGACGACAATTGCATAAGTGATTTTGGTGTGAGTAAGTATGAAATTTAACAAAAATTCTGGAATCAACTGGCTGCGTTTTGCAGGCATACTAGCCCTATGCTGGGTAATGCAGTCAAATAAAGTGCGGTCGCAACCAGCACCAATTGCTAACATTCCGCAACTAAGTGAACTAAAACTTCCAGCTACAAATGCTTCAAAGTTACTTTCTCAAGCCCCAATTCAAATCACAGGTGTCAAAATTAACACTACTGATAAAGGTTTAGAAGTAATTTTACAAACATCTCAAAGCGAACAGTTGCAAGTAGTCAATCAAAGTTCAGGCAATAGTTTTATTGTTGATATTCCCAATGCACAGCTAAGTTTAACAACAGGAAATACATTCAGCCAAAACAACCCAGCCAATGGCATAGCTTCAGTCACACTCACAAATCAGGATGCAAATACGATCCGTGTGATCGTGATAGGTGCAACAACTTTGCCAGTTGTTGAGTTGTCTGATAGTCCTAATGAAGGTTTGATTTTTGAGGTGGCATCAGTTGCATCTTCTGTGCAGCCACAACCACAATCCAAAACGCCACCAACTTCAGCAGAAAATCAGCCCACGAGCGAAACTCAACCAAGTAAACCATCGGCAGAAAGTGATGAGCCGATTGAATTGGTGGTAACAGGTGAGCAAGATGGGTATCGCGTGCCAAATGCTTCAACTGCAACCAAGACTGACACGCCCTTGCGTGATATTCCTCACTCGATTCAGGTGATTCCTCGTCAGTTGATTGAAGACCGTCAGGCAACTAGAATTGGCGACGTTCTGAGAAATGTGAGCGGCATCCAACAACCCACGAGTGGTTCGCGTAGCGGTCATTTTGATATCTTTTTCATTCGTGGTTTTAGTAGCGCTAATGAGGGCGTTTTGCGAGATGGACTTAGAGATAGAACAAATTCACGTATTGGTTCGCCAACCATTAATTTAGAACGTATCGAAGTCCTCAAAGGCCCTGTCGCCGCCCTTTACGGTCAAGGTGGTTTGGGTGGCACAATTAATCTAGTCTCGAAACAGCCCCTTAGCGAACCCTATTACGCTATTTCCGCATCGGCGGGAAATTACGATTTTTATCGGGGGACGCTCGATTTTTCTGGGCCGCTGAACCCAGAAAAAACCTTACTGTATCGTCTGACAGCGGCAGCAGAGACTTCTGGGAGTTTTATTGATTTCGTCAACAGCGAGCAGTACTTTATCTCTCCTGTTTTGACTTGGTTGATTAGTAAGAACACAACACTCACTCTGACCACAGAGTACACAGCTGCGCCGCGCAAAGATGAATTTGGTATCCCTGCGATCGGAACAGTAGCACCTAATCCCAACGGTCGCATTCCTCGCAATCGTTTTATTGGCGAACCTGATGATGCAGACAATCGCTACGCACTCCGAGTTGGCTACAACTTTGAGCATCGCTTCAGTAACAACTGGCAATTCCGCAATGCTTTTCGAGCAACGTTTTTCACAACATCTGCACCAGAGGTTTTTCCTTCTTCCTTAGCTTCAAATAACCGCGATCTTCAGAGAACATTTTCTCAACCAGGTGAATTCAGTAACACGGATGATTACAACTTAGATACATACGTCACTGGCAAGTTTGCGACGGGTAGCATCGCGCATCAACTGCTCATTGGCTTGGATTTATTTCGAGAGGTTAACCGATATGACGGTTCGACTCGCGCGATCGCACCACTCGATCTGTTTAATCCAGTCTACGGTAGCCTGCCAGGAGCAGTAATTTCTAGAACTAGTAATCAACAAACGCAACAGGCTTTGGGTATTTACATTCAAGACCAGATTGCCCTAGCAGATAATCTTAAACTTTTATTGGGAGGTCGTCTTGATATCTTGAATCAAAAACAAAATAACTTTCTCACTACCAGTAAAACTTTTCAACAAAACGAAGGCTTTAGCCCACGCGTCGGGATTGTTTATCAGCCAATTACGCCACTTTCGCTTTATGCTAGCTACGGTCGCTCGATTACTCAGGTAGTCGGAACCACGTTCGACACTACCCTATTTGAGCCGGAACGTGGCACGCAATACGAGGTAGGTGTTAAAGCCGATTTGAATGACAGAGTTTCTGCGGTTCTAGCATTCTACGACCTAACCCGCGCTAATGTCTCAACTCCCGATCTTAGAGATACTCGGTTTTCCATTCAAACTGGCGAACAACGCTCTCGCGGGATTGAATTCGATTTATCGGGTGAGATTTCCCCAGGATGGAATATTTTTGCTAGTGCTGCTTATACTGATACTGAAATTACTTCAGACAATTTCTTTAGAGTTGGCAATAGCTTGGCAAACATTCCTAAATTTAGCGCCAGCTTGTGGACAACTTACGAAATTCAGAAAGGAGATTGGCGCGGTCTAGGCTTTGGTTTAGGACTTTATTATGTGGGCGATCGCCAAGGAGATTTGGCAAATTCCTTTGAGTTACCGAGTTATGTACGTACCGATGCTGCCATTTACTACAAGCAAGGAAGATTGCGGACAGCCCTGAATTTCAAGAATTTGTTTGACATTGAATATTTTGAAAATGCTGGTAGCAGCGCCCGAGTTAATCCTGGTGAACCATTCACAGTGGTGGGAACAGTAGGGTTTGAATTTTGATTTGAGGTAATTTAGGAGCATTCACCATAAATCAAGACGACTTTCAAACTAATTCCTGTTGTTACAGGATTTAGTATGCAGTGCGATCACTACAAACATAGAACTTACGCAAAAACCCTCTCAAACTCTCGTTTCTCCGTGACCTCTGTGTTCTCTGTGGTAGCCTGCGGCAAGCCGCTTTGCGTCTACGTTTTCCGTTACCTGTGCGTAAGTCCTAAAACAGAAAAATCTCAAACAGTAAACGATGTAAATAGTTGAGCGGTGGTGTCAGGAATATGAAATTAAACAAAAAAGATGGAATAAGCTGGGTGCAATTTGTCGGAATATTGGTATTGTCCTGGATGATGCAATCTGGTGTGGTGCGAGGTCTAACGACAAGCTGCTTTGCATCTACGCAACCAGCACCAATTATTAAAATCCCGTACCTGAGTGAGATTGACCATCCACTCACCAGTGCCGAAAAACTTTTACAGTCTCCAACATCACAATTAGTTCAGATTACGGGAGTCAAAGCTAATCCCACCGATAAAGGTGTAGAGATTATTTTACAAACTGCTTTTGGGCAACAGTTGCAAGTTACAAATCGCAGTACTGGTAATAATTTTATTGTCGATGTATCTGGTGGGCAATTGCGTTTACCTTCGGGCGAGGCTTTCACATTTCATTCAGAAAAACCGCTCGCGGGAGTTACAGAGATAACAGTAACTAATATTAACACGAATACTGTACGATTGACGGTGGTAGGTGAGAAGGCTTTGCCTACAGTTGAGTTATTTGATGATAATGCCGGGCTAGTTTTTGCGGTAGCATCAGAGGCAACGGCGACTTCTCCACAACAGCCACCCGAAACACCTCAAGCTAGTCAGCCACAAAACCAGACACAGCCAAGTCAACCGTCAACTAGTGGTGATGAACCGATTGAGTTGGTGGTCACAGGCGAACAAGATGGATACAATGTGCCAGATGCCTCAACTGCTACTCGAACCGATACACCTGTGCGGGATATTCCTCAGTCGATTCAGGTAGTTCCCCAGCAGGTACTAAAGGATCAACAAGTCATTCAAGCTTCAGAGGCGTTGCGTAACGTTAGTGGTGTCCAACAGTCAATACCATCTGGCGGCAGTGCTGAAGACATATTTTCCATTCGTGGTTTTGAGCAAAGCGTTAATCTACGGGATGGTTTTAGAGACACTGACCAGAAATTGGTGGAAACCGCTAATTTAGAACGCATCGAGGTACTCAAAGGACCCGCTTCAGTACTGTACGGCAATGTAGACCCCGGTGGAGCGATCAACTTTGTCACCAAACAACCACTCAGAGATCCTTTTTATTCTTTGGGAGTGCAAGCCGGAAGTTTTGGTCTAGTTCGACCGACTGTGGATCTATCAGGGCCGTTAAACCCAGAGCGTACACTGCTCTATCGGTTAAATGCGGTTTATCAGCATGGCGGGTATTTTCGGGACTTAGACCAAGAAATTGAACGTTATTTTGTCTCGCCTGTATTGAGTTGGAAAATTGACGATCGCACGAACCTGACCCTGGAATTTGAACATTTAGATGAAAAGCGACCTCTTGATGACGGACTGATTGCCTTTGGTAGAGGAGTTGCAAATATTCCCTTTGATCGGGTTCTAAATGAAAGGGATGATAATTTCAGCCGAACACAGGACACGGTGGGATACCGTTTAGAACATGATTTGAGCGAAGACTTGAAGCTTCGCAGTCGGTTTCGATTCACTGTAAGTGACTCCCGATACCGTAGTGCTTCCGCTGGAAGCTTAAACGAGCAGACTGGGGAACTGAGTAGAAACTGGGCTGATATCCCGGTTAATTTCAAGAACTATTTGCTGCAAAATGATTTAGTTGGGAAGTTTTCTACTGGCTCGGTCAAGCACACGCTTCTGTTTGGTGTTGATTTGGAAAGGACAACAAATAATATCGATTATCACGTTGCTCCTGCTCCTAGCATTAATATCTTTAACCCCGTTTATGGAACCGTTCCTCGTCCCAATCGAGATCAGCTTCCAGTAGTTTATGCGATCAATAATCAAACAAATTTTTTGGGCATCTTCTTGCAAGATCAAGTGGCGCTCACTGACAATTTAAAATTGCTGCTGGGAGGACGCTTCGATTTAGTTGATCAAAAGTCTACTTCAGATCAACAAGATGATGCCTTTACACCACGAGTTGGGATCGTCTACCAACCGATTCAACCGATTTCCCTCTACGCTAGCTTCAGTAAATCATTCCAACCCAATTCAGGAACTCGTGTTGATGGTTCACTGCTCCCACCAGAACGTGGGACTCAGTATGAAGCAGGTATCAAAGGTGAATTTCTTAACAATCGGTTGACAACAACCCTAGCTGCCTACGAAATCACCAAGAGTAATGTCGCTACAACCGATCCTAACAATACAAATTTTGTTATTCCGGTTGGAGAGCAGAGAAGTCGCGGCATTGAGTTGGACATTGCAGGCGAGATTCTTCCCGGCTGGAATATCATCGCCTCTTACGCCAACACCGATGCCAAAGTTACAAAAAGCAACAATGGGCAACAAGGAAACCAACTCTACAACGTACCATATAACGCTGCTTCTTTGTGGACAACCTATGAACTTCAAACCGGGAATTGGAAAGGGCTAGGCTTTGGCTTGGGTTTGTTCTACGCTGGCGATCGCCAAGGGGATCTGGCTAACGACTTTAAAGTAGATAGCTACTTGCGTACTGATGCCAGCATTTTTTATCGGCGAAATAACTTGAGGCTTGGTCTGAACTTCAAGAATCTTTTTAATGTTGACTACATTGAAGCTAGCCGAACTAGAACCACTGTTAACCCTGGTGCGCCGTTGACGGTACAAGGCACGATTTCGTGGGAGTTTTGAACCTGGATTTCTCACCTTTTCTCCCTAGAAAAGGTTCGGTATTAATTTGTATTGACAGTGGTGTAAGGAGTATAAAAGTGAACAAAAATAATCGGTTAAACTTCCTGAGATTGGCAGCAGTACTAACACTATGCTGGATGATGCAACCTACTGCGGTGCAAGGTCTGACGACAAGATGCTTCTTTACGAGACGCTTCGCGAATGGATCTACGCAACCAGCACCAATTACTAAAATCCCGTACCTGAGTGAGATTGACCATCCTTTAACCAGTGCCGAAAAACTTGTACAGTCCCCAACACCAGAATTAGTTCAAATTACAGGAGTCAAAGCTAATCCCACTGCTAAAGGTGTGGAGATAATTTTACAGACTTCCCTTGGGCAACAGTTACAGGTCATAAACCGTAGCACTGGTAATAATTTTATTGCTGATATTCCCAATGCTCAACTAAGTTTATCTACTGGTGAGGCTTACACATTCCGCTCGGAAAAACCATTAGCGGGAATTACTGAAATTACAGTTACAAACTTAGATGCCAATACTATCCGAGTGACAGTGACGGGGGAAGCTAGTGTGCCAGTAGTTGAGTTGTCTGATAGTCCCACTGAAGGGTTGATTTTTGAGGTGGCATCTTCCACGCAATCACCACCAGCCGAAAATCAGCCCACGAGTGAAATTCAACCAAGTCAACCATCAGCACAGCGTGATGAACCAATTGAGTTGGTAGTGACGGGTGAGCAAGATGGGTATAAAGTGCCTAATGCGACAACTGCGACGAAAACTGACACGCCTATCCGTGACATTCCCGCCTCAATTCAGGTTATCCCGCGGCAAGTGCTGGAGGATCAACGAGTGACGCGACCGAGGGAAGCAGTTCAGAACGTCAGTGGGGTGACTCCTAGCGGATCAGGTTCTCAATCTACGGTTGGTGAAACTTTTATTTTCCGAGGGTTTGCGGCGGCCGACACTGGTAGTACTTTTGTCAATGGTTTTAAGCGATCCGGCTTCTATTCTCGTGATATAGATGTCGCAAACATTGAACAAATTGAGCTTCTCAAAGGACCAGCATCCGTCCTTTATGGTCAGGGCGAACCTGGTGGTCTTCTCAATATCACAACCAAGCAACCTCTTGCAGAACCTTATTATGCAGTTGAAGGAACCATTGGTAACTTTGATTTTTACCGTCCGACATTTGATATTTCCGGTCCACTCAACGCCGACAAAACGATTCGCTATCGCTTGAATGGAGCTTATGAAAACTCTGGTAGCTATGTTGATTTTGTGAAAACGGAGCAGGTATTATTAGCACCCGTGATTAGTTTTGAACTGGGCAAGAATACAACTTTGACCTTGGAAGCGGAATATCTCGATCTCTCCAAAGTAGAGTACTTGGGTATTCCGGCGGTTGGTTCTGTTCTTAAGAGTCCCTTTGGACGAGTTCCTCGCTCTCGATTTTTAGATAACCCAGATTTCAAGCTAGAACGTGATTTTGTTGGGCTTGGTTATCGCTTTCAACACAAATTCAACGAGAACTGGTCAATCCGCAATGGGTTCAGAGCCGAACTTGAACATTTTGATGAGCCTTTTTCCTATATTTTAGGACTGCAACCAGACAATCGAACGGTAAATCGTGCCTTTGCCCTCACTGAAGCTCATTCAGAGACTTACTTTTTACAAACAGATGTGATTGGGAGGATTCAAACTGGCACTATTAAGCAGGATTTGCTCTTCGGTGTGGAGTTAGGGCAAACTGATTTTATCAGAGATGGCTTCACCCCAACTGCCGCTTTGCCAACTATCGATTTATTTAACCCGAACTATAACCAACCTGACATTCAACGTGGCGCGACGAAAACCTTTGCAGAGAGACGGCATCAAGACTTGCTTGGTGTCTATGCTCAAGATTTAATCTCAATCGGAGACAAAGTAAAAATTTTGCTGGGCGGACGCTTTGATATTGCGGCTGCCTCCCAAAAGGACAGGCTAACTGGTGTTTCACTCGATCAGGAAAATAGCGCCTTCAGTCCTCGTGTGGGAGTAGTTTATCAACCCCTGCCGCCAATTTCTTTATATGCCAGTTATAGCCGATCTTTCCAACCCTCTCGTGCGTCCTCCAGAAACGGAGATAGCAAACCATTTGAGCCAACTGAAGGTGAACAATTTGAAGTCGGGGTGAAGACAGAATTTCTCGATGGCAGACTTGCAGCAACACTGGCGGCTTACCAACTTACGAAACAAAACATTGTCGTCACCGATCCAGACAATCCGCGATTTAGCCTCCAGCTAGGTGAACAACGCAGCCGGGGCATTGAGTTTGATGTCGCTGGAGAAATCTTGTCAGGTTGGAAAATCATTGCCAGTTATACCTATATTGATCCTGAAATTACTGAAGATACCAGACCAGGGTACAAGGGAGATCAACCGAATAATGTTGCCCGAAACAGTGCTTCTTTATGGACAACCTATGAAATTCAAACTGGAGGTTTGAAAGGTTTTGGATTTGCAGGCGGATTGTTTTTTGTGGGCGATCGCCAGGGAGACTTACCCAATACGTTTACATTACCCAGCTATGTGCGAACGGATGCAGCAATCTTTTACCGTCATGATAACTGGCGAGTCGGGCTGAATTTTAAGAATTTGTTTGATATTTACTATTTTGAAAGCGCTAATAGTAGAAACGGTGTGTTTCCTGGCGCGCCGTTTACAGTTCTGGGAACAGTTTCGTGGCAGTTCTAACGTCCAAAAATTTACTCCTTAATGACAAAACCCCAGTATGAATTATGAAAGCAGTTGCAAACTGCTTAAACCACAAGCTTTTCCGTGTTCCTGGCAATGTTGCCAGGATGGAAAATCATTGCCAGTTATACCTATGTAGTCTCAAAGGACTAGCCCTTTCAAGGTGACTTGTAAAATCCTTTTTTTCTTTCAGCGCCCTCTGCGCTGGGGCGGTTTAAAAGTAATTTATTTAACCGCCCCAGGCACAGAGAACACAGAGTCAAGAGATTAAAGAGGAATTTCTTAACCAAAGCTTTTATCCACCTTGAAAGGTTTATCTCAAAGAACTTGGCTTTGGTTTGGGATTATTCTACGTGGGCAATCGCCAGGCAGATTTAGACAATTCCTTTAGACATAGAGGTAAAATTAATTCTGCGTAGACATCTAAGGGGATTTTGCACATTTGGGATGCTCCCGTTTTAGAGAGGGCGAGAAATTAGCAATCAATTATTTTCCGTGAATTCGGGCAGTCGTTGATTGAATTCGGGCAGTCATTTATTGAATTTGGGCAACCACCAAGAATTTACAGCAGAATCTCTGTTCAAAGAGGTGATACCAATTCACTAAAATAATGAAACAAATGTAAACCCTCAAAGCCTTGCTGCATCTAAGTTATTGAATTGCGTTAGCGCAGCGTAAAGCCTTCTCTTCTCTTTGAGAGACGAAGACAGCCAACGAGAGGCTTGTCTGCGACACGCTCCGCGTAGCTTGCTTGGACGTAGGAGTACGCCAACGGCATAGCTTCTCTTCTCTTTCAGAAACGAAGACAGCCAACGAGAGGCTGCGCCAACGCTTAGAGCGAGTCCGCGTCCCTTGCGCGTCTCGTAGAGAGCGTCATTGCGAATTGCCAATTGTGAATTGGTATGAGCTGTTTACAATTGTAGGCTCCATCAGTTGCGAGTTTTGACTTCTGCGATCGCTCTTGCCTGATTCATTATTGTCAACATTATCTGTATGCTTAATAAATATAATTCTCATTTAAATGCAGCATAGAGGTAATGGTAGTAACAATTTCACACCAAGTTTACTGGGAACTCTTTGATGAAAATGCCGATAATATCAGTAAATTTGACCCTAATGATGACTTAGACATTATTTACAACTATCCTCAGCAATTAGGTCAAGGTTACTCACGATTTATTTGGCTACGCCAAGGAATCGAGTTAAACATTGGCAACTACCACAACTTCGATGGAATAATTACTCATCTTCCGGAACGGGAACATCCCCTAGAATACAATTTTCAACTCTGTGGAAGTTATACAATTCCATTTTTCTCTGTTAATACCAAAAAATATGGTTTTTACGGTAGTGGAATTGCACCGCAAGAATATTGTAAATCATCTCCAGGAAAGCAGATAGAAATTAATGTTCACATAGAACCAGAGGTTTTTCGTTCATTTATTGGCGATTAATCGGGAGATTTACCAACAGAATTACAGCATTTAATTGCAGAAGAAAATCGGATTTATTACCAAAATTCTGGAAAAATTACTCCTCAGATGCAAGCCTGCTTACAGCAAATTTTACAATGTCCTTACTACGGCATTACTAAACGCATGTACTTGGAAGCAAGAGTTTTGGATCTAATGGTGTTATTAGTGGAACAAGAGATAGAAGCGCGAAAAGGTAAAAATTCGACTCATTCTCTGAAATCAGATGATTTAGAACGTCTATACCACGCCAAAGAAATTTTATTACAAAATCTTGACAATCCTCTTTCTTTGGTAGATTTGTCACGACAAGTAGGTTTGAATGAATGTACTTTTAAGCGGGGTTTCCGTCTCACCTTTGGCACAACTGCTTTTCACTACTTACATCATTACCGCCTCGAAAAAGCACGACAACTATTGCAAACAGGAGATATGAATGTTGTAGAAGTAGCGCGAATAGTGGGTTTTGCTAGTCGCAGTTATTTTGCATCTGCTTTTAGAAAAAAATTTGGAGTTAATCCTAAAGAATACCTAACTATCCGAAAGAATTCCCGCTAGCGTTCAAAAAATTCCCTCTAACGACCATAGTTCACTTTCACACACTAAAGCACTCCTGTAAGCTTCTTAATGGGACTTAAACAAAAAACATCCATAAAATAGCCTCAAATCTATATACACAAAGACTTTGACATCGTTAGGCTTAGTTTCTTGATATATCTGGGTTTGAGCCATTTTTGAGTATTTGGTGTATTTCTCTTACCCTGTATGGGTTTGAGGCTTGTTTGTCCCGAAAAAATGTTTAAGTCCCGCTAGTTATTTCCTGACTGAGGCGGCTATCTTCTATAAGCAAGATAGATTCCGGGCAGCAGTTAATGTTAAGAATTTGTTTGACGTTGACTATTTAGAATCTTCTCAGGGGAATCGGCTGAATCTTTATTATGGCGATCCGTTGACGGTGCAGGGCACAATTTCTTGGGAGTTTTGACGGGAGCCTCAGCTTTCGGTTACTGCTTTGCTGAGTTGTTTATGCTAAAAGACACTATTTCTTAACAATAGTTGAGAGTATGACCATTCATCTAAGAGAGAGAAAATAATATTAAGTTGGGGCGATCGCTCAAATTCCTGTATTCTCCTATATAGAGCTAGATACAAATAATTATCAACTAGCAAGCTGTATTTGGAAAATCTGGTTGGGTGTGGAGTGATGATAAATCAGTTGCAACAAGTGGTGTTGATCGTAAGTACCCTGTTTGTCTTGGGTATTCAGGCTGGGTTGGCACAAACGCTACAGCAGAAATCTACTATTGCTAATATCCTTAGTATCCGCAAACTTAAACGGACGCTCACTAGCGCCGAAATGTTAGTGCAGTCGCCTGCACCACAAAACCTCCTTTCGCCAGGGGCAAAACAGGGGGGTGAAATTGTGCCAATAACGGGGGTGAAAGCTAATCCCACTGATAAAGGTGTGGAAGTGATTTTAGAGACACCTGTTGGGAATCAACTGCAAGTGACAAATCGCAGTACTGGCAGCAATTTTATTGTTGATGTATCTGGGGGTCAATTACGTTTACCTTCGGGAGAGGCGTTCACATTCCGTTCGGAAAAACCACTTGCGGGAATTACTCAAATAATAGTAACAAATATTGATGCAAATACTGTGCGAGTCACAGTGATAGGTGAGAAGGCTTTGCCTACAGTTGAGTTATATGATGATAATGCAGGTCTGATTTTTGCAGTAGCAACTACAGCTACGGCGACTTCTGGACAACAGCCACCTCAAGCGCAGCAGCCCCAAAGCGAGACACAGCCAAAACCATCAGCTTCTGGTGATGAGCCGATTGAGTTGGTGGTGACAGGGGAGCAAGATGGATATCGCGTTCCCAATGCCTCAACTGCCACCAAAACCGATACACCCCTGCGCGATGTACCTCAATCGATTCAGGTTATACCGCAACAAGTAATTCAAGACCAGCAAGCCAACCGACTAGTTGATGCAATCAAAAACGTACCAGGCGTGGTACAGGGAGGAAGCTCTCCGCGCACCTCCAGTGACAGTTTTTTGATTCGGGGTTTTAACGTTGCGGATATCTTGAAAGATGGACTTCAGGATCGTACATTAACCTCTATTGGCTACGATCCAGTTACAGTTGACCGCATCGAAGTTCTCAAAGGACCTGCCTCAGTTCTGTTTGGGCAAGGGCAGCTAGGGGGCATTGTTAATGTCGTCACGAAATAGCCCCTGCGGGAACCCTACTACTTCCTGGAAGGCTCTGCTGGGAGTTTCAATTCTTATCGAGGGGCGATTGATCTATCAGGTCCAGTGAATGCTAATAAAACAGTGCTGTATCGTTTAGGAGTTGCCGCCCGGACGAGCGAAAGCTTTCTTGATTTCTATGACCAACAGCGGTACAACGTGGCACCCTCTTTGACCTGGCAGATCAACGACAGAGCCAAGCTCACCCTGGCAGCAGAGTATTACGAAGCGAAAGGACCCATCGATTTAGGTATTCCAGCCCAAGGCACTGTCCTGCCGAATCCTAACGGTAAGATTCCGCGCAATCGCGTCGTCGGTGAACCTGGAATTGAGGATTTCAATAGTCGAGCCTATCGAGTTGGTTATGACTTTGGGTATCGCTTTAGCGATAACTGGCAACTGCGGAGTGCCTTCCGCACCTCATTTCTCCGTCAAGATAGGGACTTCATTACTGGCAACCTAGCAGCCGATCAACGTACTTTTGCTCGATTTTACAACACAGCGAGCTTCAATGATGATGTCTACAATTTCGATACTTATGCGGTCGGCAAGTTTGCTACTGGCAGTATCCGGCATCAAGTAGTAACAGGATTCAATCTATCCAGAGAAGATACGTTTGTCACCAATTCTGGTAGTGCGATCGCATCCCTCGATCTATTCAATCCCCAATACGGTAGTCAGCCAGCCAGACCTACCGCCCGTCTCTTAGACTATCGCATCAGAAATGACGCACTGGGACTTTATATTCAAGATCAAATCACATTGTTAGATAATCTCAAGGTACTGTTGGGTGGACGTTTCGACATTGCCAATAACGATTATCAACGCTTAGATATTGTGCTGGGTGGTTTCCAACAAAATGAAGCATTTAGTCCCAGAGTTGGCATTGTCTACCAACCGATTCCAGCCGTTTCTCTCTACGCCAGCTACAGCAGATCATTTTTACAAGCAGGATTTATCAGTCGGGCACAAGCCGAGCCAGAGCGCGGTACTCAATACAAAGTGGGCGTTAAGGCGGATTTGAATAACCGTCTTGCTGCAACTCTGGCATTCTATGACCTGACGCGCACCAACTTGCCCACCCAAGATCCCAATAACCCATTGCTCTCTATTCTGATAGGAGAACAGCGCAGCCGAGGTATAGAGTTTGATGTCACAGGAGAAATCTTGCCGGGATGGAACATG
Organism: Nostoc sp.; assembly: GCF_036916575.1. Classification (GTDB taxonomy): domain Bacteria; phylum Cyanobacteriota; class Cyanobacteriia; order Cyanobacteriales; family Nostocaceae; genus Nostoc. The sequence continues at coordinate 38,313 of NZ_JBALGC010000147.1, forward strand.
ATCACGGGCTATGCTTATACCGATGCCGAAATTACCAAAGACAATACACTTACAGTGGGCAATCAGTTGAACAACGTTCCAAAAAACGCTTTCAACCTGTGGACAACCTACGAAATTCAAAGGGGCAACTACAAGGGATTGGGGGTTGGGTTGGGATTCTACTTTGCAGGCGACAGGCAGGGAGATTTAGCCAACACGTTTCAATTGCCGAGTTATAGCAATCGCCAAAGCCGTTAGGACAGTTTGCGGAAAACGCGTTTTCAACAGCGTACTTTGTGATTTTATTGCTGTCCTAAGCTCACTGTCCGTTGCTATATTTCCGCACCGATGCTTCTATCTTCTATAAACGAGAAGGATTGCGGGTGGGACTCAATTTCAAGAATTTGTTTAATATCGATTATTTTGAATCTGCCCAGACTCAGAATCGCGTTTTCTATGGCGATCCGTTCACAGTGCAGGGCACGATTTCTTGGGAGTTTTAACACATACAGCTATCCAACATTTTAGGCGATACTCTTTATGTCACTTCTCTACTCTAGGCTACGCCTTAAACGTAGCTATGCCGTAGGCTTTATGCGATCGCATTAGTTCAATATCGATTATTTTGACTCTGCCTCGTTTTGGGATCGCGTTTTCTATGGTGATCCGTTCACGGTACAGGGCACGATTTCCTGGGAGTTTTGACCAAACAAGGCAAAAGAAAGAAAAAGAAAATTTGTGTTTCGCGCAGCCGGAAGCAACTTCTGTCGTCTTGGAAGTAACTTCTGCCATGACGAAACCGTGTTTCGCGCAGCCAAAAGCAGCTTCTGTGGTCTCGGAAGTAACTTCTGCCGTGACGAAACCGTGTTTCGCGCAGCCAAAAGCAGCTTCTGTGGTCTCGGAAGTAACTTCTGCCGTGACGAAACCGTGTTTCGCGCAGCCAAAAGCAGCTTCCGTCATCCCGGAAGTAACTTCTGCCGTGACAAAACCGTGTTTCGCGCAGCCGGAAGTAACTTCTGCCTTGACGTTTGTTCCAGCAGGCTACAAATTATTTTTTTAACAATAACCAATAATTTTACGTATGACAATTTGGGAAACAATTGTCCACTGTAGAGTTATGAGAAGTTTAAAAAATGAGTATCAATCTTGCCTATCCAAGATCCCAACAACTCATTGTTAACTTCTTGGGAGTTTTGACCATTTATAGGCTTCTGGTTGCTCCATTGTTTGTTAAGCACTCTCTGTTGATAGACATTATTTCTTAATAAATAGTTGAGAGCATTACCATCACTATTTGTCTTAAGCAGAGAAAATAATCTGAATTTGCAGCGATCGCTCAAATTCCTGTATTCTCCTATATAGAGCTAGATACAAATAATTATCAACTAGCAAGCTGTATTTGGAAAATCTGGTTGGGTGTGGAGTAATGATAAATCAGTTGCAACAAGTGGTGTTGATCGTAAGTACCTTGTTCGTGTTGGGCATTCAGGCTGGGTTGGCACAAACGCCAGAGCAGAAATCTGCCTTAGCTAATATCCCTAGTATCCGCGAACTCAAACGGACGCTCACTAGCGCCGAAATGTTAGTGCAGTCGCCAGTATTAGAAATTGTGCAAGTTACTGGAGTTAAGGCAAATCCCACCGATAAAGGTGTGGAGGTGATTTTACAGACAACTAGAGGCGAACAATTACAACTAATAAATCGCAGTACTGGCAATAACTTTATTGTAGATGTTCCCAGTGCTCAACTACGCCTGCCTAGTGGCGATGGATTTACATTTCGTTCCCAAAAACCACTTGCGGGTATTACCCAGATAACGGTAACAAATTTTGATGCCAACACGATTCGGATAACAGTGACGGGTGAGGCAGGTGTGCCAACTGTTGAATTGTTTGACAGTCCCAATGAGGGTCTGATTTTCAGCGTAGCCAGTACTGCACCTCGAGCGCAACAGCCGATGCAACCACAAACACAACAATCACCTACACAACAACAACCGCAAAACCAGACACAGCCAGAACCATCAGCTAGTGGTGATGAGCCGATTGAGCTTGTGGTGACGGGTGAACAAGATGGATATCGCGCACAGGATGCGTCAACTGCAACTAAGACAGATACTCCTCTACGTGATATTCCGGCTTCAGTTCAAGTTATTCCCCGCCAGATAATTGAAGACCGTGCTGTTACCCAAGTTAATCAAGCACTGCAAAATGTGAGTGGTGTCAATGCTTCTGCCTATCAAGGCGTTACCGATCAAATTAATATTCGCGGTTTTGATACTGGTAGCTATTTTAAAAATGGTAGTGCAAACCCTTTTCAATATGACCTGGTTACAACAGATAATTTAGAGCGGATTGAGGTATTAAAAGGGCCTGCGGGTGTTTTGTTTGGACAGGGTTCTCCCGGTGGAATCGTCAACCTAGTCACCAAAAAGCCACTGAACGAACCTTACTACAACTTATCATTCTCGGCAGGTAGTTTCGGTTTGTATCGACCTTCCTTAGATATTTCTGGGCCATTAAACGCAGATAAAACCCTTTTATATCGCTTTGTCGGCTCTTACGAGCAAACCCTCAGTTTCCGCGATGGAGTCAACCGCGAGAGTTATTTCTTTACGCCAACCGTGCAGTGGAACATTTCACCCGCGACAAAATTAACACTAGAGTTCGAGTTTATCGATGCTGATACTTCAGCTGACCCAGGTATTCCTTCTGTTGGTCGTGGGATTGCAGCGATTCCAATCTCGCGCTATTTCAGTGAAACCGATGGGATAAACGAACCTTTTGGTAAAAATAGTGTTCGCAAGTATAACTTGACTACCACATTAGATCATCAGTTTAACCAGAATTGGTCAGTTCGCAATACCTTCTTTGCTAAGTGGTTTGATCTCGGTCGCCTCTATCCACTATACACAGGTTTGAATGAAACAACCGGAGAGTTGACGCGTCGTACCTATGCTGGGGAGGGTCTTTACCGCAGTTATTTCAATAACTTAGATATTCTAGGTAACTTTAAGACTGGTTCGATACAGCATAAGTTGTTAACTGGGTTTGAGTATGGCAAGGAAATTAATACAGACTTGAAGTTTGGAGTTGGTGAAAGTGGTTCGTATCCATCGATTAATATCTTTAATCCCATTCGTTCCCCTGAGAGATATTCTCTGGACACACTTCCTATTACGACTAATCGTGATGAAAACAATACAACTTATGGTTTCTACCTCCAAGACCAGATTGCTTTTACTGATAATTTGAAGTTGTTGCTAGGCGGACGATTCGACAGTTTTGAACGAAATCAATTTGACCGATTGAATTCAACACCCACTGAAGCTAATTTCTCTGCTTTCAGTCCCAGAGTCGGAATTGTCTACCAACCCTTACAACCTGTATCGTTGTATGCCTCCTTTACAAAAGGTTTTGAGCCGAGTTATGCCACTCTAGCAAGTGGGGATGTTCCTCCACCCCAAAAGTCAACACAATATGAAGTGGGAACCAAATTAGACTTTGGCAAATTTGGTGGAACCCTGGCTTTCTATGACATTACAGAGACTAATATTCCCACAGCCGATCCGAATAACCCAGACTTCTCTGTTTTGACCGGAGAAGTGAAAAGCCGAGGGATTGAACTTGATGTATCTGGTGAAATTTTACCAGGATTAAATATGATTGCTGCCTATGCCTACAATGATGCTTTTGTCAGTAATGACAATAGTACTCCTGTAGGAAATCGGTTTGCCAATGCGCCCCGTAATACTGCCAGTTTATGGACAACTTATCAACTCCAGAGAGGAAATTTAAAAGGCTTGGGATTTGGTTTAGGCGTTTATTATGTAGGCGATCGCGCCGGCGACCTTGCCAACACCTACGTAATTCCTAGCTATCTTCGCTTCGACAGTTCAATTTTCTACCGACGAGAGAACTGGCGAGTGCAACTGAACTTCCGTAATTTGTTTAACACAGAATATTATCTAGGCTCACCAAATAGCGATCGCTTAGGTGTGATTCCTGGAGCACCTTTTAGTGTTGTGGGAACGATTTCTATACAGTTTTGAGAGGAAACCAATTTAACCAAGCATCCCAACTTTCTACTAGTTGGGCAAATTCTGCATAACCTGCTGCTCTGGGATGAGCGCCGTCATTAGCTCTTGCTTCATCTATCCAGATATTTGATTTTTCCAATATTGGAAAGACATCTAAATAAGGTACATTTAGTTCTTTGCAAATTAAAGTCAAATGTTGGGTTAAATCGGCGTTTCTCTGCCTTCTTTCATGGTCTTCTGGTTCTGCATATGGTGCTGGCCCAATCATTAAAATAGGATAGAACTGTTGTGCTTTACTTAAAATTTCATGAGCATTTTTGAGAGAATCTGCCAAGTTTACACGAGTTTTAGCATTTTCTACTCTGGTGTCATTTAATCCAAAAGAAAATACAACTCTACCATCATATTCTTTTGGCAAACGAAGTGATACTTCCTGTAACCAACGATTTGCTATATCAATACTCGTATCACGTCTGATTCCTAAATTATAGTAAGTAATGTCATAACCTCTTTTATTAGCATTAGCACATATTCTGCCTGTCCAACCAAGACATTCTGGGTCGCCAGTACCATTAACAAAAGAGTCACCAACAAAACAAATTCTTACTTCTGGTAGATGCTGTAATTCCATTTCCTAGCTTTTTAAAAAACATAGAGGCACACTAAGGAAAACGCAGAGAATAACTCCGCGCCCCTACCCTGCGGGAAGGCGAAGCGCCTATGCGTAAACCTCTGCGTGCTTTTGCGTTTCAAAACAAATCTAGTAAATAGGAGAGGCAGATAATTCTACCTCTCCTATTGCATAAACCAATTACTTAAAGCTTGCTAACTTTAGTATCTGTTGGTGTTGGGTTTGTGAACAAGAAAGCTGAGAATTTGGCACTGCTTAATGTTGTCAAAACCCACAACACGGATATAGCTGGTGTTGAATTGAGAACGACATGCTTGAACTTCGCTCAGTACTTCTTGAGTGGATCTAGCACCAAACAAAGGTAGCTTCCACATTGTCCAATATAATTCTGTTGGCACAGAAGTTTCGTTAAATTCGATCGCTGGAATGTAACCTTGATTCAAAATGTACTGGATCTGCTTGGAAATTTGAGCGTCAGACAAGGGAGGCAGATAAGAAAGGGTTTCGTAACGACGCTCTTTTGGTAAAGTTTGCATAGCTTTTGATAATGGGTTGCGATTTTTTACTACTAGGTTGACCGAACTAATTGGATAAGTTATCCAAATTCGGATCTGAAGTTGCTTGCTTTTCTGGTTGCAGACTGGGGTTAGATGTGTCTAATCGTGTGATCCGTTCTAAATGCTGGCGACGCTGTTCCATGTTGGCTTGCTGAATGCCAGTGCGAACCATTTCCGGTAAAAATTCCATGATTTCTTCGGCAATGTGTTCCCTGACAGTCATGATTCGCAAAGCCAAATCTGGTTTTTCTCGCAACAGTTGCTCAATGTATGATTCACCATCCTGAATTTTGCCAGACGAAAAGTTATGCAACCAAAGTTCTAATGGAGGATTTGTTTCGCCTAGCTGTGCCAGTACTGTCCTTAGAGCCTGATAAGTCAGGTAGCTTTGGAGAGTCTTGGCTGTGTCCTTCGCAATTTGCTTAAGATTCATGCTTGACCCCAGCCCTAAAGAGTTATGAGTTTTGAGTTATGAGTTATGGATTAATGCAAATCCTAACTCTTAACTCTTAACTCTTAACTGTTAACCCAGATCAGACGGTATCCATTGCTTCAAACTCGAACTTGATTTCTTTCCACAGTTCGCAAGCAGCAGCCAGTTCAGGAGACCACTTGGCAGCTTCACGGATGATATCGTTACCTTCACGAGCCAAGTTACGGCCTTCGTTACGAGCTTGAATAACTGCTTCCAAGGCGACGCGATTAGCGGTTGCACCAGGAGCGTTACCCCAAGGGTGTCCCAGAGTACCACCACCGAACTGTAGTACAGAGTCATCACCAAAGATTTCTACCAGTGCGGGCATGTGCCATACGTGGATACCACCAGAAGCAACTGCCATTACACCAGGTAGAGAAGCCCAGTCTTGGGTAAAGTAGATACCACGAGCTTTGTCTTGCTCAATGTAGTTTTCACGCAACAGGTCAACGAAGCCCATTGTGATGCCGCGTTCACCTTCTAACTTACCAACTACGGTGCCGGTGTGGATGTGGTCACCACCAGACAGACGTAGGGCTTTAGCCAATACACGGAAGTGGATACCGTGGTTCTTTTGACGGTCAATTACAGCGTGCATAGCACGGTGAATGTGCAGCAATAGACCGTTATCACGACACCAACGAGCCAATGTGGTGTTGGCGGTGAAACCTGCGGTGAGGTAGTCATGCATGATGATGGGCATTTTGAGTTCTTTCGCGTACTCAGCCCGCTTCAGCATTTCTTCACAGGTGGGGGCGGTGACGTTTAGGTAGTGACCTTTAATTTCACCGGTTTCTGCTTGAGCTTTGTTGATAGCTTCAGCGACGAACAAGAAGCGATCGCGCCATCTTTGGAATGGTGCAGAGTTGATGTTTTCGTCGTCTTTGGTAAAGTCCAAACCACCGCGCAAGCACTCGTATACAGCACGTCCATAGTTCTTAGCGGAAAGACCCAATTTGGGCTTAATGGTACAACCCAACAAAGGACGACCGTATTTGTTTAATTTGTCGCGCTCAACTTGGATACCGTGGGGAGGCCCTTGGAAGGTTTTAATGTAAGCTACTGGAAAGCGGATGTCTTCTAGACGTAGTGCCCGCAGAGCTTTGAAACCAAATACGTTACCGACAATTGAGGTCAACACGTTGGTTACAGAGCCTTCTTCAAACAAGTCCAGAGGATAGGCAACGTAGCAGATGTACTGGTTGTCTTCGCCTCGAACTGGTTCGATATCGTAGCAACGACCTTTGTAGCGATCAAGGTCGGTGAGCAAGTCTGTCCACACAGTTGTCCAAGTACCTGTGGAAGACTCAGCCGCTACAGCCGCACCTGCTTCTTCAGGAGGAACACCAGGCTGGGGTGTCATACGAAACGCAGCTAGAAGATCGGTATCTTTTGGTGTGTAATCCGGTGTGTAATAAGTTAGTCTGTAATCTTGAACCCCGGCTTTATACCCAGATTTGCTCTGAGTCCTCGTTTGAGCGTAAGACATATTTTATCCTTCCCTGAAATCACTCTTTTTAATTATCAAATCACGTTTTGTGCAACTTCCCCTCATTCCGCTCTTTCCCCCTTGAGCGGGGAGAAGATCAGGAAAAATTTTTGTTAAGGGTTGTCTTTGGCAAAAGGTAGCAGTTTTTTTGCGGCTGACACTTTGGTAGCGGTGGTAGCCCTCCTCACCAGTGTTATCCCCTTCTAGGGTACACGACCTAGTGCTTCTACTGTTCCCTCTTGCTACGAATCAAAATTTTTTACCTCTTCTTTGCACCCAACTAAACCTTCTCAATTTCACCAAAACTCCCGCTTTTCGCAGTTAGCATTTAGATAATTTCCCTAAAAATCGGGGTATTCAGGGGATTGGGCTGACTAGCACGCATTCTTGCCTTTACACTCCTCATATCTTTTCCGTTGATGGAAAAGATACCATAAAAGAATTTACTTGACAGAGATTTAGCAGAGTGGTGAGTGAAAGATAAAAAATTGCACACCACGTAATTTGTAACTTGTCTCACAATATATCAAGAATTCGATAAGTTATTCTTTGAAAGTTTTTAACTTAACTATATGAATTTGTTATTACATAAAGATTTAAACATTTTGTTACAAATACTTTACAAAGTGTCATCAATACCTGTAAGGAAGGTTTTGAGGAGTGGGAAGCAGGGAGCAAAGGGGAAAGAAGTAATTTTTAATTCTCCCCCTTGCACCCAGCAAGAACTGCCCCTCTGCCTTTTCTGCCGAATCGCCATTGAATTTAAGAAAAATTGCCTATGACGTTTAAAAAATCTCAGGTAGGGGAACACTGAAATTAATCCAAAGCCAGTTTAGGTAAAGGCTATGGGTACTGTCTCCAAAGGAAATGTCACCGTGGTATTGTTTTGCAAGCGTACTAGTTTATTGATTACTTCTATCTTGCTAGGGTTGATAGCTTTGCCAAGTATGGGATGGGCACAAAAAACCCCTGACATTAATTCATCTGATGTAACCCCTACTTACCCACCTTCCCCACCGCCACCGCAAGTAGAACCTTTGCCCAATGAGCAAGGAGTGCAAGAACATTCGCCAGAAACCGATTATCGTGTTGGTAATTTACTGGAAGATTTTACAGGCAATCTTTGGGTAGGTTCTTGGCGGGGACTATCGCGGATTGACCCTAAAACTGGCAAGATTGTTTCTCGTGTTAGTTTACCGAATGTTGCCATTGGTGCTTTAGCCCAAGACAAAGTAGGACGCTTGTGGGTGGGAAGTTATGAGGGAGTGATCCGAGTAGACCCCCGTACTAGCAAAATCACCGCGCAGAATTTATTTTTGCCTTCTAAACGAGTTTTGTCGCTGTTACTTGACAAGCGGGGTTATTTGTGGACTGGAACCGATAGTGGTTTAGCTTTAATTAGTCCCGACCAAGGCTTGATTATGACAACATTAAAAAATCTGCCTGGTGTCAGCGCTAACACCCTGACTTTAGATGCTGAAGGTCAACTATGGGTTGGCACCCTTGATGGATTGGTGCGGGTAAATACTGCTAGTGCTGCGATTATGAAGCGGATTGCCGATTTACCAGGGACGACTGTACAAGCTTTAGCTATTAGTCCAGAAGGATTAATTTGGGCGGGAATGCCGAATAATTTGCTCGTTATTAACCCAAAAACTGGTGCAGTGTTGCGGTCTGTAACTCGCCTGCGTGGGCGTAACGTGACAGTGGTACGTTTTGCTAAAGATGGTAGTGTTTGGGTTGGGACTAATAATGGTTTGTTAAGATTAAATCCAAATACAGGAGCTGTGTTAGACCCAGAAGTTGCTGGACTCCCTTCTAGTCGGGTTCTTGCCCTTGCACCTGACATCTGCAATAAATTATGGATTGGCACTAGTGAAGGTCTAGCTTGGTTAATGCCTAAAACAAACAGCGCAAAATCCCATTTTGCTTTCAGTCGCGCTGTTAAATAAGAAGTTAGGAGTTAAAAGTTAGGAGTTAAGAGTTAGAAGTTATGAATTAAATTAAACTCTTAACTATTGACTCATAATTCCTAACTTTATTTCTCACTCCAAACTCCTAACTCTTAATTCCTAACTCCTAACTCCTAACTCTTAAAAAATGGCAATCACTACCCAGCAATTAATTCAATGGAAACAACAGGGACGTTTAATTGTGGCGTTGACCGCCTGGGATTATGCGATCGCTCAACTCCTCGACGCAGCTGGTGTAGACTTAATTCTGGTGGGTGACTCTATGGCAGTAGTTCTAGGGTATGAAACAACACTGCCAATAACTTTGGATGAGATTATATACCACGCCAAAGCTGTGCGTCGAGGAGTTAAACGCGCATTAGTGGTTGTAGATTTACCATTTTTGACGTATCAAGAAAGTCTGCAACAAGCAATGCACTCAGCTGGGCGGGTACTGAAGGAAACAGGCGCTCAAGCGGTAAAATTGGAAGGTGGCTATCCAGCGATCGCAGAAACTGTGGCTCGTTTAGTAGAAGCCGGAATTCCAGTAATGGGTCATGTAGGTTTGACACCGCAATCAATACATCAACTTGGTTTGCGACAACAGGGAAAGAGCCAGGAAACGGGAGAAAGAATTTTAAATGAAGCGATCGCTCTGCAACAAGCCGGGGTATTTTCTCTAGTGTTAGAGCATATCCCCGCAGATTTAGCAACGCAGATTTCACAAAAACTGAGCATTCCCACAATTGGTATTGGTGCAGGACCTCACTGCGATGGACAAGTTTTAGTTACCTCAGATGTAATCGGACTTGCCGAGAAGCATCCACCTTTTGCCAAAGTTTACACAAACTTGCGGGAGACGATTACCAAAGCCGTGCAAGATTATGCTGTAGAAGTGCGTGATCGGAAATTTCCATCATAGTAAAATTTGAGTTGAGTCCAAATTGGCGCAAAAGCTGAGAGACATGGGTGTGAATCCAAAAGAGTAAGCCTCAACTTGAATAAATCTTGCTTTCTTTTATTTGCTTGCTCAATTCGCTGCTTAATTGAGCAAATCCGCACCCTCACAAGGGCATTCCGACTCGGTTGGTAAAGTCGCCATTAGCCCAGATTGGCAAAACTCTTGCCAGTGGTAGTTGGGACAAAACTATCAAAATTTGGCGGCTCAAGTAGTGAGTGCTGAGTTAGGAGTTTTGAATATTATCGCAGATTAATCAAGATTATCTGGATCTATGCCGAGCGATCGCAATTTTTCCGCTAACCGTTGAATCTTCTCTTGTGGCGTAGGATATCTTTTTCCTGACTGATCATACCAATAAAGCCATTCTCTGGTTACACCGGAATAATTGTCGCGATCGCAGCCAATTCCTAAGCCAATTTCCGGCAACCAAATAGGATTTCCTGCTTGCAATTTATACTTGCCATTCACTAATTTATGCACTTCAAAACGCGGTTTGCGGCGACGACGAGAAGAATAAATTACGTAATAAAGTATACCTAAATCAGCATATTCATTTAATTTAGTGGTGTACTCTTTATGATAAGTTTGAGAAACCACCTCTAGCACTAAAGTCGGTAAAACTTTTTCATCCCATAACACATAACTGGGACGCAATTCCTCATCATAAAACCGCTCTACCCCTAAGCTCAAAAACCCATCTGGTACAATTGGCGGTTTATCAGGGTGATAATAAATACCCATATCTATGCCAAAAAACCAGTCCATGCGTTCTGCCCAAAGTATTAGCAGTATTGCCTTCAATAAGCCTGGAATTAATTCTTGCAGTTCATTATCCACAGGCGTTTCGTCAGAGTCGGGTAGTTCTTCGGCTGAGGGCAAGTACCGTGGCAGGTTGTATTCTAACATGGCTATTCCCTAATACTTACCAAAATTATAGCTATTAACTCTGATTATTCTTCTCTTGCTGGACTCATTGGACAATAGATAGGTATAGGTACTAGCAAGTGATCTGTACACAACTCCAATTTATAATTCGTAATCGATAAAAATTAACCTAAACTAAAATTAAGATGACTTGTTCCTGAATGTGGGAAAAACTATGGTTAATACCTATGACAAGATTTTCAATGCTGCATTGTCTTTACCTCCAGGGTTAAGAGCAATGCTTGTTGAACATTTATTTAAAAGTCTGGATGCAGAAAATCAATTAAAAATTGATACTCTATAGGCAAAGGAGGGGCAGAAATGTCCAAAATATTTGTTATTGATTCAGAAAAACGTCCACTAGATCCAATTCATCCAACGCAGGCGTTAGATTTGGATATTGCACAAGTCCAGCAATCAGTACAGCAAACGCCATCAAATCAATAAAGTGCAGAAAAGCGATGTCTGGCAGCCGCTTTGCGTCTACGCATCTTAATTAACGTGATTGCTATCTCAATTAGAAATATCAGCTAAAAACCGCATACTTGGAAGTGTAGCAATGGTACAACAAGTCACACCAGGAACCACCATCGAAGTCATCTACCCGGAAAGCGACGGACAGCCAATGGCGGATAATACAGAACAATTTGCATGGATTGTCAAAATTAAAGAAAATTTAGAAATCCTATTTGCATCGCCAGCTGATGTATTTATCGCTGGAGATTTGTTTTGGTATCCAGTTAAAGGAAACCCTAATATTAAACAAGCACCCGATACGATGGTAGTCTTTGGCAGACCAAAAGGAAAACGGGGTTCCTATTTACAATGGAATGAAGATAATATATCCCCACAGGTAGTATTTGAAATTCTATCGCCAGGTAACACCCTCAAAGAAATGACCAAAAAACTACAGTTTTACCAGCGTTACGGGGTGGAAGAATATTATATTTATGATCCGGATAAGAATGATTTAAATGGCTTGCTCCGTTCTGAGGATAGTTTTGAAGTCATCGAAGAGATAAATGGCTGGGTAAGTCCGCGTTTGGGAATCTATTTTACACTAACATCAGACACATTGGAAATTTTTTCTCCCACTGGACAAAAGTTTTTGACCCCCGTAGAAATTGACCAGTTACGGGAACAGGAACGCCAACGTGCAGAACAGGAACGCCAACGTGCAGAACAGGAACGCCAACGTGCAGAACAGGAACGCCAAGCAAAGGAAGCGGCTTTACAAGAATTAGAAAAAGAGCGCGATCGCTATCAAGAGTTGTTAGCTAAACTCAAAGAAAAGGGAATTGACACAGGTAATTTGTAATTGCTGCTGTTGATGGTGCTTCAATTGTTGCGCGGGAAATTAAATCCTATAAGCGCTCTTTTGCAGCATCATAAAATTGAAAATTGATGACACTTTGGGGAGTAGTTGCAACAGCAATGAAGTCAACAATTTCGTCGTAAACTTTAGTTGTATTTACAAAAGTAGTCATGAGTTTGCCTCTTTTTATTTAATTTTACTTCTGTGATGCTGATGGATACTTATGATATAGGAATTAAAAATTTAACTATGGAAAAACAACCCATACAAGTAATTGGAGGTGGACTAGCTGGAACTGAAGCAGCTTGGCAAATAGCCCAAGCTGGAGTACCAGTAATTCTCCATGAAATGCGTCCAAAACGCTTCAGTCCTGCTCATCATACAGAACATTTAGCAGAATTAGTGTGTAGTAATTCCTTTGGGGCAATGGCAAGCGATCGCGCGGCAGGATTATTGCACGAAGAATTACGTCAACTTGGCTCTATCGTCATCTCGAAAGCTGATGAACACGCCGTTCCTGCGGGTGGGGCGCTAGCTGTAGACAGGGGACAATTTGGCCAAGACTTGACTCAAACTTTAGCTAGTCATCCTTTAATTGAATTTCATCGTGGTGAAGTGTCTGCGATTCCAGAAGGAATTGTAGTTTTGGCGACTGGGCCTTTAACCAGCCCAGACTTGGCAGAAGATTTGCGTCGCTTTACCGGGATGGAATACCTCAGTTTTTTTGATGCGGCTAGTCCGATTATTGTGGGAGAATCGATTAACCGTGATATTGCCTTTATGGCATCACGTTATGACAAAGGTGAAGCCGCTTATCTCAACTGCCCAATGAATAAAGAGCAGTACTTGCAGTTTCGAGAAGAACTTTGTAAAGGTGAACAAACAGAACTCAAAGATTTTGAACGGGAAACGGCAAAATTTTTTGAAGCTTGTTTACCCATTGAAGAACTAGCACAGCGGGGGGAAGATACCATGCGCTACGGCCCCCTCAAGCCAGTAGGACTGTCAGATACTCGCACAGGGGAACGTCCTTATGCTGTGGTGCAATTGCGACAAGAAGATAAAGCCGGTCAACTGTGGAACATGGTAGGATTCCAAACTAACCTGCGTTGGGGTGAGCAAAAGCGAATATTTCAGCTAATTCCAAGTTTGGAAAAGGCGGAGTTTGTGCGGCTGGGAGTGATGCACCGCAACACTTTTATTAATGCTCCTCAGTTAATGCATCCGACTCTGCAATTTAAAGAGCGTCCGACATTGTTAGCTGCTGGCCAGTTGATTGGTACTGAAGGCTACACCGCAGCCTCTGCGGGTGGCTGCTTGGCGGGAATTAATGCAGCGCGGTTAGCTTTGGGTAAAAAACCTTTGATTTTACCAGCAACAACAATGATGGGTGCGTTATTGGAATTTATTAGTTCCGCTTCGCCGAAGCATTTCCAACCAATGCCGCCCAACTTTGGGATTTTTCCGGAACTGGGTGCGAAAATTAAAAGTAAACAAGAGCGTTATGGACGTTACCGCGATCGCTCTTTAACTGATCTAGCAAACTGGAAAGCTAATCATAATTAACGAGTATGGGGAGCCACTGCGTTGTCGGGGTTCCCCTGGTTGAAGCTTGACAGTATAATCGAGCATTGTTTGAATCAAGCGATGGCGATCGTGCGCCCATCAGTTTTTGCCCCCGCCGCCACTTCATACATCAGCTGTTCAACTAACTAAGAATTTTTTTAGAAACATCATCAGGTGATGTCTAACGTGAAGTACGCTTCTACGTGTAGTTTATTCAATACCTAATTTTAAATTTATTTTTTTTAATAAAACTTAAAATAGGTTTATTATCCTTTAAAATCTTTTGCAGAGATTTAGGTAAGATATATGGCTGATATTGTTGATATTGCAGTTACGGCTGAGTCTTTCAAAACACTGGTAGCGGCTGTACAAGCTGCTGGTTTAGTAGAAACATTAAAAAGTCCTGGCCCATTCACTGTCTTTGCACCAAATGACGATGCTTTTGCCAAGTTACCAGCGGGAACTATCCAAACTCTGTTACAGAATATTCCCCAGCTAACGCGGATTCTAAAGTATCATGTCGTTCCAGGAAAGCTGCTACAAGCTGATTTGGCACAACTCGGTACGGTTAATTCTGTGGAAGGTTCACCGATTAAAATTGATTCTTCTGATGGTTTTGAAGTGAAAAATGCCACAGTTTTAGCAGCAGATATCGAAGCTGATAATGGTGTAGTACACGTTATCGATACGGTAATTTTACCGGGTTAATTTAGCTAGGGTGGGTCTTTTCCACCCTACTTATCCAAAATCTTTATAATTAACTAACTATTGGTAGTATTAGAACGCAACTCAACAGTTTAATTTATGTTATATTTGCAATGTGATTACTCACTGATATCTTAATGTTGATTTCGTTATCTGAAAATACAATAAATTAAATTCTAAAAACGCTAACATCTATCCCAACAAATTAATGCTCGATTTCAACACCTTAACTGAGTTCTCTCGTGGCAACTGCGTAAATATTTGTGCATTTCTCGTACCAGCGAACTTGCTTGTCACAATTTTAACGATCAGCCTAGTAGCGTTACGTCGCCCATCGCATCAAGTGTGGCAATCTGCTGGAATTGCTAGCTTTTTCGCTTCTATAATGATACTTCACGTATATACTTGGTTCATGATTGGCGTGGTCATGGCTCCTACTTATATCTTGATGTGGCTAGCAATCACCTGTCTACTGACTAATTTGGCAGCAATTCTTTTTCAAAGACGCTACAGTAATAACCCTAGTTTTTCCAACAACGCCTGAAATCTACAGATACTCTCCATAGCACTATTTCTCCAACTCGCTGGTGCAACTGTGCGTAGACACTTCTTCGGCTTGTCGTTAGACATTGCTATCTACAATTATTTTATAGCAACAACACGGCAATTTTACCCTTTTTGAGTATGTCTGCCAATAATTGTAATGGTGCAAGGGCTAACTTTTATACTGAGTTGCGGAAAACCGGAATGATATATGTGATATCATGTCAAGTCTAATCACTTACGATATGTCCGAAGCGAGTGCAACGTTCGCGCAGCGTCTCGTAGAGAAGTGGAACGTTCGCAATGACAACTAATCAGCCGGACATAATATCACATTAATAATCTGAGCAAGAACACTTACGAAAAAGATTTTCCGGCTATATCATCTTTTGGCGTTGTATATTTCTGGGATGAATTGAGATTTTTGACAAGGCACTTATACCAATTCACAATTCGCAATTCGCAATGACGCTCGCGGACTCGCTAACGCAATTAAAAAACTTAGATGCAGCAAAGCTTTCAGGGGTTATATCATGTTCGCCTAATTAGTTATAATTCACGCATCTGTGCAAAAACCAGGAAACCCTCTCTCCCCCTGCTCCCTGCCCCCTTGCGGTCTTAATGATAAGTCTTTAACCGGACATGATATTACATCTGTATCAGATTTTTGGTGAAATGGTATTACAAGTAATAAAATGCCCAGCCGTCAATGAAAGCCCTCTGTTTCGTAAGCGCCAAAGTACGTAGGGTAATGCCTTCAAATCAAAAGAAACGGTTGGGGATTTTATTTTTTGGATCTCCCTTAATTGGTGATGGTAAATTTTCTCGCGACTGTAGCGCTACTAGGCTGTTTTGCCATCCACTTTTGAGGTGAAAAACATCTTTCTTCTGACGGGGCGATCGCTTGAAAACAGTCAAAACTTCAGTGATCCCTAATAACCCAAGTTGCGGGTTATCAAGTACAAACTTACTATTTCAGGCGATCGCGCATTTCAAAGGGGAGCGACGCGAAAAAGCTGCGGCACAATTAAAGCTCTGCTGTGAAAAACGCCCATTATCGTTGTGGGATGCTGAGTATGGTTGTGCCAGTTTCGTCAAATAGACGGCTGACCGATTCAGTTATCAGTCATCAAGTATCCGCATTATCAGATAACAAGTTTGTTTGTCACTGCTACCAATTAACAATCAGAAGGTTCAGCTAAAAACCTCTGATTTCAGCCGTGAATAAATTTATCTTACTGCTACCAATTAACAATCAGAAGGTTTAACTAAAAACCTCTGATTTTAAGCCGTGAATAAATTTATCTTACTGCTACCAATTAACAATCAGAAGGTTCAACTAAAAACCTCTGATTTTCCACAGTGAATAAACTGATCTCACTGCTAACAATCAAGAATTAGAGGAGAGAGTACCTCTACCAAGTGCAGACTATACTCCATTTTTTTACCAGACCTTCAAGTCACGCCGTCATGACTGGCGGTTGGACACGCGATTTAGACAATTATGTACAAACGATTTTGGAGGAAAAAACATGGATATTGATCGGTTAGCTAAGAATACACAGTTTTCTAAAACAGATCAGCTATCAGAACCTAATATTTCAGAGAAAAATATCACATTTGAGTACCAAATTTCTGCCAAACCTAGTTGGCAATGGTGGGTTATCTATCGCGGCGTAATGCCAGATTGGAATAATCTCAATAAAAATATAAAAAAAGATGAAAACTGGAAGTACTTTTCGCCTGACAACCCTGATCAGAAAGGCACAGTTAGCTTTGATTACGACTTTAAACCAGGTGCCATCTACACGTTAGCTCTATTCAAAGACGAAACAGAAAATGCCTATGACTTGGCTGATTACGTTGAATTTTGGGTTGACCAAAAAGACAATACCCTCTCTAACCTTAAAATTTCGGAAGATAAAAAAACTATCACATTTGACTTCCAGATTTCTGCCGAACCTAGTTGGCAATGGTGGGTTATCTATCGCGGCGTGATGCCAGATTGGAATAATCTCAATAAAAATATAAAAAAAGATGAAAACTGGCAATGGGTTGACAGTAACAAAACTGGTAAGAAAGGTCCAGTAGTTGACTTTAAATACGAATTTACACCAGGTGCCATCTACACGTTAGCTCTATTCAAAGATGAAACAGAAAATGCCTATGACTTGGCTGATTACTATACATTTCGCGTTCCGCCAGAAGACGATAAGCTCTCTAACCTTAAGACTTCGGAGAATACTATCACATTTGACTACCAGATTTCTGCCGAACCTAATTGGCAATGGTGGGTTATCTATCGCGGCGTAATGCCAGATTGGAATAATCTCAATAAAAATATAAAAAAAGATGAAAACTGGAAGTACTTTTCGCCTGACAACCCTGATCAGAAAGGCACAGTTAGCTTTGATTACGACTTTAAACTAGGTGCCATCTACACGTTAGCTCTATTCAAAGACGAAACAGAAAATGCCTATGACTTGGCTGATTACATTGAATTCTCCGTCCCTACTCCCGTCCCTACTCCTTGGACTGTAGTGGAAGGTGAGAATTCATATTGTTATTGTGCATGTAATAGCACTGCTGATAACAAACAAAAGCATGACTCCAGCCATACGATGAATATCGAACCGGAGGCACCTTATTTCTATGCAGTTCTCACTAAAGACGATGACACTGTTGACTTCCCATATGGTGCAGTACTGAAAATTGAAGGACCTGATGGAACCAAATATGATCGCGATATTCAAGAAGAAAACCAACTGGTGATCATGTCCGATTCTTCAGTTCGATGTCTTATTGTCAAAGACCCCAAGCCTGGTGATTGGAAGATGACAATGACCGTGCCTGAAGGCGTAGGATTCCATTGTGAATGCAATACGGTTCCGTCTAAAGACCCATATAAAACGATAACGAATGCCCTCAGTCAGACAAATCAGCTTCAGAAACGGGATTCGTCCAATAACGATAGTTTGGGGTGGAAAGCCGGAGCGGCAACAGGCTTGCTCATCGGCGCAAGTTTCGGCTCATATATTCCGGCAGTAGGAACACTTGCGGGAGGGTTTTTTGGAGCGATAGTTGGAGCGATAGGTGGAAAGCTATATGAGTGGGTGTCCGAACGATCCGATGAGCCAGTAAGCGATGTAGCTGGTGATATGGAATCGCTAGCAGAATCTAACTCCACTGCTGCTACCGGAGAAATTCTTCTATTAGATGCTAATGCGGATCACGACACTAAAGTTACCTATGAAGCAAGGAAGTCTATACTGTATAAAGAGGTGGAGATAAGTAAGTATGCAAAGAAATATACTTCACTAGTCGGTGAGGAAAACGTGCGCTCTAATGTGCAAAATAAACTGAAGAATCCATCCATTATCTATTGTACCGCTTCAGGGCATGGATTGATTACTGCCTTGAAGGGTTGGGGACCTAATATAATTCAATCGGCGATTCTTGAAATCGATAAGTATGAACCTGCTGAAGCAAAGAACAAAATCTTCCACTTCCAAGCCTGTTGTTGTGGATACCCAGGTGGTAAACCCGACTCCACGAATATATGTATAACACCCGAAACAGATCCTGCACTGTCTGGACTCGGAGCAGATTTAGTAAAGAATGGAGCAAAAGCTTTTTTTGGCTATAGGAAACCATACATGGGTAGTCCTGACATACGGTGGCGGAACGCAATTGCCAAATGCGATGTTGAAATCGATCTTAAGCTCATATTAGGAAAGACCGCTGAAGAAGCCTATGAAGCAGCTATAACTATGTACAAACGCACTTTGAAGAAATTCTTAAAAAGCGAGAATGCTATTCCCGACAGCGTGTTAGGTGCACTGAAACACAATATGGAGAATTTAGTAGCTCCCAGCACCAATTCAATCTTTGGGGACAAAAACGCCAAATTGTAACGATGAGAAGCATAAAGAGGGTAGTATGCTGTTCTTGTACTCGAAAAATCACTTACTATTCTCGCTTCATGACTACTAAATAAATCTCAAAAATCGAGTCAATAGCGTTAATAATTGAACATTGAAACGAGGGAAATCTTATGAATTCAATGAAAGAAAGTGACGATTCAAATTTACCAATTGGGTTTCATAAAGAATCCAAAGAAATGATTATGAGGAGAGATGTAATTGACCAGCCTGATATTCTTCAACCGATAAACGAACTCGACAAGTCCCAGCAAACAAAATTAATAATAGCACGTTGGAAGGCTGGTCAATGGGTGGATATGATTTACAATGATGAACTAATTACAGCAGAACGTGCTCTCAAGGAGGTACAAGAAAACACAGAGTTGGGGCAAGAACTTGTAAGAATTAGTTTTATGGGATATCAAATTAAGCTAGAAGGATTAATGCAGAGTAACAAATAAGGCATTGAATTAGGGCAAACGCATCTTTTCAATAAGGACGTATCAATTTCAATAATGCCTAAAATAATCACATTAACACCGTTTACTGACAATATTTTAGGCAATCTCTTTAACTCCTGGAAAAGAAATCGAACGACAAATTCTGAATTCAAATAATTCTCGATGGACATAGGCAAACCTTGAGCGATCGCATCCGAA
This sequence comes from Nostoc sp., assembly GCF_036916575.1. Classification (GTDB taxonomy): domain Bacteria; phylum Cyanobacteriota; class Cyanobacteriia; order Cyanobacteriales; family Nostocaceae; genus Nostoc. The sequence continues at coordinate 58,031 of NZ_JBALGC010000147.1, forward strand.
GACTTCCCAACTGTAGGTGAGAAATCAGTGATGGGTTTGAGGATAACACCCAATACGGTTCAGTTAAGGCTTAATTCTTTGTCAAAGTCAATTTTTTAACGAACCGCAAAGGACGCAAAGAACGCAAAGGAAGAGAAGGAAGAAATGCTTAACTGAACTGTATTGGGATAACACCAAGGGTGCGATCGCACCAGACAAGATAGGCGATCGCACTTCCTTCAAATAATTCTCAATCGACATAGGCAAACCTTGAGCGATAAGCCTCTGGCTTTACGCTTTGCGTACCGCATGGCGAATTACCAAACAATATTTGCTCATCACTCTTGCAGGTGCAGTTGCCTCGTTTAAATGTTTGCGTTCCACTTTTCATCAGTGAACCCGTGCGATCGTCGCACAAAATCTGTAGCAAAGAACCATACAACTCAATTTTCAAGGAGTAACATCATGAAATTTTCATTTATCGACGAGACAAACCAATCATTTATCAACAATACAAACCAAAAAGGGGAAATTTACTTTGCAATTATTGGTAATAATCCATCGGGTCAAACTTGTCATCTCGATAAAAATGGCACCTTAATTCCATGTGATGTTAGCGATAATGATGCAGAAGGTCATCTCACTAAAAATGGACAAAACTGGTGTAATTATTTCTACACTATTAAGGAGGTTGATGAAATAGAAGTTCCGCATATTATTTCGGGTAGAGCTTACATTAGTCTGGGTTCGCCAATGTATTTAAAAATCAGTCACGCAAATACTTTTATTCAACCGGACACGGCTAATCCATCTGACCCCAATGTAGACGTTTACTTTGATTGGTTAGAGTTTACCATTGATGATAGAGGCTTCCACGGCAATACTACTCAAGTAGACCAATTTGGGTTTCCAATGGTAATTGAATTAATAGCAACTGATGGACATCCACAAGAAGCTGGTATACTTAAAGATAGAAAAAGGAGCGATTTATTTAATAAATACACTGAGACAGTGCCAGCAGAATTTCAATCTTTGGTTCAGAAACCACACGACGAAAAAAAAGCGCCATTTAGAATAATAGCGCCATTTAAAGGGAGTTTTGCTAATGGTGGTAATAACGCAACATACTTCGATGATTATATTGGCAGGATGTGGCGATATTACACGGCAAATCAACTTAAACTTTCAATACAAGAGGGAACATTTATAGGAAAAGTAGAAAATAACATTTTTACTTTTACCAAAGCTGATTCTCCCGATACAAAATATACAATTAACTATCCTAAATCCTGGGAAGTTTTTGAATGTAGTGGAGTATTTGCAACAGGCGAGGCGATTCAAAAGGCAATTCAAGCTCAAATTAGCACCATGTTTAACAGGCATATATTAGAGCATCCGGAAAAAAAATGTGAACCAACAGAGTACTACAAAGAAGCTCCTGCTAATTATTATGCTGAATTCTGGCATCTTCATAGCATAAACAATAAAGCTTATGGATTCCCATTTGATGATGTGTGCAATCAAAGTACTTTACTTGAACATACAGTTCCTCAAGAATTGAAGGTAACTATACGTTGGGATTGATAAGCGCGTTTCTCAGTCCCGCTAGTGCATGTTGACGACGAGTGCGATCCCAAAGCGCGTGCTACACCCCAATCCGGTTCAGCCGGATTGGGCTTCGATTCAAAAAATATATTGATTTCGGGTGGTCATTTATTGAATTCGGGTGGTCGTTTATTGAATTCGGGTGGTCGTTTATTGAATTCGGGCGGTCGTTTATTGAATTCAAGCAGTGGTTAGGGTGGAGTAAAACCCAGATTCAAAGAACAACGTAGAGACTTGTGTGTACACCGTAGCCCCAAAGCATCGGGGAGGGGCGGTTTTAGCTTTAGACAAAACCGGGGTGGGGTGAGGAGGATCGTAATGGTAAGTGAGTGAACTCAAAATCCTGTCTTGACAAGGGTTTCACGTTAAGTTGACACCAATGGGCAGTGCCGTGCCCCTACGGGTGTACCTTACGTAAACGAGAACTGCTATAAACACTTTTACTATCATCATAAACCACATGTAGTTTCCAAGATAAACTACATGTGGCAAAAATTATCTTTAAATTAAAGGTAAATTCATCAAGGAAGTTGCATTACTCCCAACTATAGTTGGCAAGTTTGCCGAGGAAAAATATTGTGCCTACAGAGTTAATTGATAGGGTGAAACTATCGTTGATTAAGTCTAACAGGCGTCCTCTTTGTTTTTTCTCGATTGGTGTTGTAAGTTGTTGGATAGCTGCTGGTAGTGTAGATTGTTGGTTCGCTACAACATTTGTTAACAAGGTATCTACACTCTTAAATTCTGCTAAATTGGTGTCTTCTTGATTATTTCCTAAATTGTCTTGCTCGTACTGTGATGTGGTAGTTTCTTGACAAACTTGTAAGAGCTGATTTAGTATTTGATTCGATAAAACTTGGATATCTTCCAACTCAGGTTTACCCTTATTACTAATTACTACCGCAGATTCAGAATTCCCCTCTACTTGATTATAGTTTGCCGACGGCATTCCTGAAAATTCTAGTTCTATGTCAATAGGCATTTTTAACATTAAAGATATCTGAAATTTGCGTCCTTCTGAATTGGGATTCTGTGAGGGTGTAACAGACATAAGCTTCTATAAAGATTAATGTGTTTAAACAGGGACAAAAAAACAAAAAATGGTAGTCTAGTTAAGAAGGCTACCACCTTAAAAGGTGGTTAAAAAGCCTTCTCTAACAAAGATTTACCTAAAATCAACAGTTAAACTCCCAAACTATATTGCGACAAATGACTGTAGTTGGGTAGACGACTACTGTTAGTAGTAACTATTTTCAGGGAGACTATTGCACTTCTGTGATAGTGCTAACACTTGTGGTGTCAATAAGAGATCGGGCTGTAAATAAACAGGTACTTTCTCTTGTTTAGCAGGTGCTAAATGCACATTTACTAGTGGATAGATGTCGATAGGTATATTCAATTTGATGGGAATAGTGAACTCGCAAGGGGTACAATTACTATTTGGATAGGTCATGATTAGATCTCCTTTTGATTAATGAATGGTTGGAATTGATGAGATTGGTTATGCAGATTATTGGATTGGTTGGGTAGGTAACTGCTGTTTGTTGTATTCTTGACCATTTTCAGGGAGACTATTGCATTTTTGTGGTAGTGCCAACACTTCTGGTGTCAATAAGAACTCGGGCTGTAAATAAACAGGTAATTTCTCTTGTTTAGCAGGTGCTGGATGCACATTTACTATTGGATAGATGTCGATAGGTACATTCAATTTGATGGGAATAGTGAACTCGCAAGGGGTAGAATTACCATTTGGGTAGGTCATGATTAGATCTCCATTTGATTAACGAATGGTTGGAATTGATGAGATTGGTTTATTCATTGTGGAAAATCAGAGGTTTTTAGCTGAACCTTCTGATTCTTAATTGGTAGCAGTGACATGAGTTTATTCATTATGGAAAATCAGAGGTTTTTAGCTGAACCTTCTGATTCTTAATTGGTAGCAGTGAGATTGGTTTATTCACTGTCAGTCAACCAAAAAGTTTTCTCCTCAGGGCGATCGCCTCATTCAAATAATTCTCGATAGACATAGGCAAACCTTGAGTTCAAGGCGATAAGCCGGAGGCTTGACGCTGCGCGTATCGCACTCGAATACTTCATTAGGTGAGAAATCAGAGATATAAACTTAGTTACAGCACAAAGGAGAAGTGAATGAAAGCAAAAATGAAGAAATTGGCTCTCAGAGGATGTTTAAAAAGTGATGATGCGTAAAATTTCCAGTTATTTAGATAATTTGGGAATCCTTTTTAGTTTTTATTAGTAAATAAGGTCAAATAACGCACAACTTCACGATCGCTGGCGTATTTATGAACTATTGGCCAATCTGATTCTACAAAGTCTCGCAGTATGAGACGTTGGGTTTCTAGCGGTATCATTTGGGAAATTCTGCACGTAACTGATTCACTACCCGATCTAGTCCCACGGAATGGGCGGCTTTGAACAATAAACGATCACCTGCTTGCACAAATGTCTTCAACCTAGCCAGCAAATCAGCATGAGTTGCAAAGCACTCCGATGGGATACCTTCGGCACTAAGGGCGATCACTTCGGCATCTTGTCCATCTACCAAAACCAACAAGCCGTCTAAATTCAACTTTCGCACTGTTTCTCCCACTCGCTGGTGCAACTGCTGTGATCGCTCTCCCAATTCTTTCATTGCACCTAATACGGCAATCTTCCGCTTTCCGGGTGTGTCTGCCAATAATTGCAACGCTGCTATCATAGCTTCTGGTGCAGCATTATAAGTTTCATCTAAGATTACCACGTCATTGGGTAAGGTAAATCGCTGCGATCGCCCTGTGGGCATATCCACCACCACACCTGCTTTGAGGCTTGACCAATCAATTCCTAACACTTTTGCTACCGCTAAAGCTGCCAAAAAATTAGTTGCATTGTGACGCCCAGGCAACGGCAGAGATAGTTGGATTCCTGCGACTTCCACAGTCTGGTGATCAATTAACTGCCCTTGGATATCCCCGCCAGAAAAGCCGTAAGTCAAAACTTGTCCTGCCCAAACTTTCGCTGCTGTGGCCATTAATAGGGGATTGTCGTGGTTGAGAATTGCCACACTATCAGCAGGCATTTCGACTAATAACTCACATTTTGCCTGAGCGATGGCTTCTTCCGAACCCAGTAACTCAATATGTGCCGTCCCCACATTGGTAATCACTCCGATTGTTGGACGCGCTATTTGCGTCAGTTCAGCAATTTGTCCTCTACCCCGCATCGCCATTTCAATCACAGCGTAGTCATGTTCTGCGCCAAGTTCTAGGAGAGTTTTCGGGACACCGATTTCGTTGTTGTAATTTCCATAAGTTTTATGAACTCGTCCCTTTGTTCCTAAAACTGCGGCAATCAATTCTTTGGTTGTAGTTTTGCCCACGGAACCTGTTATGCCAATTACAGGAATGTTAAAGCGATCGCGCCACCATCTGCCAATTTTTTGATATGCCTTAAGGGTGTCTTTTACCTGTAATATAGGAAATCCGGGATTTTCGTATTCAAAATCTACAATTGCAGCTATTGCACCCTTTGCGATCGCAGTTGGCACAAATTCATGTCCATCAAACTTATCGCCTCGGAAAGCTACAAATACTTCACCCGGCTTCAGGGTACGGCTATCTGTTTGTATACCGTTACTTACTTGTGTTAACGCAGTTTCAGATAAGTTTACAGTCTGGGCCAAAATAACTTCAACCAGTTGGGTTAGGGTGGCAGAACAACGCATAAGTAATTTACAATTTAAAGTTCAAAATTAGAAAATCGAATTATGACACAACACTGCATTGAACAACAAGATATGCCACTTCAAGGGAAAAATCGCATATCTAAGCCTAGTCACAATAACACCAAAAATAGTGCCAAAGAAGCTTAACTCCTTTGGCACACTTTGTTTATCAGCTATTTAGATAATTTAATTAAACATATATTCTATCGCCCTATCCCCGGTTTTTAATCAAGATTACTTGCACAATTTGTATAGCTATCTCATTAGAAACACCTAAAGCTTGATATAAATCATTTAAGAAGTTTTTTTCTTCTTCAGCTATAATACCTTCAGCTAAGACTAAATCGGTGGCTACTGCAAAGGCTGCTTCCCGCAAGTCTTGAGATAGAGAATCTTTTGCTGCATTAAATAAAGCATTAAAACCATCCCCCTGGAGAATGCCCAAGATTATGTCAAACAGCCTGTTCATCATCTCATAAGGATAACTTTTAAAAAGTTTCGTCCGGGACAGCACAGAAGTGATAGAATTTGCTTGCTCAACAGAAAGGTGACCGTCTGAGGCTGTTGCCATCAAGATAATGACAGCAAAAGCTTCCTCTGGATTGAGTGCTGCTTGGGTTTGCCTTTCTGTACCCAACACAGCGTCGAATAGACCCATTGTAGTAGCTCCTTGGTTAGAGTCCCAATAGCGCTACAGTTACCTGTGTGTTTGGTAAATTTCCAGGTAAGACTGCAACGCTGTGAGACTTTCATACTTTAGTGTTCCCAGGATTTATTCACGGCGAACACTTGCACCCAATGGTTTTTGGCAAGAACTTCACTGCCATTTGTAAACTTAACGTTCTCCTGTCTTTTCTATTGTTTCAATTACCGCCAAACCTATACCAGAAGCTGCTATTAACAGTATTGCTGATATCAAATAGGCGTTGGTCAGCATCCGTAAGGCTTCATCGAAAAAAATGTAGGTGGTCATTGCTTCACCTTTTGAATTTTGTGCTGCTAGTACTTTTTATTTCTCCACACCCCAATAGGTGAATTTCGCTGATAAACTGCTAGCAATTGCATCTTAACAAAACTTTAGCTCTTTCAGACCCCCACTCAAACTTTTTCTTTTTGAAGATTCGATGAACTTTATAAAAAAGGCATTGGGGAGCCACTACGCCCTTGCGCTCTGCCGACTTCAAGCAAGTGGCGTCATTGGGCATGGTAACAGACAAGGAAAACAAGGCAAATGGGAAAGACAAGTAAGAAACTTGTTCAATAATTCTCCCTTGTCCCTCTTATCCCCCTCTGCTCTCCAGTCCCCGGTAATGAAGTAAACAAGAAAAGCTTAAAGTAAACAGCGTTCAATAGTCGCTACAACTGATTGAGAAAGAGTTTCAAAGTCGTAACCACCTTCTAAGCCAAACAGAATTTTACGAGTTACTCCTAGACAATAATCAGTAAATAAAGCATAGTCTTCTGGCTGCAAATTGATACTTGCCAAAGGATCTGCGGCATTGCCATCATAACCAGCACTCACAATCAGTAAATCCGCCTGAAAGTTAGCTAAAAACGGTACAACCTGTCTTTCAAATAGTGGCTGATATACTGCAATATCACTACCAGGGGGTATTGGTAAATTTAATACATTATTATGAAAGCCGCGTTCTGTCGATCTTCCAGTACCGGGATAGCATGGGTACTGATGTAGGGAACAGTAGGCGATGCGTGCTTGGGTTTCGACGATCGCCTGAGTACCATTACCGTGATGCACATCCCAATCAAGGATGGCGACGCGGTTAATTTCGGGTTGTTCTAGGGCAAATAAAGCTGCGATCGCGGCATTAGAAAATAGGCAAAAGCCCATCCCCGCATCACTTTCTGCATGGTGTCCTGGGGGACGCGCCACTACAAAGGCCGGATTAGCTGACTTTAACACAGCCTCAACTCCATCTAACCAGGCACTGACTGCCAACAATGCCACATCATAACTGCGGGGGGAAACTGGCGTATCTCCATCTAAAGGCCCGCCGCCACTAGAAGCGATTTGCCAAAGTTTTTTGATGTAGGCTGGGCTATGCGCTTTAACCAACACAGACATCAGTGATGGTTGTTCTGATGCTGGTGTAGGCTCGCGCCAGGCAATTTTATCTGCGAATGTAGCTGCTTTTAGGGCGGTGGCGATCGCTATCAAGCGTTCTGGTTTTTCCGGGTGGTATTTTCCAGTCTTGTGATTTAAAAATTCGTCTGAATAGATGACTGGCAGCATAGAACGAAAAAGGTTGGCAGCAGGACAATGAATGCTATTGTATCGTTACTAGTAAAAACAGTTTTTCCTTGTACTAGAGCTTTGGTCGTTTACTTTGGAGGATTTCTGTTGCAATCTTTGCACAAAGCGGTCGGTAGAATAAAAAGCCTTGTACATCCTCACAGTTAATAGATTTCAAGAACTCCAATTCCTCTTCTTTTTCTACCCCTTCGGCTGTCAACTTTAATCCCAAGCTATGTCCCAAACCAACTATGGCCTTGATAATATGAGCTACTTTGACATCCTGCGTCAAATGTTGAATGAATGACTTATCTATTTTCAGATTGTGGAGTGGCAAAACCTGTAGGCGCGATAGCGAGGAATGACCCGTACCAAAGTCATCAATGGAGATGTAAACACCCATCTGCTGTAGATTGTCTAACACCGTTCTGGTGAAATCTAAATTTTCAATAGCTGTGGTTTCGGTAATTTCTAATTCTAAAAAGCGTGGCTCCAGTCCCGTTTGTTCTAAAACTTCGGCTATAGTCTCCACCAATTTGGGTTGGCGGAATTGCTTAAGAGAAAGATTGACAGCGATCGTCATGGGTGGCAATCCTATATCTTGCCAGGTTTTATTTTGGCTACAGGCTGTCCGCAGCACCCATTCGCCGATGGGGACAATTAATCCACTTTCTTCGGCGAGGGGAATAAAGACACTGGGTGCGACCAACCCCATCTCTGGGTGCTGCCAACGCAACAGAGCCTCCATTCCAGTAATTTCTCCTGTAAGAATGTTCACACGAGGCTGATAGTATACCGTAAATTCATTACGTTCTAGGGCATAGCGCAAGCTCTTTTCTAAAGTCAGGAGTTCAGGATTTTTAGCGCTCAGAGAAACACTGTAGAATTGGTAGTTATTCCGCCCTTTGTCCTTGGCGTAGTACAAAGCGGTATCCGCGTGCTGGATTAGTGTTTCGGCGTCAGGACTGTTGTGATCAAGTAACGCAATACCGAGGCTGGCAGTCACGTAAAGTTCATGCCCTTGGAGATGAAAAGCATCCTCTAAGGCTTGTAAGATTCTGTATGCCACTAGGGTTACCTCTTCAATATCATTGACTCGTGGAAGTAAGATAGTGAATTCATCACCTCCCCAACGGGCTATGGTGTCTCCGCCTCTGAGTGAGTCTTTTAATCTTTGAGCAACGCTTTGTAACAATTCGTCTCCCAGAGTGTGCCCCAAAGTGTCATTAATGACCTTAAAACGATCCAGGTCAAGGAAGATCACAGCTAAACTTTCGCCATTGCGAGTGGCGTTGAGCAGAGTTTTACGGAGCAATTCGTTAAATAGTAGGCGATTAGGCAACCCTGTCAGCAGGTCATGAAGGGCTTGATAGCGAATCTTTTCTTCTACTTGCTGACGCTGCCGCGCACCAATGATACTGGCAGCCATCGTCAAAAGGGTAGATTCTTCGTGCCTTGACCAATGACGCTCAAAGGTGCAGTCTGCCAAGCCAATGTAACCCCATAACTCGTTTTCCAACCGGAGAGGTACCAAGAGAAGGGATTGAATGCCATCTCGAATCAGGAATTCTTGTTCGGCGACAGGAAATTTTTGGGTAAGTGCGCTAATCGACTGACCGCTAGAGAGAACAGTATACCAACGAACTAATCCAGAAGCTTGATAAGGCTGATTCTGCCAATGGTGGTGGGTAGATTCAATAGAGGAGTGCGTCCATTCAAACCGCAGGCTGACTGCTATTTCCCCTGTAGCAGGATGGGAATGGTTCTGAAAGAGATAGGCACGATCCGCCTTGGCAGCTTCACCTAGTACAGCTAGAGCTCGCTCAATACCAGTTTCGTAATTCATTTCCCCTAGTAAATAATTGGCAGCTTCTGCAACTGCCTGTAGCAAGCGATCGCGCTGGCGCAGTTCGGCTGTGGCTCGTTTTTGCTCTGTAATATCCCTAACAATAAAAGTTCTAATTAAATCACTTTCAGGAAGGTAGAGAACGGATTGTTCAAAAACTTCTGCGCCTACTTCCACCTCCCGCACAAAAGAATTTTTTTCGAGATTCTTAACTGTACTCAGGAGTCCTGTTAAAATGGGGTGTTGCGTCCCAACTTCCCTGAGTTTGGGAAACTTGAGAGCTGCGGCTGGATTGAGATAAGTAACTGTTCCCTCCAAATCCATCTCAATAATTGGATTGGGGATGAGTTCAGGGAAGGATGCTAGGCGAGCTAGGGCGGACTCGCTAGCTGCTTCAAAGGTGGGATCAACAGCTAAAGTTTGAAAAGGATTGGCAGGACTGGCTTGCTCTGATAGGAAACCAGACAAGTCTTCAACATCACAAGATTCTAAAAATGCTTGTTCTGAGATGTTAGAAATAGCGTAATATTTAGCTTGAGCTTGATTACTGCCAAAGGCAATGACATCTCCGGTTCTGAGATTATGAGAGAAGCATTTAGTGCCATTTACAAATAAGCCATTAGTACTTGCTTTACCCTTGTAGTTGCCATCAATAATCTGGAAACCGTATTGGTCAGTCTCTGGAACAGTTACTCGCAATAAAATTGCATGTTGCATTGATACTGACCGGGAAGCTAAAACAATAGTATTTGCAAAATGCCGCCCTAGAGAATAAGTAGTCTCTCGCAAGGGGACAGTTCGCCGCCCTTGCAAGTCTTGAATGACCAACAGATGGCGTATTTTTTCCCGCTCATTTTCTAGCATGGGTGTTCCTCAAATTCTCATATATTTGTGTCTTAGTCTGAAAAATACTACTTCCAGAAGTTCAGACTTTCAGGCTGCACTTCTGGGAAAATTTGCTCAATCAAACTTGTCACCGTCTGTGATTCCAAAATTGGTATAAGGGTGCAAACCAGCCCTTCTCTTGATGATTGAGCTTCTGGAATGAGATGGCTAATTGTTCAATCAGTTTTTGCGGTAGAAGTTCTAGCTGTTTTCTGCACTCATACATAAGTTATAAACTTTGTCCTTTCGTCTATATCATCCAACCTTGTCTTTCTTAGGATACCCAGAATAAAATTAAACACTGAATAGAACACATGGGATATTTGCGGATTTTTCTTCTGAATGGTGGAGAAACTCCGAATTATATAAATAACCGTCTGATATTTATTTTTTAATCAGTCAAATAGTAGTGCTTCACAGAATTTTGCGAAATAGATAGGAGTAAGGCAGGAATTAAATTAATTGGGTGCATCCCACTGGAGAAAAAATATCTGATGATTGGAAATCGAACGCCAGTTGCTTTAATGGCAGGAACTTTCTGGCGGAGCCTCTCGTAGAGAAGGGAAGGAGAATGAACCCCTAAATTTTAAAAAGGATTATAGAATAAACTAAAATACAGACCGTTTTCTTGTAATGTTCTCTCATTTGTTGAGTTAACAGATATTAAAGGAATGCCCCAGTCAAGACGAACGGTGAAGCGATCGCCTTGTGACCAACGCAACCCCAGACCAACAGCAGCTAAAGTATTATGGTCGGGATTCTTTGTATTAGAACTGTTCCAGCCAACACCAAAATCCACAAACGGAACAACCTGTAACGTGCTATTTATCTGGGGTAAACGCAGAATTGGTACTTGAACTTCAGCAGAAACAAAAGTGGCATTATCCGTCAGCAGGTAATCTTGACGGTAGCCTCGAACGCTATCCTGCCCACCTAAGCCAAATTGCTCTAAAGGCACAAGGGTTCTGGATGCGAGTTGCGTATTTAAACGAAGTAAAAGTAAGGTTTCAGGAGCTAAAAGGCGTACCCACTGTGCTTGCCCTTGCCAAGCAAAAAAACGACTATCAGGAGGATTTTGATTAATCGTAGCATTCAACGCATCTATGCCCAAACTGAATTGAGAGCGTAGGGCGATGACTTCACGGCTGTTACGACTCGTCCATTCTTGAAAAAATCGCAACGCAGATACCCTGGTGCGTCCCTGTTCATCAGCACCTAAACTAGGGAAAGGTATTCGCTCTCCTTGGAGATAAGAGGCTTCACTTTCCCGTCGAGAGGCTGTCAACCCAAGGGCGAACTCTTGTGTAGGAGTTTGAACTATGGGCTGGCGGAATGTCAGTTCGTAATAGCGAGAAGCCGATTGGATATCTAAAATGTTGAAAGGAGGTTCAATGACATTACTCCACGTAGTGCCATAGTAGAAGGTAAGGGTTCCGTTCTTGGGATTGAGTGGTAATATATAGCTGGCATCAATGGAATTGCTACCATCGGTATTAGTGTAAGCTACACTCAGAGCATCTCCCAGTCCCAATAAGTTGGCTTCACTCAATTGTAATCGGCGGCGAAAACTGCCAACACTAGGCGATCGCCCATTATCAAGAATTATTTGGCTACTAAGGGTTTTTGCCTCACTAATTTTGACTTCCAACAGACTCGTACCAATCCGCGATCCTGTTGAGAGTTCAGCAGACACGTTTTGAATCAAAGGATTTTGTTGCAAAAGTTGCAGTGCCTCTAATAGACGCTGGCGATTCAGAGGCGGTGATGTCGCTATTGCTAGTCGGCTGCGGACATAATTCCGATTCAACCGCCGAGTCCCAGTTACCTGGATATCTTCTAATTTACCTTCGATTACCTGAATTTTTACAATATAGGATTTGAGTGCTTCTAATTTACCTCCAACCACCTGAATTTTTACAACACGGGATTGGAGTGTTTGGGGTGGAATCAAGGCACCAGAAGTAATGTAACCATTTTTGACGTATAGTTCAGTGATTTTAGAACCTGCTTGAAACAATTGAGTCCGTGAGATCGGTCGTTTGGTAAATTCAGCAGTGGCGAGGGCTAACTCTTTGGCACTAAAGACTGTGCTACCAACAACTTCAAACCGATCAACAACAATAGTTTCAGGAACGTTGCCAGGGAGTGGTTCCTCAGGTGTGGGAGTTGGGGCAGAGGGTGGAAATAGTTCTGCTGGTGGGGGGAGTGGCTGTGGCAGTTCAGGTGAGGGAAGTGGAGGAGATGAGGGTGGTTGGACATCCTGTGGCGGTGGAAGTGGAGGAGATGAGCGTGGTTGGACATCCTGTGGCGGTGGAAGTGGAGGAGATGAGGGTGGTTGGACATTCTGTGGTGGAAGTTGTTGCGACAGGATGAAATTACTAGTTGGTAATTGTGTAGTATCAACAGCTTGAGCTTTCTGTGGACTAGAAGATATGCTGCTAAGTAATAGAAGCATACTGAGCGGTAAGCAGGATACTATAAGATTTTGAGGATATTTATTAATCATCGCACTGGACTATTTTTTGTCAGAAACTATGGGATTATACGGCGACTGCTTCAGATGTGAATCTTACTTCATCTTTTGTCGCTAAAGTTGATATCTGGGACAAATCTCAATTTACAGCTATTTTCAGGTAAATAGACCACGCTCTACAGGCACAGCAATGCTGTGCCCCTACGACAGATGTGATTCAAATACATGAAAACTGCTATAAAAGCTAAATCATCTGGTTATTGCAGACTTAAAAGTATTGATGGTGTTGGATCTGCATAAGCAAGCAGATATGTTGGAATTATCTGTTGCTGCCGGAGAATATAGATTTAGTACCGCAAGGCGGAAGTCAAAAGGAGCCAGTGCGTTGGGCGGCTGTGCCGACTTGTACCCTTACAGGGAAGCAAGCTACGCGCAGCGGCGACCACAGGAGAAGCAACTGGCGTTCAAAAGTCAAAAGTATTACTGTGCGTTCGCTTATTTTGAGAGTCGAAGGAGAATTAAAGCCTTAATGCAAAAGGAAAAAAACTATTTTTAAGTAAACCGTTAATTACTAGTAAAATTTATGACCATCGCCGAAGCACCTGAGAGGCGATTATTTCGGGCATAGGGATAGCATAAATCATAAAATGGCTAAAAGCTCTGTGCTCAACAAAAATGCCTGAATTGATTGAATAGTCTGGATTACAAGCCCTATAAGGCTTAATTAACTCTTAGAGATCAAAAATGAGCGAACGGACAGGTATTATGGAATAAGCTTTTTAGAGCTTTTCAATGGTCTGCTTATTTACGCGCCCGCTGTACTAGAGTATTTGGATGAATCAGGGTTTTGTGTATAGTGCAATCGGTTACACTTCTGACTTCATAAGAGAAGCAAAAACATTTAGGTGAAGAAAGTGTGTAATCCCAAATTAAGCATTATCGAGTTTCTTCAGCCTCTTATCCATTTTGTAAATGGTTTATGCTTACAAACAATAATTTTCAGACCATACCTTCTTGCTTAAACATTCCCATCAATTTACGTTTACGAGCGTGGGTTTGCATCAAGTTTTCCCGATAGTTTAACCAGTCAGCTTTCTTTCCAGATTCCAAGTAGGCATTACGTGCCTTTTTCAACCATTCAACCGCGTAGTAGTAGTATTCGGCTTTACCTGCATCCATAATCTTTTCGGCACGGCGACGAGCATTAATAATCACCCAACCAGGATTGTGAGAGATAGCAGCATCCATGACTCGGTGAATCAACTCTGAATAATAAGAACTGAGTTCACTGACGATCGCAATTGCATCATCAATTAATCCTTCATATAAAAATATATCCACCTTGGCTGATTCTGTTCCCCAACTACCAAAAGTACGGACAATTCTCAGCAGGTCTGTTTTGAGACTTTCCCAGTTTTCCCCAGCCAATTCTTCCATCTTTTGGTAGTCAACAAAGCAGGGCTTCACGTGAAAAGCAGCCTTGATTGCTAATAAAGCAGCTTCACTATTACCCCACTCCAGAGCCAAATCACTTGTCCAAATTCCCAATTCATACTGACAATTACCCGGTAAATTTAATCCACTCTGGGCTATATCTAATGCTTGCTGTAATGCCCCCTGAACACTTAGTGTTTTCGCTAGGGCAAAAGCCTCTTCCATTGAGTTCATCTGGGTTTGAGCAGCATCAATTGCTTCTTCTACCTTGCCCAAACGCCCTAGCATTGTCAGATACTGCTGGGTTTGCCCTTCCGCTTCTGCTAAATATAGATACTCTTGGTAACGTTCCTGACGTTCAAGAATTTTCAGCCGAATTAATGCCAAATCATCTGCATAATCTGGCACGTCTTCTTCCCAAGCTCCCCTTTCGGTGATATTACCTTGGAGAACTTGTACCAGCGGCGGATAATCCCAACCTTGGCGTAAAGCCTCCATAATCAAGCCAAAATCAGCATTCCACTCATCTTGCCAGGCTTCCAAATTTATTTGAATATCAACTTTTTCTTCTGGGGTGAGTTCCACACTGAGAATTGCTTCACACCAAGCATTATTTAATTCCCCAACAATTTCATCGTTTTCAGCACCGTATTCTGCAACATCATCCCAATTATCCACACAGGTAGAGGTAATCACTTCTAAAATAGCGATCGCATTTTCACCCTCTCCCCGTTCGCTAAAATCTACCGCAGTTTGCACTACACTCAGTAATTCTTCGGCAATCGGTTCTTCTTCGTACCCCTCCTCAAAGTAGCGCACGGTATCCCGGAGAATCTGCCGCACTTGCCCCCGAAAGTGAGCCGGATCAATAGTACTGCGGCGCAAGGGTTTTGTGGTTTTTTCCTGGACACCAAGATTAGTCATCCAGCTGACATGGCGGTCAATCGCCTCAATCAGTGGTGGGTATTCTGTTACCAACTCTTGCAGCAGCCTTTGGGTTTGGATATGATCCAGGCGTTCAAGTAGTTGTTCTAGGGTGGGGCGCTGCTGAATATTTTCTGAGTTCCGCGCACAGACCAGCATTGTCGCTACAATGTGTTTGCACCACCCTTCAAAGTCGTAAGCACAAGTGCAGTTGACTGAGGTTAATCCACTGCTATCGAAACTCAGATTGACATGATAAGGTCTAGGTTGACTGCCGACAACATCTGCCTGAAGTAGATGACCACGTTGGGTAACAGCATTGACAGCACCTGCCTCATAGTATGCCTCGCCCCGCTGGAAAGATTTAGCGTTGGCATGACGGCGGATAGTAAATTCACTAATTTGGGGAATAGACATCGAGCGATCGCCTGTGTAAATCCTCTGGATAAATCTTAAATCCAGCTTAGGTCTTAGGCTAACGCGCTGTAAAGAAATTCAAAGTTATGGGCATGGGCCAAACAGGGTATTGGAAGCTTTGAGGTTTTAAGATGGATGAATGAGTATCAAAGATGGATGAATGAGTATCAAAGATGGATGAATGAGTATCAAAGGTGGATGAATCAGTATTAAAGGTGGATGAACGAGTATCAAAGGTGGATGAACGAGTATCAAAGGTGGATGAATCAGTATTAAAGGTGGATGAACGAGTATCAAAGGTGGATGAATCCAGTTCTAACCGAGTTTAGAGTATAAAAAAAATAAGTATCTAGATTTGACTATAATTACTGAAAACGTCCATCTTTTCGCCAGAAGTGAGTGAATCATAATTTTAGTTAGCAATACCCGAACCTTAAATCAGTAAATAGTTATCAGGCGTATGGTAGGGGATTTAAATCAGTTAGCAGTTTCCAGTATTCACTAATAACTGTGTGCTGGGGGCTTAAACCCAGCAACAAAACTGACAAGTGATAACTAATAACTGTTAAAGGGGTTGCGCTGATTGTCGGTCAAGTTGAGAATAAATAGGCGAAGCACACGGGGAAACTAACGTGAGTCAAGAATTTGATTACGATTTAGTAATTATCGGCGCTGGTGTAGGCGGACATGGCGCAGCCTTACACGCCGTAAGTTGTGGTCTGAAAACAGCGATTATTGAAGCTGCTGATATGGGAGGAACCTGTGTTAATCGGGGCTGTATTCCTTCTAAGGCGCTGCTGGCGGCATCTGGACGTGTGCGGGAGTTACGCAATGCCCACCACCTCAAGTCAATGGGAATTCAAGTTGGGAGCGTGGAATTTGATCGCCAAGCGATCGCCAATCATGCTGGTAATCTCGTCTCAAAAATTCAAGGCGACTTAACCAACAGCCTCAAACGTCTAAAAGTCGATATTATTAGGGGTTGGGGAAAAATCGCTGGGGCGCAAAAAGTCTCTATTACTGGAGACGGTGGTGAAAAAACCATCACAGCCAAAGACATTATCCTTTCGCCAGGTTCAATTCCTTTTGTGCCTCCAGGAATTGAAGTAGATGGCAAAACTGTTTTTACCAGCGATCAAGGCGTCAAGTTAGAATCGCTACCAGACTGGGTGGCGATTATTGGCAGTGGTTATATTGGCTTGGAATTTTCTGATATTTACTCAGCTTTGGGTTGTGAAATCACCATGATTGAAGCCCTAGATCAGTTAATGCCAGGATTTGACCGCGACATTGCCAAACTTGTCGAACGAGTGCTGATTACTCCCCGCGATATTGAAACCAAAGTGGGGATATATGCCAAAAAAGTTATCCCTGGTTCACCTGTGGTGATTGAATTAGCAGATTTCAAAACCAAAGAAGATTTAGATGTCATCGAAGTAGATGCTTGTTTGGTGGCTACAGGACGCATCCCGGCGACGCAAAATCTCGGTTTAGAGTCTGTGGGTGTGGAAGTTGATCGGCGGAATTTTATCCCAGTTGACGATCGCATGGCAGTGTTATCAGTCGGTGAAGTAGTGCCGCATTTGTGGTCAATTGGCGACGCTAATGGGAAGATGATGTTGGCACATGCGGCTTCTGCTCAAGGCATCATCGCGGTGGAAAATATAGTTGGGAGGGAAAGAATAGTAGACTATCGCAGCATCCCCGCAGCGGCGTTTACCCACCCAGAAGTCAGCTATGTGGGCTTAACGGAAACCGCAGCTAAGGAATTGGGACAATCCGAAGGGTTTGAAATCGCCGCAAGTCGGAGTTACTTCAAAGGGAATTCCAAAGCGTTGGCAGAAAATGAAGCCGACGGTATTGCCAAGGTGATATATCGCAAAGACACAGGAGAAGTCTTGGGTGTTCACATTTTTGGACTGCACGCCTCAGACTTAATTCACGAAGCGTCAGCAGCGATCGCAAACCGTCAATCTGTCCAAAGCCTTGCACATCTAGTTCACGCCCACCCGACACTTTCGGAAGTCCTGGACGAAGCTTATAAACGAGCGATCGCCATCTAAAACTTAGGAGCGGAGCCGGAGACGCTCCGCTTCCGGTTATAAGTTAGGAGTCAGGAGTTAAGGGACTTCCAAATAAAAAAATATCCCATCCCTGCGGGACGCTACGCGAACGCTTTTATGCCAGGGGAGCAGGGAGCAGAGAGCAGGGGGAGGGAAAGTCGTTTTGATTCGGTGAAATTGGATAATTTATTTTTTGGAGTTCCCTAATAACTCATAACTCCTAACTCTCAACTCTCAACTCATAACTCATAACTCATAACTCAGTACTAATTATGCAAATTCGTCGCCGTTCACCTAACCCAGCTATTAATGTATCCATATTACGTTATCAGGCTGCCGTGCCTGACGGGGCGCCAAACAACATTTTGGAGGAAATTGTCTGGCATAAAGAAGTAGAAGTTGACCAAATGCGCGAAAAGCTGCCTTTGCAAGAATTGCAGAAGCAAGCACTAACTGCACCACCAACCCGTGATTTTGTCGCCGCCTTGCGCCAAGGTAAGACTAAGCCAGCATTGATTGCGGAAGTTAAAAAAGCTTCACCAAGCAAAGGCGTTTTACGAGAAGATTTTGACCCAGTAGCGATCGCCCTATCTTATCAGCAAGGCAAAGCTAGTTGTCTTTCTGTGCTGACGGATGCCAAGTTCTTTCAAGGTAGTTTTGACAACTTAGCTAAGATTCGGGCTGCCGTAGATTTACCCTTACTGTGCAAAGAGTTTATCATCTATCCTTACCAGATGTACTTAGCGCGGGTTCAGGGTGCAGATGCTATTTTGTTGATTGCGGCTATCCTCAGCGATCAATATTTGCAATACTGCCTGAAAATTGCTAACAAACTGAAAATGGCAGCTTTGATTGAAGTCCATAGCTTGGCAGAACTTGACCGTGTGTTAGCTTTAGATGGGGTCTGCTTAGTAGGAATCAATAATCGCAATTTGGAAGATTTCTCTGTTGACCTGCAAACTACTTGCCAACTTTTAGCTGCAAGGGGTAGCCAATTGCAGGAGAAAAACATTCTTGTTGTCAGCGAGTCAGGACTACACAACCCAGATGATTTGAGTTTGGTGCTTACAGCAGGTGCATCCGCTGTACTCATTGGAGAATCTTTGGTAAAACAACCAGATCCCGGCGCAGCGATCGCCCATATCTTGCCGAGGAATTTCTGAAAAAAACACTTTAAAAGCGCTCTTAGCACGGGATAATTACACAAAATTGTTGGGCGATTAGGCTAACTATGCGTAGATACGCAGCAGTTTACCGCCTGATATTATCAATATCTTTGCTAAATCTTTATCGCTACTCGTATCAAAACTGTAAGCAATTAGTTCTTTCATATGTAACAATTCATTGACAAGAGAGAAAATCTGATTAATACAAAATCCCAAATATGAAATCAAAATTTAACTTCATGGAGCAAATTCCTCTACCTTCACCTATTCACTACGAACTTATACTTCAACTCTTAGAAAGACAAACCATGTTAGCAGTAAATGATAATCCAGATTTACGGCATCAGGTGAATCAGCTAATTATTACTCTCCGTAAAGCTGCTGTGCAGCAAAAGCGACTAGAAGAAATTTGCGAGTTTTCCTCTGTAACTATTGATCACCGTTGGTCAATCAATCATCATAATGATAGCAAAGTTGTTGCCCCCGATTGAAGCTGATAATTTAATATCTCAACCTCAAATTTGGCATATTTGTTAAGTTATCTTACTATCATCAGAAAGTGTCTCTGGGTATTGAATGGATCAGTACTTAGAAGTTTCACCGCACTTCCTTGGCTCAAATGCACAGTTTGGAGTGTGATTTAAAAGGATCTACATAGATTCTGCTTACAAAACTTTCTCTGCTTTGCAACAATATCTAGAAATGCTAAATAAGGATTTGAAATTGCTAATACTAACGCTCAGACTTGAATAGATATAAATTTCACTTTATTTAGCTTGTTTCTTCAATTTATACATAGTTATTGTTTCTTTAACTACTAACTTATTTTTGATAATTTATATAATGATTATATTAATGCTGTAGAAAAAATATTATTTTTATAAGACTTTAGCTCTAAAAAAGTTCATCTTGATTTAGAAGAAATTGTAGATCAGCTAAAATTTTGATGAGATTCTCTCTCGAATTTGACGAAAGATGAAATATAACAGTATTCATGAACTCCTCAGAAATAATCAGGCTTGGGTTGCCGAAAAACTAGCTGTAGACCCAACTTACTTTCAGAAATTATCTAGCGGACAAACACCTCCTTTTCTATACATTGGGTGTTCTGATAGTCGTCTGGCATTAACAAAGTTTACCCGTACAGAACCAGGAGAGTTATTTGTACATCGTAATATTGCCAATCAAGTTTCTTTGACGGATATTAACTTTTTAGCCATTTTAGAGTACGCAATTTTACATCTTCAGGTGGAACATATTATCGTTTGTGGTCACTACGATTGCGGAGGAATTAAGACGGCTTTAGAAGGGAGAACTATTGGAATTCTTGATAACTGGGTAAATCCGATTCGGGAACTGTATTTACAGAAACAAGAAGAAATTGATGCCTTGCCAACAAGAGAAGAACGTCTGAATCGTTTGGCGGAAATCAATGTTGTGACGCAAGTGAAAAATCTTTACCAAACTCCCATCATGCGTCAGGCACTCTATAAGCGAAAAGCGCCTATGGTTCATGGTTGGGTACTAGATATAAGCACGGGATTGATCAAAGATTTGAACGTTTCAACTGTGCAATGGCAATTGCACATCTGCCCTTTGCTTCTAGAGTTTAAACTCTACGCCATGTTAAAAAATGAGACTTAATTCGGTATTTACCTCCACACCAACAAAAATGTACATTGGAGACGTAATAAATTATGTGTTTACAACTTTTATTTTAAGTTCAATAAATAGTTGTTTTTTTGCTACATTCTTGGAAATTTTACGTCAAAGTTCTAAATAATTCTAGATTTTTGTCCAATTAGAGCTATGAATACAAGGGTACGTTTTGCCTCTGGCAAACGCACCGTCATATATTAGATCAAGATAATGTGTGAATTAAGTAAAGCACGCTACAAGTTGGATATTTTTTTTATTAGAAGTCCCTAATTGATTCTGGGTGATGAATTATTTTTTAATAATTTGCACACATCCAATTGATAACCCTTCCTCTAGAGGCAATTCATGAATTGCCTCTACGCCAATATTAGTCAGAATCAGTAACGCTGAGATTAGTACACCTAACCTACACCTACAAATAATTATTTCTTAGAAATTATCCACACTGCATGAATAATCCCAGGAATGTAACCAAAAAACGTCAAAAGTATATTAATCCAAAAGTCTATACCAAAACCTACTTGCAAAAAAACTCCCAAAGGCGGTAAGAAAATGGCACACAGAAGACGAACTAAATCCATTTGAACCTCCTGTTAATCTCATAAAAGACAGCTTGTCGGCGAAGTGATTCACCACTGCTCAAGTATATTTGTACCTTTCAAAGATAACATTGCCACTCTCAATCTAGACCATGGTTGAGATGCGGTAAACCGCACTCAAGATTAGCCACCACTAATTTTGGCTTTATAACCTAGCTTGGTCAAAATCTCGACAATTTTCTGCTTGTGTTCGCCCTGAATTTCAATTTCGTTGTCTTTAATTGTCCCACCTGTCCCACACTGGGTTTTCAACTGTTTCACCAAATCTGCCAAGGTTTCTGGTTTGGCTTGAAAACCGCTAATCACTGTGACGGTTTTGCCTTTGCGTCCTTTGCGGGAAGCTTGTACTTTGAGATTTTGTTGTTGTGGGGGCAGTTCTGAAATTGGTCTTTCTGTGGCGGCGGAGTTGTCGTTGCCAAATTCGCGGTAGACAAAGCTTTTGTCAGAAGATTTGGGATTGGAAGAAGACATAAAATGAATGTTTAAGAAAAATTTTAAAGGCAGTGGAAACTTCTACGCAACCATTCTGCTGGGATATCTATTTCTAGGCTAACATCACAAATCCATTGCAAGGGATTTAAAGTAATTGGGCATAGGACATAGGGCATAGGGCATTGGGCATTGAGTCTCAACGAATAATTTAGTCCCCAATCCTTAGTATCCATTCCCCAGACTTTTCTATAATAATTAAATCATTCCCGTCATCAAAATCAAATCGTGGCTACTACTCCCCTATCTCCAAGTTCAACTGCTCAGGTTCCCGATACGCTAGGTCGCTTTGGACGCTTTGGCGGTAAATATGTACCTGAAACGCTGATGCCTGCTCTTGCTGAACTAGAAACAGCTTATCAGCAATACCGTAATGACCCTGGTTTTCAAGGAGAACTACAGCAGTTGTTGCGGGACTATGTAGGACGCGCCACACCATTGTATTTTGCTGAACGCCTGACTGCTCACTATGCCCGACCCGATCGCACGGGGCCGCAAATTTACTTGAAGCGCGAGGATTTAAATCATACTGGCTCTCACAAAATCAATAATGCCCTTGGTCAGGTATTGTTGGCAAAGCGCATGGGCAAGCAACGGATTATTGCCGAAACGGGTGCTGGACAACATGGAGTTGCTACAGCCACAGTTTGCGCTCGTTTTGGGCTGAAATGTGTAATTTACATGGGCGTTCATGATATGGAACGCCAAGCTTTAAATGTGTTCAGAATGCAATTGATGGGAGCAGAAGTGCGTCCGGTGGAGGCGGGAACGGGAACCCTGAAAGATGCCACTTCTGAGGCGATTCGCGATTGGGTAACAAATGTAGAAACGACTCACTACATCCTGGGTTCGGTAGCAGGGCCCCATCCTTACCCGATGATGGTACGTGATTTTCATGCAATAATCGGCCAAGAAACTCGCGCCCAAGCAATCGAAAAGTGGGGTGTATTGCCTGATATTCTCTTGGCTTGTGTGGGCGGTGGTTCCAATGCTATGGGACTATTCTATGAGTTTATTAATGAGTCTTCTATACGGTTTATTGGGGTTGAGGCAGCAGGAGAAGGTGTCAATACCCAAAAACACGCAGCAACCTTGACAAAAGGACGAGTTGGTGTGTTGCACGGAGCAATGAGCTATCTCCTGCAAGATGAGGATGGGCAAATTATTGAGGCACACTCAATTAGTGCGGGGTTAGATTATCCCGGTGTAGGCCCAGAACATAGTTATATGAAGGATACTGGCCGCGCCGAATACTATAGTGTGACGGATGCAGAGGCTTTGGCGGCATTCCAGCGATTGTCGAAATTGGAAGGGATTATCCCGGCATTGGAAACAGCCCATGCGATCGCCTACCTTGAAACCCTGTGTCCCCAACTAACCGACAGTCCTCGGATTGTAATTAACTGCTCTGGACGCGGCGATAAGGATGTACAAACAGTAGCCAAGTTCTTAAATGATGCGTAAGTATACGTAAAATCATTGGGAAAAAGCAATAAATAGGATCAATAATTCCAACCCCTATGCTACTGCAACCAACTCACAACGAGTTGGCAGGCCAAAATTTTGTGCAAAGTTTGAGAATGCACATTTTTAGGAATATATCTCGCAATACGCTTGGTGTTAGCGCCAAAAAACTTAAACTGCGTAGGTTGGGTTGAGAAACGTAGCTTGCTTCCCGTTTGCGTAGCGTCTCCGACAGGAGAAGGGTAACCCAACATTTTCGGTGGTTTGTTGGGTTTCACTTCGTACCCCTACAAGGATCTTGCTACAACCCAACCTACGATTATCCTGAATATAAAAGTTTTTATTTATACTTGTATTTTGTATTTTATAAGTATTAATCCTGAATTGTGTAAGATGTTGATATTTAATCATAATTCATGATCATGATATTTTTCTAAATATTAATACTGAATAATATTATAAATACATAATTTTTTTAACTTACACTAACTAAGTATGACAATCTTCGTGTATTACAAAACGAAGTTTGGAAAAGAGGTTAGATAAAATAATCATACTAATGGTAGAGGAAATTTTTTTATAAACAGTATTATTTTTTCATAATTTTATGGATTTTAAAGTTTACTGGTAGTTTTTGAACAAAAAACGCCAAAAGCAGAAGTATATAGACCTATAATCAAGTTGTCAGATTGATACTAGCTTGGTTAAGCTTTCTGGAGCTAGAGTTTCAGTTAGTTTCAGCAAATGATTAAAACAACAATCTGCAGCGTTGCTTTGGGCACTATTATTCTCAGTAGTGGGGCGATCGCTACTCCTGTAACAAATTTAACTTTTACGCCAAAATATTCAAATGTATCAAATAGTACTGTTAAACTTGTAGCATCTAGCGTTGACACTGCTGCTCTAGAACAGTCGATTTTCAACAAAATTAATGACTACAGAGTTTCCCAAGGATTAAAAAAGCTGACTCGTAATTCTGCCATCGATAATCAAGCCAGGATTCACAGTCAGGATATGGCTCAAGGTAAAGTTCCCTTTGGACATACGGGATTTTCAGAACGTATTAAAGCAGTCGGTATTCCCTACAGTTCAGGTGGTGAAAATGTCGCTTCCAACTATGGATATGATGACCCTGCGACGATAGCTGTTCAAGGCTGGCTCAATAGTCCAGGGCATCTTGCCAATATCAGAGGTAATTTTGAAAAGACTGGGATTGGTGTCGCTAGCAACAGTAGAGGCGAAATCTACTTCACACAAATTTTCCTTACTCCTGTAACAACTTCTGTAACAAATCCTGTAACAAATCCTGTTACAAATTCAACTTTTACACCGATATCTTCAAATGTATCAAATAATACTGTTAGACCTGCAGCATCTAAAATTGACATTGCTGCTCTAGAACAGTCGATTTTCAACAAAATTAATGACTACAGAGTTTCCCAAAAGCTACCAAAGCTGACTCGTAATTCTGCCATCGATAATCAAGCCAGGATTCACAGTCAGGATATGGCTAAACGTATAGTTCCCATTGGACATACGGGATTTTCAGAACGTGTTAAAGCAGTCGGTATTCCCTACAGTTCAGCTGGTGAAAATGTCGCTTCCAACTATGGATATAGTGACCCTGCGACA
The DNA here is from genome assembly GCF_036916575.1 of Nostoc sp. Classification (GTDB taxonomy): domain Bacteria; phylum Cyanobacteriota; class Cyanobacteriia; order Cyanobacteriales; family Nostocaceae; genus Nostoc. The sequence goes on from NZ_JBALGC010000147.1 coordinate 82,641, forward strand.
ATAGCTGTTCAAGGCTGGCTCAAAAGTCCAGGGCATCTTGCCAATATCAGAGGTAATTATGATAAAACGGGGATTGGTGTCGCTAGCGACAGTGGAGGCGCAATCTACTTCACACAAATTTTCTTTCGCTGATAGATGTGGTAGAATTTAGGTTTTTTTATAAAATTCCCCAAACTTCAGCCTGCTAGTAAAGCTTTTGCTAAATGTTGAATAATGTAGTTTCAATGACATTTGTCTATTGAATACTACATTAGACCTCTTGCATAAATCCAAAATAAGAAGCCCAAAGAGCCAAAGCTACGCTTTGTCTCCCCTAAGAGCTTGCTCTTAAAGGTTGGGGGTGGGGTGTTAGGGACTTTTGCAAGAGGTCTATTATTTTTTTAGTAATTCATGAAAATCCTAAATTATCAGCAAAAATAACCGTGATTTCATGAAGCTGACCTATTGAAGTATTGACAATTGGAAATGATTTCTTGTACTTCCTATACAAAGATGTAGCCAGATTGCCGAAATTCATCAATACTTAATAGTATCGTGGTATATATCGTCGGAACAATAAGGTAAAGTAGAAGTCTTATATCTCTAATATATTACGCAATTCTCCATGTTCCGACAAACTGCTTTTGGCATCGCTTTAAGTGCGCTTGTCCTTGCTAGTGGATTAACGACTGTTCCGATTCCAAATTATCCTTCTACGAATACATCCACCCGTAATAAGCTGTTGTCGCTTTTTTCCAGTCAGGTTGCAATATCGACTCCTACTTTTAAAACTACGGAGTTAGAAAAATCAGTTTTTGACCAAATTAATCGATATCGGGCTTCTAAAGGACTGCCAATGTTGACCCTAAATGCAAATATCACTCAACAGGCAAGAATTCATAGTCAAAACATGGCTAGAGGTAAAACCCCATTTAGCCATCAGGGATTTGAACGGCGAGTCAAAGCTATCCCTATTCGCTACAACAGTGCGGCAGAAAATGTTGCTTTCAATCGGGGATATAGCAACCCTGTGGACGAAGCTGTTAGTGGTTGGGTCAACAGTCCCGGACATCTAAAGAATATTAAAGGAAATTACAATCTCACTGGAATTGGCGTTGCTACTAATAATCAAGGCGAAGTCTACCTGACACAACTTTTCTTTCGCACTAGGTAGATTTAATTTCTGATTTTTTTGCACAATAATATAGTGTGTGACAATACTTTTGTCTGTTGGACACTGTTATTATTTTTGAACAATTCATGACATTACAAGATTTTCAGGTGAGCGATCGCGACCTCAGTGACGCAGCCCTTGGACAGTATTTAGAATCTACAGCGATCGCAGTTGATACAGAAACGATGGTGCGACCCGTTTAGCCGAAAACTTAACACCCGTAAGGGTCTGGTGAGATGGCTAGCTTGGTTCCTTTTGAACCTTCTCCCAAAGGGAGAGGCTTCGCCAAGACAACTGATTACCTATGTAGGTGAGCCATAAATTGGCAAGTCCTACCCACCAAATGCCCGGTGTGAAAGCACTTTCCCTGCCAAAGCGACTGGACATCAAATTGGTAAAGCGGGATTGAAAGCGAGTCTCCCTAGATGCAATGGGTTTGAAACATCGCAAGCAAGACGATATGGTGAGCCAAAGCAAAGGTGCGATAAAACTTCGTTACGGTGAATGGGTGAAAGCATCTGAGACACCCAAGCCAAAAGGCAGAGGATAAGGAATCGGCTAGAGTCGTTAGACCGATTGGGCATTCCAAATAAACCCGGAGTCCCAGCATCCACCTAAATCGTCAAACAAATAGGTAATCGGAACGGGAAAACCCCATGTCTCCTCCTCTGGCGGTCGATAACAGAGGTAGGCATCCAAGCCAGATGGAGCATGGGAGTAGGATTGGGCAACAAGCAAATGCCCGTTTGTAATGAACGTGGATAAGCTGACATGCCCAGGGTTGATAGTTGGTAACTAAGAGTAAGTAGTTAAAATGCCTAATACAAGCGGTAAAAACGGATTGTGGGATGAATGGCAGCAAATCAACTGGAAAACAGTTGAAAAGGCAGTCATGAAGCTTCAGAAACATATCTATCAAGCGTCAACGGCTGGAAACGTCGCTTTAGTTCGCGCTTTGCAAAAAAGACTGACGCACTCCTGGTTTGCGAAACTCCTGGCAGTTCGCAGGATAACTCAGGAAAATTTAGGGAGAAAAACCGCTGGGGTTGACGGCGTTAAAAACCTAAAACCCACGCAACGCATGAAGTTAGCACTCAACCTGGATATAACCAGGAAGGCTAAATCCATAAAGCGTATAACAATTCCTAAACCTGGGAAAACCGAGAAGCGACACGGCAGTCGCTACAACGGGGGGAACCCCCGCAACGCGCTGCCTCCTCTAGGGATTTCTACCATGCATGACCGTGCCAGTCAATGCTTAGTCAAAATGGCGATGGAACCAGAATGGGAAGCCAAATTTCATGCGGAATCTTACGGGTTCCGTCCTGGTAGAAGTACTCATGACGCCATCGAAGCAATCTTTCAAAGTCTCTCTAGGACAACGGGTGACCGATGGTTTATTGAGGCAGATATCGAAAAATGCAACGACCGAATAAATCATGATTACCTACTAAACAAACTAGCAACCTATCCTGGTATAAGGCAAATCATTAAAGGCTGGTTGAAGGCGGGATGTCTTGATGGGACAAGCCTATTTCCAATCGAAGTTGGCACACCACAAGGCGGGGTAATTTCCCCATTACTTGCCAATATTGCGTTACATGGGATCGAGGAAAGTTTCTCTTTGAGAAAGGTTCCATCATCACTTAACACGCAATATAAACTAGTTCGATACGCTAACGATTTTGTGATTATTTTCGGTGTGGATAAAACCCCTGAAAACACAAAATCACCAAACGGTCGGGCAGGATATCAAGCCTGGATCGACTCACTTAATGAGTTCCTAAAACCTATCGGATTAAGAGTTAAAGAAACAAAAACTAAAGAAGTAAAAGCTTCAGACGGATTTGACTTTCTTGGATTCAATATCCGAAAATATCAGGAAAAAGCCGCGCTCAAAACCATCATTAAACCAAGCATTGATGCTGTTTCCAGACACATTAAACGTCTCAAGGGAGTAATTGACAGTCTACGTCATGCACCTCAACAGAAAGTAATTGCTACACTAAATCCAATAATATGTCGGTGGTGTAACTATTATAGAACTATATGCGCTAAGGAAACTTTTCATAAATGCGATTACGACTTATTCCAAATGCTGTGGGGATGGGCATATACCCGATGTCACGGCACTGGAAAAAGGGATATCAAGCGCAAATACTGGGGACAAGGTAGAGGGTGGAAGTTTGACTCAGGTGAATTCCCGTTACTACGCCATGAAGGAACCAAGATTGTAAGACATACCAAAGTCAAAGGTGTAAAATCACCCTATGACGGCGATTACGTCTATTGGGGACAAAGACTAAGCAATTACGCCAACCTAAAAACCAGAGTACAAACACTGCTCAAAAAACAAGGTGGCAAATGCAATGAATGCGGATTAAAGTTTAGGCATAACGATGCAATGGAAGTAGACCACAAAATTCCTCGTAAATCTTGGGGGTAAGGATATTTATGAAAATCTACAATTATTGCATCGCCACTGCCATGATAAGAAAACAGCATGTTTACGTGGCGTACTACGCTGCAATCAACTCAGGAGCCGTGTGTCTTGAAAGGGACATGCACGGTTCTGAAGCAGAGTTCATCACAGCAATGTGATGTTCGACTGTAACGGATTATTGCCTTCTCGCGATCGCTTGTGTCTTGTCCAGCTATGCAACCTAGAAGGGAAAGTGACTGCAATCCGCATAGCTAAAGGACAAGCTGAGGCTCCAAACTTAAAAAAACTCTTGGAAGCAACAAATGTGGTAAAAGTGTTTCACTTTGCTCGCTTTGACCTTGCGACTTTGCGAGCTAATCTGGGGATTCAGGTTCAGCCTGTTTTTTGCACCAAAATTGCTAGTAAGTTAGCCCGTACTTATACAAATCGCCACGGACTTAAAGATGTGGTGCAAGAGTTAGAACAAGTGGAACTGGATAAAAGCTCTCAAAGTTCTGATTGGGGTAACGCTGCTAGTTTATCTGAAGCTCAACTGAGTTATGCTGCCAATGATGTGCGCTACTTACTTAGTGTGCAGCAGAAGCTAATAGAAATGCTCAAACGAGAAGAACGTTGGGAAATTGCTCAAGAATGTTTTAAATTTCTACCAACAATAGTTTCTTTAGATTTATTGCAATTTAAAGATTTGTTTGAACATTGATCAAACAGTAAAGCCTTTGCAAAAGTTATTGATCTGGAGCACAATCATCACCAGACAGAATATTCTGTCTTCTGACCTCTGACCGAAGTTTCGCAGTCTCCGGCTCCGTTCCTGAATTGAGACTTTTTTGCTCATGAGAAATCAAGATTAGACCTCTTGGAAAATTTCCTAACACCCCACCCCTAACCTCTAAGAGTAAGCAAAGAGGAGAGACTTTGATATAAGTCAAAGGTAGGTGGGGTTCTTATTCTTGATTTATGCAAGAGGTCTATTCGCTAATTTTTTAAGTTATTTTTTGCCTGAGAGCCAACATTAGAATCATTCAGTGTCTCTAGGAGCTTTAGCTTCATTAATGCCTTCTTTGACATTACTGGCTCCCTCTTGAATGCCTTCTTTGACGTTACTGGCTCCCTCTTGAATATTTTCTTTGACGTTGCTGGCTCCCTCTTGAATATTTTCTTTGACGTTGCTGGCTCCCTCTTGAATATTTTCTTTGAGGTTACTGACTCCCTCTTGAATATTTTCTTTGAGGTTACTGGCTCCCTCTTGAATATTTTCTTTGAGGTTACTGGCTCCCTTTTTAATGGCTTCTGTCGGGCTAGTGCCTCCCTGTTGCTGAAGCTCTTGATTATTTTTTAGTCGATCTACAATATTGTAGTCATCTGCACCTGGGGGAGTTTTTGATTCAACAATGCCTTCTGTTGGCCCACCGATCGCCTTCCATGCTGCAAGACCACCTTTGAGTTGGGAGACATGCTCAAATCCATTAGAACGCAGTTGTTGTGCGGCTTGGGCAGTTTCTTCTTCATTAGCACCGTAAACGTAAATATCACGGCTCTTATCCAAAGAAGGTACTGCACGCTCTACCAATTCATCTATTGGCATCGGCATTGCTCCCATAATGTGACCTTCGTTGAAGGTTGGGCGATCGCGCACATCCAGTATTGTAAAAGCTGGTTCGCCCCATTCTAGACGAGTCTTCAGCACATGAACATCAGATTCTGCTTCTATTGGTGGCTGTGGGGGAATGATGCCGCCTGCTAAATTGTTAGTCATAATTATTCCTTACTGACGATATTAAGAGCAATTTACCGGACTAAATATCTTTAATTGCTCTTTCTCTGGGATGAATTTACTCAAAATATCTCCTGAGATAGAGTGGCTAATTTAAATATTCTCTACCATTTAATCCATTGCAAATATAGTCAACTTATACTATCTGAAAGAATTATTTATATTAATTTCAAGAAATATATTTGAAATTTCCGTTCTTGATATCTAATTATTTAGATAAATTATGAGGAAATTTAAATTTCTGAAATTTCCTACCTAACTAATAAAAAAATAGTCTAAAAATGAAAAATATTCAGCCATTAGTACAGGAATTGCGTACTTTTTCAATATCTGTGATCGCTAATAATAATGTCTCTTCAATCTATTACCGCACTATTGGAGTGACACAAGCAGCACTATTGAGGCAATCTTCCAACAATTTTTTATCGTAATATTCGTGACATCTCCCTCACTATTAAAGCTGTTTTTCCTGCTTTAATACTTTCTGGTGATGCTCTCAGTCCTTGGCTGATCATAGTCTCAGGCTGAAACTTGTAGTATAGTATATGCTTAAGAGGGTAGCTACATGTAAATGCACTAGCGTAGATTTTCGTAGACCTTCTTCAAGAGAGCATACCCGTTGGCTAGAGTACAGTTGAAGCGAATCGCCCAATCTACAATAGGCAGCATTATGGTTATGGTTACCACTACTACTCCCAAAATTCTGATCGTTGATGATGACTTCGGTGTCCGAAATCTCGTCTATCGTTTTTTAAGTCGGAAATATCAAATAGAGTCGGCAGCAGATGGTAAGACTGCTTTATCGTTGTTTGAGCAATTCAACCCAGCTTTAGTAATTCTGGATTGGAATTTGCCGGATGTTACTGGTTATAATCTCTGCCAAGAAATGCAGAGTCGTACTAATGTTTTAGTGCTGATACTGACTAGTAGAACTGACGAGGCTGATAAAATTAAAATCTTAAGCGCAGGTGCTGATGATTTCATGACTAAACCATTTAGTCTTGCAGAAGTTGAAGTTAGAGTAGAAGCTCTTTTGAGGCGGATACGCTACATCAATCCCTCTCCAACACAACGTATCGTTTTCAAGCAGCTAGTAATTAATCCAGATGGTCGGGAGGTAACACTTAACGATAAAACTCTCGCCTTAACAGCGCTGGAATTTAATATCTTACATTTTTTGGCAAGTCATCCTAACCAGGCTTGGAGTCGTCCACAGCTAATCCAAAAAATCTGGGGTTGCGACTATGTAGGAGATGGCCGGGTGGTTGATGTGCATATTGGTCAACTTCGCAAGAAGATGGAAGTCGATTCCAGCATACCGGAGTTTATTAAAACTGTGCGGGGCTATGGTTACAAGTTTGAAGCGCCCGACGAAAATACTAATTCCTGAACTTTCGATTTCAGGATTACTTCATAAAAAGAATGCTCAGATGAGTCAGCATTAGTCTTATTGCTTACTTAAATACTTTTACTGAGGCTTGACCGTATAACTTGCGTTAATTTGGGATATTGATACAAACTGATTTGGTAATTTCGTGTCTGCTCAAGCCTTATACAGTAATTTTATTGCTTTTAATATATCGTCTCAAAATAAGTTTCAGCAAAATCAAAATGTACAGAGCTTATCCGAAGTTTCGCCTATAGGTAAAATTTGGGACAAGCACAGAGCTAATACTGATAAAGTCTTACATTATTACGCCAAAGCAGACGAACATTATTTTCAGCAGTATGCGTGGCGCATGAGAATGTGTTCCGAGTTGCTGGAATTTCAATTAGTGCCAGAGGAATCAGAAGGCATTCTCAAGTTAAAGCTATCAGATGCCCGATTCTGTAGGGTTCGTCACTGTCCGGTTTGTCAGTGGCGGCGATCGCTCATGTGGAAAGCAAGGGCTTACAAAATTCTCCCACAGGTTGTCACTGATTACCCCAAGCACCGTTGGCTGTTTGTCACCTTAACTGTAAAAAATTGCCCGATTAAAGAACTCAAGGAAAACTTGGATTCTATAAATAAGGCTTTTAAGCGATTGACTAAATTGAAAGCATGGCCTGTGAAAGGTTGGGTAAAGTCCATAGAAGTTACTAAAGGTAAAAATCGAGTCTCGGCACACCCGCATTTACATATTTTGGCAATGGTGCCGCCTTCCTATTTCAGTCATGGCTATCTTTCTCATGCCAAATGGGTAGCCTTGTGGCAGCAGTGCTTACGGATTGATTACCAGCCTGTTGTTCATATTAGTGCGATCGCAAAACATCATAACCCTTCACTACTCATCCCAGAAATTCTCAAGTATCAGGTGAAAGAGTCAGATTTAGTGGGTGATAAAGAATGGTTTCTAGAGTTAACCCGTCAACTGCATAAAACCAGAGCGATCGCTGTTGGGGGTATACTCAGGCAGTATATGCGGGAATTAGAGGAGAAAAACCAAGACCTCATTAATGAAAGTGAAGAGATAGATGAGGTGGATAGAGAAAGTTTGTATTTCCGATGGGAGCGCAAGTTACAAAGATTTAATATAGAGTGACATCAGTGATATAAGAACAATGAGTGAGCTAAAGCCTACTTGTACAGTTGTCGGGGAAGAATATTTCCTGATATTCAATGGTCATAAAACAACTCAATACTTAAAGACTTTTAATTACTACTTCGTGATATACCGTATTTCGTTTGTATGTAATACACTTTGACCTCTCTCCTAAAAGCAGAGAGGCTTTGAATCTTACTCCCCTTCCCTACAAGGGAAGGGGTTGGGGGTTAGATCTATATTTGACTCAACTGCAAACTGTCATATCATCATTCCTCATTTTTCTTAGCCAATCTTTGACTAACCAACTCAGCCGCTAAATGTATTGCTGCTTTCATACTCGTAGCATCAGCAATTCCCTTACCCGCAATATCAAACGCTGTCCCATGATCAGGTGAAGTCCGAACAAAAGGAAGGCCAATAGAAGTATTAACTGCCCGATCAAATGCCATCAGCTTCACCGGAATTAAGCCTTGGTCGTGGTAAAGTGCCAAGTAGGCATCAGCTGAATTTTGTACTGAAGAATTTCCATACCAAGCTTGACCTGGTTTAACCCACATCGTATCTGGCGGTATTGGCCCATCTAGTTGCAATTGTGGTCGCTTTTGTCGCTCTTGCTCCAACCAGGGGATTAACCAATCCTGTTCTTCATGTCCAAGTTGTCCCTGTTCGCCACTGTGGGGATTCAACCCAGCGATCGCAATTCTCCCATTTTCTATCCCAAAATCTTTCTCCAAACACTCCACCAGCAAATCCAATTTCTGTGTCAGCAACTGCGGTGTTAATGTCTCGGCTACTTGACTTAGGGGAATATGTGTGGTAACTAATATTGCGCGAAGTATCCAACCAGTATGGGGCGATCGCGCTACAAATAACATCCCAAAACGCTCAACACCTGATTTTTGTGCCAAAAGTTCTGTTTGCCCTGGATAATTATACCCTGCGGCTTTCCAGGCAGATTTAGCGATCGGCCCGGTGACAATACCATCAAATTTACCAGCGAGTGTTTGAGCGATCGCATATTCCATATACGCAAAACTAGCTGCACCACTTACTGCATTACCTTTTCCTGGGATGATTTCACCTTTAATTTCCCTATCCAACAGCACATCGCTAACTGACAACTCCTCTGGATTTACCAAAGGTGCTAAATTTTCAGTTGAATTCAGTTTGCGATAAATCTGTGCTAGCAAATCCCGGTTACCCACAACTGTAACGTCATATTTTTGACTAATTTCCGGATCTGCTAAAGCTTTCAAAATTACCTCCGGCCCAATACCTGCCGGATCTCCCAGCGTCATCGCCAAACGCGGACGATTCTCTTTGCAAAAATTTACTAAATTACCTTGATTATTTTGATACATAAAATCTCTTCATAATTATTATCATCAATTTTCCTCAATTTCCCCATCTCCCCTTCTGCCAACAGTAGGGATTGCCTTCTAAACCAGTAGGGATTACCTGCTAAACTAGTTTAAAATTATTTACACAGGTCTAATCCTACAGCAACCATTGAAAAGCTTCTGGTAGACCTAGTTTACACACCACTTTGCATAAGGAGAATCACACCAATGGGCGGCGAAATTTTGAATGCAGCTCTATTGTCCTTCGGTTTAATATTCGTGGGCTGGGGCTTAGGCGCGTTGTTACTGAAAATTCAGGGCGAAGAAGAATAATTGAATGCTGAGTTAGGAGCAAAGCCGGAGACGCTCCGCCTCCGGTTAGGAGTTAAGAGTTATTATTCTCCCCATTCTCCACTCCCCACTCCCTTTTTCATCAAAATGAGAAAAAAGCTTGTCCGTTAACCGGACAGCAATTTCCTCATGAATCTCTCCAAAATAAATTGACTTTCTGAGAAAAGATGTAAACTTTTGTTTGCATAGGTTATTCTGATAACATTCTTTTCATAAAACATTAAAATTTATTACAACCCTCATGACATTATTAATCGTCGGTGCCACTGGCACCTTAGGAAGACAAGTGGCTCGTCGTGCTATCGATGAGGGATATAAAGTACGCTGTCTTGTTCGGAGCAGCAAAAAAGCAGCTTTTCTCAAGGAATGGGGTGCGGAACTGGTACTAGGAAATTTGCGTTACCCTGAAACTCTAGCGGAAGCATTAGAAGGTGTAACCCAAGTTATTGATGCGTCAACATCTCGCCCTACAGATTCATTGAGTATTAAACAAGTGGACTGGGACGGGAAAGTAGCATTGATTCAAGCTGCAAAAGCAGCAGGTGTAGAGCGTTTTATCTTCTTTTCGATTTTAGATGCTGATAAATACCCAGAAGTGCCGCTAATGGAAATTAAGCGATGTACAGAACTCTTCCTGGCTGAGTCAGGCTTGAATTACACCATCTTGCGGCTAGCTGGATTTATGCAAGGATTAATCAGTCAGTACGGGATTCCCATTTTAGAAGCACAGCCAGTTTGGGTGACTGGCAATTCTTCTCCCATCGCTTATATGGACACTCAGGACATTGCTAAGTTTGCTATCCGAGCATTGAGTGTACCAAAAACGGAAAACCAAGTTTTTCCTGTAGTAGGTACTCGTGCATGGAGTGCAGAAGAAATTATCAGCCTGTGCGAACGCTTATCTGGAAAAGACGCCAGAGTAACGCGGATGCCAATAAACTTACTGCGTACCGTGCGGAGCTTAATGCGGTTCTTTCAGTGGGGATGGAACGTAGCCGACAGGTTAGCGTTTACAGAAGTATTGGCTAGTGGTAAACAGTTAAATGCTTCAATGGATGAAGTATACACAGTCTTTGGTTTAGATCAGCAACAAACCACAACGCTAGAAAGCTATCTACAAGAGTACTTCAGCCGAATAATGAAGAAGCTCAAAGAGTTAGACTACGAGAAAAATAAAACTAAAAAGCAGAAATCTAAAAAAACTCCTTTTAAACAGTCTTCAAAAGTCAATAGTCAATAGTGATTACAAAACAGACATTAGTCATTAAACTCTAGACTCTGGACATTTGACTTTAGATTAATGACTAGATGACCAAAAATGTGTAAGGATTACATAATACAGAGCATCGCCTAAACTTGGATATTTGAGTGTGCCGAAAGCAGGCATTATCTATAATGACGTTAAACCGATAGCGGGCCGTGTCGCTATCGAGTTGAAAGACAAGCTAACCGCAGCCGGTTGGAATGTATGTATCACATCGAGTGTCGGTGGGATACTGGGCTACTCTAACCCGGAGAGTCCTGTGTGTCACACCCCCATTGACGGTCTGACACCCCCTGGTTTTGACTCAGATATGGAGTTTGCAGTGGTGTTAGGGGGAGACGGCACTGTTTTAGCAGCGTCTCGTCAAGTAGCCCCCTGTGGTATTCCACTGCTAACAGTGAATACCGGCCATATGGGATTTTTGACGGAAGCTTTCCTGAATCAATTGCCCCAAGCACTAGAACAGGCGATGGCGGGTGAGTATGAAATTGAAGAACGAGCTATGCTCACGGTCAAAGTGTTTCGGGGAGATTCAGTGCTGTGGGAAGCTTTGTGCTTGAATGAAATGGTGCTGCATCGGGAACCTTTGACCTCTATGTGCCATTTTGAAATTGCCATAGGGCGTCATGCGCCAGTAGATATTGCGGCGGATGGTGTAATTGTTTCCACGCCTACTGGTTCTACAGCTTACTCATTGAGTGCTGGTGGCCCAGTGGTGACTCCTGGCGTACCTGCTTTACAGCTAGTACCCATTTGTCCTCATTCCCTAGCTTCTAGAGCATTGGTATTTCCAGATACTGAATCGGTCAACATTTACCCAGTCAATATTCCTCGGCTGGTGATGGTAGTAGATGGTAATGGGGGGTGCTATATCCTACCAGAAGATCGAGTATATATGGAGCGATCGCAATATAGTGTCCGATTTATTCGCCTGCAACCGCCAGAGTTTTTCCGAATTTTGCGAGAAAAATTAGGTTGGGGTTTGCCACATATCGCTAAACCAACTTCTGTAGAATTGCCGTAGTCATTGGGCATTGGGCATTGTTAAAGAGGCGAGGGAGCAAACAGAAAATTCTTCCCCTCTGCTCCCATGCTCCATGCCTTATTCTCCATGCCCCATGCCCAATTTGCTGATTTATTTCCAGAATTACTGCTGTATGGATAGTATTTGGAGTTAGTTATTAAGATTGCATCCAAGAATTCGATGGCTGACATCTGAACGTGCTAAAACATCCTTAGCAGCGTGTCAAATCAGGATTGCTCCATCATTAAAAACTCGTAATTGCACTTTTAACTGATGTAAAGATTTTCTTTGGAATGTCTTTACAATCCCAAATCCAATATCCCAAATTGTTATGACAGTTGCTCAAAGTCCCTGTGTTTTGGTGATTGAAACCGATGAGAGCCTAGCAAATCAGCTTTCTTGCGATTTGCAAGAAGCCGGCTATGAATCAATTTTGGCTCATGATGCGACAAGTGGTTTGCAACACTGTCGCGATCGCCAGCCTGCTTTAATTGTTTTAGATCGGATGCTAGCTGGAGAATCAGGACTCTCATTGTGCAAAAATCTGAGAAGCACTGGTATGCGATCGCCTGTGTTAATTTTAATGGCAAGGGATACAGTCGATGATCGTGTAGCTTGTCTAGAAGCTGGAGCGGATGATTACATCCTCAAGCCTTACCGCTCAGAAGACTTTTTGAAGTTGATTCGCCTCTACTTAAAACCTGATGTGGATACCACGGAGCAGTTGCGCTTTGGGGATTTAATTTTAGACATAGCAACTCGCCGTGCCATACACAACGGACGGGCAATTGACTTGACAATGAAGGAATTTGAACTATTAAAATTTTTAATGGAACATCCCCGTGAGGTGTTAACTCGCGAACAAATTCTGGAAAATGTTTGGGGTTACGACTTTCTGGGTGAGTCGAATGTAATTGAAGTATACATCCGTTACTTGCGGTTAAAAATCGAAGATGAAGGTCAAAAGCGCCTCATTCAAACAGTGCGAGGCGTAGGATACGTTTTAAGAGAATCCTAGTACACTGTAGCGTCAGTTTACCTACGTTTCACAAAGGGATTGAGTCGGGGCAATTCATGAATTTCTCCTACTTGTCTAGCTAGTTGAGATGGTAGCTAGATTTACACCGCACTATACTAGTAATACTTACCTCGTTGCCTCATTGGGAATGCACATTTGGAGGCTCTGCTTCCACTCAACCAGTTTCTGCCTACAACGCTGTAAAATTGAAATCTAAATTACAAAATCGAAAAACTATATGACTCATCGGCTAAGTTTGCTCTTAATGTTGCTGAGTATTTTCCTGATGGGTTGTTCTGTGCCAACAACAGCTAAACCTCCCAACCTCACCTCTGATTCTCAAACTCCAGCACCAGAGAGTTTAGGTCAAACACTACCAATTTCTGCTAAAGCCATTGTTCCTAATGGCACAACGATTCAGTTAGAGGTAGCGCAGACCCAAGAACAGCAAGCGATGGGGTTGATGTATCGACCAGCGTTGCCAGAGAACCGGGGGATGCTGTTTGGGTTTCCTTCAGCACAACCAGTCCAGTTCTGGATGAAGAATGTACCTGTGCCCTTGGATATGGTATTTCTACGTAACGGTGTAGTTAAATATATTCAGGCTGCTGCACCTCCTTGTGCAAGTGAGCCTTGTCCTATCTATGGCCCCAATACACCAATCGATAAGGTGATTGAACTTCGCTCTGGAAGAGCTGCCGAATTGAAGTTGAAAGTGGGCGATATTGTCAAAATTGAGTTTTGAGACTTCGGTGCTTTGTGGGGATAAAGATTTGGGTGGTTACTCTGTTGAAAACCTACACTGCGGAAATTTATGTTTTTTTTGTAAAAAATGTCACTTGATGTGGTTAAACAGTCACTTGTAACGCTACTATTTAAAAACTGTAGTAATAATCTAAAATTCTACTGTCTCCAACCTGAAATCGCGGTCTTAAGGTTTGGTTGCAAAAATATTCCTTTGGGCGTTAGTGTAAATAGTCGCCAATAAGAGAGTATAGGCTATGGAATCTTTGTTACTACATGTGTAATTAAATAAAGCACAAAAGTAAACAAGATGGAGCCAATCTAACTAGATAAAAATACTGCTTGAGAATCGGGCAGATGATTTGTACGAAAATTTCTATTTCTCAGAACCTCTATGAGAAGCCTCTGTTAAAGGCAAATCAAAAAAACTGTGCTGGGGTGTATAGCTGATAACGGCACAGTGATAAATAAAATACTGGCTACTAGCTCCGAGCAATGGTGAACTGATATATGACGATACATTCTACACAAGGAGGTGAGATACAAATGTCACCATCAAAATATTCTCGACTGATTCATTTTTTGCAAGAAGATTTGGCAATTTCCACAGCATCACTGGCGGTGGCGCTTCGGCATCGGGAGCAAGATCCAGGTCCTTTGGCAATGATTCTTTGGCAGTATGGGTTGATTACTCTAGAGCAGTTAGAACAAATTTATGATTGGCTGGAGACGGCATAGCTATAGGACTCATATTTGATTTTTGAAAAAAACTCAGTACACTTTTATTCCTTCTTCCCAGTCCCCAGTCCCCAGTCTTCACGAGTAATTCAGGAATCAAATCGGATTGCTATAAGAAATTCAAAATTCAAAATGTTAGTGTAGCGTCTCTACCAGAGCAAACCCAATTGTGCTAGCCTCTTAGCTATTGATTGGATGCAAATTAATAACAGTAGCTTATGAGTAGCTGATTCAGGAAAATCTAAGCGTGTCACATCCACTCTAGCTTGTGCAAAGGTTGATATATAAGAAATTTGTCTTTGGCGGTTTTTACTCATGTACACATAAATCAACAAAGCGAGTTAAATTATCAACTCGCTCTTTTGATTTAGTGCTGAGTAATGAGTAAAAATCATATTCATTACTCATGACTCAGTACTCAAGAGTGACTAAACACTCTAACTGCTGCTGCTATACCAGATCCAGGGGTGAAATCCTCGTAGCCAAGTTCTCTTAGGGTAACTTCTAAAGATGCTATGCAGCTGAGGATATCGCGATCGCTCACAAAACCCAAGTGACCAATGCGGAAAATTTTGTTACTCAAATGGTCTTGACCGCCTGCTAGGGCAATATCAAAGCGTTTTTTGATCAATGACCGAATCTTATCCGGTTCAATTCCCTGCGGTGCTACAGCCGTAATCGCCGGACTGGCGTAACTATCTGCCGCCAACAAGGGTAAATTTAACCCTTGAATGGCGGCGCGGGTAGCATTCTTGAGCCGTTCGTGTCGAGCAAATATTGACTCCAAGCCTTCCTCTTTCATGATTCGCAACGTGGTGTGCAGCGCTACGATCAAGTTCACAGGCGGAGTAAATGGAGTTGTATTTTTGGCTGTGGCTTTGCGATATTTGCCCAAATCCAAATAATATTTCGGTAGCTTCGCAGTTTTGTAAGCTTCCCAAGCTTTGGGGCTGACAGAGACAAAACCCAATCCCGGCGGAATCATATAAGCTTTTTGGGAACCGGAGGCTACTACATCTAAACCCCAAGCATCCACGGGTAGATTGAACGCACCCAAGCTAGTTACGGCATCAACAATAATTAAAGCTTCACCGTGTTCTTTGACGTAGCGGTTGATAGTTTCTAGATCATTCAACACACCCGTCGAGGTTTCGCTGTGGGTAATGATTACGGCTTTAATTTGCTTTTGGGTATCTGCTTGGAGTTTTTCGGCAAATACTCCAGGGTCTAAGGGTTTTCCCCATTCCACTTTAACTTCTTCTACATTCAAACCGTAGGCTTGACCGATTTCTACCCAGCGTTCGCCAAATTTACCGTTAGAACCAACCAAAATGCGATCGCCTGGAGAGAGAAAATTAATTATTCCAGCTTCTACAGCACCCGTACCACTGACATTTAGCGTCAGCACATCACTTTGAGTTTGATGCAGCCATTTGAGATTTTCCGTCACCTCTGCCAATATGTTGCTAAATTCACTGGTACGGTGTCCAATCGGATGCTTGGCTAATGCCAGTAAGGCAGCTTCTGGCACCGGGGTTGGACCTGGAATCATCAGCATCAGCTTATCGTTCATGTGTCTATCCTAAAAGTAAATTATAAAAGTCAAAATTGTGGGAAGTTGGTTAAGTCTGGTAGCAAATTCTAGATATTCATTTACAAATTACACTCAGTTTGTCACCAGTCTTGTTGTATATTTTCCGAATCCATAAAAAAATAGAGTGGTTAATGAGCGGTCAGCTTCACCTTTGCAATTTATATGAGACTCCAACTCAAATGAAACCTCTGTTCTAGGCAATCTTACCACACACCTAGACGCGGGGTTAAGGCGTCTGCTCGTAAAGGAGCGGCTATTTTAACCTAGCGTGAAGCATTTATCTAGACTCTTACAATTTTAGGCACAGGTATGATGAATTCTTAAATCTTATCCATAATCTGCCTCTATTGTTTTTATATAAACACACAAATCGTCTCGAATATCGCGGAAATCCTCTGTGAAAAAGCTACGTTTTGCTTCAACGAAGGAAGTAACTCCCTACACTATGCGGAAGACTTGGATGTTACTGTTTGCTAGGAGATAGAAGATACCCAACCCAAAGTTTTCAATCTGCTTGGGTCGAGGATTTGTTTTTGGGTTCGCATCTCTAAAGAATACCTCTATCCATTCAGGAGGTAATGATTTATTGCAGTCAAAATCGCTTCGATGCTAATATCCAAGCCTTCTTTGCCTTACTTTATGGCGATTCTCTACTAATGGTTTACAGTGCATTTGCGGTCGAATTTGAGATATTTATGCTACTAATTACTGCACATTGTGAAACTGCACTCAGTGGTAGGCGATGCCATACTCCTACGGAGAAGCAAGCTACGCGGAGCGTCTCGTAGAGAAGGCGGGCTACGCCTACGCTAATAAACTATAACTTTTTATACTATACTTACAAAATTGCTACATTCGTGCTTAGTCTTATTAGTTACCATTCATCGTGAGTTCTTTTTTACTAAGGTCAGTTCATAAACTGTCACTCACTAGATCCCCGGTTTTCTTACAAAAGAGATATTCTTAGTTAGTGCAAGGAGTGATACCATTTCACCACATGTTTGTCACAAGTTATCCCCGCAATACTCCCTCCCAAGGGAGTGTTGCAGATTTCAAATGTTGCATCAAACGAGTGAGTTGGTATAAGCTTTTACGAGAAAGCGCTTGAGTGAGCAAAACCTCAAGCGCTTTTTCGTGTATAAATAAACAGTCTTATTCTCTGGACGATCATATAACTGTTATTAAATACACATATATTAGAGAAATAAACTATTGTTACAATACTTCTTGCAACAGATGTTTCATGTCTTTAACATCTCTACAGAAAAATTAATCTCAATATATTCTTTAAACTTTGAAATTGTTACTCCGCCGCAACTAGCTACAAAGTAAGACCCGTTCCAATACAGCCTACACTTACCGTTTACGGAAGTGTAGGAGATGTCACAAATCGATTTAGTAGCACTTGTCGAAACGGGCAAAAAATGATTTAGCAATGTGTACTCTCTGTCTAATACTAAGTTGTAATAGATAGTATTATTTAGAGGAAGTAAAATCGGTGTACAGCGATGCCTCGTACTCGGATGAATATCTTTCCTCATTTGGATTATGCAGAGTTGACCCAACGCTACCGTCGTTGTCGAGACGTAAAAGAATGCAGCCGATGGTTAATCATTCGTCTGTTGAGCTGACCAGAAAAACCAATGAAAGTAGAGCAAGTAGCTGAAATTACAGGTAGGAGATGTCGGGATAGATCGAATTCGGTCTGCCACTCTCTTAATATACAAAGTCCATTGCTCAGGTATTAAGAAGAACAAACACAATGAAAAGAGTTATCTTAGGGTTCTTACCTTGGATCATTTATTCTGTGTTGGCAAACAGAGGGGAGAGTGGTATCCTCCACGGGGCAATTATTGCACTCGTCCTGACGTTCATTCTTGGACGTGAAAATTTACGTAAAGGCTTCATTTTAGATTGGTGTACGGTCGTCTTTTTTGCCTTCGTTCTAGTTGTGGGTGTTTACTTGCGGCATCCTTTCATTACGCAACATCCAGGACTTTTTGCTGACGGTGCCTTGGCAGTGATTGCGATTGGCTCCTTACTCGTGGGTATCCCATTTACGATTCAATATGCCCGTGAGCAAGTTACTCAAGAACATTGGAATAGTCCTATTTTTATTCGCGTGAATCAGATTCTTACCCTGACCTGGGGGATTGCCTTTGCGCTGAGTGCATTGATCAGTTGGCTGCTGCCGCTCAACGTTTCTACAATTCTACACATTGTCCTGGTTGCGATCGCCATTTTGATGACGATACGCTTCCCCGCTTGGTATCGCAATCGGGCATTAAAAAATAGGAATACAGAGTTATGAATTCAGATGTGATTTAGCAATGGTTGGTCAGCATGAACGCCTACCCTGTTCTCTTCCCTCTACTCTTAGCTAACTACAAAATTCACCAACTTTCCAGGCACCACAATTACCTTTTTAATCTCTTTGCCTTCGATGTAACGCTGGGCAATTTCTGATTCACGAGCATATTTCTCCAACGCTGCTTTATCTGCTTGTGCTGGTACTTGAATCGCGCCGCGAGTTTTACCCATAATTTGAATCACTAAAGTGATTTCATCAGCTACCAAAGCAGCAGGGTCAAATGATGGCCAAGTTTGAGTGTGAACTGAATCACTTTCACCCAATAAATGCCATAATTCATCAGCAATGTGTGGTGCAAAGGGTGCTAGTAGCATCACCAAAGTCCGAATACCTTCTGCGTAGACAGGTGAATTTTTACCGTCGGCATCAGTTAAAGCATTACTCAACTTCATCAATTCTGAAATAGCTGTGTTGAATTGATATTCATCTTCCACGTCTTCCGTCACTGCTTGAATAGCCGTGTGAATCGCCCGCCGCAATTCCTTTTCTGCCTTAGTTAAATCAGATTGGGCTTGTTTACGGGATACCCCAGCCGCAATATAATCTGTCACCAAACGCCAAACCCGATTTAAAAAGCGGAATTGTCCTTCCACATCGGCTTCATCCCATTCCAGGTCTTTTTCTGGCGGCGCTTTGAACAAAATGAACATCCGCGCTGTGTCTACACCATATTTAGAAATTACATCTTCTGGCGCGACACCGTTACCCTTTGATTTAGACATGGTGGCATAAACAAGTTGCAGTGGTTCACCTGTCTTAGGATCTCGTGGATCAGCCGGATTTACAAGATTAAAGGGAACCCACTTATCTTTACCATCCTTATTGGGATTTGTGTAAGTTAAACCCTGTACCATACCTTGAGTTAACAGGCGTTGGAAGGGTTCGTCAAAGTTCAGTAACCCTCTGTCCCGTAACACCTTAGTAAAGAACCGCGAATACAACAAATGCAAAATCGCGTGTTCAATTCCACCTACGTACTGATCCACTGGCATCCAGTCGTTAATTTTACTGGAATCAAAAACCTGTTGTTCATTCTTAGCGTCAGGGAAGCGCAAGAAATACCATGAGGAATCAATAAAAGTATCCATCGTGTCAGTTTCCCGCTTTGCTGGAGTGGCACAAGTTGGACAAGGCACATTTACCCAGCTTTCCAACTGAGTCAAAGGTGAACCGCCACGTCCAGTAAATTCCACCTCTTCTGGCAACTGTACTGGTAAATCTTTCTCAGGAACTGGCACTATCCCACAGTTGGGACAGTGAATTACAGGTATCGGTGCGCCCCAGTAACGCTGCCGCGAAATTAACCAATCTCGCAAGCGATATTGCACCCGCACTTTTCCAAAACCATGTTGTTGGGCGTATTCAATTATTGCTTGTTTAGCATCAGTGGAAGTCATGCCAGTAAAAGGCCCAGAATTAATTAAAATTCCTGATTCAGTGTATGCTTGGTTATATTCAATTTGGATGAGTTGTGTAATTTCATCTATCTCTGATGTTGGAGTTAAGTCAAAACCTGCAACATCATTTGGGGAAGCAATGACAAAATCAACTGGCAAATCGTAATTTTTGGCAAACTTAAAATCTCGGACATCGTGTGCTGGTACTCCCATCACTGCCCCAGTACCATACTCATACAGTACATAGTCAGCAATCCAAATAGGCACTTCTTCCCCTGTAAACGGGTTAATTGCCAGCCCACCTGTGGGGATACCTCGCTTAGGTTTGTCTTCAGCGGTACGTTCCAACTCACTTTGATTGGAAACCTCTTTAATAAAGGCTTCTACCGCCGCTTGTTGTTCTTTTGTAGTGACACGCTTTGTTAAGGGATGTTCTGGTGCTAACACCAGGTAGCTGACACCATAAACGGTATCTGGACGTGTGGTGTACACGCCGATTTTTTCCTCTATCCCAATAATGGGAAATTCTAAGTAAGCGCCTGTAGATTTACCAATCCAGTTTGCCTGCATTGATTTGACGCGTTCTGGCCAACCTGTCAACTTATTCAAGTCATTGAGTAATTCTTCGGCGTAGTCGGTAATCTTGAAAAACCACTGCCGCAACAATTTGCGCTCAACTATTGCCCCACTGCGCCAAGAACGTCCTTCATTATCAACTTGCTCATTTGCCAGTACAGTTTGGTCAATGGGGTCCCAGTTTACTGCTGCTTCTTTTTGATAAGCTAACCCTGCTTGCAAAAACTGCAAGAAAATCCATTGCGTCCACTTGTAATAATCCGGTGAACAGGTAGCAAGTTCGCATTCCCAGTCGATGGATAAACCAAGACGCTGCAATTGCTGCTGCATCTGGGCAATATTTTGATAAGTCCACTTTGCTGGCGGTACACCACGATCAATGGCGGCGTTTTCTGCTGGCAAGCCAAAGGCATCCCAACCCATTGGCTGTATTACCCGATATCCTTGCATTCGCTTGAGGCGGGCAATCACATCGGTAATCGTATAATTACGGACGTGACCCATGTGTAGGCTGCCGGATGGATAAGGGAACATGGATAAAGCATAGAATTTTGGCTTGTTACTAGCTGTCGGTGTTTGATCTAAGCCAAGTTGTGCCCATGTTTTTTGCCATTTTTCCTCAATCGCTGCTGGGTTATATCGGGAATCCACCAAAAATTCTCCTACTGGATCTGTTATCGTATCTGCCTCCATATTGTAGATGGTAGGCAAAGAAATTCAGATGGTTAAAATAGGCGATGGCTGAATCAAATATAAAATTTTATGATTTGGTACGGGTTTTTGTCTACGGCACACTCAAACCAGGTGAAGCTAACTATAAAAAATACTGTGCTGGCAAGGTAGTAGATGTCAAAAGAGCTTTTGTACAAGGTAAATTGTTTGCTTTGCCAATGGGCTACCCAGCAATGACGCTAGGGAATAGCCAAGTTTACGGATATTTACTTTCTTTTTCCAACCCAAGGATTTTAAATGAGCTAGATGTGCTGGAGGATTACCAGCCCAATAGACAAATACCAGAAAACCTCTATAATCGACAAATTATCAAGGTCTATGAGCCACAGTCGCTCTCTCTGGGTTGGGCTTGGGTTTATTTAATGACTTTAGACCGAGTTGACCAATCAGGAGGCTTACTCCAACCTGACGGCTGGTGGAGCGGCTGTAGTTTAACCACAAAGTACAGTTATGATCTGTGAACTGTTAACTTTACAATTAGTTTATGTCCTGTTTAGAGTCATGCCGTTGCGGCTGTACCTGATAGATTGAATTTTCTGGAGAGGCTACTGCTGCTTTCGGAATTTCAATTACCGGGTTATTTAGTCCCACCATCAGAGGGGAAGGTGGAGCCATAGACGCTGAGGACGTTTGTATCGGTTCTATTTGTGGTCGTTGTGCTAGTTGCGCTGTCCTCGAACCACCAGATACTAAGCCAGATACTGCGCCAATCACACAAGCAGCAACGGCTGCACCTCCCACCATCCAGTTGAAACGGGAACGGCGACGCAAACGTGTCAATACTTGCTGAACTGTTGCTTCTGGTGACTGTTGGGCTGTTGGCACTGGGAGAGTCCGCAAGCCTTGGCGCAGCTTTAACAGTCGGGCATACAAGCATTGAACTGAGGCATCATTTGCCAGCCATTCTTCTACTTGCTTGCGTTCTATAGCCGTGACTTCACCATCAAGGTAAGCACTTAATAACTCGAAGCGATCACGCTTCACCATATCCATAAGACCCGTTGATTCATTGGTATGCTTGGCCATTCCATCTGGCAAATCTTGAGGAAGTTGCAAAGTCGAACGGTCGAAAAACTGAGAATCAGTAGTCATCTTAACATTATTACCAATTCATACACGGGGAAACTGGGCGGGAATTTCGGGAAAATTAGCCAATTTTCCTCCTAAAGCCAGAAGCAATCTACGTCTTTGGTGTAATTCTTAATCAATGCTTAAATTCTGACATTGGGCAGAGGCAAGATACTGTAAATTAGGAGTCTAGATAATTCTGCAAGTGAGCTTGCAGCCTCGATCTAGCTCTGGCTATTCTTGACTTCACAGTTCCTAAGGAAACTCCAGTGATTTCGGCAATTTCTTCGTATGCCATGCCTTCAATTTCTCTGAGGACAATAGTAGTACGAAATACCTCTGGTAAATCCGCGATCGCCTCCCGCAGTTGTTCGTAAAATTCTCTAGTTGTCAGTTCTTCTTCAGGACCTGGGGTATCGCCGGCGATTTCCCAATCCATTTCGCCGTCCTCTAAGGAGCGGGGAGCATCCAGTGACAAAGGACTCATAACCCGCTTGCGTTTCCGCAACTCGTCGTAAAACAAGTTGGTGGCAATGCGGCTTAACCAGCCCCGAAATTTAGCAGGCTCTTGTAATCGGTTAATATTCCGATACACTCGAATCCAAACTTCTTGGGCCAAATCGGCTCTGTCAGCCCAATCTGGAGCCAGGTGGTATAGAACTCTATCAACTTGACTTTGATAGCGGCGTAATAGTTCTGCAAACGCAGCACGATCTGGTCGCAGTCCCGCTTGACAGCGCAAAATTAAATCGTGATTAGGGAGTTTGTCAACTTGCACTGATGCTTCTGGATACTTTGCATCAACCGTTGACCAGGATACAGTAATCAACTGACTCATAGATGTACTGGCTCTAAATCATCCCTATCTATTAGACCTGCTAATGGGACAGAAGTTCCATGCTAAGGTGACGGATTTCTGACTGGAACACTGAAGCATAGGATTTTGGATACATTTATAGCAATAAGGAGAGCCACATTTTCCTTATACTGCTTGCATAGTTGCCCTTGCACTCATCAACTAACCAAAGCGCAACCATATGCACATTTTGAAACTTTTAGCAACTGGGTATATACGCTTGATAAAAATAATTAAATCTGGTTATAAGGATGAAGATAAAAATTTTGTAATTTTCACTTCTTGATACCTTTAAAATTCAGGCAATAATTTCTGGAAGTTGAGTTGCTGTAGTTACTATAATGGTGATTTATTTTTTTAATTCTGTTACCAGCATAGTTGCTGATTGTTGTGGTTGTGGCCCGTAGATAGCACCAGAGTTATGTTGCTCTGGTACGCGAACTTGAAAAAAGAAATTGAGGGAAAATGTAATTGTGACTGCTAGCAATAGTTTTTCAAACATGGTTTTTCTTCCACCTACACCATTAATGATTGATTGCTACATTTCAAAAGTTCCACCAGAAAGTCTAAGTATTGGCTTACAACCTCCAGAACTTTGGAGGAATGAGGTTGGTCACTTGAAGTTTTGCTGCTGGGACAATTCGCATAGTCTTAGTTTGCCCAGAGGTGTTGGCAGATTTATAACGGAAATGATAAGTATTGATAAATTTTTGATAATCGGATGATGAACGCATCCAATTGCTCGGCTGGATATGTCAGGGATAAACAATAGGCGATGGCAATGGTAAGAAACGAATCTGTAGGGCGTATGGTCATGTTGCTCTGTTTTGGCACAGCATTTTTATCTTTAGCTGTCCATTGGCGCATTACTACGGCAGAACGGCAGTCTGAGAAGTCTGCATCTACTTCGATGCGGCGAGATGCTACCCTAACCAATCCTAAGGGAAGCCGCCCAGAGGGAGTCTACAAGAATCTTTCCCAAGTGAGTTTAGGGGAAATTGCGCTGGGTGCATCTGTGCCCCCTGATGAAGTCACCCAAGGCTCAACTGCCCAGAGGGCGTTTACACCAAAGTCCTCTGCTATTGGGCCTGGTACTAAGTCGAAAATAATTAAGAACAAACGAGCTAAAGCAACTTCTCGGCGCACAATTGCTCGAAGGACGCCTACACTCAAGTCTTCTGCTATTAAGCCTCAAACTGAGTCAAAAATAATTAAGAATAATGTAGCGAAAGCAACTGATGAACGCACAATTGTTCAAAGTGCTTCTACACTCAAGTCTTCTACTATTAAGCCTGAAACTCAGCCCCAAATCATTAAGAATAATGTAGCTAAAGCAACCGACCTACCAACTAAGACGCGGCTGGTGGCGCAAGCAGAAACACAAAATCCAGTTGCAGATAGTTGGCCAAAAGCTTTATGGTCTCAGGCTTCAGCCCAACAAATACCATCTGATAGGCTGGCAGATGCCAAGAGGCAAGTAGTGGTTGATTTAAGCGATCGTCGCACTTATGTATATGCAGGAGATGAGGTGATAGCCAGCTACCCCATTGCTGTCGGTAAGAAAGGTTGGGAAACGCCCATAGGTTCTTTCCAAGTAATACACATGCGACACTATCCAATCTGGCGTCACCCGATTACAGGCAAAGTATTTCAGGCAGGTACTGATAGCCCCTTGGGAGATAGATGGATTGGTTTTTGGTCAGATGGACGCAATGAAATTGGCTTTCATGGCACGCCGGATATTGACCTGGTAGGAACGGCTGTATCCCACGGCTGCTTAAGAATGCGTAATTCTGATGTCCGATTGTTGTATGAGCAAGTAAGTTTAGGGACACCAGTGTTAGTACGTGATTAATTATAGAGTCATTGGTCATTAATCATTTGTTTTAGACAAAGGACTAATGACCAATGACTAATGACTCTTAAAGTTATAATTTTTGCTCAAAGTTAGGTGCGTAGGTTTGGAGTAAAGCACTAACTTGGCGTACAATTTCATTGCCAGTGTTTTTGCCCAAAGCTTGCCGTCCGGGGAAGAAATTGGGTTGATCGAGGTAACGGTTAATCGCTTCACTTACTTGTTGAGAAATTAATTCTTGCAGTTGTGCCTGAGCCGTTTGGCGCTGAAAGTTAGCACCTTCTTCTGTAGTAGCATACAAAGGTGGTAGCCGATTGAGAGCATAAGCAGCAATATCCCCGACATCTAGAGAACTTTCGCTGGTGGCTTCAATTTCTGCTACTCGTGCGATCGCTTCCGTCAGTACCAATTCTTCCATGACGTTAATGAATTGTTTGCGAGGTACCGCCACTACCTCACCAGTCAATAGCGCACCCATCAGCCGATCCAGCGCCATATACTCTTCAATTGAGAGTTCCGAGGCGTTGTCACAGATTCTACCGACTTCTGCTTCCATTGCTGGTGTCAAATAACCATCCTGGAGAGCTTGTTCTACAATTTTTTCGATACTCATAACGCTTATGATTATTTATGTTAGCCAAGCAAGGTAGGGACGGTATCAATCCAATTTATTTTGCCTAATTCTTAGGAAAAAACACAAATTATCCACAGACGCAATTAACTTTGCCTCTACTAGTTAAAGACCTTAGTTCGCCAAGGTGTTGGATCAACAGATTGTCCGTTGACATACAGACCCCAGTGTAAATGTGGGCCCGTGGCAGCACCTGTTGAACCTACTGCGCCAATTAATTGACCAGCTTTCACAAAGTCACCTTCTTTAACGTTAATCCGACTCAGGTGCATGAAAATACTGGTTACTCCTTGACCGTGGTCAATGCCAACTACATTACCGTGTACCCGAAACCCTTGAGAAACCCTACCTACCAAAGCAACTCGCCCTGCGGCTGGGGCAATTACCGCTGAACCGGCAGCACCAGCGTAGTCAAGACCACGATGATAGTAGTCTTTTGCAAATGTACCATTATAGTAGCGTCGTACACCATAGTTTGTACTCATCCGCCCGGCATTTGGCTTTAAGAATATTCCATTCCAATACTTTTGTGGTGTTTGTAACGCCTTAAAAGCTGCCACGCGCTTAAGCTCATACTCTGTGGCATCCACTCCGGCTTTGCCAGGTGGCAAAGTAATGCGTTGTATAGGGAACTTGCGATTATGCACATTCACAGCTAAGTTTTGCACCCGACCATCTCCTGCAACCCGAAGTGTTCTAGCACCAGCTTTTTCTAGTGGAGTTGTAGGAACAAAAGCGCGATATTGATTGGGCGCAATTTTAAACGCTGGGTATGTATTATTACCACTACCTACTGTTGGATTTGTACCATTTTCCGGATTATCTAAATTAATCTCCACCGATAGTGTATCCCCTAATTTAGGATTAGTTGGAGTCACCTTTACTTGCAAAGCATCTACAGGCAATGCCAAAGTGAGAGGGAGAACAGCAAATATTCCCTTTAACAGATTTATTGCACGGCGATTGGCTGTCAAACTTTTGACATTAAAATCGAGCAACTTTTTGTTTGAACTACTAGCGCTATTCTCAATAATCATAGAGCTACGAAAAATCCCTTGCTTGTGTTGGAAAATAGACTAGCTTATTACTACTAGTGTTTCCTGTTTGAAGCTGATATTGTTGAAAACCATAAATGTTGAAAAATCCTCCAGTAACTTATGAATTGCAAGGGCGAATTATTTATCTGTAATTTTAGAGAATTGGTTTTAACTTTAACAACCAAAATATATGACATTGGCAATGAGCATAAAATTTAACTAGATTAATGGCAAAAACGCTCTCGTGGTTTGCCATAGGTGTCACTTGTTAGGCAACAAAGAAAACTCGTTTTGGTTACAGCCATTACATAAGAATACTTAAATTAAATCTTGGAATCAACAGGACACTTATTCAACTGGACACTAATATCACACTGTTAGGTTAAAATCGCTATAGGGAAATTACGCAAACTAGGTAAGTAAGTTGGTGAGGAAAAATCAAACTATATTAAATAATGTAAATATATTAAAATCTATTCGTAGTGTTGGTATAGCGTCTCATAGAAAGCGGCTCCAACTCTGTGTTCTCTACCAGAGCTGCGCTAAGAGACGCTTTGCGAACAAAATAGGGCTAGAGCCACTGACTACTTAGAGCGAGTCCGCAAGCGTCACCTGAAGGGTAAGCGCTTTAGCCCGAAAAAAACCATAAATTTAATCCACAAATTTAGTCTTGCGACGCCACACTTAAGATTTATTTTATAAATCAACTCTGAATAATGGAATGAGCTGATCAACTTTAGACTGATAGGTTTACTTTTGACTTGAGTTTGCCATCTTCCATGTGAACAATGCGATCGGCAATGTCTAGGATGCGGTTGTCATGAGTAACCATCAAGATGGTACAGCCTTGTTCTTTTGCGAGTTTTTGCATGAGATTGACTACATCTCGACCCGATTGACTGTCAAGGGCGGCGGTGGGTTCATCCGCTAGGATTATTTGAGGATGACTGACTAAGGCGCGGGCGATCGCTACTCTTTGTTTTTGTCCCCCAGACAGTTTATCAGGATAGTAATGCAAATGATTTCCTAATCCTACCTGTTCTAGCATTTGGGCTGACGTAGCTCGCATCTTTTTTAACCCAAGATGTTTATGCAATTCCAAAGCCATTTTGACGTTTTGGAGTGCCGTTAAACTACCATGCAAGTTATGTGCTTGGAAAATATAACCGTTATGGCGTCGCGCCTGCACTAGTTCTTCAGCACTAGCAGCACAAAGTTCTCGTCCCAACACCCGCAAACTACCAGATTGGGCAGAACGTAACCCACCTACTAAGGTCAGCAAGGTAGTCTTTCCAGAACCAGAGGGCCCAGTCATGATAATAATTTCACCGGCGTTAATCTCCAAGTAGATATTATATAAAACTTGCTTGCGGAGTGAGCCGTGACCAAAATGGTGGTCGAGATTCTGGATGGAGATGACGGGAAGCATATTTTAGGAATTGAGCATTGGGCATTGGGAATTGGGAATTGGGCACTTGTACTGAGCGTAGTCGTAAAGCCTGTGGCATAGCTACACTTAGGGCGCAGCCCAAGGTAGAGAAGTATTGGGCATTGGGCATTGGGCAAAACAGTTCCTCTTTTCTGAGTTCTGAATAAAGAAGTGAGATTCCCTACTCTGGACTGGGCACTCAGCACTCATGAGGGTATTATGAATTGGGAACTGGTAAGTATTTCCATGCCCCATGCCCATTTCTAAAACATATCAGCGGGGTCGGTGGCTTGGAGTTTGCGGGTGGCGATCGCACCGGAAATTGCACACATAATGATAGTCAACACTAATACCTGTAATGCCCGAATTGCAGTCATGTACATGGGTAAATTTGTGGCACTGCGAGTCAGTTGGTAAAGTGCTAAAGACACTCCCAATCCGGGGAAGAAGCCTAGTGCTGCCAATATCAAGGACTCTTCAAACACGATACTTAGCAGATAGTAATTGCGGTATCCCATTGCTTTGAAGGTAGCGTATTCCCTAACGTGGGCATTCACGTCGGTGGAGAGGACTTGATAGACGATAATCACGCCCACCACAAAGCCCATCGATACACCCAGGCTGAAAATAAACCCAATTGGGGAATTTGTTCTCCAGAAGTTGTTCTCAAATTCAATAAATTCGGCGTGGGTTAATACTCTGACATCATCTCTCAGGTAGGCTTTCAATGTTGCTGCCACTTTTTTCGGGTCATAGCCTGGTTTAAGAAGAATCAAACCTAGACTGACACTGCTAGACTGTCGCCCAGAAAATAGCCGCAAAAAGTTTTGATCGCTGGTGATTAGGTTGCCATCAGAGCCAAAGGAAGCCCCAACTTGGAATAAGCCACTAATGGTAATTGTGCGTCGTTCTATTTCGGCGGTCAGGGTTTTACCTTGGTCAATTTGAGCGATCGCTTTTTGATAATCTCCTCTTGCACCACGGTCGAACAAGACGGTATCCGGCATTTTGATCGCTTGCAATTGCTGGTTAACATCCGGTAAGTCAAAAGCTGGCTTGTCTGGGTTAAACCCGATAACTAACACCCCCGTTTCACGGTGTGTTTGGGGATTCTTCCAGATTGTGTTATTGAAATACATTGGTTCTGCCGACTTTACCCCTGGTATATCCATTGCTTGGTAAAGTCGCCGACGAGAAAATGTAGACAAGCTTGGCAGGTTACGGGCTTGGGGACTGGTTAAAACAATGTCTGCTTGCAAACTGCGATGTAGTCTGGTGTTACTGTCATACAGCGCAGTTTGAAAGCCTAGCTGCATGAACATAAGAAGATCCGCAAAGGCAATGCCTGACAATGCCACTAAAAGACGGCTTTTTTCATGATTCAGTTGCAGCCATCCTAGAGGTGTTCGCCGTCGCAGTTGTTTGATCAATCCCATAGTATTTAAGGACAAGGGGACAAGTAGAATTAGAAACTCGTTCATCCACCTTTGATACTCATTCATCCCCCTTTGATACTCATTCATCCACCTTTGATACTCATTCATCCACCTTTGATACTCATTCATCCCCCTTTGATACTCATTCATCCACCTTTGATACTCATTCATCCCCCTTTGATACTCATTCATCCACCTTTATACTCATTCATCCCCCTTTGATACTCATTCATCCACCTTTGATACTCATTCATCCCCCTTTGATACTCGTTCATCCACTTCAAAGACTCATTCCCAATGCCCAATGCCCCATGCCCTTTTCATAGTTCAATTACTGCTTTAACTTGCATATTGGTTAAGGTGGCAGCTTTTCGGCTGGAGGCTTTATCTAGTCGGATATAGACTTCTACTACTCTGTTGTCGATATTGCTGACAGGATCTGTATTAATGACATTCTGGCGTCGCACTTGCAAGCCTTTGCGATCTACGATTCCCTGCAATTCAATCGGGAGGTAATCACCAAATACTCTCACTTGCTGCCCTGAATGCACTTTGCCGATATCACTTTCGTAGACTTCGGCTATGACATACATCTGGTTGGTTTGTCCGATATCAGCAATGCCATCATTTGATATTAATTCGCCAGGATGGGTATGGATCTCGAATATCTGTCCATTTTGAGGCGATCGCACCTCAGCTTGTTTTAAATTGGCTTTTGCCAGATTCATCGCTGCTACGGTACGATTGACTTCTGCTTGAACAGCTTCTACATCCACTCCTCGCACTTCGGCGATTTCATCAAGTGTTGCTGTGGCTTCTTTGATCTGTTGCTGGCTAGTTGATTGGGTACGATTTAACTGTGCTTGTGCTTCTTGTAGGCTTTTTTGGGAGGTTTCCAAGTTTAAACGCTTGTTATCCCGTTGGGAGGCGGAAATTGCGCCCTGTTGAGATAGTTGTTGATAACGTTCATCTTCTGCTTGGGCGTTACGCACTTCGGCTTGAAATCGCTCAATTGTCGCTGCTTGGGCATTAAGATCACCTTGGCGTTGTGCTTCTAGGCGGGCGATCGCGGCTTTTTGGGCGGCAATTTCACCGGGTTTAGCACCTGCTTGTATGCGATTTAGATTTGCCTGAGCTACTTTCACTTGTTCCTGCGCCTCTTTTAATGCTGCTTGCAAGCGATCGCGGCTGTTCAAAATCGCAATCACCTGTCCGGCTTTTACCCTATCTCCCTCCTTCACTAACAACTTTTCTACCCGACTTCCTTCTGTGGACACCGCAGCAGAAAGTTTAATTACCTTTCCCTGTGGTTCAATCCGCCCTAAAGCTGTTACTGTTTTTAACTGTGGCAATTGTGTTGCTGGAACTTGTGCCTCTGAATTTGCATAATTTTGCCAGCGTTTTATTATATAAAAACTTATTCCGCCAACCAATAAAGATGCAATTATACCTATAGCAACGGATGGACGCAGAATAGACTTAGGGAACGGTCTGTACCCTAGCTTTGAGTTTCGCACCATAGATTACCTCTTAACTAGTGGCGCATAAAAAACTAAATAGATTAAATTTTTCTCCTGATTATTTGCTAATTTTTATTTCCTTTGTTAGTTATTGTTGATTTACAGATTCAGAGTTCATAAAAAAATGGAAAATACTGACGATTTTCCAATTAAGTGCAATTTAGCTGAATAGGATAACAACAAGTCATTCTCCAGTATTAAGAGACTTATGTTACTGACGAACTACTTTGGTTTTTTGAAAGTACTCAGGTATAGTAAACTTTTTCAAAATTACGGGTTGTAACAGTGCCAACAATCAGAGATAAATTTCAATCAGAAATAAATCTTTTTTGTCAGGAAAAACAAATAAAATATAATCAATAAAAAATCTCTTTAAATTTGATATTTTTATAATTTTTAGCGATAGATTTCACTGTTGAAGGTTCTTTTCCTGAATTTTCTTTTAAATATAGCGCTTCTCGTACCCTGCCTTAAGCCGCTATACGTCTATGGATCAATACGCTTGGGTTAAGCCTAAAACTCAACTTCTGCGTAGGTTGGGTTAAAGAACGTAGACGCCCAAAGGGCGGCTTCCCGTTCGCGTAGCGTCTCCGAGAGGAGAAGGGTAACCCAACACTTCCGTGATGTTGGGTTTCACTTCGTACCCCTACTCTTAAGCAAGCTACTACCCAACCTACAATTTTCTTAAAAGTAGCAATAATTGCGGTGCGATCGCAGTTGTGTTGAAAACCTTTCGGCGTTTCATAATTGTTCGTTATTTAAATTTTTGAATATTTGAATTGCTAGAGCAATTTATTAGGTTTTTGTCAATTTTTTTTATTCAAAAGCGCAAGTTTCAGGTTTACGAAAGACATGTCATAAGTCTTCATATCTGACTTCTTTTACTCAGGTTTATCACAAATACCTAAGTAGATTGGACTAAATTAGAAATCGCCATGAGCAATTCCTCTGGTGCTACAGGTTTAACGATGTGCTGTTGAAACCCTGCCGTTAGTGCTTGCTGCTGATTGATTTCGCCTGCATAAGCAGTCAGAGCGATCGCTGGAATCTGTTTTGCCCCTACTTCTGCTTCCAGTGTCCGCACCTCTTGCATCAGCATATAGCCGTTCATCTCTGGCATTCCAATATCGCTGAGTAAGATATCTGGCTTTGACTTTGTTAGCACTTGTAATGCTTCATCTCCTGATGCTACTGGGGTGACAATCGCTCCAAACTGCTCAAGCACAAAGCTGAAAAAGTCGCGGGTATCAGCATTGTCATCCACAATCAGCACTTGTATCCCCATTAGGGGAGAGGAAACAGGAACCTCAGTTGAGGAATCGCCATTAATGTCATCCTTGATTGTTGTCCCATCCTTGATTAGCGGTAACTTAACTGTGAAGATAGCTCCTTTGTCCTCGCCAAGACTTTCGGCCGAAACTGTTCCACCGTGCATCTCGACCAAGTGACGAGCGATCGCTAGACCTAACCCTAGCCCACCAAACTTTCTAGTTGTGGTGCTGTCACCCTGACGGAAATAGTCAAACACATGAGGTAGGAAATCAGGGTGAATGCCTTTACCTGTGTCGCTCACCGTAATCTGAGCTTGAGCGTCGATGCACTCCAATCGCACATTTACTTTTCCCTCAAGCGGTGTAAACTTGACGGCATTAGATAACAGGTTCCAGAAAACTTGCTGTAAGCGGGCTGAATCACCCAGAACTTTCCCCATCGGGTCAAGCATCGTCTGAATTTGAATGGTTTTAGCCTCTGCTGCCAAATGCACTGTGTCCATTGCTGCTTCAATGGTGGATGCCAAATTGACTGGCATCATGTTGAGATTGAGTTTGCCTTGGAGGATGCGAGAAACATCCAGCAAGTCTTCAATTAGTTGAGCTTGTAATTTGGCATTGCGTTCAATAGTTTCTAGTGCTTTTTGGAGCGCTACCTCATCAAATTTACGGGTCTGCAACAGTTTTGCCCAACCGAGAATCGGATTCAGCGGCGATCGCAATTCATGGGAAAGTACCGCCAAAAACTCATCTTTTATCCGGTTAGCAGCTTCTGCTTCTGCACGGGCTACTTGCTCAAGTTGCAAAAGGCGATCGCGTTCTTCTTCAGTGCGTTTGCGATCAGTGATGTCAGTTAGCATAGCGATCGCACCTAAGAACTCACTGTGTTCATTCAAAATCGCTCTAGCAGAAATCAGTGTCCAGATGTACGAACCATCCTTGCAGCGCAATCGACCTTCTTTAAGATCACTCCCTTCTCGCTTCAGCCATTGCAGTTTCTTTTGGGCTACTATACCATCACCCTGATCCATAAAATCAAATATGGAACGACCGAGCATTTCTTGTGCCCCATAACCTAACATCTCGGAGAGCCGCTGATTCACAAACTCTGTTCGTGATTGAGAGTCAATCATCCAGATTCCCTCATAAGAGGTATCAACAATTCTGCGATACTTGGCTTCACTCTTCTGTAAAGACTCCTCTGCTCGCTGGCGCTCACGCCGCTCTTTAGCTTCCCGCAATGCCCGTTGCACCGAGGGAACTAACCGCCCTAGTCGTTGCTTTAATACATAATCGGTTGCACCGTTCTTTAAGGCTTCGATCGCTAATTCTTCGCCCAGTGCGGCAGAAACAAAAATAAAAGGAACCTCAGGAGTGCGATTTCGGGCAATCTCCAGAGCAGAAATTCCATCAAAAGATGGCAGGGCATAATCGGAAAGAATTAAATCGAAAGTCTCTGATTCCAGAGCAGCTAGGAAATCAGCGCCGGTTTCAACTCGGATCAGTTCGCAATTAATTCCCCCTTCAGTTAGCATTGCTTGGGCTAGCTCTGCATCTAATAGACTGTCTTCCAAAAGCAGGAAACGGAGGACATTCATCATTTCCTCTCCTGTTGACGATGAGGTGCCGGAGGTAGAGCACCAACGGGAGGCTGATTGATCACTGCCCAAAATAGTCCCACACCCTTAATAGAATCGACAAAATCATGGTAATCT
Organism: Nostoc sp.; assembly: GCF_036916575.1. Classification (GTDB taxonomy): domain Bacteria; phylum Cyanobacteriota; class Cyanobacteriia; order Cyanobacteriales; family Nostocaceae; genus Nostoc. The sequence goes on from NZ_JBALGC010000147.1 coordinate 116,503, forward strand.
ACTGGCTTAACAACATAGGCATTAACCCCTAACTCGTAGCATCGAACTAGGTCTGGCTCCTCGCGGGAAGAAGTTAATACTACCACCGGAATCATTCGCATTATTGGGTTAGATTTGAGTTCTGCTAAAACTTCTAGTCCATCTATTTTAGGTAGTTTCAAATCAAGCAGCACTACAACAGGATAGCCTTCCATTCGCAACCGAAACAACCCTCGGCGATAAAGATAATCCAGTGCTTCTTCTCCATCACGTACCACCACCACTTCGTTGGCCAGATGGTTTTCCGACAAGGCAGCTAGGATTAATTCTGCATCGTTGGCACTGTCTTCAATCAGCAGAATTCGCTTGAGTTCTTTCATTCACTCTCCTTTGTCAACAACTTAGGCAGTGAAAAATAAAAGGTGGCTCCACTGTCAACTACAGCCTCTGCCCAGACTCGACCGTTATGTCGATGAATAATGCGTTGCACGTTTGCCAATCCAACACCTGTTCCTTCAAATTGTGAGTCGCTATGCAGGCGTTGAAATACTCCAAATAGCTTGTGGACATATTGCATATTAAAGCCTACGCCGTTATCTCGGACAGAAAAGACAACTTCGTTTTCATTGTCACTAGTTCCAACAATAATTTCTGCTGGGTTTCGAGTCTGGGTATATTTTACGGCATTGCCCATCAGGTTGCGAAGCACGAGCCGCAGCATGGAGGGGTCGCCTTGGACTTCTGGCAGTGACTCGATGTGCCAATGGATTATGCGTCCTTGGGTTTCTGTGATCAAATCGCGTTTTATTTCTTGCACCAGTTGCTCCATATTGATGTTGATGTAGCGCATCTCGGTGCGCCCCATGCAGGAAAATGTCAGCAACTCATCGATCAGTATTCCTGCCTGTTTTGCAGTTTGGGCGATTATCCCCAAATAGCGCTGACTTATTTCATCTAAGCTTGTTGAGCTATGGCGTTTCTGAAGCAATTCTATAAATCCAGCGATGTGGCGAAGCGGTGCTCGCAAGTCGTGAGAGACTGAATAGGAAAACGATTCCAGTTCTTTGTTGGCGGCTTGGAGTTGGATGGTGCGCTCTTGAATCCGTTGCTCCAGCATGTCGTTGAGTTGTTGCAGGGCGGCTTCGGCAACTTTGCGATCGTGAATGTCGCTGGCGATGCCCACCCACTTGATAATCTCTCCGGCTGCATCTCGAAATGGTAAACCACGCACAATATGCCAACGATAGCTCCCATCAGAAACTTGACGAAAGCGAATTTCTACTTCGTAGTTTGTGGCGTTAGCAACAGCCTGCATGGAAGTTTTTAAGACGTGATCGCGGTCATCCGGGTGAATGGCATAAATCCAGCCATAGCCAGTGGTTTGCTCTATTGTCAGTCCGGTGTAGTCTAACCAGTATTGATTGCAATAGGTAATACCACCAGGGCGATCGCCCATCCAAATAGCCTGTGGCGACACTTCCGTTAAAATTCGGTATCGCTCCTCGCTCTCATGTAGCGCTTCTTCTGTCAACTTGCGATCATGGATATCAACACAGGAGCCGATATAGCCGAGAAACTCCCCAGTTGGTGCCAAGCGTGGCACACCAGTACCCAAAAGCCAACGGTATTCGCCATCAAAGCGTCTGAGGCGATATTCCATTGTAAATTTTTCTCGGGCATCAAAGGCATTAACGTATGTATCTAAGCAACGCTGAAAATCATCGGGATGAACACCTTCAGCCCAGCCATTGCCCATTTCTTGCTCCAGAGTCCGCCCGGTAAAATCTAGCCAGGGTTTATTAAAGTAGTAACAAAGTTTGTCAGTGCCGGCCATCCATAGCAGTACAGGAGCGGTGTCTGCCATCTGGCGAAAGCGGGCTTCACTTTCACGCAACGCTGCTTCTGCCTGATTGCGTTCGCGCAGCGCAGCTTGCTGTTCGCGTAGCGCAGCTTGCTTTTCACTGATGTCAGTGATCAACGCTGCATACCCTTCAACAGTTCCCTGTTTATTAAATTGAGGAACAAAAATAGCATTAATGTAGCGTGTGCCACCATCTTTATAAGGCATTTGACTTTCAAAAGTGACCTGCTCTCCTGCGAGTACCTGTTCCACATAGGGACGAACTCCTTCATAGGCGGATTCACCCACAACTTCCCAAAGATGCTTTCCATAAATCTCTGCCGCCGGATGCCCAAACCACTCTTCATAGGCTCGATTATTAAAGCGGTAGCGTTGTTCTGAATCTACAAAGGAAATCAGAACTGGTAGCGTATCTGTAATCAGGTGAAGTTCTGTTTCTCGTTGCCGCAGTACTTCCTGATTGGACTCTGTTAAACGATTAAACCATGCTTCGCTTTCGCGTAGCAACTTCAGACTTGCCTCAGCTTGCCGTTGGGCTGTGCGGCGTGATTCGTTGAGCCAGCTGATTAACCCTGCTGTCAGCATGAACACGACTAGCGGGATTACAATATTTAGATTTGTAATGTTTAGCGAATAGAGTCGTTTGAAAAAGAAGTAATTGATTGTCAAAGTAGACAAAACGGTTGCAAGTAACCCTGGCCCTAAGCCACCGTACCAGGCACTCACCATCACCGCAGCAAAAAACAGCGCAGCAGGTGTCGCGGTAAGGTATGGATTGAGCAGCAGAGTTCCCCCCAGTGCTAAGGCAACAGATAACAAAGCAATACCATAGTCCAGCAGTTGTTCGCGGATTATTGTGTTCTTCTTGCTACCGCCAGCAAAGATATTTTGGGGTTCAGATGCCCTCACTTTATGACTCATAACCCTAATCTGCTTCTGGAAAATACTGACTCAGCAGTCTTTTGCCGGGTTCACCCATCTTCCGTAACATTTATTCTATTAGTCTTATCGCTATCCGTGAAGGCACTGTATGCCCGTTCTCCCAACGATTGACTGTTTTGAAGGAAACTCCTAATCTCACAGCAAACTGTTTCTGAGAAAGATTGAGTTGCTGCCGAAGCTCCGGAATTAAATCTAAAATTTCCAGCCGCTTTGTTACAGACATTTCTGTATTTTATCCCCATAGGATAATTAAGATAAGACAGGTGTCCTATTCTTTGTCTCTTACTTAGGGAATATTTTCTCTGTTTTCGTCTCTAACGGAAGCGTATTAGTTCAAAGGCTCAACGTTGAAGTTCAGAGGCTCAACGTTGAAGTTTAAAGGGTGAAACTTTAGTTTTCCAATGTTCGAGTGGTTGAAGATTTTCCGGTAGGATGGTTGTGCGATCGCCTTTTGCCAATTCAATTTGGTGTTGTTCTAGGTTTTTCGCCCCAGAAAGGTTTGTCCCTTGTAAATTGGCTTCAGCAAGGTTTGCCAGGTGCAGGTTTGCTCCTGGAAGAAATGACCCTTGTAGGTTTGCTTTATAAAGGTTTGCTTGTTGCAGCTTGGTTCCAGAAAGGTATGCTTTTTGCAGGTTGGCTTCGGAAAGGACTGCTGACCGTAGGTTAGCATCATAAAATTCTGCATTTTGCAATCTAGCTTCTCTAAGCAATGCTCCTTCCAAATTGCTTGAAATGAAGTCTGCTCTTTCCAAGTTGGCTTTAATAAGGTCTACCCCTGTGATATCGATATTACTTAAATCCAGCCTTTGATTTTCGTGCTCATTTTTGCTATTGCGGCGTCCAATAACGGTAAGGGCTGCTTGAATATCGGTGCGAATTTTTGGTGATTCCTGCTTCTGGTCTTTTTTCACAGGCGCATTCTCTCGCACAAAAGCTGTGAGGACTTCCATGATTGTCCAATGATCATCTTTGGAATCTTTGGCGATTCGTTCTAAAGTATAAATTGCCCCTAATCGCGTTTCAATCTTTTCATTGCCAAGCTGTTCAATCGCCTTCGCAAAGCGTTCTGTAATTTGCTTATCTTGTGCAGCTTGGGCATTTTTCAATGCATTCTCAGCATTTTTTAAAGCAGCTTCAGCAGTTTTATTTGCAGCTTCAGCACTTTTATCCATAGCTTCCGCACGCTTGGCTGCAAAGAACGCATTGATGAATACAGCAATTCCAACAAAAATTGTTCCAGTAGTTGTTAAAGCTTTAATTCCATAATCTAATCTTTGCTCTGTTGATAACCATCAGCATTCACAAAGGCTAAAAAAACAGCAATTAAAAAAAGAATAAATATAAATGATAGAACTATTAACCGATTTCTCAGAGCGTCTGTGTTGTTGTCAGACATATAGCAATCCTATACGACTTATTTTTTTACGAACCGCAAAGGACGCATAGACACGAAGTGGCTTCCCGAAGGGTAGAGCGCAAAGTAAAGAACAAGAGAGAGGGGTTCATGAATGAATTAGGAGTACTAAAATAATTGTTACGGAGACTTTTGGTAAAAACTAGAGCATTAAGTGAAAACGGTAGAATGCGCCCAAAAAACTAATGATGCTGCGATGACTTAACCAGACTGCCGCCAATGTGTGGGTGCTTCGATATAATCAGGTAGGCGAGTGGTGCGATCGCCAAGTGCCTTTCTAATCTGCTGCAACTCTAAGTTTTTAGCTCCTGTCAAAATTGTCCCTTCCAGTTTGACATCACTGAGGTTAGCTTGGGAGAAGTTAGCTCCCATCAGGTTTGCCTGAGTCAGGTTAGCTTGATAAAAAGTTGCCCTATGCAGGTTTGCTCCGATGAGGTTTGCTTGATGCAGGTCAGCTTCCGTTAAGCTGGCTTCTGAGAGGTTGGCAAAATAGACTTCTGTTTGGTGGAGTTTGGCTGCATTCAAGTTAGCCCCAGAAAGGTTGGCCCCATTTAAGTTAGCCCAACAGAGGTTGGCTCCAATCAAACCTGTCATGTGCAGGTTGGCTTTCCCCAGTTTTGCTCCTTGCAAGTTAGCTAAAAACAGCTTTGCCCCAGAGAGGTTGGCGACTTTCAAGGTTGCTTGTTGCAAGTTTGCTTTATAGAGGTTTGCTCCTTGCAGATTAGCTACACGCAGACTTGCTCCACAGAGGTTGGCTGATCGCATGTTTGCCCCAGAGAAGTTGGCACGGTTGAGATTAGCCCAACAGAGGTTAGCTCCACATAAGCTGGCTTTTAGCAATTTGGTTTCATAGAGAATAGACCTAACGAGTTTAGCGCCGTTGAGGTCAGCCTCACTCAAGTCAGCTTCACGCAAGTCAGCCCCACTCAGGTCAGCCCCACGTAGGTCTGCTTGTTGCAGGTTAGCCTTGAGCAGGTCTGCCCCTTTAATGTCGATATTACGTAAATCAAGTTTCTGCTCTTTCGGGTCTTCGAGTAAATTACGCCTTGCGATGACAGTTAGGGCTGCTTGAATATCAGTGCGTATTTTTGGCAATTCTTCATGAAGGTTTTGCTCCAATTGCTGTGTCGGACGTGACTCACCTCTACGTCTATTTGAGTACACTGCTGCTTGATATTCCGCCTTTTCTTGCTCTGCTTTTAGCTGCTCTTTTGGTGCATTCTCTCGCACAAAGGCAGTGAGAATTTCCATAATTGTCCAGTGTTCTGTAGGAAAATCCTGAGCAACTCTTTCTAATGCATAAATTGCGCCTGTCCGGGTTTCAACCTTTTCATGACCAAGCTGGGCAATTGCCCCCATAAAACGCTCTGCAATCAATCTGTCTTGATTGAGTTTTGCATTTTGAATGCCAATTTCGAGGTTTTTCTCAGCTGCGATCGCATTTTTCTGCATCGCTTGGGCACGCTTTGCTGCATAATAAGTATTAAACATTGCTGCCGATGCTAGAAAAACTATTGCAGTAGTTGTTAATGCTTGGTTTCTATACTGGATTTTTTGCGGAATTGACAATTCCTTAACACTGGACAAGGCAAAGAAAATTACAGTCAATGAGAAGCCAAATATAACTGTTATACTTATCAACCAATTCCACAGAGCGTCTGTCTTTTTAGAAGACATGGTAACGATTTTCCTTACAACCTAGAATTATTACTTAGATGTTGGGGAAAAATAGTATAGCATTTAGCAGAAAATTATAATAGGTGTCAAGACACTCCTTGAACAAGGGAATGACATCGAATATACTTCTACGTTACGACAGCAATAAACCACTCATTCCAAAACAATGAAACGCTTACGGTACAAGAATTAGGAATTATATATTCCGAATTCGCCCTTCACGCAGCGTCTTGTAGAGAAGCTCTACTAGTAGAACACGGCGTAAATAAACATACCATACCCTCCGGGAAGCCGATGCAGCGTCTACAAAATGACGCGAAAGCCCGGAATACAATACTTTTGACTTTTGACTTTTGAACGCCAGTTGCTTTTCCTGTGGTCGCCGCTGCGCGTAGCTTGCTTCCCTGTAAGGGTATAAGTCGGCAGAGCGCAAGGGCGCACTGGCTCCTTTTGACTTCCGCCTTGCGGTACTAGTATTTTACTCAAAGAATTTGGCTTCCCTAAGGTTTGCACCATCGAGTAGGACATCATTGAGAATTGCCCCATGCAACCCAGCTAAATATAAACTTGCACGATGCAGGTTAGCTCCAGAAAGGTTAGCTCTTTCTAGGTTGGCTGCACTGAGGATTGTCCCTTGTAGGTTGGCTAGATATAAGTTAGCTCCTTCTAAGTTAGCTGCACTAAGAATTGCCCCCGCTAGATTAGCTTCTCTGAGGTTAGCCCCAGCAAGATTAGCTTGATAGAGATTTGTTTGTTTTAGGTTCGCCCCATTTAAATTTGCCCCCCTGATGTCTGTGTGACTCAAATTAAGTTGCTCATTTTCTGGGTCTTTGTTTACATCTCTTCTAGCGATAACGGTAAGGGCTGCTTGAATATCTACACGAACTTTTGCCCTGAGGTTGCTCTTTACTTCCTTTTGGGACATATAAAGAGTATTTTCTCGGACAAAAGTAGTAAGAATGTCCATGATTATCCAGTGGTACTGTGGATGGTTTTGGGCAATTTGCTCTAAATCATTAATTACAGCTAGATTGGTTTCTATTGTGTTATTCCCTAGTTGTTCAATTGCTATTCTTAAACGTTGTTTTGGCGACCGATGCTGAGTTTGATTAACTTTTTCCTGGAAAGCATGTATCATAAGATATATTTTTGTCAATTGACTGTTATTTGTTGGTGAAATATTTTTCATGGCATGAAAAGCATCAAGAATTATTGTCAACATTTTCAATTAATCACAGAAGATTTAAAAAACTTAGTCGCAGATGCTATTGTTTCCTGCAAGGTCAATATTTGAATATGCTAATGCAACCAAGAAAATAGAGAATATAACTGTTGAATTAAGTAGACATTAACATATATGCTGCCTGCCATACTCAATCATTAGTTGTACTCACTATTCTTTACTATCAATTAACCCTGATCATGATAATTTTGATTGAGGCTTAATCATTGATAGAGCAGTCATACATCATTTGTGAAAAACCATTAATGATAAAGAGAGAAGTCTAAGGGTTGGTTTCCTGTGCTCAGAACTTCGGGGATGGCCTTGTGTTACAGTTGCCACTACGCGAACACAGAAAAATCTCACAACTCAAATAGGATTGCTATTAAGTACTTAAATGCAGCAAAACTTACAACCGATAGTTAAAGATTTAGTGCTGATTGGTGGCGGTCACAGCCATGCGATTGTCCTGAGAATGTTTGGGATGAAGCCGTTACGCAAAGTCCGTTTGACGTTGATTACCGCAGCTAAAAAGACAGCCTACTCTGGAATGTTACCAGGACACATTGCCGGATATTACAGCCACGATGAATGTCATATTGACTTGCAACCTTTAGCGAACTTTGCTCAAGCACAGTTGTATTTTGACAGAGTAGTTGCCCTAGACCTAGAAAATAACAAAGTTCTCTGTGCTAACGGACTTGTGGTAGATTTTGATTTGCTGTCTATTGATATTGGCAGCACTCCGGCCACAGGTCTGTATCAGGTGCAGCAGAATATGCGATCGCAGCTAAACCAGTATCGCAATTATTGGAACATTGGCAAGTCCCTAATTGAAACTGTAGGTAAAAATTCTCAAGCACCAATTAGCATTGCGATCGCAGGCGGTGGCGCTGGCGGTGTAGAATTGGCGCTATCGATGCAATCTCGTTTACATAGGATTTTACGTCAAACTCAACAACCAATTCAAAATCTGGAAATTCATTTATTCCAGCGTGGACAAGAACTGATGCCCAATTACCATCAATCAGTGCGGCATCAAATTCAGCAAATTTTAACTGAGCGAGGTATTAAGCTACATCTTGGGGAAACTGTGTGTATCGCAGCTACAAACCACAATAAAACTAAACAAATCTTTGAAATTAAATAGACTCGTCAGCGAGTATTAAAGACTCATTAACGGAGTTAAAAGACTCGTCAGCGAGTATTAAAGACTCGTTCACGAGTATCAAAGACTCGTCAACGAGTATTAAAAACTCATCCCCTATTTCCAATGCCCAATGCCCCATGTCTTCATCAAAGTTGTTTAATTAGCTCAATAATTTGTTGGTAATACTGGATATTTCCTTCTTGGTAATACAAGTCTGCGGATTTCTGGAAATCAGCAATTGCTCCTTGAGAGTCTCCCAGATTTTGGTAGACATCTGCCCGAAGGATGTAAGCTGAAGCCCAATTAGGCTGACGCTGTAAGGCTTGGTTTAAGTCTGCAAGCGCTCCTTGTAAGTCTTTTAATAAAGAACGGCTACGACCCCGATTGTACCAGTCTTCTGCAAAGCTGGGGTCGATCGCAATTGCCCGATTATAATCTTCTATTGCCCCTTGATAATCTTCTAGGGCATAGCGAGCATTAGCGCGATCGCTGTAAAATGCAGCAGATTGGGGATTGATTTGCAAAGCTTGGGTGTAATCTTCTATTGCCCCTTCATATTCTTTTAAAGCATAACGGGTAGAACCTCGGTTGTAATATGCTTCAATTAAATCGGGATTAATTTCTAATGCTTGATTATAATCTGTGATCGCTCCGTGTTCATCCCCTAAAAGACGACGAGAATTTCCTCGATTGCAGTACGCTTGAGAAAATTCCGGAACAAGCTCTATTGCTTGGGTGTTATCATCAATTGCTCCTTGTAAATCTTGCAGAGCTTCACGGGCAATCCCCCGACCATAATAAGCTGCGGCTAAGTTATCATTAATTTCTAATGCCCGATCGTAATCTTTAATTGCTCCTTTATGATCTCCTAAAGAACAACGAGCCGCCGCGCGATCGCAATATCCTTCAGCTAAACTAGGATTGAGTTGTAATAAGCGATTGCTATCTTCAATTGCACCTTGATAGTCTCCCAGTCGGCGACGAGCATTCGCCCGAAAGCCGTATACTAAAGCTAGAGTCGGATTTTCTCGTAACGCTTGGTCATAATCGGCGATCGCACCTTCATAGTCTTCAAGAGTACTACGGACAAGACCCCGCTCACAATAGGCTTGCACATCATCAGGATTTAGCTTTAATGCTTGGTTAAAATCTTTAATTGCTTCTTGATAGTTTTTGAGGTAAGAGAGAACAAGACCTCGATTGTAGTATGCCCCGGCAAAACTGGGATTGATTTCTAGGGCGCGGTTGTAAGAAGCGATCGCACTTTGATAATTTGTTAAAGCGTAGTGGGCATTACCTCGGTTATGATAAGCCTCCGCCAAGTTTGGATCTAATTGTAATGCCCGGTCGTGGTCAGCGATCGCTTCGTGATAATTTCCTAAGATATGGTGAATATTACCCCGATTGCTGTAAGCTGCGGCAAAATGAGGATGCCACTGTAAAGCCTGTTGAAAATCGGCAATCGCTTCTTGATGATTACCGCTCTCAAAACAAGCTACACCCCGATTATGATAGGCATTGGCAATATCAATATTGATATTATCAGCTAACTTGGTACTAGTTTCTATTGTTTGGATATAATCAGCGATCACTTTGTCGTAGTCTTCTAATGCAAAGTAAGCATTACCCCGGCTGTGATAAGATTGGGCGAGATTTGGATCGATTTGTAATGCTTGGTTATGATCGGCGATCGCTCCTTCATAATCGGCTAAAAAGTAACGTGCATTACCTCGGTGACTGTAAGCTGTGGCAAAATTGGGATTGATTTCTATGGCGCGATTCAAATCTGCGATCGCACTGCGATAATCTTTAAGTTGACCACTGAGAATAATTCCTCGATTATGGTAAGCTTCAGCATAGTCAGAATTTAGGTTGATTGCTTGGGTGTAAGCTGCGATCGCTCCTTGATAATCCCCTTGCGAACTGTGGTTTAATCCTTGATTTAAGAAGTCTTCAGCATTCATGTAATTTTTTTAGATTTCGACATTCCCTAGCTTTCAGGCAAGGGGATTTTTAACGATATGTTTTGAAAATAGTTCCAGTTACTATTGTGCCTCTTGTTAAGAGGATGTTTGAAAAGTAGGAAGTTGAGTAAAAAAAGCTCTCAACGCATAAACTGTAATAAGTAGATATAGCACCATTGAGAGCCATGAGTAAAACATACTCCAGTAACCTAACCCAAGATCAATGGGAATTACAATAACCGCTAATTCCAGTAGCCAAAACAGGTGGTCATCCAAGAGTTGTAGAGATGTGGCAAGTAATCAACGCGATTTTTTATGTATTAACACTCTTGATGTACTGGGCGAAACCTACCAGGAGACTTTTGCAATTGGCAAACGGTATACATGTACTTTCGTAATTGGCGTTCGGAGACTTTTATCTACCTTGCCATGATCCGGATCATGGTGCGACGTTTGGCATAAATTTTTACCCCTCAAAACTTTTCAAACACCCTCTTATAATTTGATTTTTTAAAACTATTTTCAATCTGATAAGTTTTATTTATAAATATAAATTTTTATACCTAAATGTACGTAGGATTTAATTAGCGCTCGCTCTTGAGAAAAACTTTGCGATTTACTGAATTTGTTATAGTTCAATGGTACGGGGTGATTTACGCTCGGAACTAATCGTACCTAAAATGCCTAAAAGACAATTTGCGCCTAATTAGGCAAGGTAAATGTAATAATAAAACTTCAGATGAATCTAATTGATAATGACGGGAACAGAAAAAATGCAAACATTAGAACTCTACCAGTCAATTCTTTTAGTTGGTAAAACTACGACAGAAAGAGCTTTACAGTTGTTTGACGCTCTTGAACCAGTGAATTTAGACTTTATGCTTGGTCGTTGGCAAGGCTCTGGACTTTATACAGATCACCCTATGGATGGCTTATTAGAGATGTCTAATTGGTATGGGAAGGAATTTGTTGATCCTGAGAATGTTCACCCATTGTTATTTTTAGATAGTCAGGAAAGAATTTTTAAGGTAGCGCCCAATGCTACTATGATGAACTGGATTTTAAAGTTTCCGATTCCCAAAAATAATTCTTTGAAACCTTTGCTAATGCTGACTAATTCCTTACTGAAAACAGAGAAAAGTCAAGCCAGACTCCGAAGCATGGAATATCGAGGGAAAATTAGTGCCACGATGATCTATGATTATTTACCTATTAATGACCATTTTAGGAAAGTAGATGACAATACTGTGTTAGGAATTATGGATTTTAAAAACTCACCTCAACCTTTCTTTTTTGCCCTAAATCGACGTTCTTAGACCTTTTAATTATTTTTTTTATCAAACCTTGTCTGAATAATATTTTCAGACAATGCATGGCAAAAAAATGCGTCTTGGCTACTTTTACCCCAATTAAACCAGCGATAACATTAACTATGAAATTACAAACATTGCGGTGACGAGTGTGTTAAATTGGGGAAATATTTTTTAATTGGTCATTAACTGTTTCTAGAAGAGAACGTTTTCTCAATAAAATTTTATTTAATCGCAAAATCATGCCCTTCAGTTTTTGATTCTGTGTCTAGTTCAAAAGCAGCGTTAGAATTGCTGTAGAACTTGCAACAAAACTTACAAGTCGCTCAAAACCAAAACCAGGAAGATAGGGAAATAGCGAATTATATATAAAATTAGAACCACTTTACTAACAAGAACGAGAACAGGCGATACAACAAAGAATTCAGCAGGGAGAACGTTTGGTGGTGGAAAACTTACTCAAAGTTCGCTTTGGTGAAATAAATAATGAGCTTCAAGCAATTATTGAACCTTTATTAGCGTTATCACCAGAAAAGTTTACGCCTTTACTATTGCAGTTATACCGTAAAGAATTAATCGGTTTTGCTAGTATCAATTACATATGTTTGAATTATTAGGATAAAGCTGAAATAAGAAGGTAAAAGAGTTTAAACTTTTCCCTTTTTTTGTCAATTTTTTAACTCAAATTAAAATGTAAAATTAAAGAAATTAATACAGGATTATACAAATCATTTTCTAATTTTTTAAGCAATAAAAACTTTATTTTATAGGTTCGTATAAATGGATTTTCTGACAATTATAGGGTTAGCGGCTGCCACAATAACCACAATCTCTTTTTTACCACAGATGTTTAAAATGTGGCAAACAAAATCAGCAAAAGATGTTTCTTCTGTTACAGTTATTACATTTATGATTGGTGTTTTTTTGTGGTTAGTTTATGGAATATATCTACAATCGTTACCGATTATTCTTGCTAACGGCATGACATTAGTTTTTAACTTCATTATTCTATGGCTTAAAATTAGATATAGATAAACTTGCCTCTAAAAAACACCTGTGACATCATCTGTATTTACCTCTGAACGCCTCCTTTTTACCCCCGCCACCCCAGACACCGACGCTATCCCCATCATTTTTGCCTTTCCCAATGAGTACAGCGTAGGTATCACTAGCCTCGGCTATCAGGTAGTTTGGGCAACTTTGGCAATGCGTGATGATGTGCAGGTGAGTCGCCTGTTTACAGATACTCACGAACAACTCCCCAGAACACCGGAAATTGTGGGATTTTCGATTTCTTGGGAACTGGATTATGTGAATATTTTAAGTTTGCTGGAATTTTTAGAAATTCCCATTTTGGCAACCTCTCGTGATGATTCTCATCCAATAATTTTTGGTGGTGGCCCCGTTCTCACAGCTAATCCCGAACCTTATGCAGATTTTTTTGATGTAATTTTACTGGGGGATGGCGAAACCCTACTGGGAAATTTCATTGAGGCTTACAAAGAAGTAAAAAATGCTTCTAGACAAACTAAACTAAAAAGACTTGCACAAGTCCCAGGAATTTATATTCCCAGTTTATATGAGGTGGAATATTACGCAATAGATGGTGCAGTAAAGTCAATAAAACCAATTTCTCCAGAAATTCCCGCAGTGGTGCAAAAGCAGACTTATCGGGGAAATACTCTATCGGCATCGACTGTAGTCACCGAAAAAGCCGCATGGGAAAATATTTACATGGTGGAAGTAGTGAGAAGTTGTCCAGAAATGTGCCGCTTTTGTTTGGCAAGTTATCTCACACTGCCTTTTAGAACAGCCAGTCTTGAAGGTTCATTAATTCCAGCCATTGAAAGAGGTTTAGAAGTTACAAATCGGTTAGGATTATTAGGAGCTTCTGTTACACAGCATCCAGAATTTGAGGTGTTGCTGGATTATATTAGTCAGCCAAAGTATGATGATGTCCGTCTCAGTATTGCCTCAGTGCGAACCAATACCGTAACAGTCCAGTTAGCAGAAACTTTGACGAAACGAGACACGCGATCGCTTACCATTGCTGTAGAAAGTGGTTCTGAGAAAATCCGGCAAATCATCAACAAAAAGCTGGATAACGATGAAATTATCCAAGCAGCGGTAAATGCCAAAGCTGGTGGATTAAAAAGCTTGAAACTCTACGGAATGGTAGGAATTCCCGGTGAAGAGGCAGAAGACTTAGAGCAAACTGTGGTGATGATGCGTAGTATCAAAAAAGCTGCACCGGGATTGCGCTTAACATATGGATGTAGCACCTTTGTACCCAAAGCACACACACCGTTTCAATGGTTTGGCGTGAATCGCCAAGCCGAAAAGCGGTTACAGTTTTTACAAAAACAGCTAAAGCCGCAGGGGATAGAGTTTCGCCCAGAAAGCTATAATTGGTCGATTATACAAGCTTTGTTATCGAGAGGCGATCGTAGACTCTCGCAACTCCTCCAACTTACTCGTAACTTTGGTGACTCGTTGGGTAGCTACAAACGGGCTTTCAAACAACTCAAAGGACAAATCCCCGATTTAGATTTCTACGTCCACGCCGAGTGGTCAACAAAGCAAGTATTACCCTGGAGCCACTTGCAAGGGCCTCTGCCACAGTCTACACTACTAAAGCATTTGGCTGATGCTAAGAGTTATATCAACCCATCCCCAAAGGAATTACAGCCAGTACTGGGGACTAGGAGCTAGGGACTGGGGACTAGGAATTAAAAGTTAATACTCAACACCCACTACCCAGTACCCAATACCCAGTCCCTAATACCCATGAATTCATAGCTGAAAACTTGATGCAAAACACAGCAGAGTATTACTGCGCCTATTGCGGCGAACCGAACTTAACTTTTATTGATTTGAGTGCTGGAGGACAGCAATCTTATGTTGAAGATTGTCAAGTTTGCTGTAACCCCAATATTTTGTATGTGCGGGTTGATGAAGATACTCTAGATATCGAGATTGATACCGAATCCGAAAGTTGAATTTTAGGTTTTTCTTTCCATGCTGCACTTTAAACATTCCTCAGTAATTAATGCCCCACCAGAAGTAGTTTGGAAATTTCACGAAAGGCCAGATATTTTGCAACTGCTGAATCCACCTTGGCAGCCAGTCCAAGTGGTTCGTCGTCAGGGGGGGCTGAACGTGGGCGCTATCACCGAATTTCGCCTGTTTCTCGGCCCATTACCCTTAACTTGGTTAGCGCGTCATACTGAATGTGAAAAATATCACCTGTTTACCGACCAACAAATATCTGGCCCTTTTGAATCTTGGGTACATCGACATGAATTTGAACTAGAAAATGGCAAAACCAAATTAACCGACGCTATTTCCTTCTCTATGCCTGGGGGAGGAACAGTTGAATTTGTCAGCGGTTGGTTAGTGCAAGTGCAACTAGAAGCAATGTTTCGCTACCGCCACTATGTGACTAAACGGGAGTGCGAGTCCTGACAAACTAATAATCCTTCCTTTTTTCAGGATGATTCACTTTTTGTAAGCGTTCCAGCCCTTTAACCTATCTGGGGAAAATTAATTATCCTGATTCTTCAAACCTTGCTGCAAAACCCACTTTATCAAATTAGGAAATAACCGATACAAAGCCTGGGAGAAATTCGCCGAACCAACCATTTTCAAAGTATTTCCTGACAATCTCAAAAATCTCATCCTTTAGACCTGTTTACACTTTAGTACTACAGACAGATAGCTCTAATTTATTGGTTAAATAGGATGAAAAATATACAGCAGATTGCAACTTCTCTACCTTGGGCTACGCCAAGGTGAGGTACAGATAATCGTAGGAAACATGGCTGTGCCCCTACCCGTGTACTTCATTTACCTGAAATACGCTGTAACTTAATTCTTCAGGAAAATCAACAATGGGACTTTACCCAAGTGGTATAACAGAAAACGCATATAATGTCAAGGATTGTAATGCTTTAGAGTTGGGATTTACTCCTGAGTTTGAACTTTGGAACGGTCGTTTAGCTATGGTCGGTTTTCTCGCTTACTTTGGGATCTCAACGGCTACAGCGTAATACGGTAATTACTCCACTTTCTACCCTATTCTCGCTAATGATGTTACCGTCCTTTTCGGCAGCTTCGGCTGTTTAACAAATAGTAGATTAAAAAAATTAGTTTTTATAAATACTAAAATTATCAGTATTATTATTTAAGTATCGCAACCTTTCAACCGAAAATACTTGTTAGTATCGGCTTGGATGTGTAATAATAGTTAAACTATCTTAATATTTTTAAACATTTTTAAGTATTGGCTCTGTCCAATGCGAAACACTGACCGCTAAAAGAGTTTTATGGCTGGTGGTTAGTACTTTTTGTGGTGACTATATTTTAGGAATTTTCACTTGAATATTAGGCGGAGTAAAAGCGTGATTCAATTAGAACAACCACCCAGTCATCAAACAAAACTGACCTCAGTAGTGAAAAGTAAATCTCAGTTTAAGGGACTTTTCATTGCTATTGTCATTCTAAGTGTATGGAGCATTAGCCTGAGTTTATTACTTTCCCTTGACATCTCTAGGTTAAAATTGTGGATATTATTGCCTGTTATTCTATGGCAAACATTTTTGTATACGGGATTATTTATTACATCACATGATGCTATGCATGGGGTAGTGTTTCCCCAGAATACTAAGATTAATCATCTTATGGGGAGATTAACCCTATCTCTTTATGGTCTTTTACCTTATAAAAAATTATTGCAAAAACATTGGGTGCATCACCACAATCCAGCAAGTGAAATAGACCCAGATTTTCATAATGGGAAACACAAAAATTTCTTTGCTTGGTATTTTCATTTTATGAAGGGTTACTGGAGTTGGGGACAAATAATTGCTTTAACTATTATTTATCAATTTGCTAATCACATCCTTCATATACCTCATACTAATCTAATAACCTTTTGGGTAATTCCCTCGCTTTTAAGTTCATTCCAATTATTTTATTTTGGTACTTTTTTACCTCATAGCGAACCCATAGGAGGTTATATTCAGCCTCATTGTGCCCAAACGATTCCCCGTTCAATTTGGTGGTCATTTCTCACCTGCTATCATTTTGGCTACCATGAAGAACATCACGAATATCCTCATCTTTCTTGGTGGCAGCTACCAGAAATTTACAAAGCAAAATAGTTATTAGTTTATCTCATCTCATGGCAACAAGAGTCAAAATAATTCGTAATTTATAATAACGCTCTCTACAAGACGCTGCGCTAACGTAATTCGTAATTATTACCTTATGGCTAAAGTCACTTGTTTTGAAATACGGAATAAAATTATTTTTCACCATAACTAAAGTCAGGGGTTTGTACCTTTAATTACGAATTACGAATTATGTAGCTTGCTTCTCGCCTTCTCTACGAGACGCTACGCGAATGGCGAGTATTACGAATTAGTAATTATTTGATCATACGGTAATCTATATATTTTGAGCAAGGCATTCTTTTAGATTATCCTGCTTATGTCAATTAAGAATTCTCGTCTTGTCACCTATAGCCCTGCTTATACAATTGTTCCCACTTACGAGTGCTTTAATCGATGTAGTTACTGCAACTTTCGCAGCGAACCGGGTAAAAGTCCCTGGATGAGTCTTTCCGATGCAAAAAATATTTTAAAATCACTTCAAAGCGAAAAAGTCTGTGAAATCCTCATACTCAGTGGTGAAGTGCATCCCCATTCGCCAAAGCGTCAGGCGTGGTTTGGGCGGATTTATGATTTGTGTGAATTAGCGCTTTCAATGGGGTTTTTACCACACACCAATGCAGGGCCACTGAGTCTTGAAGAAATGGAAAAGCTCAAGCGTGTGAATGTTTCGATGGGGCTGATGTTGGAACAGTTAACGCCAATATTGTTAAATAGTGTACATCGGCACGCACCGAGTAAATTACCAGAAGTTCGTTTACAGCAATTGCAATGGGCGGGAGAGTTGCAGATTCCTTTTACAACTGGGTTACTGTTAGGAATTGGGGAAACAGTTGATGATTGGTGGGAAACATTAACAGCTATATCTCAACTGCATCAACGTTATCACCACATTCAAGAAGTTATCCTGCAACCTCATAGTCCAGGATATCAGCAAACCTTTGATGCACCACCTTTTGACCCCCATCAGTTACCAGAAGTCATTTTCAGGGCGCGTCAGATTTTACCGCCAGATATTACTATTCAAATTCCGCCGAATTTAGTTAAAGATGACCGATGGTTACTCGCTTGTATCGAAGCTGGTGCGCGAGATTTGGGTGGAATAGGGCCAAAAGATGAAGTGAATCCCGATTATCCTCATATACAGGAACAGGCATTAAGAGAAATTTTACAACCTGCGGGGTGGAAATTGATGCCCCGTTTGCCAGTTTATCCGCAATTTGATAGCTGGTTGTCGAGGGAGTTACAAACAGCGGTGAGACAGTGGCGAAAGACTTTAACCCCGGCTTCTCTTTTACAAGGATAGGGGAGTAAGGATTTATCCCATTTTCTAGTAGTTTCTTTGTTAATGAGTCTTTGAACTCCATTAATGAGTCTTTGAAGTTCATTAATGAGTCTTGTAGCTCCATTAATGAGTCTTTGAGGTTCATTAATGAGTCTTTGAACTCCATTAATGAGTCTTTGAGGTTCATTAATGAGTCTTTGAGGTTCATTAATGAGTCTTGTAGCTCCATTAATGAGTCTTTGAGGTTCATTAATGAGTCTTTAATACTCGTCGGCCAGTCTTTGAGGTTCATTAATGAGTCTTTGAACTCCATTAACGGGTATTTGAACTTCGTCAGCGAGTTTCAGAACCTCGTTGGTGAGTTTTGAGAACTGTTTCATTATTACCAAGTCCAGCCTGGGAAGAACATACGGGAAGCTTGACTCACATTTTACATTTAGTAGTAACCCAAGTTTGATAGGTTCGTAGTTGGCGTTTTAGCGCTAAAGCGCCAACTATAAACAATCTCTACGCCTCAATCCACTAGTACAACACAGCGGAAATAAACATACCCTTCGGGTTCACCAGTCGCCTGCGGAGGGAAACCCTCCCGCAGCGCTGGTTCACCATTTCAAATGGCGCAAGAGCAAGGAATACAATTCTTTTGACTTTTGACTTTTGACTTTTGACTTCCGCCTTGCGGTACTAGCCTTGGCGATTTATAATCGCCTGGTGCTGTATTTTACCTTTTATCTTTTACTTCTTTTGTCAAGCATTTCAATTCTCTATAATCTCGATTATTATGAGCATCATTGCTATATTTTTTACCTATGTTTAATAGTACTGACTTACTCGCAAACCTCTACAACGCCTTTAACCCCTTTGAACCCTTACCCGCAGGTGACCCAAAATATGTAGATTGTCAGGATGTGCGGGGAGATGCGGATATTGAGCAAGAGTTGGGAAATCGAATGCGACTAGCAAATACAAATACTTGCCAATTGTATTCTGGTCATCGGGGTGCGGGGAAGTCTACAGAATTACTCAGGTTAAAGAAGTATTTAGAAAACCGGAAATTTTATGTTGTCTATTTTGCGGCTGATGAAGAGGATATCGATTCTGAAGATGCCCAATATACAGATATTCTCCTCGCCTGTACCCGCCGTTTGCTCAAAGATTTAAAAGAAATTGCCAGTCCTGATCCTATACTCAACTGGTTAAAAAGTCGTTGGGAAGATTTAAAAGATTTGGCGCAGACTCCCATAGAGTTTGAGAGTCTGGGAGTAGAAGCCAAACTTGCTCAGTTTGCCAAGTTGACGGCAAATTTAAGGGCTGTTCCGGAATTACGCCATAAGATTCGCCAAAAAATTGATCCTTACACCGTCACTTTAATTCAGGTGTTAAATGAGTTTCTAGCGGATGCAAAAAAGAACTTACCTACGGGTAAAACTCAACTGGCGGTAATTGTCGATAATTTAGACCGGATGGTGTTAGTCAAAGAAGGAGAACGCACCAACTATGAGGAAGTCTTTTTATACCGCAGCGAACAACTCCAAGCTTTAGATTGCCATTTGATTTACACTGTCCCGATTTCAATGGTCTATTCTACAAGGGCAACAGACCTCAGAGATATCTACGGCGACCCCCAAATTTTGCCGATGATTATGGTAAACACTCTCAAGGGAGACATTTACCAGCCAGGACTCAAGAAAGTTAAGGAGGTAATTAACAAGCGAGTCCGGCAAATTGCACCCGAACTATCACTAGAGAAGGAAATTTTCGACAGTCCCCAAACCTAAGACAGACTTTGTTTGATGAGTGGAGGTCATGTGAGGAATTTGCTATTGTTAACTCAAGATGCCATTGGACGTACAGAAGAGTTACCTGTTTCAGAAAAGGCGGTGCGACGAGCAATTACTCAAGCTAGAGATACTTTTCGCCGTGCTGTGGAAAATCATCAATGGTGTCTATTAGCAGAAGTGTCTTCTTCTAAGCGGATTATTAATGATGACTTGTATCGGAGCTTGATGTATAACCGCAGTCTTTTAGAATACCGATATTTGGATGAAGAGGGAGAGATGCAGCGTTGGTATGATATTCATCCATTGATTCAAGGAATTCCAGAATTTAAAGAAGCTGTAGCGAAACTTTCATGAACCCAAATTTAAGTGATTGGGATGATGATTTACCCCCAGAACCAGAAGAAGCTTATCAAGACTTGCTTCGCGCACTGAAGCGAAAATCAGGATTTGGTTTGTTTTTTGTCCAATGTACACCTGTGGAAGCAGACAAGTTTATTGTCAAACTTCCGCAAGAGATACCGCAGAAGAAGATTGCAGTTTTACGCTTGGTTGAGGCAATAGATAATTTATATCAGCCAGTAACAGAGTTTATTAAAAACAAGCAAGTTGATATTTTATTGATTAAAGGTCTGGAATATTCTTTATACAAGTATGAACAAAGAAATTTTGGAGAAATTACCGAAGGACAATTTAGCAATTTAACTAGTGTTCCGCATATTTTAAATCACTTAAACCAACAGCGAGAACGCTTTAGAGATGATTTTGCAATTAGCTTTGTTTTTCTTGTGCGTTCATTTTCGCTCAACTATTTTATTCATCGCGCCCCAGATTTTTTTGATTGGCGTTCTGGAGTCTTTGAATTACCGACCACGCCAGAAGTGGTCGAACAAGAATCAAATCGCCTGCTGTTAGAAGGAGACTATGAGGAATATTTAAAACTTTCTCAGGAAAAAAAAGTTGAAAAGATTTTAGAAATTCAAGAACTTCTGAAAGAAAAATATCAAAAAGAAAGTTATAGGGCTAATTTATTATTTAAATTAGGAAATTTATTAGTTGCTGCTAATGAATATGAAGGAGCAATATCTTCCTATAACGAAGTTGTAAAAACAGTATGTGATTACTATCAAGCTTGTTATAACAAAGGTATTGCCTTACAAAAATTAGGACGTAAAGATGAGGCACTATACTCTTTTGACGAAGCTCTAAAAATTAAACCTGATTTTTATCAAGCCTGGAACAGCCGAGGGGCTGTGCTATGCGACCACTTCAACAAATATGAAGACGCAATCACAGCTTTTGATCAAGCTGTTTATATTAAACCAGAATTTCATGAAGCTTGGTACAACCGGGGTATTGCGCTATTCCAGTCAAGACGCTTCAAGGAAGCGATTACCAGTTTAGACAAAGCCCTAAAAATAAAACCTGATAACTACAACGCTTGGTATACTCATGGCGATGCGCTACATGAATTAGACTTGTTGGAAGAAGCAATGGCTAGTTACAACAAAGCCTTTAAGTTAAAACCTGACTACGCTGAAACCTTGCAGCCTACAATCAACGCACCAGATATCTTGAGTTACAATCCACAGACGGATCCTAGCAAAGTTATAGAAGGCTTGCTGGAAAACTACAGTTTTTGGTACAAACTAGAAAGCTTGTCGCCCGGTGTAGTTGGTTACGAACAGCAAAAACTTATTCCTTCAATACCAGAAAAACTTTCACACGATTGGCACTCAAGGTTGTTGGTAGAGTGTCCAGAGCAAAATGAAGCTGCTAGGCAAAGTATTATCCTCTGGCTATGGGGATCTGAATCAAAACGGTTTGATCTGTTTAATCCTAAAGAACTCGATATCGCTAAACAAGCGATGGAATATCGCTGGAGGATTTTACGTCAACGCTACTTGGGGCTGGGACGAGAACGTGCTTATCGCAACTTGATAACCCGATTGGGGAGTTTAGTAACATTACGGAATAAGATTCAGACTTGGGTTTCCCTCAGCCGCGATCGCCAGCGTAGTGTCATCGATGTGTTACAAGAAGTACTTCAAGAACTACTCCAAAGTGACAGCCAGATGCAACAACAAATGGTTGATATTGCCAAATATACAACCGATAGACGATTGGGGGATGCTCTATTATTTGCCAGTGTAGAAGAATATTGTCTGCGGCCAGTACGGAATCAACCCCTATTAACTTACCGATTTGTGAATTATTTGCGTCGCACTCAGCGCGGTGGTTTAACCCAAGTACCAGGCTGTGACTTGGTTAGACTAGTGTCAGAAGAAGTTCTTACAGACGACAGTGACAATCGAGTTAACTTAGTCGATAGTCAGGCGATCGCAGAATATCAAGAAGCACAACAACTAGAGGAACAACAAGCGCTGCGCCCATCAGTACAAAAAGAATTTGAAAATTATTTACAAGAAAATCTGGGAATAGAAGCAGTGGAATGGCTACGGCTGTATCTGCAAGGTAAGTCCCAAGAAGAAATCGCCAAAAAACTGAATAAGCCGACTAAAGAAGTCTACCGTCTGCGAGAAAAAATTAGTTACCATGCTGTACGTGTTTTTGCCCTCAAAGAGAAACCAGAACTCGTAGATAGCTGGCTTTCAATTTCCTTGCAAGAACATAACTTGGGATTAACACAAAATCAATGGCAGCAACTTTATGAAAAATTGACTCCTCTAGGACGACAAATTCTAAATTTGCGGAGAGCAGGTAATTCAATAGAAGTCATAGCCCAGGATTTAAAACTCAAAACCTATCAGGTGATGGGCGAATGGACAAAAATCTATCTTGCTGCTCAAGCTTTGAGAAGTCAAGAGTGATATTGATTAACAAAATGCCTTATTGGTGGGCGTTCAGAGTTCAGACTCTCACTTTTAACAACAACTTAAACTGATAAAAACACAATTGAGATCTAGTGATCGCCTTCATACTTCCACTCAAAATATTAACTGAAATTACAAGTGATGCCTATACATTACTAAATATAAAGTTAACCCATCTTCAGGAACGGAAAGAAAATGTTAGAAAACGCCCAAGAGCAAAAACAGCTATCTCTCCAAGAAATTGCTAGCCTATCTTTGGCAGAACGTCACAAAATACTAGAACCTTTTATCGCCGCCACAGCCGAAGATTTTTTGAACGACCCTGAATTAACAGAATTCTCAGTTTCAGATGGTGAAGATTGGGAAACTGAGAATGACAATATAATTCATGTGGAAGAACTCGAAAGCACCCGCAGCCATGACGCTTTTTTGAACGGCTATGCACCAGAAGATGAAGGACTTTATGACGACTGAAAATTAAAAGTGAACATCCTGATAAAAATCATGTCACAACTTAAAATTGACTATCCAGAAACTTTACCAGATGCCTTACAGCAAACGCGAGAACAGTTTGAACAAGAAGCTAAAATGGCAATGGCAGTTAAACTATTTGAAATGAAACGTATTTCTTCTGGTTTAGCTGCACAATTAGCAGGTGTAAATAGGGTAACGTTTTTACTTAATTTACACCGTTATAGTGTAGCGATGATTGATTTAACAGAAGAGGAACTTATATCTGATTTAGCAAATGCTTGAAAGTAATATAATTGTTATCAACACGGCACCCATTATTTCCATAATAGCGGCAATAGGAGATTTAATAATTCTTCAATCTTTGTATACTCAGGTTTTGGTTACCTTTGAAGTTTGTCAAGAAATACTTGCTGGAGGTGCAAGTGGATTTGCAGTAAGTGAATTTGAGGATGCCGATTGGCTACAAAAATCGCAAATACCCTTAACTAATATTTCTCCATTCTTACTTAATTCTTTAGATTTAGGAGAAGCTTCTGTTATCCAACTTGCGCTCAATGAAAATATCCAGACTGTTTGCATTGATGAAGTAGCTGGTAGACGAGTTGCCAGGTTAAGCGGCCTTTCTGTTACAGGTACTATCGGTATTTTGTTGCGTGGACACCGAGAAGGATACCCTAT
>NZ_JBALGC010000148.1:0-62952 GCF_036916575.1 Nostoc sp.
TTTGCCGCATTTCTCTTACATATTTTTGCGGTTTGACTTCAGTTCTGTATTTTACCGATTAAACTGCCCCTTTCTTAAATCCCTACCCTTGAAAGCACCCCCTAACCCCCTCTCCCAAATTGAAAGAGGGGGAACAAGACCACAAGAAACTAATCCTACTCCCCTCTCCCAGCATGGGAGAGGGGCTGGGGGTGAGGGCGCTTCTGATAAATGGCAAGTCCCCCCAGCCCTCCGCCAAAAAATGAAAGAGGTAGCCCGTCAGTTTCGCAAAGAACCTACACCCAGTGAAGCCATCCTTTGGCAAGCCTTGCGAAATAGAAAGTTAGAAGGTAGGAAATTTCGTCGTCAGCAACCAATTGGCTGTTTTATTGTTGATTTTTTTTGTGCAGCTGAACGTTTAATTGTTGAAGTAGACGGAACCATTCATGAATCTCAAAAGATTCTAGATCAACACCGTCAAGAATTACTTGAATCTTTGGGATTGCGGTTTGTACGTGTTAGTAGTGAGTTAGTGGAAACAAATTTATCTGCGGCTTTACAAATTATTAGTCACGCTTTTATCCAAAATAGCCCTCATCCCCCAGCCCCTTCTCCCAAAACGTGAGCAGGGGAGCAATTCTACCCCTCTCCCATTCTGGGAGAGGGGCAGGGGTGAGGGCAAATTTAACTATAAACACTAGTATAAAAATCTATGACCGTAAGTAACCGCGAACGAGTTGGCAGGGTGCTAGACCTTTTGAGAGATGGCTTATATCCTTTTGTCGAAAGGGAAATGCGTTCGGTTTATGGCGATAAGTGGGTAGTTGCCGCTACACCTTTTGTTCCAGAAGACCACAGCCTAAGACGTAATGTCCAGCAAATTCTCAAACAGGACGAATCAGCACTACTGAAACTCATGTCTAATCAGTGGCGTGAGGTGTTCAAAAAGACTCTGGGCAATGCTGAAAGAAGCTTGGTTGGGGAATTAATTGACACGCGCAACTCTTGGGCGCACAACAAGCCACTCTCTACAGATGATGCCTATCGCGCTCTTGATAGCGTATCGCGGTTACTTTCTGCTTTTTCCGCACCAGAAGCAGATGAAGTTGATAAACAAAAACAAGAACTTTTGCGGCTACGCTTTACAGAACAAGCCCGTCGTGAAACTCGTCGTGCTACTCTCCAACCTCTAGAAGGCAATCCTGTAGGCGGTTTAAAACCCTGGCGAGAAATTGTTACACCTCACCCAGATGTTGCCTCTGGTAGCTACCAACAAGCAGAATTTGCTGCCGACCTCTGGCAAGTTTATTTAGATGAAGGTTCCGACGAATACCGCATACCTACAGAGTTTTTTAGCCGCACTTTTCTCACCGAAGGGCTAAAGCAACTGCTCACAAATGCCTTGCTACGCCTTTCTAGCAATAAAGGCGACCCCGTTATCGAACTGCAAACCAACTTTGGTGGCGGCAAAACCCACGCGATGCTGGCACTATACCACCTGTTTATGGGAGTTCCAGCATCCAAGTTACCTGGATTGGAACCAGTGTTGGAAGCAGCAAATGTTTTACCTCCGCCAAAAGTAAACACAGCAGTGCTGGTAGGAAATAAAATTTCTCCGGGTCAGCCTCAACTTAAAAAAGATGGCACAGTTGTCCGAACACTCTGGGGCGAATTAGCTTGGCAACTAGGCGGTAGGGAAGCCTACGAAATGATTCGAGAAGCAGATGAAACTTCAACTAACCCTGGCGATACCCTCCGGCTGCTGTTTAACCGCTATGCACCCTGCCTGATTTTAATTGATGAATGGGTAGCTTATGCGCGACAGCTTCACGAAGTAAACGACCTTCCGGGGGGCAGTTTTGACACTCACTTTACCTTTGCCCAGACTTTGAGTGAGTCGGCAAAAAACGCTAACCAAACTCTTTTGGTCGTGAGTATTCCGGCATCCGATAATGAGATTGGAGGCGATCGCGGTAAAGCAGCCTTAAGTAGACTTAAAAATGCTATTGGCAGAGTTGAATCTCCTTGGCGACCAGCAACTGCCGATGAAAGCTTTGAAATTGTGCGGCGGCGGCTGTTTCAACCCATCACCGAAGAAAATGGCTTTATTGCCCGTGATGCCATCATCCGTGCCTTTGCAGAAATGTACCAAAACCAATCCCAGGAGTTTCCTAGTGAGTGCCGAGAAGCTAGTTATAAACGACGGCTAGAAAATGCTTATCCTATCCATCCAGAACTGTTTGACCGACTTTATAATGACTGGTCAACTCTCGACAAATTCCAACGCACGCGGGGTGTGCTGCGACTGATGGCAAAGGTGATTCATTCACTTTGGGAAGGACAGGACAAAAGTTTGTTAATCATGCCTGCTAGCGTGCCAATGGATGACGGACAGGTACAAACAGAATTGACTCGCTACCTGGAAGATAACTGGGTGCCAGTGATTGAAAAAGATGTAGATGGATATAATTCTCTACCATTGGCGTGCGATCGCCAAAACCCGAACTTAGGACGTTACTCTGCCTGTCGCCGCGTTGCTCGGACAATTTACCTTGGTTCTGCTCCTACTCTGAGAGCAGCTAATCGCGGCGTAGAAGATCATCGGATCAAGTTGGGGTGTGTTCAACCAGGGGAAAGTGCGGCAACTTTTGGCGATGCTTTGCGCCGACTTACCGACCAGTCTACACATCTTTATGTCGATAACACTCGTTACTGGTTCTCAACTCAGCCTAGTGTCACCAGACTTGCCCAAGACAGAGCTGAGCAAATCCAACAGGATCAGGATAAAGTTTGGGATGAAATTATTCTCCGATTAAAGGCTGACAAGCAGCGCGGCGAGTTTGCTGGAGTACATATTGCTCCCGGCTCCTCCGCAGATGTTCCTGATGAAATGGCCGTAAGGCTGGTTGTCATGGGGCCACAGCACCCCCATAAAAATAAGGAAAGCGAAACCCAAGCCCGCACCAGAGCCGAAGAAATACTGAACCAAAAAGGAGCCAGTCCTCGGTACTGCAAAAATATGTTGCTGTTCCTGGCACCAGATAAGGCAAAACTGGAGCTATTAGAACAATCTTAGGACTTACGCAAAAATTCTCTGAAACTCTTATTTCTCCGTGCCCACTGCGTACTCTGTGGTTCGATTTTCCGTTATCTGTGCGTAAGTCCTGAATCTGTTTGCCAGTACCTCGCCTGGAATTCGATTATTCGGGATAAAGAAGCCTTAAACTTAGATGTTTTTCAAAGCAATCAGGCGATAACTAAACAACAGCAAACCGACAAAGATGTAAAAAGTTTAATTCAAGAAGCTTACATCTGGCTTATCGTGCCGATGCAACCCGACCCCCAAGGAGAGATTGAATGGCAAGAAATCCGATTGCAAAAGCAAGACTCTCCTATTGTGCAAGCAAGTCGCAAAGCAGTTCATGAAGAACATTTGATTGCCAACTATGCTGCTAGTCGCCTGCGCCTGGAAGCTCTCGATCCATATCTCTGGCGCGATGTAAACCACCTCGACCTTAAAAAGTTGTGGGAGTACTTAGCGTACTACCTTTACCTGCCACGCATCAAAAATCAACAAGTGCTATTACAAGCGATCGCACAAGGAGTTGCAGCGTTACTGTGGAATGAAAACTTTGCTTATGCCACAGGCTGGGATGAATCCAAAGGACGTTATCTTGGTTTGAAAGTAGCTGAACACATTACCGTAACCCTTAGCAGTCAAAATCTGATAGTTAAGCCAGAAGTAGCACAACGCCAGTTTGAGGCAGATGCTGTTGTTAAACCTGTAACTCCACCAGTAGTTAAAGAAAAAACAGAAAGCTATAAGACTGAAAAAGAAAAAACTATTGACACTGTAATAACAGAAAATGGCTCCTCTGATAGCCAAGTAACTGTCATAGTTCCACCAAAACGTTTCTATGGTTCAGTCAAATTGGACGCATTGCGGCTACGACGTGACGTAGGACAGATAGCAGACGAGGTTATTCAACACCTCAGTAGTTTGGTAGATGCTGAAGTAGAAATTACCTTGGAACTTCAGGTCACTGTCCCTGAAGGAGTACCAGATAATGTAATTCGCACAGTCAGCGAGAATTGCCGGGTTCTCAAATTTAGTAATCAGGAATTTGAACAAGAATAAAGTTGAGGTACATAAACCTTGTTAGAAAGTAATAAGATAAAGCATTACGTCACTCTCAAGAGTACGTAGGCGTAGCCCGTCGTAGACATCGCCATTGTAGTTACAGTAAATACATTGCTATTACCTGTAGTAACTAAATTATTAACTATCACAGTCAATCGTTTTAATAAAGCTAAACCCGTCAGACATCTGACGGGCTTTTTGGCATCTTGGGAGCAGAACTAATAATTTCATCTATCCATCGCCTGAGAGAATCGTTCTCTTCTCTCAGGCTGCTAATTTTCCCAAGTATTCATTTTGGAGTACAGCAACCTGTTGTTTTAATGTCTCTAAGTCCACTTGCATTTTGGCTAAATCTGGAGTTCCTTGGGATTCTTCAGCCAGGTAAGAACGAATCCAACCCATGATTAATTCTGAGGCTGTCTTGCCCTCAGTTTTAGCTTTGTCCATAAAAGCTTCCTTAGTCTCATCGTCCATTCTGACAATGATTTGATTGCCCAATTTTGTTGTTTGCCGCTTTACCATATTCCTTTCTGCTAGAACTCTCAATCTGTAATAACTCTATTTACCTTAAATGACCCTTCCCATGTTGAGCGGGTTGAAAGGTAATCCTCTCTACACAGCTAGAATAGCTCTTTGGTTACAATGACCCTTCCCATGTTGAGCGGGTTGAAAGTAAAGTTTTCCCATCCAAGTGTTCAGCAGCAATTGTTACAATGACCCTTCCCATGTTGAGCGGGTTGAAAGATCCTCAGTTTCCCTATTTAGAAATTTTAGAGAATGGTTACAATGACCCTTCCCATGTTGAGCGGGTTGAAAGCATGAGTAGTCAGAATTTCAATTTCTGATCGAGCTGTTACAATGACCCTTCCTGGAAAAATGGATTGAAGATGTAATCCTAACGATGAGCAAGAAAGGACAAGTTATATAAATTCTTCCAGTGCAGAGCTGGTGAAAATATAAAAATTACGAGATATGGGTATGGGTTGAAAGGGTTCAACTCCGTCCTGCTTAACTATAAAGAACAAAAGTTCTCTGTTTAAGCAAGGTAGAGTAAAAGTTTTTAGAGCTTGAGTTAAACTTAAGCTTATAGTGTTTTATTTGGCAAATCTGATGTTGACCAGTCACCGTACACAGTCATAAGTCTCTAAATATTGCGACATTAGTTTGTGAACGGTTATCTGGAATAAGCTACGACACCAATTAGTGAAAGAGCGACATTAATTTGTGAAGGGCGACATCTAATTTGTGAATGTACAACTGATGACTAGGAGCTGAAACCCTTATATAGATTAACTTTTAAAGTGGCTCAGGTCGGAGTTGAACCAACGACCCCAGGCTTATGAGTCCCGTGCTCTAACCAACTGAGCTACTGAGCCATGATTTATTCAAATTATTAACTAATATAGCATACAAACTTGCTCAAGACTAGCCCATTTGGCAATTTTGTTAGAACTTCTATCCCTGTTGAGGTCATAGAAAGCAAAAGAGGGAGGTAAACTCCCTCAACTAACAAGGCAATGATTTAGTTACAGACTATTCAAGAATTAGAGGCGATTTGGTAGAAAGGCTATTGGGTTAACAGCACCTTTACCTGGTGGATGGATTTCAAAGTGGCTGTGTGGGCCAGTGCTATGACCAGTGCTACCCATTAAAGCAATTGTTTCTCCTTGATGCACCAGCTGACCAGGTTGCACCAGAATCTTGCTGTTATGACCATAGCGAGTCATGCTGCCATCAGGATGACGAATATCGACAAGGTTGCCATAACCACCATTATTCCAGCCAGCTTTTTCTATCGTACCGTCAGCTGAGGCGACAACTGGCGTGCCAGTGGAGTTAGCAACGTCAATCCCTTTGTGCAATCTACCCCAGCGCCAGCCAAAGCCAGAGGTGAGGGTGCCCTTTGCTGGCCATGTGTAAGCTATAGATGAGCTAGATGGAGGGGGTATAGTTTCGTCAATTGGTCTGGGCAGATATTGATCGACTGCTGCCAAAGGTGGTATCCGCATCTGTGGAGAAACTGTAGTTCCCCGCATCTTTCCTAAGGAGTCAGAGGCATTTACTCTTCCAGCAGGCGTTGCAACCTTTTTGCCAGATGGATTGCCAGAGGGAGTCCACTGACTAGGAGAGCCTAGATTGGGCAAGAAATCTGGATTTACTGGCTCGTTAGCTGGTATAATAGCACTAAATTGGGACTTAATTGGCTGAACGCTATAGCTAGCTCTAATAGGTGTAGGAACTGGAATTGGTATCGCTACACTGTTCGGTCGAGACGCGGGGTTGGGTACAGGGAAATTATTGGGGGTAGAAATAGGTGTGAGCATCGCAGCATTATTAGTTTCGCTTGCTGCTGGCACAACTAAGTTACCAGACTGTTGAGCGCGATATTTCTGCTGTAACCTCTGGATTTCCGCTTGTAAGCCCCGCAAACGGTCGTTATTATTATTGTTTACCCTTGCGATCCTATTTGTTGGTGTTTTAGGCTGTTGGATTTCGATAAAAGCTGTTGGCACTGGACTTTCACCACCGACGCCATAAGAACTAGCCGTGGGGGGGGCTATTTGTGAGTCGGTCGCACTATTTGCCTGAATCTGAACAGTTACCGGTGTAGGGACGGCAACGCTTCTGTTGTCGGCAATAGTTGGTGATTGTGAAGTAGGTAGATATGAGTTGGCACTACCAATGTTTACATGGGAGGTGGCAACATGAGGAGTTTTACTAGACTCTACAAAAATAGGCTTAGTCGCTACAGTTGCCTCAAGTTGAACAGCAGGAATAATCAGTTTTTGACTAATTTGCAGTTGATTTGGATTATTAAGGTTATTTGCCTTAACTAATTCTGATACTGAAGTATTGTATCTGCTGGCGATCGCTGCTAGTGTATCTCCAGGCTTAACTTCGTAGGCTGTATGAGTCGAGGAGGCAATAAGTGTTGGTGTCGCTGGTACTGGTACAGATGCACTCGTCCGTGTCTTCTGTTTTAACCTTGATATCAGGTTTGCTTTGCTTGCTTGGCCAGAAGTGTCCGATTGGGCTAATACAGTCTTCTCAACTACAGTCGTCGGCTGCGCCAACCCCATATCAGCTTGTGATAAATTTTTGGTCTCCCCAGACCGCAACTCCGCCAGACTTTTTCTTAAACGGTTCGATTTTTCTTGTAAGCGATTCAGTGCGAACTCTTGTTGCGCCTTAAGTTGTGCATTTATTTCACTGTTGGCTGCGCCAGATGTTGCCACTGTTTGTAGCTGGGCAGTTAGTGATGCATTTGTAATACCAATACCATCAGCACTAGAGTCAGACAGATTATTGACTGTTGGAAAACTAGTCTCAGCTAAGGTATGGTTCAATCCCTGTGCCACTTTGGCCTTCAGGTAGGTGGAATTTTTATAAATCGTTGTTGTTGTTTGGGAAAACGTTTCTGATGCAGGAACTTGCAAAGACATTCCACTTGCCGCAACTTGCCATTTAGCTTCAAGCCCAGGCACTTGTGAGACTGCCGTTGGTTCCACGATCACAGGATTTTCCGGCACGCTCGCTGATGAGACTGCTTGGGACTCCAGCTTTGTGGAGGCGAATTTCACCTCAGTGTCAGGAACAGCAGGAATTGTTGAGGTTGCCTTTTGGCTGCCTACAGGTACCGCTGCTTGGGCTTGATCGCTTTGTCGAGTCACCAAAAGGCTGGTTGCTCCCATAGAGATTGCCAAGCCAATCATGGCGGCTTTTGTCCGCACCCGGCGGTTAACTTTTGGATTGATCACATTTAGCAGTTCTACCGGGGCTTCATCGCTGCTGGGGTTATTGTTCAACACAGCTTTTACTCTCTTTTTCAATGCTCGTTTCAAAGACGACCTCCTATGATCACTAGCGCTTAACTGACCTCGATTTTTCAGTTGGATACTAGTCAATGATTTAGATCACAACGAACGATAGATCAAGATCACATTCACCAGAGATGCTTACGCAAGATTAACCTGCTTCTCTGATTTAGACAAGTTCACACGTGTGAGCAAAACTTAAAATTTGCTGTGTTTACTTGTCCGAACCACTCCTAACACCACTTAGGACGTTTTACTCTTTACCATTGTCCGCGCTTGTCTTGCGTCAATCGCGGGGATTGGACAAACTATTAGACTCGTCCATAGTCGCTGCTGAGAATTAAATTGCTGCGATTTCTGGAAAAGTGATGTCCCCTGCTGTAGATATCTTCAAGATATTTCTACCCAATCCGTCTTCTCAACACGAGACTTTACCGAGACTTTACGTTGATTATTCCCTAAAAAACAACCGTATGAACTATCGGCTACTTTTGGGCTGCTTTCTGGCGTTCATTGAGCTAAAATAGCTCAAATGTGAGACATGACTAGGTTTTAGCACTTTTGTTCCCTAATTTAGGATGTTTCAAATTCATCAAAATCTATCATTCAAATTTGGTAATATCCGAAGTTTTATATACAAATTTCTTATAATAACCTTCCCTTGTTTGTAAGTATCTTCCACTACAATTTATGGATAAATCCAATTTTAAGTATATTGTTTTACATATTATTGCGCTAACCAAGAAATTTTTTGCAGTTACAAATAACTCGTCTAATAGATTTCTGGACAGACCATTAAGTATATTTACTTATGATTGTGAAGGTAAACAACTATTGTAAATAGCCTAACTGACGACGGGTTTCAAATAAGCTAATTGCCACACTCACTGACAGATTCAAGCTGCGAACCCCCGGTTGGCTCATGGGAATATACAGGGTAGCATCGCAATCTGACAGAATTGCTGGTGGTAAGCCTGTGGTTTCACTACCAAACAGCAGCCAATCATCAGGTTGAAACTGAAAGCTTACATAATTACAATTTCCACCAACAGTAAAACCCAAGCATCTGCCTCCACGTTCCTGATGTAAGGTTTTAAAAGCTTCTAGTGATTCGTGATAGTGTAGCTTGACATAAGGCCAGTAATCTAAGCCAGCTCTTTTGAGGTAGCGATCGCTAATTTCAAACCCCAAAGGGCCTACCAAATGCAACTCCGTACCCGTAGCTGCACAAGTACGGGCAATATTACCTGTATTAGGAGGGATTTGCGGGTTAACTAAAACTACCTGAGGCATTGTCCGTATAATTTACGTATTGTATAAAACAATCTATTGTCAACGTTAAATCTACTAAAAGGTAGAGGCTATTCATAGGTTTTATTAATAATAATCAAGCATCCTCCATTGATTAGATTTTTAAAATAAAGCTCAAACCCTCCCAGAGCATTGTCTGAGAAGATGTTTGGTTAAAATTAGAGAATATTAAGTTTTATTTAGAAAAAGTTAGGTGCTTGTGTCTTTTAGGGTTAGTGGTGTCTCCAAAAAAAATCTACCATTTGTCTGAAGACATGATATGCAGGCAGAGATTATAGACCGGAGACTGGGGAGTAGGGATTAGGGGAGATGAGGGGACAAGGGGACAAGGGGACAAGGGAGAAATAAATAAATAATAAGAACCTATCCCACTATTCTAAAAATACCTACTTCTTTTCGTAAAATGTGTTTGAAAACCTTGATTTTTCGTTTTTAATTCTCAATCAGCTTAAGCTTTGGAGCACAAATCTTATTAGTGGGATAGGTTCAAATAAGCAATGCCCAATGCCTCTTCAGTTAAGCCAGTAGGGACGAGCACAATTTGTTTTCAAGTTCGATTTCGCGCTCTTGGGTGGCGACAATAGCCTGAGTGATGACGCGTTGGCTGTCAAAACCGACTGCGTGTAATTGCAACCACTGTTGAGCTTCATTGCCTTCGCGAAGGATTTTATGCAAAGGGGAAAGGAAACAGCTAAAGCCTCGTTGTTTGGCGATCGCCCAAACATCTTGGTACATTTGAGCAATCCAATCTCTGGCTAGGATGCTTCTGCCATCTTGCCAATGCCTCAGTTGAGCATCGAGACTACCAGCAGCAGCAGCAGCTTCGTTGTCAGCAGTCAGGGTGACGAGTTCTTCACCAGAGAAGGTGCTTTGGGTTAACGGATCGATGCTAGGATTTTCGATTATTTGCAACAAACGCGCTTCTAATAAGGCAGTAATGGCTAGCAAGGCAATGGGATCTGTGACTAAATCGCAAATTCGCAATTCTAGGCGATTCAAGTCATAGGGACGGCGATCACCATTTGGTCGCACTGATACCCATAAATGCCGCACGTTTTGCATAGTTCCTGTAACAAGTTGATTTTCCACCCACTGGATATGATCGGCGTGGCTGGCAAATAATGGCACATGGCTAGGCGTTTGCGGGAAGACGCCCCAACGGGTGGAGTGATAGCCAGTAGTTTTGCCATCCAGGAAGGGAGAAGAGGCACTGAGGGCGAGAAATAGAGGTGCTTCCATACGGATCACCCGACATGCCCGCATTAATACTTCTGGGTCGCTGATGCCGACATTGATATGTACGCTGGCGGTGACTACTTTAGTCCCGTAGGTGTTCTCAATGTAGTCATGATAGGGGTTTGCTGGATCAGAACGCACAAAGCGATCGCTCCCACCCAAAGATAAAGTACTCCCCGGTATCAAGGTGTAATCGCCCAAGCGATTGAGGTAGTTTCGCAACTCCCGCCGGGGACGCAGCAAGGCACACAATAAATTCTCGTAATTATCGCATGGTTCGGTTATGTATTCGACGTTGCGGCTATCTGGCTCCCGCATAAATCCACCCAAAGCTGCAACAATTTTATCGGAGAGACCGACGATTTCACCTTGAGGCGTGCCAGTATACATCTCAATCTCAAAGCCCTTTAATAAGACCACGTTGTTCTCCTCGGCTCTCTCTGCCTATAAATTGTATCGAATTAGACGAATCTCTGGATCTATCTTTAAGTTAATCAAAGCTTAAGAATCATTTAATTGCCAACTCGCGCAAAATCAGAACGACGGATTTCTTGGTTGTCCTTCAGAAAATTATTATTACTTAAGTATGAAAAATATCCTAATTATGATTTACGCACTGTACAAATAGACATTATGTATGTTATTCAAATTCGGTCGTTTTAGACAGTTAGCGTAGACTAAAAACACTCCGTTTTATGGGTTTTTTATTTGGCATTGCGTGCTAATTAAAAATAAAAAATATATAACTTTAGATAGATATTTGGTTTGCCTGCATACCACTATAGGAATCCTACTTGAATCTTGCTCTGTATACTGACAAGGAAAGCTTTGTATGTCATTTCCAATTCGCAATTGACAATTCGCAATGGGCTTCTCTGCGAGACGCTAAAAGCGAACGCCCCGCTACGAAGGAGCAATTATTACCCCATAACTAAAGTTAGGGGCTTGGATATTGAGCCTACGTGTTTTAATTTTTACATAATTAAAATTAGGGGCTTTGACACCAAGGATGGATCAATTTTTCAATTATGTCCTTAAAAAGCGAATTGCTCTCTTCGTAGCGTTAGCGACTGTGCGTAGCGTCACTGCGAATTGCGAATTGTTCGGTCAAGTTTCTAGGCAAATTATGCAAGAGGTCTACTGTTGCAATATAAAATCATTAGGTGAATCACTCTCTTGAACAATATTGAGACGTAGAAACTGTGCCCATACTTCATCACTAAGTAAGTTTAAAGCAGTTTTAGGATTGTTAGTAGCGAGCGCGCCGATAACTTTACACCATCCCTGTTGCAATAACTCAATAAAAGTCTGTTCAAGAGAAACCTGATTCAGCAACGAAAGTGCCGTTTTAAAACTTGCTGAATCAGCTTGTATATTCTTCGACCTTAACCCTTGAAGTGCTACATTCAACCACACAGGCAGAAGTTCTAGCCAATTGTTTTGCTGTATCTGTTTGAGTGCAATATCTTCCATACCTAGCGCACCCCAAATGCACAAAGGCTCTATAGCAAGTTGAAAATTACGGTTTTTTAGAGCATTTTCCCATAATTTTTGAGCGTGATTTTGGAAGCGATTGGCGATAAATTCATAGGCTTCCTTTACTTGATGGGGAATTGTAACTTTATAAACTGACTCACCGCGTGGTAGGTAGTCACCGCGATAAGATAGCCAGTTATGAGACCCACAAAGATGAATTTTCTGATCAACTATTACTTCTTTAACATGGGAATCTCCTAACCAAAAAACCTGTACAGATGGTAAACCATCAGGTGTTTTTACCGCTCGAAGTTTTTTCTCTACTTCTGGTGAAATTGGTTTATCTTCATCTTCTTGTCGCCGCGAAATTCCATATCCAATTAAAATCCAAACTCCACCATTAGCTAATTTCTGTAACAGAGTTAGAAATTTTTCATTTACAACTGTCTGATTCACCCAAGGAGAATATATTACAACCTGACCTTTTGCCGAATTTAAAACTTCTGAAAAAGTTTGAGTAATTTGTCCATCGCGTAACTGTACAGCTTCACCTAACACTGTAGAACTATCTACTTTATTACCAGCTTTTGTAGCAGCTTCTAGCGCCTTTTGGCGAATATTTTCGAGTCGAGCTTCTATTTCAGTGTTTTTTTGCTTAAGAATGGCCTCACGTTCAAAATTGATGGTTTCAGTTGACAATTTACATAATGTTTGCAAAGATATTTTTCCTTCAGCGTGTAGTACTTCTAACCAATTTGATGCTGACTCTAATATTTGCTTTCCATTTCTTATTTGGATACTCAACTTATCTTCAAGGGCATCGAAGATAACGAAAAGCGATATCTTCCTCCAAATTTTTTGAGTCGAAGCTAGCACCCTACAGGAAGTTACGATTTTTCCCTCTTCTGGTACATGAAGTGCTAGACCTGAAACTTGAATACTTTTTTGGATTTCCTCAAGGGGTAAGGAAGCAATATCAGCAATTGTATGATCGATAGTGATAAAGTCTGCCAAGTCAGGTAAAGTCATCGTTGTCTCATTTAAGGATTCTGATTGAAAGGTTATCTTGTCGCTTAAAGGGTCTGTAATAGCATAAATTTGTATAGGATATGGCGGCTGTGGTACAGATCCTTTTTCAAAAAATAAGCGACCTTCAGGAGTAACTGTTAGTGGCGATGTTGGTGATAGAGTTTGTAAGGAACGAAGAGTTGCAGTAGTAGTTTTAATAAATACAGAATCAAGCCCAAGTACAGATGCTAATTCATCCTCTGTTGGCGGAGGTTTAAATTCAATAGCGGCGCGGATAATAAATTCTTCAAGTACGTTAAACTGGCGAGGTTTCTTAATGTTTACTTCTACCTGAGTTTGCCCCAAACTATAACGTAATTCACGCGCTGCTAAAACTGATAAACTAGGACTTTGCGTTTCTATTTCGTCTACCAGTTTTTTGAGATTGTCATCAATCGGTTTAGCAGAAGAGGCGAGAAACATCAACGAAACCTCCATGTAGACGCACAATATTTGAAACTTCGGAGTACATACTCCCGACTTGTCCACGTTGCTGAGTAAATAGCGAATGACAACCCACAATTACTAGTAGTTCTTGAGCACGGGAAAATGCAACGTTAACTCGTTCTGATTTTTTGGCAAATCCCACATCTCTTTTACTATTATTGCGAACCATACTCACAATTACAACAGGTCGTTACATACCTTCCTTGTACCCCAACTCTTCCGGCGTTTCCCTTTCGTACAGCCCGGATTACAGGGTTATGAACTAATCGACTCAGGACATTATCTACTGCTAAATTGGCTTGAGAAGTTATTATAGTACGTCCACCCGTAGAGCAACTTGATAGCAAATTTCGGCAATTACGGTAGTTTTACTAGTGCCTGGTGGCCCTTGAATTAGAACTAAATCTTCAGCCGCAAGTACCTTTTCTACTGCTGCTTTCTGGCTTGGATTAGCAGAGGATAATAACAAATCTTCTGATCGCAATTCGACGGTTTTTTGTATAGGTCTTGCTTGGGAAGCGTCGAATAAAAACTTTCCCAAATAGGGATAATGTCAACTTTAGTGATGACTGATTTTTCTAGTATGTTGTCTCAATTTTATATACCAAATTATTGAGATTATTATTAATAGGTTTAGCAGAAATCGTCGGCTATTTCTGAAGTGCCTGCTGAAAAGTTTTGATGGCATCAACATGATTTATCATATTAATGCAGTGTAACAACAAATCTAGATCGATTCCTTTGACCTCCTCACTACTGGAAACCCTTTCATAATGAAGCGCGTTGCCTTGTTTTTGCAGGTGATAAACTTCTAATACTCCATCTTCCCAGAACCACACTTCTGGAATTAAGAGCCGCTTGTATGCCTCCAGTTTATTGATACCGCCACTAGTAAAAACCACCTCGATAGCCAAATCGGGACGCACTTGACCAGGGGCAAGTTTATAAGATTCATCCGCCTCTCGCTTGACAGCACCTGATTCACTTTCTAAAGTCATTGAGCCAGTTGGAGTAAAGTCAAACCCTGCCATGAGCAGGTAAAGTTCTAATAATGCGGCAATTCTCTTCTTAACAGTTTCGTGGGGTTCTCCAGGCATTCTTCGGATCTCCAAAACACCATCTAGGAAAGACAGCCGATATCCTGGACGGTCTAATAACTGCTCAACTGCTTTGAATTCTCTCCAAGTCAGTCCCTCAAACAAAAGGGGTGATTCCTTGGTGGGTGTAGCGATCGCTGCTGGGGTCATAAAAAGAAGTCTCCAGTCTGTTTCTAAATGAGAAATAATCAGCTTTGGAGGTCAGTTTGTTAATTCTAACTTCTTTCTATAGTAATCCGTTTTAATTTTTGAACTTATTTGCGTAGGCAGGGAGTAAGGAATAGGGAATCAGCTTTTTCGAGTTGTACTGAGTTTATTCAGAAATAAAATAGGAGTTTGATAGGAGCTTAACAATTACTTTTTCTTAACCTTTTATATTTGCTATTTCTCATCTAAGCCTTTAATTCACAACAAAAGCCCTTTTTAGACCCAGATGAGTCGAGAAACATCAACAAATCCTCCATGAAGACTGACAATATTTGAAACTTCGGAATACATCCTTCCGACTTTACCTGATTGATGGGTAAATAAATTATGACAACCCACAATTATTAGGAGTTCTTGAGCGCGAAAAAATGCAACATTTACCCGTTCTGGTTTCTTCGCAAATCCCACATCTCCTTACAAGTTGAGCGCTTTCTCACCCAAACGTTGACATAATAACCTTTCTGTGGGGGTAATTACTGATTCGTGAGCATAAAATTGATGTTAACGTCCCAGCATTTTATCCCGCAGATGCTTAATGCGATCGCGCAATTTTGCTGCCTCTTCAAATTCCAGTTTCTTCGCAGCTTCTTTCATCTGCGTTTCTAATAGAGTAATCAATTGGGGAATCTGTTCTAATGGCAGTTCATCTA
Source organism: Nostoc sp. (assembly GCF_036916575.1). Lineage (GTDB taxonomy): Bacteria > Cyanobacteriota > Cyanobacteriia > Cyanobacteriales > Nostocaceae > Nostoc. Next base: position 15,428 of record NZ_JBALGC010000148.1, read on the forward strand.
GATGTTCATCTACAACTTTCAAGTCAGTTGCATTCAATCGTCGAGATACATCTAAAAATGACAAAATCGCATTACTCGATTTTTTCACAATCGGTTGTGGTGTAATTCCATGTAGTCGATTATATGCTGTTTGAATCCCACGCCGCCTGTCTGTCTCATCAATGGCTTTAATCATGCTGTCTGTTAAATTATCAGCATACATAATCGCTTGTCCCTGGATGTGACGTGCGGCTCTACCAATAGTTTGAATTAAGGAACGTTCGGCTCGCAAGAAACCTTCTTTATCTGCATCCATAATTGCTACTAAGGAAACTTCGGGTAAATCTAAACCTTCCCGCAGCAAGTTCACTCCAACCAATACATCAAATGTACCTTCGCGCAAGTTCTGCAAAATCTCAATTCGCTCAATTGAATTAATCTCCGAATGTAAATACCGCACTCGAATACTGTGGTCTTGCAAATACTCTGTTAAATCTTCCGCCATGCGCTTAGTTAATGTGGTAATTAAAACTCGCTCATGGAGGTCAACTCTATCTTTAATTTCTCCTAACAAATCATCAATTTGTCCTTCTGTGGGACGTACAGAAATTTCTGGATCAATTACCCCAGTTGGTCGAATCACTTGTTCAACTACATGGTCTTCAGAAACTTCTAATTCCCAATTTCCTGGGGTTGCTGAAACAAAAATACACTGATTCACCTTTTGCCAGAATTCTTCTGCTTTTAAAGGACGGTTATCAGCAGCACTAGGAAGCCGAAATCCATGTTCAATTAAAACTTTTTTTCTAGCTTGGTCGCCGTTATACATGCCGCGAATTTGGGGTACGGTAACGTGAGATTCATCTATAACTAGTAACCAATCTTTGGGAAAATAATCGATTAAACACTCTGGTGGTTCTCCAGCTTGTCTTCCTGCTAAGTGACGGGAATAATTCTCGACACCGTTGCAATAACCTACTTCGCGCAGCATTTCTAGGTCATAACGTGTACGTTGATCTATGCGTTGCGCTTCCAATAATTTGCCAGCTTGTTCTAAGTCTGCTTTTTGCTGTCTTAACTCGGCTGCAATATCATCACAAGCTACTTCTAACCGTTCTTCTGGGGTGACAAAGTGACGTGCAGGGTAAACATTCACCGCTTCTAAACTTTTGAGAATTTCCCCTGTTACCGGATCGATGTAGCGAATCGCGTCAATTTCATCACCAAAAAATTCGACACGAATAATTCGGTCTTCATAAGCTGGGCCAATTTCTAAAACATCACCCCGGACGCGAAATTTTCCCCGACCCATTTCTATGTCATTACGGCTATATTGAACATTTGCCAAATCGCGTAAAATTTGGCGTTGATTTACTTCCATACCTATCTGAAGGGGGATGGCAGCTTTCAGATATTCTGCTGGCATTCCCAAACCGTAAATGCAACTGATGGAAGCAACGACAATGACATCACGGCGTTCAAAAAGCGATCGCGTCGCTGAATGCCGCAACATATCAATTTCATCATTAATCGCCGCCGTTTTTTCAATATAAGTATCGGTAACAGGAATATACGCTTCTGGCTGATAGTAATCGTAATAACTAACGAAATACTCAACTGCATTGTTGGGGAAGAAATCTCGCAACTCGTTACAAAGCTGTGCAGCAAGGGTTTTGTTATGCGCCAGAACTAAAGTAGGCTTGCCAATTTTCTCAATAACTGCCGCTACCGAAAATGTCTTGCCAGTTCCAGTGGCTCCTAGTAAAGTTTGGTAACGATTACCAGATTGGATACTAGCGGTCAGTTGGGCGATCGCTTGTGGTTGATCGCCTGTGGGACTAAAGGGAGCTTGAAGACAAAATTCTGTCATACAGTTTTGTTGAAAATACCCTATCTCACTCATGGTGACGATTTCACCCTGTATCCATTGTAGCGGGGTTCTCAGACTAAAATAAATAGTATTATTTTTTTACAAAAATTAATACTTTCAGTTTACTTATGTATCAGGTTGAAAAATATTTATATCTATATGAGGTTTTTTAAGGTTAAACTCTAAGATATATGGGAAAAAATTTCATCTTTCCTTAATTATTGTAAAATTCAATTAACAAACTAGAGGTGTTCGTTTATGACTATTAGCAACACTGGCAAAGCAATCAGTTCTCGGCAAAAATATGCCAAATCTCCAGGGGAAACTACAGAAGAAGTTAAAAATCAACAAGACCAGAGCTTGAATGGAGATAAACTCGAGCAAGTTATTGAACAGCCAGTGTCGGACGCTTCTGGGACACTCGCCATTTCTGGAGTTCGTCCCATAGGCCCTAGTGACTTAGAAGTTGCTGAAAATCTCTCAATTGCTGGGGTGCGTCCCGTTAGCACCAGTCACTTAGAAGTAGTTGAAACCTATAATGAAATGGGTATTCGTCCAATTGGTGCTAATACATTCCAAGTTGTTGAAAATATTAATCTTTCTGGAATTCGTCCAGTTGGCTCAAGTTCATTGGTAATTGCTGAAAGCTATTCCACATTCGGTAACCGTCCGATAGCATCAAATGAGATTGACAATTCTGAAAACCTGATGGGTTTTCTAGATTAGACAAAAAATATCCCCATAACTTTATAACCCAGTTCTATACAAAAACTGGGTTTTTTTAGTTAAAGAGTTAAAAGTAGATATTACCATATTTGCACTTGTTCTATGTCTTTTAGCATAGGTAATTCAACCGTTTTTGCTTTAATTGACATTCAAACAATAGCCAGGATGCTTACACTAATTACTTTTATCGATTTTTAATTTTTTAATATGCCTTGTGGTGGAAGACTTGAGCAAAAACTTTAAGCTAGTATATAAAGGTAATAACAAAGGATTTCAAAGTTAGTTTACAGCTTTGAAATAAACTTATCATAAAATAAGGAGTACCAAAATGAGCATAGAAGATCGCGCAAAAGCCACTGCTAAGAATGTTGAAGGGAAAGCCCAAGAAGCATTAGGAAATATTACTGGAGATCCAGAAGATCAAGCTGAAGGTAAAGCAAAGCAAGCTGAAAGCGAAGTACGTCACGGGATTGAAGACGTAAAAGATAATGTGAAGAAAAAGGTGGACTAATAACTCATACTTATTTTGCAGGAAATCTAGGGATCTAAGTGAGTAGATTCTATTTTTGCAAAAAAGCATGAAGTGTTCAATATTCAATGCTATACACCTTTATTCTACTATTAGCAAGCTGTGGAAATATAAAGGGATAGTTTAATTAGCACAACTATTGTAGAGACGTAAGAAATTGCGTCTCTACATTAAATTAGATAATAGTTTTATTAATTTAGAAGAATAACTTTTAGAAACTCCAACTTTATAAGTACAAACAATTAAATTAGTTTAAACATACAACTTTTTATATATGTTGTTAAAACTGTTTTTTAAAAGTTAAAAAATGATTATTGTTCAACAAAGTCGCAAAATATTGGCGACTTTTGTTTTAATCGTAGTGTTGATGATAACTACCGCCTGTAGTGGTAGTACTGTGTCACAAGTTGACCGTACAACTACCTCGCCAGCAATTGGCCAAGATGTAACTTATGCAGAGTTAGAGCGAGGCAATAGCCCAGGAGGACAAACCTTTGGTAACTGGGTTGTGCAAACATCTAAAGGATTAGTTCAGGACGCTTACGTCCGTGATAACAACAAATTAGGTGTTGTCATTTCCCCTAAAGTTCGTCCTAACGAAGTACGACCATTAGCAAAATCCCTAGTTCAAGGTTTTCATAAAAACTTCCCTAATCAAGACTTAAAAGTTTTGATTTATGCGTTTGATAAAAAATTGATTTTGACTACTGAATATGACACTCAGACTAATCAAGTTAAGTATACCTAATTGCGTAATTTGCAATAAAAGCTTGAAAATAGTCTGATGAATTGGCATTTAAAATTATGGTTTTAAGATGCTAGACATTAAAAAAATTTGACGTAAAAAAGTAATGCGTGCCCCTACCGCGTGGTCTATTTAACTGAAAATTGCTGTAAATGACCCAAATAAGCGATCGCTCCACCAATGTCTACTCTTTGAATGTCTACCAAGGGCGTAGCTGCGGCAACTTTGCTCAATCTGAAGATTATTTAAAATATCATGAAATTGTAGTATTATAGCACGGGCATTAACTATCTTCAGCTACATCTGATTGTTAGCGCTCTTAAATTCACAATCCATGAGAATATACCGTGAGCCTAACTATTTATTTCTTCCGTCACGGACAGACAAAATGCAGTCGCAATAATTCCTTTTGTGGTTCCATAGACTCAGAACTTACCCCAGAAGGCTTGGAGATGGCAAAGGCTTTTGCAGACGCATATAGTTTTATGGATTGGACAGCAATATTTTCTAGTCCAATGCGGCGAACTGTATTGACAGCAAAACCCTTATGTGAAGCAATAAGGATGGAACCACAACTTAGGGATGGTTTGAAGGAAATTAACTATGGCTTGTGGGAAGGAAAAACGCCAGAAGTAATTAGCCGTGAATATCACGATGATTATATTCGTTGGTCAGCCGATCCAGCTTGGTATGCGCCAAATGGTGGAGAAATGGCAGTTACAATTGCTTCTCGCGCCATACAGGTAATTGAAGAAATCAAGCAAAATTATACTAGTGGCAATGTTTTAGTTGTTTCACACAAGGCAACCATCAGAATTATTCTGTGTAGTTTACTGGGGATTGATGTGGGACGCTTCCGTTTTCGTTTGGGATGCCCTGTTGCTTCGGTTAGTATTGTAGAATTTACTTCGCATGGGCCGCTGTTAAAAGCTTTGGCAGACCGTACTCATTTGAATGAGCGGTTGCGAAATTTACCAGGAACGTGAGGGAGTTAGGAGAGACGCTACTCGTCGCGTCTGTACAGGAGTTAGGAGTTATTATTTTTCCCTTGCTCTCCCTGATTATTATTTATTGAGTATTTGTTAGTTCCTGAATCAAATGTTCAGGCGTCATAATTATAGGAGTAGCAACTAGAAAATCTCCAGGGTTGCGAGTAATAATAGCATCTAAGTGATTGAATACCGCAGTGCTGTATTGAATAGCGTCTTCAAAATCTCTAAAGTTGAGGTTTAGTGCCATGTTGATTGTGGTACTGTCTACAGTAGCGACACGGCAGAAGTTGACCAACTGCAAAAGTTGAGGCGGAAATATAACCTTCTACCTGTCCTTGCTCAACTAGCACCAACACTTGTTCGCTTGCCTCTAGGAAAGGTTCACGTTCAAAGGCATCATCTACAATGATGTTGGTGTCTAACAAGATTTTCAAAGATTATGTTTCTCCTTTAAAGCTTCCCATCGGGCTTGGTCTGGGTCAAAGTCTGGTGGTGTGGGTGGGGCATTTTCAAATAAACCTTCAAATGCTTTAACTTTAGACTTTCTCTTCGGCTTTTCTGGCTGTGACTCAGTAGAAGTTTTTAAGGATGGAACTGGCTGCAAAATAATGACTTCCACTTTACCAGGAGCAACATTTAGAGGTTCGTCAATAATTAAATGACCTGATTCATCAATTGTGGCGTTTAGCTTATAGGCTTGCATACTTCTGCTCCTTTTTGTTTCTAGGATAGAATACTGCTGCTGTAAAAGGCGCGTAGGTGTAGCTCGCACTTCGGCGTTGCAGTTCGACTGCGCTCACCGTAAACTCAGTGACCATCGTAGACATCGCAGTTATAAGTGAATATCTTGTCGTCACCAACATTACAAGATTAAGCCTTAAGGTTACGACATTAAGGCTTAAGGTTACGAGATTAAGCCTTAACGTTACAACATTAATCACCAGCATTACAAGATTAAGGCTTAAGGTTACGACATTAAGCCTTAATATTACAACTTTTTGACAAAAGCTTATGCGATCGCTCTTTAGGGTAGTGCGCTGCGTGCGATCGCTAGCAATGCTTAAATAAAACTTATGAATGATTCGATGTTGGCAAAAAATCTTGCACCTAGCGACCTGGAAATTGTATCTTCGCAAAACAGGCCAACAGAAAGAAAATCCTTTCTCCCAATTACAAATTACGAATTATTCTTTCGTGCTGTCCAAATTGCCTCCCCCACCTCTCCAGCGCACTCCTCACACTTTCAGACAAAACCCAATTCAATGTTCTGGTAGCTAAAGTTACTCAGACTTTTGCTGCATCTGCTTGCTTATGTTGTTAAACAGCTTGACAACTACACCCAGCAGGGCGCAGATAGTAGTGAGCGTACAATTACCCCAAAACAATTCTCTTTCGCTTCTGCAACTCCCGCTGCAAGATGTCCAACCATCTTCACCCAAAATGCCACTAACATCTTCTTCACCACCGCAATTTCCGCCTGCATTCAAACTACTCCAACCCGATCAACCACTACCTACACCAGATGAACTACTCGCCGAGAGATCACAAATCTTTACTGTTAAACAGTTTGAAGTCATTGGTAGTACAGTATTCAGCCGATAAAAGTTGACTGAGGTAGTAATCAACAGCCACTCTAGAGCGATAATTTACTCAAATTATCACCAAGTTATTTCATGCTGCCAGTTATTGAAAGCATTGTATTACGTCAAATGGCTTCGGGCGATCGCGTGGAAACATTGTCTGTATTTGCGGATCAATTGTACTGCTGCGGCAAAATGCTTGATATCTACAATCCACGTTCATCTTCCGCAGTGTGCATAAATTGATTTCACTTACCCCTAAATAAGAAGTAAAAGCAAGGCTTATATCCTCGCTAGTTCAAAACCCCGACTTTATTGAGGTGATTTATGCCTATTATGGTGATGACCACACAATCAAAATTTTGTAAAGTCTGCCGGGGGAAGCTTCCTGCGGCAAGCTTTACGTCAATGCGTAAGTTCTAAGAACGACATTAGTTTAACTAACTTCTCCAAGAGCCATTCAATGATTGAATAGTTCTTGGAGAAAGGATTGCGGGAAATTTGCTTGAGAAACTGGTCATTTGAATCAGCTTTTGCGATCGTACTAACTTAATTGAGAGGATTTTGCTCATGCCTAGACTAAGCGTTCCACCTAATTTCATCGGCACTGGGGGTGCGGATACTTTAATCGGAGAACAGTTAAATGCATCACCCGCAATTGGTATTGATATTTTAACTGGAGGTTACATTCGTACACTTTCAGGAATAGACACGATCACTGGCATCGCTACTGGCAATAACGGCCCTGAACAGAGCAGCGACGGTGCTTCTGGGACAGGCATCGCTAACAGTGGCGCTATTGATGCAGGTTTGGGAAACGACGCGATCGCTGGCACAGGCAACGGCGGCAGTGGCAGTGGCGGCCTCAACGACAGCGGCAATGGTGGTACTGGGACTGGCATCGCTAACAGTGGCGGTATTAATGCAGGTTCGGGAAACGACACGATCACCGGCACCGCTACTGGCGGCGGCGGTGGTGGGGGTTCCCAGGGCGGCGATGGTGGTACTGGAATCGGCATCGCTAACAGTGGCACTATTAATGCAGGAGATGGAAACGATGCGATCGCCGGCACCGCTACTGGCGGCACAGGTGGTGGGGGTTACGTGGGCGGCAATGGTGGTACTGGGACAGGCATCACCAATAATGGCAGTATTAATACAGGCTCAGGAAAAGACACGATCACTGGTACAGGGAAGGGCGGCGACGGCGGCAGAGACGGCGGCGGTAGCGGTACTGGAACTGGTATCACTAACAGTAAGCAACTAGATACCGGAGACGGAGAAGACACGATCACTGGCACAGGTACTGGCGGTAGCGGCGCCGCCGGCAACGGCGGCAGAAATGGCGCTACTGGAATTGGTATCGCTAACAGTGGCAGTATTAATACAGGCTCAGGAAAAGACACGATCACTGGCACAGGTACTGGCGGCAACGGCGGCGAGGGGTTTTTCAAAGGCGGTGATGGCGGTACTGGAACTGGTATTACTAACAGTAAGAAACTGGATACCGGAGACGGAGAAGACACGATCACTGGCACAGGTACTGGCGGCAACGGTGGCAAAAAGGACAACATAGACCAAGACGGCAATGGTGCCAACGGTGGTACTGGGACAGGCATCACCAATAGTGGCAGTTTGAATACAGGGGACGCAAACGACACGATCACCGGCACAGGGAACGGCGGCAACAGTGGCACCAGTACTGGCGGCATCGGCAATGGCGGTAATGGAATCGGCATCCAAAACACTAAAGACGCCACCATTACTACAGGGTATGGCAACGACACGATTATCGGTTATGGGAACAGTTCAGGAAAAAATGCCACCAGCTATGGCATTTTCAACGATGGAGTCATTGATACGGGCAATGGTTCTGACAAACTTACCGGACAGGCTACAGCAGCAATTGGTGGTACTGCCTATGGCATTTATGGACAAGGAATCATCAAGACTGGCGATGGGAATGACTCTGTTATCGCCACCAGTATCCTAGATGGAGTTCAACAAAAAGTCTCTATCGGTGGCGGGATCAAGATTGATCTGGGCACTGGGAATGACTACTTCAAAGGATTTGGGGCAGCGAGTGTTGATGGTGGTAAAGGTTTTGACACCCTGGATTTGGGCGCTTTCAATCGCTCCCAAGTGATTGTATCTGGTGTTATTTCTGGCAATACCCTTGAAAGTGCCAATATCAGTTTCAACAACAATGGAAATACCATTAGTTTCTCTACGACTGGCTTTGAGAAATTTATCTTTGCAGATAGCTCTTTCTACTACAGCACTTTGGCAAATGGGGCGTGAGTTTGTTAATGGGACTTAGACAAAAAATACCCAAAAAATCGCCTCAAATTTATATACAGAAAGACTTTGACATCGTTAGGCTTAGTTGATTGATATATCTGGGTTTGGGCTATTTTTGAGCATTTGGTGTATTTCCCTTACCCTGCAAGGGTTTGAGGCTTGTTTCTCTCGAAAAAATGTTTAAGTCCCGTTAATTCCTTTATAGCGGTTCTCGTTTGTATGCAATACACTTAGACCTCTCTCCTAAAAGGAGAGAGGCTTTGAGTCTTACCCCCCTTCTCTTGTAGGGAAGGGGCTGGGGGTTAGGTCTGTATTGGACTCAACCCAGAAGCGCTATATCTCGTGTTTTAACCCATGAGTGTTTAATTGAGTTTACGTTTCCCTCCAGTTAAGTTGATCCGAACTTTCTGACTTTTTGCTTCGCTTGTCGCTCTTTATGTCTCAATTTCTCTTGTTTGACTAACAAAAGAAATTGAGCATAGCTAATTCCCAATATTTGTTTAGTACGGTGGGGATATTTGTAAATATAGGGTGGGTTACACCTTCGTCGTAACCCACCATTGCTATCAAACACTGTCAGCATAGATAATTTGGTGCGTTAGCCTACCCTTCTCCTGACGAAAATGCTATGCGTAGCTTGCTTAAGAGCAGGGGTGCGGGAACGCTAAAAGCGAACGGCATAACACACCGTACAAAGATACTTGGTATGATTTGGGTTTACGTGGCTTTTAATTCGGTACAGATACAGCCATAATTTACTCAAATTACCACTGAATTCTCTTATGCTGCCAGTTATTGAAAGTATTGTATTACGTCAAATGGCTTCGGGCGATCGCCTCTACTTACAACTATACAAATTCATCGGCGCACAGCCTGGTAAAAAGGTTTACATTCAATCTAATCTGCACGGTGCAGAAATTGCTGGTAATGCCGTTATTCACCAGCTAATTGAGTTTTTATTAACAATAAATGACACAGATTTAACTGGAGAAATTTGGCTAGTTCCCGTTTGTAATCCAATGGGGACAAATGAACGCGCTCATCATTTTTCCCCTGGACGATATTGCGTTTACGAAGCCAAAGATTGGAATCGGATATTTTGGGATTACGAGAAAGAAGCTGATAATTTAGTAGCTTTTACGAAATCTCAAATTCATATTAATGTAGAGGTTGTTCGACAAAATTATCTAACTATAATTAAGCAACAATTCCTGAAAATTTTAGAGAAAATTAATTCTCCTAGTGCTGTGCCCTACACTGAGCTTTTTGCCTACAAACTACAAAATCTCAGTTTAGATGCAGACTACTTAATTGATTTACATAGTTCTAGCAATCAAGCATTAGACTATATTTATTACTTCCGAAATAGAGAAGACAGTGCAAAATACTTCGGGTTTGATTTTGGAATCTTACTTGATAAATACGATGGTGATGCTTTTGATGAAGCTTTTATCAAACCTTGGTTAGCATTGGAAGCTTGTTTTAAAGAGTTGGGTAGAGAAATCAAGTTTGATGTGGAAGCTTGGACACTGGAATTAGGAACAGGAATGCAAATGAACCCTGATTCAGTTGCTAAAGGTGTACGAGGTGTGAAAAACTATTTAGTGCAAAAAGGTGTACTGCAAATTCCTGATTTATCAGATGGCAAAAAAACCCATGAAATGAGTTTTGCATCCAATAGCAACAGGAAAAAATATTATGCGCTCGCAGGTGGCATGATTCAATCCAGAATAAAATTAGGTAGTTCAGTAAAAGTTGGAGAAAAACTGTATCAAATTCTCAGTTTTAATAAAGAAGGTAAGTTACCCAGTGTAATTGATGTCTGCGCTCAACAAGATGGATTAGTTTATGATGTTGCAACTAATCAGGCTGTGAATGAAGGGGAATTTGTATTGGGAGTTATTAGTTAAAAGAGACGCGATTAATCGCGTCTGTACAGGAGTTCTGAGTTTTTTAACTCCTTACTCTTAACTAAATTTAGTCTCCCAAATAAATACCCATACCACGGGCGGTTTTAACTAAAGTACCATTGGGATCGACAGCGCTATATTGAGCGATCGCTTCTGTAATTGGTACACTTAATACTTGGCGATTTTGCCAAGTCACCATGCGATCGTATTTACCCTCGGCAATTAGATTAACCGCCGCAACGCCAAAAACAGTTGCAACTAATCTATCTAATGGTGAAGCAGTTCCACCCCGTTGAATGTGGCCTAAAACTGTGACTCGCGTTTCTACACCAATGCACTGGATAATTTTATCTGCTAAATATTCACCAATTCCACCGTATCGAGATTGACCTAAGCGATTTGTAATCGTCACATTTTCCCCATCTTGGGTACGAACCGCTTCCGAAACAATAATCAAACAATAGTTTTTGCCTTTATCTTGGCGTTCTTTGATTTTGTGGCAAATGTGGTCAACTGTGTAAGGGATTTCGGGAATTAAAATTACATTTGCTCCCCCCGCAATTCCCGCAGCTATTGCTATGTGTCCGGCATCACGCCCCATTACTTCCAAAATCATGACTCGACTATGACTTGCAGCAGTAAAATGTAACCGATCTAGTGCTTCTGTGGCAATATTGACTGCTGTATCAAAACCAATGGCATGTTCAGTAACGCCAATATCGTTATCAATTGTTTTAGGAATACCAACTAAATTAATCCCGCCTTGTTGGGCGAGGCGACGCAGAATTGCCAAGCTACCATCGCCACCAATCCCAATCAAAGCGTCTAAACCTAGTTGATGATAACCTGCAATAATTTCTTCGGAGCGATCGCATAAACTTCCATCCGCCATTGGAAAAGCAAAAGGGTCGCCTTTATTGGTTGTGCCCAACATTGTGCCACCCGCAGTTAACAGCGAGTCAACTTGATCAATTTCCAGCTTTGTGAATTGTGGCGGACGCGCCATTAATCCTAGAGTCGCTTGACGAATTCCCAAAACCTCCCAGCTGTAGGTATTCACAGCACAATTTACTACAGCCCTAATTACAGCATTTAAGCCAGAACAATCACCTCCACTGGTAAGAATTCCTATGCGTTTGCGTTCTCCCATATCTTTTATTGACATTTTGATCCAAATATATTGAGTAGTCGATGAAACTTAAACCAAAGTTAGCAGCAGATTAAACCTAAGCAAAAGTCCTCCCTGTAAATGCCAGAGTAATTTTATGTTTGTTTTGTGTCTAAAAACAAAACAAAGTTATCTTAGCTGTAAAATATAAGTGTAGAGCCAGTAGTAGATTAAACCTCGGCAAAAACAATCCCTAAAAATGCCAGGGTGATTTTATGTTTGTTTTGTGTCTCAGAAAAAATCAAGTTATCCCAGCTGTAAAATATGAGGGTGGAGCTAAAGGTGCCTAGTATTGATAATTACAACTTCTCCTTTTCAGGAGAAGTAACAATCCCCCAGGCTCCTCCTGAATTCAAATCTGGTTTTATCGGTATTATTGGTCGTCCAAATGTCGGTAAATCTACTTTAATGAATCAATTGGTAGGACAAAAAATAGCCATTACATCACCAGTAGCGCAAACAACACGTAACCGTTTGCGCGGTATATTAACTACACCAGAGGCGCAGTTAATATTTGTAGATACGCCAGGAATTCACAAGCCCCATCATCAATTGGGCGAAGTCTTGGTGCAAAATGCTAAAATTGCGATTGAATCGGTAGATGTAGTGCTGTTTGTGGTAGATGGAGCGGTGGCATGTGGTGCAGGCGATCACTATATTGCCGATTTGCTCAGTCGCAGCAAAACACCGGTGATTATTGGTGCGAACAAAATCGACCAACAATCGGTCGATTCTCAGTTTATAGATGATAGTTACGCCCAGATAGGCAAGTCCCATGAATGGGAAATCGTGAAATTTTCTGCCAAGACTAGTGCAGGATTACCGCAACTTCAACAATTATTAATTGAACATTTAGAAATTGGGCCATTATATTATCCCCCAGACTTGGTAACTGACCAGCCAGAGCGCTTTATTATGAGTGAATTAATCCGAGAACAAATTTTATTATTGACTCGTGAAGAAGTACCCCATTCAGTAGCGATCGCCATTGACCTAGTAGAAGAAACTCCCAGTATTACTCGTGTACTTGCTACCATCAACGTCGAGCGCGATTCCCAAAAAGGCATACTCATAGGCAAAGGCGGAGCAATGCTCAAAGCAATTGGTAGTGAAGCTCGCGAACAAATCCAAAAGTTAATCGCTGGTAAAGTTTACCTAGAATTGTTTGTGAAAGTCCAGCCAAAATGGCGACAGTCGCGGGTGAGTTTAGCAGAGTTAGGCTATCGCGTGGAAGAATAATAATTGGTCATTTGTCATTGGTCATTAGTCATTGGCAACCAAAAAACAAAGAACAAAGCGCAAAGTCTGAGCGGAGGTTTCCTCCGATCAGAACTTTGTAAGAGAGGACAAAGCGCAAAGTCGAGCCAGTCCGTTGGTGGGGTTCCCCCACTTAAAGGAACTGGTGTTGAGCGGAGGTTTCCTCCGATCATAACTTTGTAAGAGAGGACAAATGACTCTTAATTAAGAAAAATGTCTTTAGATACTCGCTATCCCTTAAATTTACCAGTCAATGCTCCGCCGTTGCGCGTGTTAATTGTCGAAGATGATCCGATGATGCAATTGGGATTAGAGCAATCGTTAATGGCTCATCCTCAGTTGGAAATAGTTGGACAAGCAGAAGATGGTTATTTGGGAGTCCAAGCCGCACTGCAACTGAAACCTGATTTGGTGGTTATGGATATTGGATTGCCGCGATTGGATGGCATTGCAGCGACACAGCAAATTAAGGCGGCATTGCCAGCAATTCATGTGGTGATGCTGACATCTCATCAAACGGAGACAGAAATTATTGCTGCATTGTCTAGCGGTGCAGATGCATATTGCATCAAAGGTGCAAGTGTGGAACGATTGTTAAGTGCGATCGCAGCCGCAGTTGATGGTGCAGCTTATCTCGATCCCCAAATTGCGCGGCGAGTAATTGATAATCTCAAACCGCCCTCACCTACCAGCAATAACGCCAACTTATCTGGGCGCGAGTTAGAAGTGTTGAAACTTATGGTAGACGGGTTGAGTAACCCAGAGATTGCTGAAAAACTCTATCTCAGTCCCAACACTATTAAAACTCACGTCCGAGGGATAATGAATAAATTAGCAGTGGACGATCGCGTGCAAGCAGCAGTTGTAGCACTGCGTTCTGGGTTGGTTTAAGCCGCGATTTAGGTAATCTAGGAATCATCCCATTTACAAGTAGAGGCGTACATATATATGCACGCCTCTCTAGCCGATTCATTTGTTGCCAAGATTTTTGAAAAATAGTCTACCTCAATGCATTTTAGTTAAAAGAGTTTGAGAACTCATTAGGGTCTAGATTAGCAGGAAATAAAAAAATTTCCTTGCCTTCTAGCTTTGCCTTCTGGTGAAGCAAAATTGCCTTTTCCAAATAACAATATTTAATTGGAACCCACTCATCGCTATAAAAGTAGACAGTCACTCGGCTCATTGCATACTCTTTTAACCGCACTGGAACGTACCAGGACGAGTTCACAATTTGAACCTTACCTGTTGAGTCCATGCTTTGAACCTCAATTACTAAGTATATTTACTCTTATTGATCACTGTCACTACTTTCACTCATCCAGGTGACTTTTAGTAACTATCATAAGTAATAAGCCAATGAGCCTTTAAGTTAGATATTTAGGTAGAAGTTCAGGAGTCAACGAGTTTTTAGTTGGGATTAAGCCTTAGTAGTTGGTAAAGAATTTTTGGGCAAAGTTTGACAGGTTGTCTTTTGACACAACTATTCTTTTAAAATTATCGTTCCTAAATACTGGTGGAAAAATAGCATCAAAAATCTTGGAATTTTCCTTTAATTGCCTTTCCCCAGTCAACCTGGTCTACTTCGCTTACTCTTTAGAAACTCTATGTTCCACTTTACCTTAGAGAAGAATTTGGGATGGCTATTACTAATTTCGGTTCTGATTGCTACACCAGTTAATGCCCACACCGAAAAGGTGTCAAAAGACGTAGGCGGGATGCTGCATATTGAACCCAATGACAATCCTCAAGCTGGCAAAACCGCTCATGCTTGGATTGTCCTCACCCGTAAAGGCGGGCGACTAATCCCCCTGACACAATGTAACTGTCAGTTGGCTGTCTACCCTCAACCTCACAGCGAAACTGATACCCCATTACTGAAGCCCAGTTTACATAGTGTATCAACCAAGCAATATAGAAGTATTCCCGGAGCCGACATTGTATTTCCCAAAGTAGGAGCTTATGAATTGGAGTTAAGCGGTACTCCAAAATCTGGAGCTAGTTTCAAGCCCTTTGTGTTGTCTTACACCGTCACTGTCGGCTCATAAAAGCTGAATTGTGCAAAATGTCATGCTGTAGCAAGATCCCGTAGGGTTCAGAAATCGCACTGCGATCGCGTCCATTGCGATAGCGATCGTATAACCTCGTTTTATTAAGAAATCTCTTCTGTCCTTGGAAACCGCCTGTAAAAGTTTGAATGCTGTCGTCTGGCCTGTCTTCTTGAGATTTTAATCATTGTTCACGAGTATCAAAGACTCATTAATGGAGTTCAAAGACTCATTCACGAGTATCAAAGACTCATTAATGGAGTTCAAAGACTCATTCACGAGTATCAAAGACTCATTAATGGAGTTCAAAGACTCATTTACGAGTATCAAAGACTCATTAATGGAGTTCAAAGACTCATTCACGAGTATCAAAGACTCGTTAATGGAGTTCAAAGACTCATTCACGAGTATTAAAGACTCGTTAATGGAGTTCAAAGACTCATTCACGAGTATCTAAGACTCGTTAACGGAGTTCAAAGACTCATTCACGAGTATCAAAGACTCATTAGAATTTACTCAGGACTCAAAACTTACTACTCAGTATAAGCTTTCTTCCCTTCTGGCTTTTGGCTTCTGCCTCCTACCTTCTTGCACTAGTGTTGATGCACTCGTTCCAACAACCATAATGAAGCGACAGTACCCACAAAGTGAGTAGCAATCCCAGTGAAGTTTGCCACAGCCAGAAAAACATCCATTGCTCGAATAAGGTTATAGGGGTTGGTGATTGCCACTCCTGGAGGTTGGGATATAGATTTTGCCACTAACACTAACACGGTTGATCCAGCACCTAAGAGAGTTAATAATATTCCCACTAAACCCGCAATTATCCCCAGTCGGAGCATTTTAGTTGTATCTGCCTTACTAGGATGCAAAGCTGGATTGAGATTTTCTAGAGCTTTGCCTATGCGAGTGTAACGAAAATCCCAATAGAGACTGAATAACAACACTATAATTCCGCATACAGCCCAAAACATGCCAATCCCAAGACCAGTATTCTGTTGCTGAACAAAGCCACGACCAGTCAAGGCAAACAACAAGGCTAAGACACAAACCACTCCAATTGCCAATTGTATCCAGAAAGCAATCCAGCCTGTAAGGCGAATAGTATTACCAATTCCTCGTGTTTCTGGTGCTAGCGAACGCGCTTCTGATTCAGTTTGCATATAAACTCCCCTTGAACCTAATTGCCTTATCCCTCTTATGCCAAGAATATTTCTACGGTTCGCCCTATACGCCCACCCCTAGACATAATCATCTCAACATCATGGGGAATAAATGGGGAGTGGGGAGACAAGGGAACAAGGGGACAAGGGAGAAATAAATAATAAAAACCTATCCCACTATTCTAAAAATCTCTACTTCTTTTCGTAAAATGTGCTTGAAAACCTTGATTTTTCGTTTTTAGTTCTCAATCAGCTTAAGCTTTGTAGCACAAATCTTATTAGTGGGATAGGTTCAAATAAGCAATGCCCAATGCCCCATGCCCAATTCCCAATACCCAAAATTTAAAATCCTGCCAAACGATGTAAAGGTTTCAAACTGAGGGATGATGAGTAATTAGCAATTAAATTGACAAAATCACACTATAAAGAGTGATATTAAGCGATAGATAGCGCTTGTAAAGGACTAACGGTCATGATTAAATCTTGGATGGTGATTGGGGGTGTGGCTTTCTTGGTTGCCTTAGCAGCTAACTTGATTACACCAAGCGATCGCCAATGGTTCAAGCGCTTACAACGACCGAGATGGCTAACTTTTGAGGGTGCGATTCCAATTATCTGGACTGTAATCTTTATTTGCGGTGCTTGGTCAGCTTATATTATTTGGGAAAAAGACCCAGGAAGCACCTCAACCCGGTTAATCATGGGTTTATACTTGCTTTTAGAAATTGTGACCATTGCCTATACGCCTGTAATGTTTAGGCTTCGCAGTCTGAAAGTGGGTACAATTCTTGGCGGCACAGGTTTTCTCATTTGTGTTTTGTTGATACTTGCAGTCTTAGGTTTTTCTGGTTGGGCAGCATTGCTACTAGTTCCTTATTTACTCTGGAGTCCCATTGGGACTTATACCACTTGGCAGATGGCTAGTCTCAATCCTCAAGATGTTTAAGATTCGCACCAGCGAATGATTCAAACTACGCCCTAAATTGTCAAACTTGCAGTGTATGACTTGACAAAATACACAAAACTTGAGTGCATTATGATTCCATCTTGGATAATAATCGGGGCTGTAACTTTGTTCATCGCCCTTGGTAGTTTCTTGATCACGCCGCGCGATGTTAAATGGTTTGCACGGTTAAGTCGTCCTCGCTGGCTAGTTTTTGAGCCGCTGATTCCGCTCATCTGGACTGTGATTTTTATCAGTGGTGTAGCTTCAGCTACTATTGTCTGGGAAAAAAATCCCGGAAGCCTAATTACTTGGCTACTAATGGCTTTGTACCTCTTGGTGGAAATTATCACCGTCGCCTACATACCTATTATGCTGAGGTTTCGCAGTCTCAAAGTTGGGGAAATTCTTGGGCTAATCGGTTTGATTTCAGGCGTTGTCCTGGCAATCTGCGTTTTGCCAATTTCTGGACTAGCGACGCTGTTACTCCTTCCCTATCTAGTTTGGACTCCTATTGGTACTTACACCACCGACGAGTTAAGGGAACTGAATCCTCAAGATGCATAACGCATCTGTGCTAGACGCCCATAACGTGCGGTGACAGGATTGGCTGGATTGGATTGATTATTTAGCCAAGCCCACATTTGATCGCCAATAGAAAAATGCCACCACTCTCTGGGATTGCGTAGAAAGCCGGCTTTTAACAT
Organism: Nostoc sp.; assembly: GCF_036916575.1. Lineage (GTDB taxonomy): Bacteria > Cyanobacteriota > Cyanobacteriia > Cyanobacteriales > Nostocaceae > Nostoc. Next base: position 33,343 of record NZ_JBALGC010000148.1, read on the forward strand.
TACATCTCGCAATAGCTGACGGTGAGCATGATACTTTTGCGCTTGTGGGTGGTCACTATTGGCATAATAATCGGGATGCGATCGCTCTGACATTTCATCAATTGGCGAACCCATATTCACTATTTGCCCTGCATCATCTACCAGCGTCACATCTACCGCTGCACCTGTACTGTGAGGAGGGGGAGTTTTTTCATCCAAGCTTGGTACAGCCCAAATTTCATAAACTGCTTCCCAAATCTCTTGGCGCTGGTTTGGTGATAACTCCACCTCAGTCAGTCCCTTGTCCTGTAATGCTTGGACGAAGCTGTAATCTACCATAAACTGCTGGACTGCGATCGGGCGATAGGCATCAAAGATTTGGATACGCCAGTTAGGATGCAAAACATCAAGGTAATTTTGCGCTTGGAGCAAATTTTCAATAACGCTTTGACGGAGATAATAGGGGGAGTGTTTGCCATAGGGCGCACCTAACTTTTCATAAGGATGGGGAGATTCCACGGCAAACAATTCTAAAGGAATCTCCACTAGCGGTTCACCACATTCAAAGATCGGGATTTGACGATAAGGCCTCATCTAGTTAGCCACGCAGGACTTACGAATTTTAACGCAAGCATAGCATTCTTAAGATTAACGTAGAAGAGATCCCCCCAACCCCCTTAAAAAGCAATACGCTTGGGTTAAGAATTTCTTCCTTCTCTTTGCGTCCTTTGCGTCCTTTGCGTCCTTCTCTGCGAGACGCTGCGCGATGGCGGTTCGTTAAAAAAATTGACTTGAAGAAAGAGTTTTAGCCTTAACCCAAGCGTATTGCCTTAAAAAGGGGCTTTCAAGTTCCCCAATTTTTTAAGGCAGGTTAGGAGAGATAGAGGTTTCAAGCTTTGATTGCCCAAGTACAGTTTTGCGTAAAAGCGTAGCGTTTTTAATACAGAGGAACGCATTAATATTGCAGCCGACGCATTGGCATTGCAGAGGAACGCATTGGCATTGTAAGGGGACGCATTAACATTGCAGCCAACGCATTGGCATTGTAAGGGGACGCATTAACATTGCAGCCGACGCATTGGCATTGCAAGCTATTGCCTTTCTTTAATTCGCTACGAATATAATAGACCTCTTGCAAAAATCCCTACCACCCCACCCCCAACCCTTAAGAGCAAGCTCTTAGAGGAGCGTTTGCGTCAGCAAATGCGGGGTAGAATTCTTAATTTTTGATTTATGCAAAAGGTTTAATGAAATGCTCTACTAAGTCTTGATTTTGTTTATAAGATTAGACTCTACCTTAATATTGTGCTGTTTTCTTTGCGTCCTTGCGCTTTGTTTCTTCAAAAATGCTCAATCAAAACCAAACACCCTTATTAGATGCCTTAAAAGCCAATGCAGCAAGACCCCATGCCCCTTTTTATACTCCCGGACATAAACAAGGTGAGGGAATTTCTCAATCCTTGGCTGATTTATTTGGTAAAGCCGTCTTTCGGGCTGATTTAACCGAATTAGCAGATTTAGATAATCTCTTTGCACCCCAAGGCGTTATTCAAGAAGCACAACAACTGGCGGCTGAGGCATTTGGCGCTTTGCAAACATGGTTCCTTGTCAATGGTTCTACCTGTGGTATTGAAGCGGCAATTCTCGCTACCTGTGGCACGGGTGATAAAATCATTCTGCCTCGGAATGTACATTCTTCTGCGATCGCTGGTTTAATTCTCTCTGGTGCAATACCCATTTTTCTCAATCCTGAATACGACCCAGGTTTAGATATTGCTCACAGCATCACGCCCAATGCTGTACAATCTGCACTCCAACAACATCCAGACGCCAAAGCAGTGTTGACAGTTTACCCAACATATTACGGCGTTTGTGGAGATTTGAGTGCGATCGCCAATATTACACATCAATATAATATTCCTCTACTTGTAGATGAAGCACATGGGGCACACTTTGCTTTTCATCCAAAATTACCCACTCCAGCTTTAGCCGCAGGTGCAGATTTAACTGTACAATCCATCCACAAAGTACTCGGTGCAATGACACAAGCATCGATGCTGCACATCCAAGGGAATAGGATAGATGGCGATCGCATCAGTAAAGCTTTGCAACTTGTACAGTCTACCAGTCCTAGTTATTTACTTTTAGCTTCTTTAGATGCAGCCCGTCAGCAAATGGCACTCTACGGAAAAATGTTAATGTCTCGCACTTTGCAACTTGCTGATGAAGCCAGAACAAAAATCAGTCAAATTCCTGGATTATCAGTTTTAGAAATGCCTCAGTTGGGGGGATCTCCTGGCTTTATGGCTTTAGACGAAACGCGACTAACTGTCACTGTTTCTGGTTTAGGTTTAACCGGATTTGAGGTAGATGAAATTCTCGATGAAAAATTTGCTGTTACTGCTGAATTCGCCTCACTGCAACATCTCACCTTTATCATTAGTTTGGGCAACACCTCAGCCGATATTGAGCAATTAGTGCAAGGTTTCACCACTCTTGCCAAAGAATATCACCGAACAAACTTAACTGTTAAAAGCCATCTTTGGCAGCAGCTTTTCACTACACAGTGTCATGCTTTATGTTGTTCTCCCCGTGAAGCCTTTTTTGCTATTAGTGAAATACTACCTTTGACAAAGACCAATAAACGCATCTGTGCCGAAATCGTCTGTCCCTATCCCCCAGGAATTCCTGTGTTAATGCCGGGAGAAGTCATCACCAAACCCGTCCTTGACTATCTGCAACAAATCCAGGCAATGGGAGGATTGATCAGTGGTTGTGCTGATAGTAGTTTACGCACCCTAAAGGTAGTAAAAGAATGACTTATATGGTAAATTTAAGGATAATAATTTGAAACTATTACTCACAATGGTTCCTCGTTTGTCAAACTTACCTAAATAATCCTATCTTAAAAATAAATTTAAATCAATGAAGATAAATTTTTTGTTCGTAGCAGCAGTTGTTCTTTCCTTAGTAAGGTTCTGCTCAATTACCAATTTTGTCAATAAGAAGCAAAGGGGCAAAGGAGAAAAATTCTTTTTGCTCCTCTGCTCTAGCTGTACCTATTGTTGAATTGCTTGATAAAGCAACTTTACAGCAGTTTTCATATATTTGAACCACATCTGTCGTAGGGGCACAGCAATGCTGTGCCCGTAGAGCGTGGTCTATTTACCTGAAAATAGCTGTAAATCCAGATCAACTTTGCTCTCCACCTTCTACAAGAAAGGTCCCTATCCTCCAGGAATTTCCTTGTTAATGCCGGGATAAGTCATTACGAAATCCATTTTTGATTATCTACAACAAATCCAAGCGATGAGGGGATTTATCAGTGGTTGCAATGACACTAGCCTGAAAATTTTGAAAATTTTGAAATAACGTCCTAACTCCTAACTCCTAAATTATTGTTGATAAAAAGTTAATTCATGCAGTCAACAGTAAATATGCGGTTGAGCAGATAATTTAGAGAAAAATATATAGTAGTTATGCCAGGTATGAAAATTCAATGAAAATGTCCCGCAGACTAATGTCATCTTTTCTTTATATCTATAGGATAATGTTGATGATTCCTAAAATAAAAAATGAAATCAAAAACCTATTATTTTTGGGGAGTAGCAGCTCCAATTGTAGTCACTCTAGCACTGGGTTTCTCAGCAAGAGCAAATGCAGTTGAGTTAGGCGCAGCCTCTGATTACAATGTATTTGTTTTGGGAGATATCTCTCAAAAATATACAGATATTGAAGGAAAACTTGCTGCTGGCGGGAACGTGAATTTCGTCGGCGGACTCGGAAGCAAACTTTCTGGCAATAGCGGCAACGTAGTAGTAGCTGGAAAAAACTTAACTCTGAGCAACGGTCAAGTCTACCACGGTAATGCAGTCTACGGAGGCAGCGCCAATGTGTCCAAGAATGAGGGATTTCCACAGGGAACTTTCACCAAGGGCAATCCCATCGACTTCAATGAAGCAGGGAAACAATTGCGAGGGCTATCTCAATATTTGGCAACCTTAACTCCTACTGGTAAAACAACAGTTCAATCTTGGGGTGCTATTAACCTTAGTGGCAGTGGTACTGCCTTGAATGTTTTTAATGTTGCCGGATCATCTGTCTCCAAGACAAACTCTTTTGGAATCAGTGGGGATGCAAATTCGACTGTTGTAGTCAATATCAGTGGTAAGGATGTGTCGCTGCAAAACTTTGGGTTCAATATCACTGGCACAGATAAACAAAAGGTGATCTACAACTTCTATGAAGCGACAAACATAACTGCCAGTGGGATTAGCATATTAGGTAGTATTCTTGCTCCTTTGGCTAATTTCAATTTCAGTAATGGTCAAGCTAACGGCAACGTGGTGGTAGCTTCTTTGACAGGAAATGGCGAGTCTCACAACTATCTGTTTAATGGTGATCTGCCGGATGTCCCAACTAAGTACTACACTCCGCCTAAGCCTGTCACCCATACTCAGGTTCCAGAGCCTGCAAATCTTCCAGGTTTAGGATTAATTGCTGTAGTATTTGGTTTATTTCGCCACAAACGCAATCAAGGACTTGTTTAAAATAATCATAAATTTTTGGCAGCATAGCGCATGAGGCGAACTTGTTTACATATTTTCGCTCATGCGCTATTTACTTGCTCCCTACCTTCTACAATAAAGATAGACTTTATTGAGATTTGTATAGTTGGGGATAAGCTGTCATGGCTGCCGCCGTTTTAATTCAAAATCTGCAAAAACGCTACGGTACAGTGGTCGCCGTCCAAGATGTTTCCTTTCAGGTAGAATCAGGAGAAATCTTTGGTTTACTTGGCCCCAACGGTGCTGGAAAAACTACTACCTTGCGTGCCTTGTGTACACTTAGCACACCGGATGCTGGCAAAATCGAAGTATCTGGCATCTCTGTGTTAGATAATCCGAAAGTGGCAAGACAACGACTAGGCTATGTAGCTCAGGAAGTCGCTATAGATAAGGTGCTGACTGGAAAAGAACTGCTGCAATTGCAAGCAGCACTTTATCACCTCCCAGGCGCATTAGCCAAACAGCGTATTGAAACGGTATTAGATTTACTCAGTTTGCAAGAATACGCCAATAAAAAAACAGGAACCTACTCTGGCGGTTTACGCAAGCGCCTAGACTTGGCTGCTGGGTTGCTCCATGCACCAGATGTTCTGGTATTAGATGAGCCAACTGTGGGGCTTGACATAGAAACCCGTTTTGTGGTATGGGATTTCCTGCGTAAATTACGCGCCTCTGGGACGACGGTAGTAATTACCAGCCATTACCTAGAAGAGATTGACGCCCTAGCCGATCGCGTGGCAATTATAGATCGGGGCGTTGTGATTGCCAGTGGCACACCTTCACAATTAAAAGATCAAGTCGGGGGCGATCGCATCACTTTACGAATCCGCGAGTTTTCCCCTATTCAGGAAGCAGAAATTGCCAAAAACCTTCTGCAACCTTTGCCGTTTGTCCAAGAAGTGATCATCAATAGCGCTCAAGGTAATTCCCTCAACTTGGTAGTGACACCTCAAAATGATGTTCTGATTAACATACAGCAAGCGCTGAATGCTGCTAGCTTACCAATATTTGGCATCGCCCAATCTCGCCCTAGTCTTGATGACGTTTATCTCGCCGCTACAGGCCGCACCTTGTTGGATGCAGAACTCGCAGCCTTTGCCACTCGCGATCCCAAGGCTGAGAAAAAGCAGAATATGAGATAAGGGAAATGGGGCATGGGGCATAGGGCATGGAGATACTTACCAATCCCCAATCCTCAATCTAAAATTCAAAATCCAAAATCCAAAATTGCTATGAGCGTTACTCCTAAATCTGATATCAATTGGCAGCCGCTAGCATTGCCACAAGCAGACGCTAATCCTGCACCTAACTTTTTCGGTGAATTGGTACAAGAGACGTTAGCTTTAACTCGTCGCTTGTTTATTCAGTTGCAACGCCGTCCCTCCACATTGGTTGCCGGAATTATTCAGCCAGTAATGTGGTTATTACTATTTGGTGCTTTGTTCCAAAATGCTCCCAAAGGTATATTTGGCAATACAACAAATTACGGACAATTTTTGGCTGCCGGCATAATTGTGTTTACAGCCTTTGCCGGGGCGCTGAATGCTGGTTTGCCCGTAATGTTTGACCGCGAGTTCGGCTTTTTGAATCGTTTGCTGGTGGCACCCTTAGCATCACGGTTTTCGATTGTCTTTGCTTCAGCAATCTTCATCATCAGCCAAAGTTTGCTGCAAGCAGCGGTGATTGTAGCGGCGGCGGCATTCTTGGGGGCTGGACTACCAGATGTAGCAGGTTTAAGTGCGATCGCTCTAATTGTCTTTCTCTTAGCTTTGGGTGTGACAGCTATCTCCCTAGGTTTAGCTTTTGCTCTACCCGGTCACATTGAATTGATTGCAGTGATTTTCGTCACTAATCTGCCATTATTATTTGCTAGTACTGCTTTGGCTCCTCTATCCTTCATGCCTCAGTGGTTGCAGGTTGTGGCTACTCTGAATCCTCTCAGCTATGCGATCGAACCAATTCGCTATCTGTATCTCCACAGTAATTGGGGACTAGGTAGTGTAGTGATGCAAGCCCCTTGGGGTAATGTTACCTTTGGGGGAGCGTTGCTGGTGCTATTTGGCTTTGCCCTAGTCGCCTTAGTGAGTATTCAACCCCAACTGCGTCGGACTCTTGCTTAAGATAAAATAGAGAAATTTTAGGGTTAAAACCCATGAAAAAACCATTTTTACAAATTCCTAGACTCTTTGTGGCTACGGTGGCAGGAATTAGCTTTGCTTCCTTGCTGATGGCTCAACCAAGTTCGGCTCAAATCAGTAGCCCAACGGATGCTTTTCCCAGTACTACTACAACAGACCAAAATACCGATCCTTTCTCTCGTTCAAACTCAGACAATTTCAACATGTTTGACCTAATTCATCGGGCAAATTTCGGGACTCTCAACTGGAATTCTGACCAACAGAACGAACAACTAAACTCAGCAGCAGCAGCCTTTAAAGCAAGGCAACAAAAATTAATTCAAGGTCAACAACAGCAAGCAATTCCCAGTTTGCCATCGGTTACACAACCAGTGATTACACCACGATCAGTTACACCAGCATCAGGTAACTGAATTCAAACAAAGAACCCCAAGCCCTAAAGGCTTGGGGCTGAGATTATTTAAAAAATCCTTAGTTATCAAGTAAAAAACTACAGCCCAAGTGCAGCTAAAATATCGCTAGCATGGTTGGTGGTATTTACATTAGCGTCAACATGGGTAATTTTGCCGCTGGGGTCAATTACGTAGGTGACACGCTTGGCATAACCGCCGCCATCTACATCAAAAGCTTTGATGAGGGATTTGTCGGTGTCAGCCAGTAGGGGAAAATTCAAATTATATTTTTCGGTGAATGCCTGATGGGAGACTTGATCATCTGCACTGACTCCTAAGATTACAATATCTTTACCTTGATATTGAGACTGGGCATCCCGAAAACTACAGGCTTGTTTGGTACAGCCTGGCGTGTCATCTTTGGGGTAAAAATACAAAACAACTGTCTTCCCGGCAAAATCAGATGACGAGACTGTGTTGCCGTTTGTATCTTTGGCGGTAAATGCAGGTGCATCCGTACCAACTGCTAGAGGCATAATTAACCTTTCCTGTTTCAGATTGTTGATGCACTTGAAATTTTACATTAATTTATAATGATTAAATATAATTACTAAAAAATAGCATAACTATATTTTAAATAGCTAATTTTGGTTAAATCAGGTAGCTGGTACAAGAAAAAATATATTCTGAAATTAATATTTCTTAGGAGAAAAATTTCTCCCCATACACAATGCCTGCTGTTGATTCCCAAAACCCAAATATTTTTGTCTATCCTCGGAGCACAGTAGAGAGAGCCGAGCGATCGCTAGTGTGTTCACCCTTTAATCTATCTTTATTTGAAGTGATGAGACACCAGAGTGTGTCATTAACTGCGATCGCCCTGGAAAATGGACTCAAGCAGGGCTATACTAAACGCCCTTTATCAGAATTAGCCTGTGATAACGCCTTAGGCTGGCTGATCCAAGTAGGTGTATTGCGGCGAGAAGTCGATGGTCAGGGAATTACAGATAGTTTTCGCCTTACTCCTTTGGGACGCCAGTTGGTGGAACAATATCAGGGAAAGAATTGGCGGACACCTTCATGGCGCGATCGTTTATCCGATGCTGTGATTCATTGGTTACGGATACCTTTTTAGAATAAAAAACTAAAAAGTTAGGATTAGGCAATCAAAGGGAACAATATATACGGAAACATCACATCTATTCATGAAGTCTTTACAATGTGATGGGGTATTGGGCATTGGGCATGGGGGAGCCACTGCGTTGGTATTAGCGCAGCGTAAAGCCTACGGCATAGCTTCTCTTCTCTACCTTGGGCTGCGCCAACGAGACGCTACGCGTAGCTTGCTTCCCCGCAGGGGTACGCTTAGAGCCACGTACGAGCGTCGGCAGTCCGGTCTTCTTTAAAGGGAGACGCCCGCCGTAGGATGCCTGTCGTAGGGCTGTAGAGCGATAGCGCAGCCTCTTGGAGTCATCGAGCGTCTGGGGGTTTCCCCCATGAGGAACTGCCTTCATGGTTTCCCGGCTTGTTCGCTCTTAGCGTTCCCGCTCTTTAGCAAGTGGCGTCATCGGGCATTGGATAGGGTTATTCTCCTGTGTGAAAGCCTGCCCTATGCCCAATAGCCTAAAACTTCACCCTGTATATTAAAAAACTGATAGTAACTATGAAATCAATTATGGTAGTGGGGACAACATCTCATGCAGGGAAATCACTTTTAACTACAGCTATTTGTCGCATTCTGTCGCGGCGTGGCTGGCGAGTGGCTCCCTTTAAAGGTCAAAATATGGCTTTAAATGCTTATGTCACTGCCAGTGGTGGAGAAATTGGCTATGCCCAAGCAGTACAAGCTTGGGCAGCGGGAGTCGTGCCTTGGGTAGAAATGAACCCAATTTTACTTAAACCCCAAGGGGATATGACTTCCCAAGTAATTATCAAAGGCCGGTCTGTTGGAAAAGTGAGTGCCTCAGATTACTACGAGCAATATTTTGAACTGGGGTGGCGGACAATTGAAGAATCACTACAGCATTTAGGAACAGAATTTGACTTGGTGATTTGTGAAGGTGCCGGTAGTCCAGCGGAGATTAACCTCAAACACCGCGACTTAACTAATATGCGGGTGGCAAAATATTTGAATGCACCAACCATGTTAGTGGTTGATATTGACCGGGGTGGTGCTTTTGCCCATGTCGTTGGAACCTTAGAGTTATTGGAACCAGATGAACGCGCCTTAATTAAGGGTGTAGTAATTAATAAGTTCCGAGGACAGCGAGCGCTCTTAGAACCGGGAATAAAATGGTTAGAAGAACGCACGGGTATCCCCGTTGTCGGTGTTATACCCTACTTACAAGAAGTATTTCCGGCAGAAGACTCCCTTGATTTGCTGGAACGGGAATCGCATAAAGCCCAAGCTGACCTCAACATTGCCGTCATCCGCTTACCCAGAATTGCCAATTTCACCGACTTTGACCCACTGGAATCAGAAAGCACAGTTTCAGTAAAATACCTCAGTCCTAAGCAAGATTTAGGACATCCTGATGCCGTGATTATCCCAGGTACAAAGACTACAATTGCTGATTTGCTACTGCTGCAAAAAAGCGGCATGGCAGAAGCTATCCAACACTATGCTGCTTCTGGAGGTACAGTTTTAGGTATCTGCGGCGGCTATCAAATGCTCGGTCAAATTATTGCTGATCCAGAAGGGATAGAAGGACAAGCAGGCAGATTTCAAGCGTTAAATCTTTTACCAATCAGAACTGTAATTACAGGACAAAAAATCGCCCGCCAGCGCCAAGTTAGCTCAAATTATCCGCAACAGGGCTTGCCAGTCACTGGCTTTGAAATCCACCAAGGGCGATCGCGCATTGAACAGCAAGGGATAGATCCTCAATCCTACCACGCCCTATTTGATGATATTAATTTAGGGTTAGTGGATAGTTGTCAATCCGTGTGGGGAAGTTACCTCCACGGGCTTTTTGACAATGGCCCTTGGCGACGGGCTTGGTTAAATCGCCTTCGTCAACAGCGCGGTTTAAAATCTTTACCTACCGGTGTTGCTAACTACCGGGAACAGAGAGAGCAGATTTTGGATTCCTTAGCCATTGAAGTTGAAAGCCATTTAGACTTAACTCCATTTTTGTCTTAAGCTAAAGTGCATAAAAATTGCACATTTTTTCGTTAAGCTCGTTATTTGTCATTTGTCTTTACAAAAAACTAATGACCAATGACAAAGAACAACCCTTATGAGTCAATACTAAATAAAATACGTAACATTGATGATTGTTCCTGTCCGCTTTTTACCAGATGATGTCACAGTAGATGCCGAAGTGGGAGAAGCCCTGTTGGATGTAGCAGACCGGGCTGGGGTATTTATTCCCACCGGTTGTCTGATGGGGTCTTGTCACGCTTGCACCGTCGAATTAGAGGATGGAGAGATCATCCGCGCTTGTATTACCGCAGTACCGCCACGCGAGGAATTGACGATTAATTTGTTTAGCGACCCAACTTGGTAATGTTGGCCCTGTTATTGACAAGGAATAGTATAGTAAAACAAGTTAATGCATAAAAAAATCTAATAAATGATTAGATTTTTTGGATAGACAGCAAGAAACTTTAACCTATTGTTTCTTACTGTAGCGATCGCATTTTTTAATAAAATTAATGCCAAAGAAAATCCGGGAACTGAAGCAAATGCTTTCCCAAGTAGGTTTTACAGAAGTCCCAGGAAAAGGAAGTCATACTAACTGGATGCATCCTCTCTATAGTGGAAAAATTACGATTTCAGGCAAAGACGGAGCAGATGCTAAACGCTACCAAGAGAAAGAAGTGAAACAGGCAATTGAGGAAGTAGAAAGGAAAGAAAAAGATGAGTAAGCTTAAGTACCAAATGATTATTCAGTGGTCTGAAGAAGATGATTGCTTTTTGGTAGGATTCCCTGATTTTCCAGGACAACGCTGGCGGACTCATGGGGATACTTACGAGTTAGCGGTGGCAAATGGAATTGAAGCTTTAGAGTCTCTAATTATTGCTTACGAAGCTGTAGGTGATTCACTTCCAGAACCAACAGTAAGTAGGGTACGTTAACGCAACTTACTAGGTGGTAACTAATGCTGCACAATTTGTGCGATCACAGCTTACTTTGGTTAAAATATTATTTTTGTGTATTATTAGGGTTATTTTGTATTTAAAAAATTTGTATAGTTGAGTGAATAATTAGCTTGCTGTAAATACATATTTAAATGAGGTAATAAAAGTGCCATTAAGATTTTTTGAAGAAGGTTTTTGCTTAAGTCAAAAAGGAATAGATTGGTTGGAAGAATGGAATACTGAGGCAGAAATAGCTACCAATATTTCTCAAGTTGCTCAAAAAGTTGTTAAAATATTAGTCAATGTCCCAGGTATGACTCAAGCTCACAGCAGAGATTTCAGAAGAGCAACACCTATTTTTACTCTTAAAGATGGTACTGTAATTAAAATTTTTATTAATCCAGCTAACGTCAAGCATATTTTTTTAGCTGATAGCAATAAGAAAATGCTTTTTGGTGGTTATGTAGGTTGGATTCATACAAAAGGATTGAATCAAGTTATAGAAAAGATAAAGCACTCTCTAACTTCTACTTTGTAATAAAGACACGCGATTAGAAAATCCCTATTTTTCCATTAAGCAGTAAAAAACTTTTATACCTTGTTTCCTACTGCCTGTTTTTGCTATCTATATCAATTAGCTTTAACATTCAACGCGTATTCTTTAAACCTTTCCAAATCAGCTTGAATCGTCGATTCAACTATCCGCCCCAAAAACAAGTCATCCATAATTTTGCCAAGAATACCGGGGATGGCGTAGGAAATGGTCATTTTGACAATGCTACTATTCTGGCGATCATAAAAGCGAATCGCTCCCTGATTCGGCAAACCATCAATCGATTCCCATTGGATAATTTGGTTGGGAATAACTTTGAGAATTCGGGATTTCCAAGTAAATTCTAAACTGCCCGTCTTTAATTTCCAAAGAGATATGTCTGGATTATCTGGCGGAATTTTCACCGAATCAATCCACTTCATCCACCGGGGCATTTGCTCCAAATCAGACCAAAGGCTCCAGACTAAATCTATGGGAACTTCTACTTCTACCTGCACAGTATGCTCTAACCAATCTGACATTCTCTTTTCTTCCTTTGCGTCCTTTGCGACGGCAGTCCCTCATGGAGGAGACCCCCAAGACCGCGCTGCCTCCCCTTTGCGGTAGCCTGCGGCAAGCCACTGCGTGTCTACGTTATCTCTTCAAAGTCTCCAAAATCACTTTTGCCGCCCGCCGTCCAGAAATAGTTGCTCCTTCCATGCTGTCGATGTAGTCTTGCTGAGTATAACTCCCTGCAAGGAAGAAATTATCTACTGGTGTCTTTTGGTTGGGACGGTAGGCGTCCATCCCTGGCGCTTCTCGGTAGAGAGACTGAGCAAGTTTTACCACACTGTACCAAGTCATATTTAGCTCCCGCGACGAGGGAAACAGTTCATGGACTTGCTTGAGGACATGCTGCGCGATCGCTTCATTACTTTGGGCAATAAACGGATCTCCCGGTGTCAGCACTAGCTGCAACAATGACCCTTGTCCTGGGCGATAATAATCAGCAGGGCTAGTCAACGCCAAATCGGCAAAACAAGAAAAGTCAGCATCGGCTGTGTAAAGTAAATTATCTATTCCGGCCGCATGATTTAGCTGTTTACGTTGCTCTCCATCGTTCAGTTCCGTTACCCAACCATCGAAGCGTAACTGCACTGTAGCTACTGGCACTGCATCCAGTTTGTAAATATTGTCAAATTCTGACCACTTACGCCACTCGTGGGGTAGGATGCGTTGAATTCCTGGAACATCACAGGCAAAAACGTAAGCATCAGCAGTGATAGTTTCTACTGTATCACCTTGGGCAACTACTATCCCAGTGACACGGGTTTGTTCGTCTGATCTAAACTGAATTTCCCGCACTTGCCGACGCATGTAAACTTTGGTGCCTCTAACTTCCAGATATTCCAGAATGGGCTTGTGTAAATACTCATGGGGAGAACCCTCCAGCATTCGCAGAACTGAAGCTTCAGTTCTGGCAGCAAATAGCTGGAATATCGTTAACATACAACGGGCAGACATATTTTCGCAATCAATAAATCCTAGAGCGTAGGCGATGGGGTTCCACATCCGCTTGATGCTGCCATTGCTCCCACCATGATTGCGGAACCAATCGGCAAAGCTAATTTTATCTAATTTGCGGATGGTTTTCATCGCCCCGTTAAAGTCTACCAATCCGTGAACTATGGGACTAGTACCCAAAGCGATCGCATTTTGCAGTTTATCCTGCAACGAGAGTTGGGAAGTAGTGAAAAATGCCTTTAAGCCATTGAAAGGCGCACCTGTAAGGAAGCGAAAATCTAAAGCACCAGTGCGGCCCCCTTTATTTATGAAAGTGTGGGTATGTTCCTTGAGGCGTAAGTTTTCTAACACCCCCACTTTCTTCATCAAGTCAAATAGTTGGTAGTAACAGCCGAAAAATACATGCAACCCCATTTCTAGATGGTTGCCATCTCCATCAACCCAACTGCCAACTTTACCACCCACAAACGGACGAGACTCAAAAATCTCTACTTCACAACCAGCATCAGCTAGATCTACTGCGGTTGCTAGCCCAGCCAGTCCCGCACCTACGATTGCAACACGCATTCCGTCGTTCCTTTTCAGTTTCTTTACAGATTGTAACTGGGTTGGTGTCGGAATTTGCTACTTAATATCAACTCCACGACCATATCAAGGCATAGCAATGTCGATACTAAAACCTCTTTGATCACTCTTTTTAGTCCCGCCAATTGACCAGACGCGAGAAAAACGCGTCTGTATCAGCTAGACAAACTCTTGTCCATTGCAGCGGACTCAAAAAACTATCATATCTTTTTTTTGGTAGCAAAGCAGTTATCTGGTAAGTTGTAAAAGCATGTTCTTACCTATTTACATCATTGCTGCCGTCGGAGACGGGTAAACTTCTAATCAGTTCACGAATCACATCGGTTGCGGGTCTACCTGTTTGTTCGCAATATTTTTCTAGTTTTTCCGCTTCCTGTATTGCGAGATTGACTGTTATACGTTTCACGGCCCATTTTTTATTTGTCATTATCATGCTATTTGCTGTATATTTCGATCATCGAAAAGGTCTAAGTAAAGAGGAAAACGATCAGATTATCAGAGTTTGTCTCAGGAAACAAGTAATACCATTAATATTAAAAATGTTCCTTTTGTCAAAGGATTGATCATTTTCTAAAAAAATTAGAAAACTACACTTTATTTGTTACTATTTTGACAGTATAAACAGCAGATAGCTGGTTTGGAAGATAATAACCCCATTAACAGCATGAGTAAAGCCTGAGAATGAGATTTTATAAATGAATTTGAGACATCTACTGTTGACTCAATGAAGATTTATAAAGTTATTCTCCCTCAAAAGCATTTGACCTTCTCTCTTAACCAAGTTCGCCAAACCTGCTTGGAGAGAACATCTGGTATAACACCAGAAAATAAAGCTTTAGAATCATTATCTTGCTGAAATGCTGATTTACAGGCGGGTTCTAATGGTCTATAGTAGGTCGTGAATAATCACTTAAAAGTAGGCAAATAAGCGATCATTCTAGAACAAATGCCCATTTGCACCCATTACTGGAACCAAGAAGTTAATAACTACTTGAACGGTTATGAATTTTGCCTTCCCTCGATCAAGCTAATTGCTTTTCCGTGCCAATATAGTAGCCATATACTAGCCACAAAAAAGGGAACAAAACTCAGTTTGCTGGGTGTAAATAGCCAATTATGGTGGTAAATTTTAACAGCATTGTCTGTAATTTCACACAGATGAATGCTTCGAGAATAAATATGATGTTAGTTGACTGTTGCTGATAACAGTATTTTAGTTTTGTTTTATACTTTTACACTAACTCTCCGTAAAGACACGATGAAATTTTAGATGTGTTCTTTCCTCCTCTAGCGATATAGTTTGTCTTAAACTCAGCGATTTTTTTTCGATTCATAGTATTCATCTATCGAGAGGTTATACAAATCATTTTTCGCCAATTACTGTACTAAAAATCCGACAGCAAATCTTTTTTTATATCTAAAGTCAGATATAAATTACTGCCAATAAAGTTTATAGTTGTAAATATTTATTATTTCCTAAGTATTTCCATAAAAATAATTGTAGATTTCAATCTTTTTCGGTTATGTGTTCATTATAGCGATTATTTATGCACTTTAAATAATCTTCATTTAAGGACTAAATAAGCTCATTTCCATCCTTTATAAAAAAATTACAAAGAAAAAGATATTACCTAAGTTTTTGCTTAATGATATTGATATATAACAAGATGCTAAACTCAAAAAATTGTTAAAAAAACATTTTGATATCTAAGTATGTCAGCTAGGTTTGATTAAACCAAACTTTACAGAGAAATTTTTCGCAATTTATACGGATTTATACTGAGAAATATCCAAATGAAATGACGGGAAAAATATGAAAATACAAAGACTTCATGAAATTGAGGTAAAGTTAACTTCTAATCATTGGTTGCCTCTTGGTGTTAACATATACATACAGTAGAATTCAGACAGAGCTCTAAGCTAAATGAAAAACTGGAGCGGAGGTTTCCGACGCTCGTTGTGCTAAAGCGTCTCCCCAACTCTTGGAGACGCAGCGCGAAGGGGGAAGACTCGCTAACGCTGCATTAGCAAGCTTCTTGTGAGCGTCACCCGATAGTCCAGCGGTAGGGAATCAAACGCTCCTACGTGGCTAACGCTTCTTTACCAGACGCCTAAGGGACGCTATCGAGTGTCAGGGCTTACCGCAGGCATCTAGATTTTTTAATCTTTGGCTTCCTTAGATCAGAAGTTCAAAGAGTCAAAAGTCAAAGTGCTACGCCCTGAGAGGTACGCGGATGAACAAGGATGAAGAGTGCTGAGCAAACCCGAAGACGCTCCGCCTCCAGTTAGCGGGAATTCGTGCAACTATTCAAATTTAAGTTGGCGCATCAGTTGGAGAGTACCAATACCTAAATCTTTAGGTGAAAGTGATCGCGCTTCAAACAAAGCCATCATATCTCGTAATTGAGGATTGCCACGGGAAGCTCCCGTTAGTCCTTTGGCAATGATTAAGCCACAGTAGCCCTTAGTATTTTTACACCGCTGGTTCCATTTTTTGCGGGCTTCTACATGAATAGGATCTTCATCTAAAAATTCACCAAATAGGAACAATTCGCCATTTTGAGTTTGTAATAAACCTAAATCGTAGCGATCGCCATCGAAGGGGTCGGCACCTGGATTAAAGCAAATTGCTCTCAGTCCGCCTGCGGCTTCAATTCTTTCAATAACAGTCTTAGCCTTGGGCCGGGAAGTTTGAATTAAAATCACCGGCAAACCGTCACCCACTTGTTTGATTTCACCAGCCTGATGGTAGCTGACCCCCTTCCGTAGGTACTCCAACATTTCCCAAGACACCACACCTAAGCTGAGGAAGGAATCTTCTGGGATCAAGTCATCTTGCAATGATTGGAAAGTCGGTGATTCAAGGTTCCCAATCTCCTGATCATCGACATCAAAGCCTGCCATTTCCTCTAATTCTGCTGCTAACTGCGGCATGGTAGAGACTGTCACAGCCACAGATTTAGTTGATTCTTCCGACTGCGGCAGAGAAATGCGATAGCGACGGCTGAGGGTAGGGAAGATGTCCTCATGAAGCTGGCGACGGTGATCGCGAATAAATCGGCTCAAGCTTTCTATAGCAACAAAGATTACCAGTGCTTCCTCATCATACAAAACAGACCGCAGTCCTTCTAAAGGGTGGATATTACCGAAAGTAGGGTCAATTTCTGATAATGGCAGATCCGCCAAATCACTTTCTTCATCCTCATCTTCATCGGTTTCATCAGCACTTTCAAAAGTGAGAAACAGGCAATCTTGCTTGAGGAATGCTTCTTCTAGATGCTCCGTTGATTCTTCATCTCTTAAAACTGCGGCGCGAAACTGTTTTAAAGACTCTTCAGAGCGATAAAACAAAATTCCATACTCCATTCCCAGCATTCCCATGACTGAGGCGTAGAGTGTACCAACATCCCACTTATTAATCTCGATTGACAAAATTTGTTGTTCTTCCAAAAATTCCCAAGGTGCTGCTTGCCAAATAGCAAATGCTTTTTCTCGCAAGATTTGTGCATACTGTGGGGGTAAGTCGGGGGTTTGACTATCGAGGATATCCGCAAATCCGCGAAATAGTTCGTCAATTAAAGGCAGTTCTGGTGCGTAGTCGATGGCGATATCCAAATCTTGCAGCACGCCCCGCAGGTAAAATTGAATTTCGCGGTCTTTGACTACAATTCTTTGGGGTCTGGCAGGTTTTGCCGGACTGTGGGGATGCTCCATTGCTCGCATTAAAGTGCGAACTATTGCTTCTGGGCCGATATCTGAAGCTACCACGTCCATTCCTCTAACAACACCTTGGGAGTAATCTACCCAAAGAATGCATTCTCCGTTTGCCTCTGAGTCTGAGTGCTGGTTTGGTGATGATGACAACGGACGACGATCGCCCTCCCATACAGAAGGAATTTGAGTTAATTTCTTCAACCGACGACTGGTAGAGCGATTAAAACTTGTCATAGAGTAAGTTAATCAAAAGAAGCAATTTGGAAGTAAACTTTGGAGGATAGCTAGCCTCCGATTAAATTTTTATGGCTGCACCTGAAGGGTGGTTGCTTCTCAGGCTGCCGCAAGGCTTGAACTTCAAAAATACCGAATCTATAAACACACTGAGTCTCTCAATTCTAGAATAAAAATTTTTGGCTGCTTTTGACGGAGTGTTTACAATTTGGCATCTAGCGACATCTAAGCCGCTAGAATGAATACAAAAACACCAAGGGCAACCCAGAGGCATTAACAAGCTGATACAGGGTAACGCTGAGATTAATTAAGGAGTTGAAAAAGCAGATGACACAAGCAATTCAGGCTCAACAACGCGGAATTATGTTGAGCGAAGCCGCATTGCACCAGGTAAAATCCCTCCGAGACAGACAAGGCACAGACTTCTGCTTACGGGTAGGAGTACGTCAGGGTGGCTGTTCTGGGATGTCTTACATGATGGACTTTGAAGACACCAGCAAGATCACCCCTCAGGATGAAGTTTTTGATTATGATGGCTTCAAAATTGTCAGCGATCGCAAAAGTCTGTTATATCTCTACGGCTTAATGCTCGATTATAGCGATGCCATGATTGGCGGTGGCTTCCAATTTACTAACCCCAATGCCAACCAAACTTGCGGTTGCGGCAAGTCATTTGGGGTGTAATATTGTCAGTTGTCATTTGTCCCTTGTCTTTTCTTACAAAGTTCTGTTCGCCTTCGGCGGGCTACGCTTTCCGGTGGAAACCTCCGCTCAACACCAGTTCCTTTAAGTGGGGGAACCCCACCAACGGACTGGCTCGACTTTGCGCTTTGTCGTTTATCATTTGCAGTTGCCTAATGACCAATGACCAATGACCAATGATCAATGACTAATGACCAATGACCAATGACTAATACAGTTGAATCCCTGTTTGATACAGGTTTAGAACGTTATAAAGCAGGAGAAGCAGTAGATTCTTTAATCCCTGTGTTTAAAGAAGTGTGCGATCGCGCTCCTAAAACTAGTGCTGCTTGGATTTGTTTGGCATGGTTATATCTACTCGATAACAAACCCAATTTGGCTTACAAAGCTGCACAGAAGGCAGTTAAGTTAAACCCACAAGATCCACAGGCCAGAGTAAATCTCGCCTTAGCAATGCTGGAAACAGGTCAAAAAGGTTTGCGAGAACACATTGACACAGCACAGCAGTTAATTTTTGTCAACGAAGAATGGAGTGATGAAATAAAAAATAGTATTGAAGACGGTTTAAGTAGAAAACCAGATTGGCAGAGTTTGATAAAAGTCAAAAATTGGCTATTTGAAAAGTGAGGATGGGGAGTGGGGAGTGAGGACTGAATTCTTCCCAATACCCAATACCCAGTACCCGATACCCAGTCCGATCATGAAAGATAAATTGTTAAATTGGCTAAACATGATTTTAGTCGCAGATGTTTTTTTGGTTTTGTTTGGCTTTGGCTGGTTAGCGATCGCAGTGATCGGTAATGCGGCGGGAGTAAACCTGGGTTTGGATTTGTGGCATCAACTGTGGCAACCCTTGTTTAACCCAGCAATTGGCATCCTCATGGGCGGTGCCATTCTCAGCGGTATTATCAGTTGGGTTTCCAAAAAATTTCTCTCTAGTCAATAGTCAAGTGACTGGGAACTGGGGACTGAATTCTTCCCAATACCCAATCCCTAGTCCCTTTGAACTGTTGACTTTTGACTCTATGTAAGAATTTGTGTTAATGCTGATTGTAAATTAGGATATTTGTACTCAAAGCCTGTTTCTACGGTGCGTTTTGGGATGACTTGCTGACCTTCTAAAACTACTATAGCTCCGTCTCCTAAAAGGGCTTCGATCGCAAAAGCAGGAACAGGCAACCAAGAAGGACGATTCATCACTCGTCCCAAAGTTTGGCTTAAATCTGCCATCCGGACTGGGTTAGGGGCAGTGGCATTATATACGCCTTCTATTTCCAGTTTAGTTAAAGCTTGCAGAATCAGGTTAACTAAATCGTCTACATGAATCCATGAGAACCACTGCCGACCACTGCCAATAGGGCCACCAGCAAAGAGTTTGAAAGGTGGAATCATTTTAGCTAAAGCACCACCATTGCCCAGAACAATCCCAAAACGCAGAATTACCAATCGTACACCAGCATCTTTTGCCTTTCTCGCCTCTGCTTCCCAGGCTTGGCAGACTTGGGCGAGAAAATCGTTACCAGATAGACTTGTTTCATCAAAGGTTGCCGTTTCACTGGTGCCGTAGTAGCCAATAGCCGAAGCGTTAATTAACACAGTTGGTTTGGGGTTAGCGTTGACTATTGCTTCAACTATTTTTTGTGTACCTAGCTTTCGGCTATTGAGGATTTCTTGTTTGCGTTCTGGTGTCCAGCGTCCTTCACCAATAGGTTCTCCTGCCAAATTAACTACGCTATCGCAACTAGCGATCACACTTTGCCAAGAAGCAGAAGCATTTGGTGTATAGGCAACAATTTCTAGATTGGCGTAAGCCTCAGATGGAAAAACCTTTTGAGCAAAGGCGGTGTTCCGAGTTAATACTACTATTTGATCACCTTTTCCGTGGAGTCGTTGTATCAAACGACTACCCACAAATCCTGTTGCTCCAGTAATTGCGACTTTCATTTTCTACCTCAGCCAAACCTTTATTGTAAAGTTTTTGCTCAAAGTTTCAGCTTACCAAAGACAGAAGAGAGCAGGAGGAAGAAAATATATTTCACCCTCTGTTGAAAAGTGACGCTCGGTCGGACGCTCAATTACTCGCTAACGCTTCTCTACGAGATGCTCCGCATAGCTTGCTTCCCCGTAGGGGTACGCTAACGTTGTGCTAACAAATCACCAAAAACCGACGTTCTGACTTTTCGCTCTGTCAGAGGGTTTAAACACCCTAAATTTATTGAATTGGGTAAAACGATTTTGTTCAAGACGCAAAGCACCAGACAAAAGTGTCCTTGTTAAAAAAATACGAATTTATTTATGGGGTTTCCCTCATGTCTCCTGCGTCCTGCCTCATCGCACTCTTAAGTTTATCCAATATCTCATCAGGGTTTTCCTTCTGCCTCCTGCTTGCTGATGACACTTTCTTTGTGGATAGAACAGATGTGACTATATATCTTAGTAATGCCTGATCTCAAAATTCAAAAACTTTGCTTTTTTAATGACTTTCCGTTTAGATACTTCGGTATTATAGGATGGACGGAGTGTTGCAAGGCGTGGGGCTATTATGGCTCGCTATACCTGTTCATTTATTGTTTCTGTTCCTAGTGACCATCTCCAAGCGTTACTTGTGGAACTTCTACAGGACTGTCAGTTGGATATTCAATACCACACGGCCGAGTACATTATCGCTCGTGAGGTTCCCGGCAATGTTCCTTTTCCTAAATTGGTTACCGTAGAAGTACTGATTGATAAATCAAAATCTACTGAAACAGAAACCCGGATGAGTATTGTGATTAAAAATGAAGAACTACCACTCCAACTAGATAATTACTGCCGACAAATGTTTGAATTCATCAAGCAGGCTATTGAAAGTAGCCGCCATTGGCATTTGATTGAAAGTCTTGCAGGATAAGAGCTTTAGTGAGTAATTTAATTGACACTGCCACGATTTGAAGTCGTGGGATTCTCAGACTGTTATTGGTAGTTATAATTTACTCTCCCACATCCTCTAAATCCTCGGCCATACCTGGGTTTATTAGTGTAATGTCGTACTCACTTGAATCCGTTTGTCCCAAACGCTGAGTATTTCTTAAAAGGTAATAAATGGCACGTACTTGAGGGCCAAAAACGATCTCGTCTTCATTTTTTAGATCATGAGCTGGTATCTTACGTCCATTAATCATCAAACCGTTGGAACTAGGCTTCCCTTTGGCATCGCCATCTACAATCCGGTAATAGTAGCTATGACTATTATGCTCTCGTGGCAATCTCACTAATGTGGCATGGCGACGGGAGACAAACTGCGACATCAAACGGATATTACACTCACGGTCTCTACCAATAGAGTAGACGGGGTGCTCTAGAGAAAATTCTTTGCGACCTTGATCGTCTTCAATAATCAGTAGATGGTTTTCATTGGTTTCTGCTGCCATTGACAAATAGGTGGAACTGTGATTAATCAAGATTTGTTTAGTATCGTATCCTGCCATTCTCATGCACCATAAGTCTGTGGTGCTGATCTAAATAAGCTTTAAAATTGCATAATACCTTGAAAGAGTAGAACATGGTCGTTCTACTCCAGTAGCTATGATAGCTTTGGTAAGTGTCTCAAGAGGCTTTATGAACTAGTAAAACCTTAAGACCGATTCAGTTTAACTTGAGATGGAAACAACCAAGATTTGTGCTTGGAAATTTTACGTGCAAAAGAGTATTCTACGAGTGATGAGCTAATCGCCGTAATAATATTGAGTTTGTGACGACGCTAACAGAGCTAAAAGCCATTAATGCAGCAGCACCAGATGGGTTAAGGACAAAACCCAGACTAGGGAACAAAACACCAGCTGCTAAAGGAATGCCAACTGTATTATATGCAAAAGCCCAGAATAAATTTTGGCGGATTTTGTTGAAAGTGGCGCGACTAAGTTGAATAGATTCGACGACATCGTTTAAGCGATCGCGCATTAGGACAATTTCAGCAGTTTCCATTGCCACATCTGTCCCAGAGTGTAAAGCAATTCCTACATCTGCTTGGGATAAAGCTGGAGCATCGTTGATTCCATCTCCCACCATTGCGACTACGGAGTGGGGAGTGGGGAACTCGGGGCCCCTGGAGGGGATAAGGGGCAATGGGGAGTGAGGAGTTAGGAGTGAGGAGTGGGGAGTTACTTTTGTTCCTGCTTGTTGGAGAGACTGTATTGCAGCGGCTTTTTTGGCTGGGGGGACACCTGCTATTACATCAGCGCTGTTTAATCCTAGTTGTTTGGCTATGGCGCTTGCTGCTTCTGGGCGATCGCCACTGAGCAACATTACCCGTAAACCCATCTGACGCAACTTGTCTACGGTGGATTGGGCATCTGGTCTCAAAGTATCACAAACAGCAATTAGTCCGGCTAAAGTTCCCCCAACTGCTACGCAAACAACTGTTTTACCATCTGTTGCCAAATCTTGTGCGACCTGTTGTGCAGTTTCGCTAATCGCAATGCCGTGCCAACTCAACCAATCCCAGTTACCTAACAGTACAACTGTGCCCTCTACCACAGCAGACACCCCTAGTCCTGGTTCCGTGTGAAAGTCCACAGCCTCTGGAATAAATAACTGTTGCCGCTGTGCTTCTTGCTGAATCGCTTTTGCTAGGGGGTGGTGAGTACCGCTTTCTACGGCTGCTGCTAGTTGTATTAGGGAGTAGGGAACCCCACTGCCCACTCCCGACTCCCGACTCCGCATTTCTGAAATTAACAGGCAATCTGTAATGATCGGATTACCCGTGGTCAGAGTGCCAGTTTTGTCAAAAACTACGGTGTCTAGCTGGTGTACTCTTTCCAAAACGTCACCGCCTTTGATTAACAGACCCCGTTCTGCGCCCATAGCAGTCCCGACAAGAATGGCTGTTGGTGTGGCAAGTCCTAAAGCACAAGGACAGGCGACTACCATAACTGCGATCGCTAGTTTTAAGCTGATTAATAGGGGGGAGTGATGGGCTTCATGTGTAGCGTGGCTGATCATTTCCATGCCACCAGACATGCTGACATCAGTCCAGATGTGAGTGCCGAAAAAGTACCAAAAGACAAATGTCAATACAGATGCTGTCAGCACCCCGTATGTAAAGTAACCAGCTACTGTATCTGCTAATTTCTGTACCGGGGCTTTCCGAGTTTGGGCGGCTTCTACTAAAGCGACAATTTGAGCTAGAGTTGTATCACTTCCAGTCCGGGTTGCCTGAATAGCGATCGCTCCTGACTGGTTTAGTGTCCCTCCGGTCACAGTATCTCCCGGTTCCTTGATCACTGGCACGGCTTCCCCAGTCAGCATTGACTCATCGACCGTTGTTTGACCAACCACCACTTCACCATCAACAGGGATTTTATCACCTGGCAGCACTTGTAACCATTCACCAACACGCACCTGTTCAGCAGGAATCTCTACACTAGAAGACCCCACTCCGACTTTCTCTGGGTTGGCAATCAATCGCGCTAAGAGTGGCTGGAGTGCTAGCAATTTCCTAAATGCGGCAGCAGCGCGTCCTCTAGCTTGTTGCTCTAATGTCCTTCCCAAAAGAATAAAGCCCAGCATCATTACTGGTTCGTCAAAGAAGCACTCCCAACCCATTTGGGGAAAAAGCAGCGCTACTAAACTAGCAATGTAGGCTGTCAGCGTTCCCAATCCCACCAAGGTATTCATGTTAGGCGCATTTCGCCGCCAACCCAGCCAGCCATCTACCAAAATCGGGCGACCGGGAATTAATAGCGCCACTGTCGCCAGTCCACAGTGGAACCAGATGTTATTCAGCACTGGCAGCACTGAGCTACCAAGATTACCAAAATGTCCACTTCCCGACAACACCAGCAACACCGCAGCAATCACCAACTGCCTAACAGAAGAGCGCATTTCTTTTCGTTGTCGTTCTGCTGGGTCTGGTAAGGTAGATATCTCGCCTGCTACTGTGCCGCTAACTTTTCGAGGTTGAGTTGGGAATCCAACGGCTGTTAATCGCTGTGCAAGTGCATCTGCATCTACCGCACCAGTTTCTGACTCTACAACTGCTACCTCTGTGGCCAGGTTCACACAGGCGCTCTTGACTCCTGGATGTTGGGTTAGCTGTCGCTCTACTGCGTTCACACACCCAGCACACTTCATGCCCCCAACATCTAGAATAATTTTCTCTAAGATTGGGTCAAGTTCTGGGGCTAGCTTAGTTTTCGGGACAAGTTGCATGGCAAGTGTTTAGATTCGCTACAGAAATTCAACGCCCGACTAAAAGCGTCTCTAATTTGAGCGTAGGCGAAATATGGAACTACGACTCAATGTCAACCATATTAAAATTATTAATTTATCGTACTTCGTTGAGCATCAACGACTATCGCTGCACTCAAATTCAACGTTCCAAGTTCCCATATTTATCTGTGGGGTTTTTAATTAGGACTTAAACATACTCTACGAATTTTTCTGGTGCGTTCGCTTTGCGATCATGTAAAGCCTGCGGCATAGCTACGCTTAGGGCGCAGTCTCTGGTAGAGAAGACGCTCTTGGCACGGCAATTGCTATCATAGCGGGAACGCTAAGAGGGAACAAGTTGGGCATTGCCCGCCCAACGCACTGCCTCGTCTTGACGGTAGCCTGCAGCAAGCCACTACGTGTCTACGATAAATTAAGCGAAGTTAGCAATTTTTGCTCCCGTCCTGTTAATCAGGAATTTTGAACACAGGTGCAGACTTCCGTTGCCTCCAAAGAAGTCTGAACACCGGAAACTGGCTTTCAGAATTTCAGTGATTTTGAATTTCCCCCCAAGGGTTGACGCCTCCAGCGTAGATAAGTCACATAAATAATCGTTACCACCTGCATTGGCATGATGACAATCAGACTTTTTAAGAAATAGTTGATTTCCAAATGAGACATAACACTAAAATATCCTATGCCCAATAAGAAGAACATAACCCAGTTAAGCTGTTTAGGTTTGAGAATGAGCATATCAAGAAAAATAAATATAAAGGTTGAAGTGTTGATAACTGCTGCTAATGATAAATAAGCCTAGCAATATGCATTGACTGCAAGGATTTTGTAATATTGATATTCCCACGACTTGAAGCCGTGGGATTCTTGGCTCAATTAATCAACTTATACTGAGGGCTTGCGCCACCAATACATAGGTTGGTCTGTCCTCAAACGTCTTCGTTTTACTAGTTTGCGTGGTGAATTAAGCTGTTCCACATTTAAATTGCATAATTAGGGCGGGCTTTTCGGCCCACCTCACAAGAGTTATAAAAATTTTAGATATGCAAACTAGATGTGGTTTAGCTTACTAAAACCACCCCTGCTTATTTACAAAGTAAGTATTTACGAATTCTTCAGGGGACTTATTCAAGTAGATCATGCCTTCAATTAAACCTACAAGTTGCATAATTAACAAAGCAATGCCATAGGTGAAAGAACCCCCAACTACAGAAATCACCAACATGATAAAGCCTTCCGGAGCGTATCCTAGAATAAATTTATGAACCCCAAATCCTCCAAGAATAATACCACAGTAACCAGCTAGAAGTTGTTTGGTAGGATGGCTGGGGTTGAGATTTGCCATATAAGTGCTGCTCCTTGATAAGTGAGGTATAAAAATAAAGTCTCTATTGTAATGAAAACGAGTAAATGTATTTGCTTAATAAATAAATTTTTAATTTTTCAGTATAAGTAAGCCCCAAGACGAATAACCAAAATCAGCGTGCTTCTATTCCAGAAGGGACGCTAAGATAACTTTCGGCATAGCCTGAAAATCTGGCCCTCCTTATTCACCTTTGGTGGATTTGATGATTGCAAACCCTGGTGCGGCAGTTTTGGACATTTTTAGGTAAGACATTTATCTTGAGAAGAATGAATCTCAATAATTAGTAAAAACTGCTGTGATACACCACTTTTTACAAGTCCATCAGTATTATTTCCGGAGTTTTTTACGTAGGCGTAGCCCGTCGTAGCGAAAAGTCGAGCCAGTGCGTTGGGCGGGTTTCCGACTTGTTCGCGCAGCGTCTTTGACAGGAGAAGCAACTGGCGTCAAAGCGGCGGCTTTTGCCGATAGCGCAGCCTCTTCTCTACGAGAGGCTACACCAACGAGTCCGCGTTCGCGTAGCCTCTCGTAGAGAGCGTCTGCTTGCGGTAACGCCAAAGGCGAACTGAACTTTTCAAGACAGACATCGCTTCCAGCAGGCGTGAAACACCATCGCACCAATGACGAGATCAATTGTATGGCTAGTAGGAATTTAGAAACGCAAGAGGCATCTTCCAAATCTTTCTAACCTGTTTTTAGTTGCTGATTCTACTTCCATAAGCGCAAAACTGAATTGTTTCCAATTCATTACAGCTAAAAATGGTTTGAGAAGACAATTAACATCTCAAAAATGGCTAAAATCACCCGGATGAGGAGAAATGCTTAACTAGATAGTTTGTTGTCTATATTAACAGCATTCTTTGATTTGCTTTTGCGATTATCTTAATTAGGTTTTCAGCTAGTATTTATGCTTACAACCAATTAATACTAGTAAATTGTTCTTACTATGGAGATAAAAACAGATATTTTCGTTTTAAACAACAGTAATAATTAAGTATTAATTACTACCTAATACAAACAAACTTAATAATGTACCACTATTCCAGAGGCTGTGCAGGAGCATAGGAGCGAGGAGGTTGCGCGATCGCGTGTAAACTACCCCCAACACAATCCCTAATGCGGTCAGTGGCAGAATTTCCGACAAGCTGAGGTGAGCGATCGCAAACAACAAACTGCTGACAAGAATTGCTCCCCACACGGGTAAGTAACGAGTCAGAGATGGTAACAAAAAACCGCGAAACAGAATTTCTTCAAAAAATGGAGCGGCGATCGCTGCTGTGGAGAAAAATATGCCAAGTGCTACACCATCTTGGCTTTCTAGCGCTAGTTGTAACAGGGGATTACTACCACCCTGTCCTTGCCATAGCTGTTGATTAATTAAAGATACCACCACAACTATAGGTAAAGCAGCGCAATAGCCTCCCAGTCCCCACAAAAACCAGTTATCTTGAAAACGGAAGCGAAACCAAAATTCAGGTAGTGGAAAAAAGCGCTTGAGAGAGAAATACAGCACTAACAGCGCACCTGATGCTACCAGTAAGTAACTAATTAAAACAGAAAACGCCTGAAGTCGCACATCAATAATGGGACGCTCTATGGGTAGCAGCGATATTACCAAGGGTACAAAAAGTTGCCCCATAAAGAAAAAGCCCAGGACAAAAACCTGCAAAATCGTTTCACCATCCCAAGGTGTTGACCAAAGGACATCAGCATTTTGAGCTAATAAGGAGGCTTTTCCTTTCAACAAGCGTTGAGCAAATAAGAAAATCAGCAGTATTAGACCATTTAAAGCTGCCAAGGTGGGAATAGTGCCAATAACTCCTAATTTGATCACCGCTTGAGCAGCAGATTCTTGTTGTGCAGCTTTAACAGTTGATAAAGCGTCTTGTCGTTGCTGGAGTTGGTATAGCTTAATCAAAGCAGTAGAGCCAAACCAACCTTCTAAATTTTTTTGAATCGATTGTTGAGCATCTGGAAGCAGACGAGGAGGATTGCTCCACAGTCCACTCAATACAGCAGCAGTTTGTCCAAATTCTGGATTGATATCTAAGCGTTGTTGTAATTCGCTCCAAGTTTTGAGAGCTGTATCCGTCTGTCCTTGCTGTGCTTGTAAAATTCCCAGCCGCAAGTCTAATTCAGCCAGTAATTTTTGTAATTGCTTAAAAGACTGCTGTAACTGTTGCTGCTGTCCTTGTCGAGAGGTTTTAGTAGTCGGAGGAACGTCCGGTAGAGGTTTCGGAGGTGTGGGAGTTATTTCAGGTTGAGAGCGTAATTGTGCAAGTTTGTTGTTAACTTTGTCCAAATTAGTTTGAACTGATTGACGCGCCTCCTGATACTGCTTTGTAGCACTTTCCAGGGGTTGCTCACCAAGTATTGCTTCCCGAATCGCCTGAAGATTGTCATCGTTGCTATCTTCTGATTGCCAAGCTTGGGCTTGTAGAGCAATATTGGTTTGGTAGAGTTCTAGGCGACTTTGGAACTGAGGTTCTTGCCAACTACCGAATAAAGACGAAACTGCCAACAGAACTGCTATCGGCGTCAGCACAAAAATTAAAACCAACCGTTTGATTGTCATCTATCCCCCTTTAACTAACCAGTGGAGAGCGCGTCTCCCTTGGGAATTATCGCAAGAAAAAGTCAGAGGTGGATAGATATCATCAATATTATGAATCTGCGATGTCTACGACGGGCTACGCCTACGCACCCACCATGTTAAATTACAACCCATTGCACTGCTTACCCTCCGCCGAGGATTTGCCCGATTCTGACGATGAACCTGTGGATAATCAACTACAACATTTGATTCCTGCCTTGCTAGAAGCCATCTTAGCTTGGCTGTGGGCAACCCGCATGGATTGGTTTTTTGGAGTTGATATGGGGATATATTAAGATGCCGAATTACCTCCAATTGTGCCCGATGGGTTTTTAAGTTTGGGAGTCGAGCGAGTTTTTGATGAGAACTTGCGTTTAAGTTATGTGTTGTGGGAAGAAAAGGTGATGCCAATTATGGCATTAGAAGTTGTTTCTCACAGACGGCGCGGGGAATACACCAGCAAAAAGAAACTTTATGCTGAGATGGAGATTTTATATTATGTTGTCTACAATCCCCAACGCCGGAGAAAACCACCTTTAGAAGTTTATCGGTTTGTCAATGGGGAATATGTATTGCAGCCAGGAAATCTAGTTTGGTTATCAGAGATAGGTTTAGCAATTGGTTATGAACGGGGAACCTATCAGGGAATTACGCGAGATTGGTTGTATTGGTATGACAAACAAGGAATTAAATATCTAACACCAGAAGAACAGGCTATTGCTGCCGAACAACGCGCTACCACTGCTGAACAACGCGCTCAAAGGCTGGCACAAGAATTGCGAAGGTTGGGGATAGATCCAGATTCTTTGAGTTGATTGTGTGGGGTGCGATCGCTTTGATTAACTGATAATTAATTTAGATAAACCTAGTCTTTGCTTGACCGATTGCCAGTTTAAACCTTGGTTTGGGTTTTGGCGATGCATCTCCAAGCGTCTATCTAATTCTTGTTTTTGCTCATCGTTGAGAGGAACTTCATCGGGTGTGGTAAGAATACTGTC
>NZ_JBALGC010000149.1:0-8304 GCF_036916575.1 Nostoc sp.
GGCGTTGATGAATCGAATGGGAGGTGCTATCCCAGAACCCTACGAGGGAGAGGATTTCTTATTTTCCTCTGCCTAGAGTGATGGAAGAGCGTTACAGCGTATTGCAGGTAAATGAAGTACACGGGTAGGGACACAGCCATGTTCCCTACGATAATCTGTACTTCACCTTGGCGTAGCCCAAGGTAGAGAAATTGCAATCTGCTGTAGTTACTCAAGTAATCATGACTAAACGCCGATTACCAAGAAATCTAGAAAGGGATCAATACGGTTTGGATAAGCACTCTTCACAATCGAGTTTGGTTTGGGGATTGGTTTTGGGGTAAAGGGTAAAGGATGTATTCAAAACATCAGTCCCTTTTTGCTTTAACCGAACCGTGTTGCGATAAATCATATCTCTACTTATCGTTTTGCTCGCAATTTGTGATTAATTCTTCGCCTGTGGGTGCGAACCAGGAATCGTTACATCTATTAGTGTCACCTGTGCTGCTAGCTGCGTCAAAGGTGGTTGAATGGTAGTTTGATTCCCCACCACTAGAGTCACGATCTTTTCTGGCTTGAGGTATTCTCGTGCTACCCGTTGCACATCAGCGGCTGTGGTGGCGGCGACAGCTTTTTGATAACGAAAAAGAAAATCAGCAGGATAGCCGTAATATTCGTATCGCATCAACCGTAATAAGGTTTGGCTGGGGTCTTGAAAGTTGAATACAAAGGAGTTAAGTGTAGACTCTTTGGCAAAAGCCAGTTCTTTTGCTGTTACTCTTTGAGTTTGGATGCCCTTGATTTCATCTTGTAAGGCTTTGACAAACTGGACGGTAGCATCCGACCGCGTTTGTCCACCAGCAATAAACATGCCAGGATAATCGTAGCGAGGACTCCACTGGCCATAGACAGAGTAAGCTAAACCTTGACGCGATCGCACTTCATTAAATAAGCGTCCACCGAATCCATTTAACACCCCATTCAATACATCCAGCGCCGCATAATCAGGATTGTCGAACCGTCCGCCTAAATGCCCGATAAGCACACTACTTTGCGTTAGTTGTGGCTGATTCACAAAAAAGACTCCACCTGTATTAGCTGGCGAAACCTTTGGTAATTTGGGTTTAGCAATACTTGGGTTGCGGTTCCAGTCGCCAAACTTAGCTTGAACGAGCGATCGCATTTTCTTAGCATCAAAATCCCCCACAATCCCTAAAATCATATTATTGGGGTGAAAATATTGCTGATAGAACTTGAGCAAATCCTCACGTTCAACCTGAGCTACCGTTGCATACTCTATCGTGCGGGCATAGGGACTATCTTTACCATAGATCAATTTCTTAAATTCTCGACTAGCAATCCCATCTGGATTGTCATTGCGACGGGCAATCCCACCCTTAGCTTGTGTCTTAGCCAAGTCTAGCTTTTCTTGAGCAAATACTGGCGATCGCAGCACCTCGGCAAACAGCCCAAACACCGTTTCTAAATCTTCACTGAGTGCGTCAAAGCTAGCACTACCAGAAGCTTCACCAATACTAGTTTCTACAGCCGCCGCCCGTTGCTCTAATATCTCGTTTAGTTCATCAGCCGAATGCTTCTTAGTTCCCCCAGTCCGCATCACCGCGCCTGTAAAACCAGCTAAACCGACTTTCTGTTGTGGTTCCAAGCGATTTCCTGTCCGCACAAACGCCGTCCCATTCACCAATGGTAACTCGTGATCCTCCATCAAATAGACAACCAAGCCGTTTTGGAGAACAAACCGCTCATACTTAGGTAACTTGATCTCAGGTAGCGGTGGCAACTGCAACTCTGTGTAATGCTTTGCTTGTGCCGTCGCCGCCAGAGAAAAGTTACAAGTTAAAAGTAAACACGCAAAAACAGCAACCAAGGCATAAATCAACCTCTGACTCTTTTGAGTTTTGAATTGTTTACCCTTCACCTTATACCTCTGCATACTCTCTTCCTTCGCGCCCTTTGCGCCCTTCGTGGTTCATTTCTCTTAAGCCTGTTTCGACAACAACTTACCAATCGTGCGATTTTCCGGTGTAAACGTCTCCTTTGCCACCCGCACAATATCAGCCGTCGTCACCGCCGCAATATCATCCAACTGCTTAAACAAATTTCGCCAAGAGCCAGTTTTCACCTCATATTCCAACAATTGTTCAGCCATCCCCGTATTTGAATCGAGGGTACGTAACAAACCCGCCCGTGCTTGGGTTTTCACCCGTTGCAAATCAACCGCCGCTACAGGCTCAGTTTTTAATTTGTCAATTTCTTGGCGCAAAGCCACCGCCAATTCATCAACTGTATGACCAGGAGCCGTGAGAGCATAGAAAAATATCAGGTTTGAGTACTTATCTCCAGGAAATCCACTATAACCTTGGGCACTTAGCGCCAAACGCTGCTTTTCTACCAAAGACTTATACAGCCGCGACGTGCGCCCATCACTTAATAAACTGCTAATGATTTCATAGACTGCATTATCTGGATGGGTAATTGCCGGACGATGATAACCTTCTAAATACCAGGGTTGAGAAGGTAGCTGTAAAGTAACTTCCCGTGTTTGTTGTTGTTGCGGTTCCGCCGGGATTTGTTCA
The DNA here is from genome assembly GCF_036916575.1 of Nostoc sp. Classification (GTDB taxonomy): domain Bacteria; phylum Cyanobacteriota; class Cyanobacteriia; order Cyanobacteriales; family Nostocaceae; genus Nostoc. Next base: position 2,577 of record NZ_JBALGC010000149.1, read on the forward strand.
ACAGCTTTGGTTTTCGCTTGATAGCGTCCAAAATAAGTTTGTGCCAGTTTTTTCACCTCAACCGGGTTAACATCTCCGACAATAGCGATCGCTAAATTACTTGGTACGTAGTGAGTATCAAAAAAATTCTGGACATCTTCTGGTGTCAGATTACGGATATCTTCGTCATAACCAATCACCGGACGCCTGTAGGGATGGACTTTGTAAGCAGTATCAATAAACTTTTCCACCATCAATCCAATAGGTGAATTCTCCACCCGCATCCGTCGCTCTTCTAAAATTACATCTTTCTCTTTATAAAACTCACGACGAATTACAGGATCAAGAAATCGCTCCGACTCCAACGACATCCAAAGTTCCAGCTTATTGGCAGGAAAACTGTAAAAATAACGGGTGGCTTCGGTAGAAGTATTGGCATTTAAACCTACGCCTCCGGCTTGTTCGACAATTTGCCCCAATTCGTTTTGCTTGACTAGCTTACCTGCTTGCGATTCCACTTGCTTAAACTCAGCTTGTAACCGCGCAACCTCATCTTTTTTGCCATCGGTTTTCGCTGTTTTAATTTCGGCATCCAATCGTTCTAAGGTTTCTAATAGAGGTTTTTCTGCTTTGTAGTCTTGTGTACCAATGCGCGTTGTGCCTTTAAACGCCAAATGTTCCAGAAAGTGAGCTACACCAGTTTTGCCATCTGACTCATCCACACCACCGACATTGGCATAGGTAAGAAAGGAAACCACAGGCGCTTGATGTCGTTCTAAGACAATGAATTTTAGACCATTGTCGAGGCGAAACTCCGTTAAGCGCTTAATCACTCGATCCAAATAAGGTTGGATCAAACTTTGAACTGGTGGAGTTTTGGTTTCTTGGGGAAGAGGTGCCGTCTGAATTTGAGCCAGGGCAATTTCTGGCAGCAATCCGCACCAAAAAATGATCAAAGCTAACAAAGTTATAAACAACCGCTGCAATATCACAGATACTTGATCTGACCAATCCAAAATCCTAAATCTGTCTTGGAAAGTTGAGCCACTGCGTTGGTGAGGCAGTCCGGTCTTCTCCCAAAGGGAGACGGCCGCCGGCAAGCGGCGCACCCTGCAAGAAGCCGCACAAGCGTCTACAGACTTTCCGCCAAATCTCCAAATTGACCGACTGATCTGGTTCATAAGCAAAAATTAAAATAGAGTTACACTACCTAAAAAACATGATACTTAGCAAAAGAGGATTAATCTTGTATTAAGCTTTCAGCGCTTTTTCTACTTGACGTTAGACAATAATGCTACAAATCCTGTTCCGAAAATCTCACCATAACTGCTATGCGAGTTTTTAATTCTTCCCCGCTTTCAGAGGCTCAGACGCGCACCCGGATTTTAGAAGCAGCACAACGGTTGTTTGCTTCTCAGGGATTTGACGGCACTACTACCCGCGATTTAGCACAGGCGGCAGGTGTAGCTGAAGGCACTCTATTTCGTCATTTTCCCAATAAAAAAGCGATTTTGGTGGAAGTAGCCACGAATGGCTGGGTGGAGATTTTGACAGATTTACTGACAGAATTAAGTGAAATGGGTAGCTATAAAGCCGTAGCTCAGGTGATGCGCCGCCGGATGTGGAATTTCCAAAAAAATGCTGATTTGATGCGTGTTTGTTTTATGGAGGTGCAGTTTCACCCCGATTTGCGCGATCGCATTCAATTAGAAGTCATTACTAAAATGACCGATGTCGGCGAAGCATTCTTTCAAACAGCGATGGATAAAGGCATTTATCGCCAAACGGACGCCAAGCTAGTTGCTAAAGTTTTCTTAGGAATGTTTGCGATCGCAGGTTTTTCCAACAGCACTCTCATTGAACCTGACGCCTCCCCCCAAGAAATGCAGCAAATGGCAGAAGGACTTGCTGATATCTTCCTTAATGGAGTCTTAGCTAAAGAGTAAAAAATTATGAGTTAAGAATTCTGAATTATCAATTATGAATTATGAATTATGAGTTTTAACTCCAAACTCCTGTACAGACGCGATTAATTGCGTCTCTACTCCAAACTCCTGTACAGACGCGATTAATCGCGTCTCTACTCAAAACTCCTGTACAGACGCGATTAATCGCGTCTCTACTCCTAACTGATGATTGCTTGCGCTTGCTGACTCCACTGTTGTACTAATTCAATTGCTGGACACAAATCTCGTCGCTGCATTGTTGCTACCTGCAAGCGGATAATTTGTTGGTGCAATCTGTGAGTTGGAGTTTGAGCTAACTGCGCGACAGAACCAATACCCGCATGGAGCAATAAACCACAATATTGTGTCCCTACACTGGGAATACGCGCCAAGTCAGCCAAAGCTATCCATTTATTTACATACTGAAGATGAATTTGTAGTTTATTGGCTAACGCTAGTCTTTCCTCTAGAGTTTTCCCTTGTTTGATTAGCGCTACTGTGCTGGTAATCCCACAATTTTGCAGTTGAGATTGTTCCTCATGGCTCAGTCCAGGTAATTCCTTGATTGACCAGTCACGAGATTGGATAGGACTTCTACTATCTTTGTGTTTAGCAGACATTTTTGAAATTAAAATATAGGCTTGTTTAAATATTGTGGCAGTCGCTTCGAGGCAAGAGTACGCTCTTGCAGTTTAGTATTTGTATCGCCGTGTCATTTTAACCAAACCTCTTACAATGCGATTGCATCACCTGACAATGCGATTGTATCGCCCGACAATGCCATTGCATCGCCTGACAATGCGATTGTATTGCCTGATAATGCGATTGTATCGCCTGACAATGCGATTGTATTGCCTGACAATGCCATTGATTAGTAATATTAGGTTTATGCGGTAATTAACTCACCTTGCATAACAGTTACCGCTTGTCCGGCGAGAAAGACGCGATCGCCCCCGTCATAATACACTTTTACCACCCCACCGCGACTGGATGCCTGATAAGCCAATAACTCATTTTTGTGTAGGCGATCGCGCCAGAACGCAGCAAGGCAACAATGGGCTGAACCAGTCACCGGATCTTCATTAATACCTACCTCTGGTGCAAAGAAGCGAGAGACAAAATCATAATCTGAATTAGGATTAGTCAAGCTAGTAACTATAACTTTACCAATTGGTAAGGTTTTTAGTAGTTGAAAATTAGGCTGCATTTGCCGCACTAAATCTTCCGATTCTAATTCCACTAAATAACCTAGTGAATTCTGCAAGACAAATCTGTATGGTACACCCAAAGCAGTCTTGAGTTCTGGAGGCTTGATGATTACTCGTGAGTGATTCACAGGAAAATCTAACTCAATCCACTCACCTTGTAACTTAGCAATCAGCACTCCGCTTTTGGTATAGAAACGCGCAACTTCATTAGGTGATAAATGCCCCTCTGACCAAAGTACATGGGCACTAGCTAAAGTTGCATGACCACAAAGCGGTACTTCTACCGTAGGTGTAAACCAACGCAAATTGAAGCCATCATCCTGTCTAACTAGAAAAGCCGTCTCAGATAAATTCATCTCCTGCGCTACGTTCTGCATCCAGCGATAGTCTTGGGGAGTAGGCAAAACACAGACAGCAGCAGGATTACCTGCGAAAGGTATATTGGTAAAAGCATCAACCTGAGTAATGATTTGTCCCATTAGAGTTACCTTGAAAGTTAGACAGGAATATATTTATCAGAAGTGCGTTATAGATTTATGCCTCTAGTTACGATTGTTCTAAGACAACCTATCGTTACTAGGGGCGCACAGCTAGCTGTGCATTAGTGTCAACTTCAGGGCTACCAAAGCGCGTGTTACAAATGAGAACCGCCATATACAGTACCTTATAAATTAGGAATACAATCTCCGAAAACTAGGGTCAATGTTAAAGCAAAACGGAAACATGAGGATAAAAATCTTCAGAAGCATCTTTGCTGCTGTCAACTTAGCGCTAATTTCTGGAGGATTAGGTAGTTGTGTTGTTGAAGCACCGCAGCCACCAGCTCCCACTGAGCAACAAAAACCAGTCGTACAACCTACCCAACAGCCTAAGCAGACTAACCAGAACGACAAAAATGATAACGACAAACATCGCGATCGCAAGGATGATAAAGATGATGAAGATAAACAAGATAACGACTAAATAAAGGCACAACTATCACTTTTATCCTTTTCTTTAAGTTTCCATTTATGCTTATCCAACAAACTTCTACTTCCCTAATCGATAGTTTACGCCACCGACGGCAACAACTAGCCAACCTGACTGATTTTCCAGCAATTCTGTGGTCAGGTAGCAACAATCCGCGCAACTTTCCGGCAAATCTTTTTCCGTTTCGCGCTAGCAGTCATTTCCTCTATTTTGCCGGACTGCCATTATCAAATGCAGCAATTCGTCTAGAAGCGGGCAAGCTAGAACTATTCATTGACGACCCCTCACCCAGCAGCGCCCTTTGGCATGGAGAAATGCCAACGCGCGAGGAAATAGCCCTGCATATTGGGGCAGATGTGGCTCGACCAATGGCAGAATTACAGTCTTGGGTAGAAGATGCCGCCACAGTTGCTGTACAAGATGCAGCTACTTGGACGCAGCAGTCGCAGCTATTAAATAGATGGGTTTTACCACAAAGTCCTCCCCAAGGAATTGACTTGGAGTTAGCTAAGGCAATCATTACCCTACGCCTTACTCACGATGAAGCTGCATTAACCCAGTTGCGAAAAGCGGCGGCTGTCACTGTAGAAGCCCACAAAGTTGGTATGGCAGCAACACCAAAAGCGAAGCTGGAAGCAGAAGTTCGGGCAGCGATGGAAGGGGTACTTATTGCCCATAATATGACCACCTCCTACAACAGTATTGTTACAGTTCATGGTGAAGTTTTGCATAACGAACACTATCACTACCCTCTACAATCAGGTGACTTATTGCTTGCTGATGTTGGCGCTGAAACGGAGATGGGTTGGGCAGGTGATGTCACTCGCACTTGGCCAGTTTCTGGTAAATTTTCATCCACCCAGAGAGATATTTATAATATCGTACTAGCAGCCCATGATGCTTGCATTGCCAAAATACACCCTGGTGTAGAGTATGAAGATATTCATTTGCTAGCTGCCACAGTCATAGCTGAAGGTTTAGTAGAGTTAGGCATTTTACAAGGAAATCCCCAAGATTTAGTAGAGATGGATGCCCATGCCCTGTTTTTCCCTCATGGAGTCGGTCATATACTGGGTTTAGATGTCCATGATATGGAAGATTTGGGCGATTTAGCAGGGTATGAAGAGGGGCGTGAAAGAAGCGATCGCTTTGGCTTAGGCTACCTGCGTTTAAATCGTCCTTTGCGTCCAGGAATGCTAGTCACAATTGAACCTGGTTTTTATCAAGTACCAGCAATTTTAAATGATGCCAATGTTCGCTCAAAATATCAAAATGTGGTGAATTGGCAACGTTTATCTGAATTTGCTGATGTCCGCGGAATCCGCATTGAAGATGATGTATTAGTCACTGAGGTAGGTAGCGAAGTTTTAACAGCCGCATTACCAAATAGTGCCAGTACTGTGGAAGATTTAGTGAGTTGTTAAAAAATATCAGCGTTGCTGATTAGATTAGAGACGTTGCAATGCAACGTCTCTACAAGAGTTTTGAAATTACTTGAATCTATGCATTATGCCTTGCTAATTCATACTAATAAGAGCTGATTCGTAAACAAAAGCTTAAGATGCCATTCGCTTTAACATCAGACGAATTAACGAGCCAAAAATCATAGCTTCACTTAATTCTGTA
>NZ_JBALGC010000150.1:0-36975 GCF_036916575.1 Nostoc sp.
GGAGCTAGTAATTTGCTTAAGCCGGATGTGCTGAAAGGTACAAGTCCGGTTTTGAGGGGAGGGGGCAATGGTGACATCGCCTCTTTACCCGACTACTTTTAAAACAAAAAGAATTACTTTCTATAGTACATCAAGAAGTTGCTCAAAAATTACAAGATATAAAGCTGCAATTACATACTGATGAAAGTAAAACCAAATATGTTGATATAGCTAAAGATTTTCTAGAGTTTGTTGGTTTTCAATTCACTCTTGAGCATATCAAAGTTAAACCAGGAAACATTTTAAGATTTCAGCAAAGAATTATAGAAAAGATTAATAAAGAGCAGTCTTATAAAACTGGTGAAAATTTCGAGCGTAGATTTCGCTTTTTTATCAAATATGTGATTAATAGAAAAGTAACTGGACGTGGTGAGAAAATATGTGATATATGCGGTGGTGTGCTAGGAAAAAGAGTAAAAAGTTGGATGGGCTTTTTTATGGCTATTACAGACATCCAACAAATACGCCAATTGGATAAATGGATTCGGAAAGAAGTCAGCAAACACTTTTATAAAAATTACAAACTTCGTCTGAAAAAATCAGACTTTAAAAATGCAGGATTAATTACTCTTGAGCAAGAGTATTACAGACTTCGTAAACGAAAAGCCTGTTTATGTGAAAAATTTAATTGTTCTTCAAGTCCAATAAATGACAGTAACGCCATACAGTATACAGAGGTAAGGCAAACTCTATGTTGTAATTTTATTTGGAACTTTCTTGAGAGAACATTCAAGAAGTTATTTGCTCTTTGACGTTTAGCCAGTTTTGCTCATACAAACGCTGCCAAGCTTTGCGAATATGTTCAGGCTTAAATAGCTTACGTTTGCGTACACCGAATGGGTTGCCCCAGGCGAGCGCCTGCTCAGTATCTTGTGCTAGTTAGGGATAACGGCTCAAAAATAATTACCTGCACATCTGGTAGTTGGGCGAAGACTAATTCTATTAGTGGTTTAACATCAGCCCAAATGATGACATCAATTTGTTAAAAGTCACATTAACCTGTCAACAGTGACAAATAATTAATTAATGTACATGATTTGAAAGCGGGCGATGGGACTCGAACCCACGACGTTCACCATGGGAAGATGACATTCTACCACTGAATTACACCCGCGAATTGCTGCCATAAACTTAGAGCTAAAATCAATTATACCACTATTTACACCTGTTTTCAATTGGCTAGAACATACACTGTTTTGGCAACTGCTGATGCATAAGTCCTGTGGCTGTTGAGATTAGGAAAACTTTTTAGCTAGCTGATAACGGCAGTTACTACCATATTTAACTAAAGAACAATGTCCTCACCTCGCTCGGTGAAGCGAACCTCTTTAATATTCCATTGGGCATTATTCGTTAAGGTTTTGCGGAGACTGCCAAATAGAGCAAACTGTTCACAACTAGAAAGAGAAGCTATTTGCCGCTTTGAATCAGGAGATATTCGCAAATCAACTGTAGCAATGCCATTTTTGACGTTGACACGATACCCAGACAAGCTCAAATCGCTTGTATCTCGTTTCTCTATGATTTTACCCACTACATTTTTCACTGGTTCCTCGGCTGGTACTGAAACTTTTTCGGGAATTAGTTCTTGGCATTGAGTATCACTTGTGTATAGTGTGACTTTGGTAGTTTTGCTAGTGGCAGCTTTAGAAGTTGATGAGGAAGGCGTATTTTCCTTAGGAAATTCTTGATTGGGAGATTTTTCTCTTAACTGAGCTACGCTAGGAATTCGGCTGAAAGTCTGAGACAATGCGCTATTCGTCGGTGTTGTGGTAGGGGATAGTGTTTCGCTGTCAAGATTATGAGCGGTGGGGTTAGAACTACAACTGCTGAGGCTGACAACCATTGTCATAAAAATAAAGGGTAAAAAATATCTTTTGGTTGTATTCATAAATTTTGCTCATAAGTAATGCTGCTGCTATAAACTTCAGTGACACTGGTATCAATTCCGCATAAATTGGTGAATTTTCGCCAGTCTATAAAGTGTCAACCCGAAATCTGTTAAATTCAAGAATTATACTACACACCGAAATTACAACATCTGTTGTATATAGCAATCCTAAATGAGTCGTGAAAAATATAGATAAGGAAACGAACCGCCTTCTCTACGAGAGGCTTCTCTTTCAGAGACGCTAACGCGAACGCCAACGCGCAGCGTCTCGTAGAGAAGAACGCATAGACACGTTCGCGGAGCGTCTCCAAGAGTTGTGGCTTCCCGTTCGCGTAGCGTCTTTAAAGGAGAAGGGTAGGACACAAAGGGAAGAAAGAAGAAAGAGATATATAATTTTCACAAATGATTTAGGATTGCTATATACAAGCCAGACTCACTGACAACGATAATACCCAAGCTTTGCAGTTGCGATCGCCTAGCCGTCAGTAATTGCCCAGTTGTGCCAATATTGACGCTAAAATCTTCTAGACTTTGGTTGTTAATTCTAATTAAGTCCACATCATCAAGCTTTAGCACCCGACAAGTTCTGCTAAGGTATAGACTTCTACCAAAGCATTCATTCCCAAATCTAGTACAACACGGCAAAAATAAACATACCCTTCGGGTTCACCAGTCGCCTGCGGCAGGGTTTCCCTCCCGCAGCGCTGGTTCACCATTTCAAATGGCGCAAAAGCTCAGAATACAATTATGCGTGACTTTTGAACGCCAGTTGCTTCAAGTCGGGGAACCCGCCCAACGCACTGGCTCCTTTTGATTTCCGCCTTGCGGTACTAGTTTTCACTACTTTTTTGCTTGCTCAACTCCTGCACTAATAATTGCACTCCCAAAGCCAATAAACCAATTGCTACTATACCAAATACCCCGCTTCCTAAAGCAACTACACCAACAACCAGAGTACGAACAGCAGAAGAAATCTTCACCACCAATGGATTAATTGAATGGATAGGTTTAGTAGCGAAATTTGTGGCGATCGCAATCATCAGCGAATACAGTGCAAATCCCATTCCCCCGGAAATCACCGCCCCAATTAAACAGCGTAACGGACTCGCACTCACCTGTATTTTAGTATCTGTTTGTGGTGTTAAATTTTGGTCACTCATACCATTTTAGATTTTAGATTTTGGATTGGGCCATTAGGAATAGTTCTTGTCTATTCCCTATGCTTCATTAACGAAAAAGAATTATTTAAACAGACGATGCCACTTTAATGCCATGTGTGATTGTCCGAGTTACCAACAATTCTAAGTCTTCATCAAGAATTGCTTCTCTCACTTGCAGTTTAACTTGTTCTGCCTGCTGTTGAGACTCAAAAAGAGCAAATACTGTTGGTCCAGAACCAGACATCATTGTTCCTAAAACGCCTTGCTTATTTGCGAACACTTCTCGCAGTTGCAAGACTTGGGGATAGGCTGGCAATACCACGCGCTCTAAATCATTGTGCAGTTTTTGGGCAATTTCTCCCCCATTTTTATCCAGGACAGCTTTTACTATTGCTCCTGAATGAACTGCATTAGCACGCGCTGCCAAATTGTGGCTATCTCTAATATCAGAATTACTAAACTGTTGTCGATAAGTTTTGTATGCCCAAGCCGTAGAAACTTCTAAACTGCGGTATTTCCCCAATAATACATATATATTATTTAAACTAGGTAGGGGAGAAAGTTGCTCACCTCTACCTGTGGCGATCGCAGTTCCACCCGCTACACAAAACGGTACATCTGAACCAAGTGTACCTCCTAACTCCTCTAATTCTGACTGAGTTAATCCCAATTTCCACAGTAAATCTATCCCCACCAACACAGCTGCTGCATTCGTCGAACCCCCAGCCAACCCAGCAGCTACAGGAATCTGCTTGTTGACGGTAATCTCCACACCCCCATATTTAGCAAAGGCTTCGGGAAATTGCCTCGTCATTAATTCTGCTGCCCGATATGCCAGATTACTTTTATCTGTCGGTACTTGTGGGTGGTTGCAGTGAACACGGATGCTGTCAGTACTAATCAAACGCAGATCAATTTTATCTGCAAGTCCGATACTTTGAAGTATCATGGCTAACTCGTGATAGCCATCCGGGCGATTGCCAATGATTTCCAGATACAAGTTGATTTTGGCAGGGGCAATTAGGCTGTAGGAATGCATTTTGAAAGTTAGGAGTTAAGAGTTAGGAGCAAAGCCGGAGACGGAGCGTCTCCGGTTATGAGTCAGGAGTTGAGAGTTGGGAGCAAAGCCGGAGACGCTCCGCCTTTGGTTAGGAGTTGGGAGTTGGGAGTTTTGAATCTAAGCAAGCATCTAGTACCGCAAAGCGGAAGTCAAAAGGAGCCAGTGCGTTGGGCGGGTTCCCCGACTTGAAGCAACTGGCGTTCAAAAGTCACTCATTCAAAAGTATTATGGAATAGTTTTGAATCTAAGCAAGCATCTAGTACTGCAAAGCGGAAGTCAAAAGGAGCCAGTGCGTTGGGCGGGTTCCCCGACTTGAAGCAACTGGCGTTCAAAAGTTACTCATTCAAAAATATTATGGAATAAGCTCTTTAGGGATTTTAAATAGTTGCTCGTCTTGCAAAGTGACGCTCCTGCGTCGCTAACGCTGCGCTAACTGATGCCGAACGCGAGTGCGTCTCGTAGAGAAGGGGGGCTACGCCAACGGCGGGAACCGTCGCTCAACGCCAGTTCCTTTAAGTGGGGGAACCCCACCAACGGACTGGCTAGACTTTGCGCTATTTACGCCGCCTTGTACTAGTACAGAACCACCCATTCCAAATCAATGAAAAACTTGCGATATATTAATTGCGAATTACACATAGCGGTACTAGCCGTTTACTCTTAAGTTCTCACTTCTAACCGTCGGCGGAGCGTCTTTGGCTTTGCTCCTAACTCCTCACCGTCGGCGAAGCGTCTTTGGCTTTGTTCCTAACTCCTCACTCCTCACTTTTAACTCCTAACTCATTTGCTAGGATTACCCATTGCTGAACACTGAGGTCTTCGGCTCTGGCTTGGGGATTTATTTCTAATTGTTCCAGTAAGTGGGTCAGGCGATCGCGTTCCATAACAGATTGCAAATTATTTCGTAACATTTTGCGCTTGGCACCAAACCCCAACTTTAAGAAATTCTCTAACCGTCTTGGGTCAAGTGCTGGTATTTCTATTTTTCGGGGACGCAATCGCACTACTGCTGAATCAACTTTTGGCGGTGGATGGAATGCGGCCGCTGGAACGGTGCAAATTAACTCACACTCAGCCAAATACTGTACCCGTACACTCAAGGCTCCAAAAGCTTTTGACCCTGGTTTAGCATACAACCTTTCTGCTACTTCTTTTTGTACTAGTAACACTATTGAGTCAAATGGTTCCGGGTTAGGGTTGGCGATTGTACCCAGTAGTTTCTCGATAATTGGCCCTGTAATGTTGTAAGGAATATTGGCTACTACTTTATTTGGCTTTTGGAAATTAGGAAAGGCTACTAAATGAGATGGTAAATCCAAAGTGAGAAAATCGCCTTGCAGCAATAAGAAATTTTCAGTCTTACCCAGTTGCTTTGCTAATAGTTCGCATAAGTCGCGGTCTATTTCAACTGCAACCAAAGATTGCACTAGGGGTAGTAAACGACGAGTCAGAATGCCGGTTCCGGGCCCAATTTCCAGGATGCGTTCGCGTTCTGTACACTCTGCTGCTTGAATAATTGCGTCAAGCGCCTTTTCACTTTTGAGCCAATGTTGAGCAAAGACCTTGCGCGGTCGGATCATCTGTATTTCTTGCCTAGTCTAGTTTTTAGCTTTTGAAAGAAAATTCATTTGGTAGAATCAATGGGCGGTATTAGCACCTGCACCTCTCTATTGACTGTTCCAAAACATATCATCATGTAGCCAATCCCCCCTACACTCTTCAATCCTACTGGGTGTTATATGACCCTTACTTAAAGAGCAATTGGCAAACAAGGTATTTGATAACCTAGATGCTTTAAAGACGGGTGCGGTAATTGGCTCGTACAAAGCCTAAAAACTGCTGTTCTCCTGGGTAAGGGAAACAAATCCATCGCTACCAACTTTGTCAACGTTTTAAGGACATGTCTAATATGAACAACATTAAAAGCGATCGCTCGTCCAGCTTGGAAAACTAATAGAGCGATCGCTACCTTCGGTTTTGAAGGCAAGCATAGGAGGTGACTCTCATGCTTAGGTTAAAGGTTTATCGTCCTCTCCCTGTCGTCCTGTGCCCTCCTCCTGTTGTGGTGCAGACATGATTTGCTTTTGCTGTTCTTTTAGCCAGGTTTCAAAGAGTTCATTCAACAGGCGCACTTTCATAAATTCATCCAGTTGTGCTGGGATAAATTTTTCCAGCCGCAAAATCACGAACCAGTCAGCGATGCGGGTAGGGGGCAATATCTGACCTGGTTGACTGCTAGAGAGCATTTGCACCATTATCGGATGTAGTGCATTCAGTTCAATCGGACCTACTAAACCGCCAGTTTGGGCTTCTGGTCCGAGTGAGTATTCTCGCGCCAAGTCAGCAAAAGAGTTTTCTTTTGCCTGAATCCGGAAGTAAAATTCTTGGGCAATTCCTATATCCTGGGTTCGCAGCAGGGAATAAATTACTTTGTCTAGTTTTGTCTTGGACTGAAAAAAGTAGGATTCCAGTTTATTACCCCAAGTGGCTTGCTTGAATTTTTCAATTTTCAGCTTCCGAGTGGCAATAACTTCTAGTTGTTCGGGAGTCAGCCCTTGATGTGCCATCCAAGCCTGGATGTCTTGTTCATTTTTGAACTGTTTTTCAGCAAAAAACTGCTGTTTAGCTTGGGCTACTTCCTCAGGTGTACACTCTATTACTATTTTCGCGGAGCGTGAGTTTTGCTCTATCGCCTCATCGATGACCAATTCGCGCTGCAACTGTGGCAGCATTTGGTAACTTGCCAGCAAGGAAATCAGTTCACTAGCTGTGATTGTACGATTACCGATTTGGATCGCTTCAGTCATTAGCTTTCAGGTATCTCAAGAATATCTAGTTTGTTAAAGAAGCTATACCGTAGCCGATTCACTGGGAGCTTTTGTCCTAATCTCACTGAGTTAGGTACGCTAACCTCAGTTTCCCAATAATTAAATAGTGCCTTGCTAACATACTTTAAAATATACAGTTTATATGAGTTTTTGTTAAAGATTCTACGTAAATACGACCAAATGTGAAGATAAGGACAAATGACTAATCACACTTCTCGCCACTGCAACGCCAGAAGACGAAGTTATCAGACTGAGCTAAGGTAGGGTGCTTTAAGCTAACCATCTCCTAACAAAAATGTTTTTAGTTAAGCAGAAATACTCACTCTAATTCTAGCTTTGTTTTATAGCGGTTCTCAATTGCATGAAATACAGACCACTCGTAAGGGCACAGCAATGCTGTGCCCCTACCATGTGTTGTATCCAAACGAGTCTGCGCCCCACATATGGACTGCTGGTAACAAGCCGTACTTGCCTTGCAAATCTACAAATTCTTGCCGTCTATTAAAAGTTATCAGAGATGGAAAAAGGCAGCACATCCAATGCTGCCTTTTTCCATGAGGGAGCTATCTATCTCGCTACCAAAAATTCTAACGTCTACAACGATTCTAAATAGTTCAAAAGATCCGCCATTTCTTGAGCACTAGGTTGGAATTTTGGCATTGGCGGTGTTTCGCCACTGATCACTTGGTGAATCAGCCCATACCGAGACTTATGCTTTGAAACAGCTTGCAAACTGGGCCCCACTCGCCCGTCTGCTTCCAAGCCATGACAACCAGCACAGTTAATTTGAAAGATCGCATGTCCTTGAACTGGGTTTCCTGTTAAGGATAAAACACTCTTGACGTATGGATCGGAGGCTTGAACCAACTGAACACCCAAAAAGCCCAAAGGGACTGCTAACAGTATAGCCAGCGTCAATAAAACGATCCGCTGAATCAAAATTTCAGGTTTGGTAATCTGGTTATCCAAAAGGTTTGCTGTGAAAGTCTAGGTGTGCTAAAAAGTTTTCATTTCCTACACATAGCTTAAAAGTTCTTGATTGTGTCTGCAAGCACAGAAGATTATTTTCTTGTGGGCAGCCGCCCTTTAAAAAGGCTGTAGGGCGCAAGATTCATACCAAATTTGGTAAAATCAAAAACAGGCAACGAATTTTAATAATTACAAAGAGGAGATTTACAGTGGTTGAACCCCTGCTATCAGGTATTGTCCTTGGTCTAGTTTTCGTCACCCTCGCCGGACTGTTTTACGCTGCCTATAAGCAATATAAGCGCTTCAATGAGTTGGGGGGGTGAGCGAGTGTCCAGTGCCCAGTGTTGAGTTAGGAGCAAAGCCGGAGACTCCGAAGCTCCGGTCAGGAGTTAGGAGTTATATTCTTCCTTATCTCCCCCTGCTCCTCTCATTCCACAATTGTGTAAAAAGTAAGTGATGTGTTACTGTAAACTTTCTGGCGGCAAATTTCCCAAGTGGTAATCTCTGGTGGTGTCCAACCTTGTGAGGTATGTTCAACTGCGATTTCGCCGCTAGGATCTAAAAGTTGATAGTGAGCGATCGCTTCTAAAACTGGCTCATATAATTTACTGGCATAAGGTGGATCAAAATAGATTCTGTCAAATTGCTTGCCTGATAAAATCTTTAACTGCTGGCTAATATCTCCCCGCAATACCCAGAATTCTTGCTCGGTATTAGCTACCTGCTGCCAATTTTGTTGGATGGTGGCACAAGCTTGGCTTGATTGTTCAATTCCCACTACTAGGCTGGCTCCTCTACACAAAGCCTCTGCGCCCATTGAACCAGTACCGGCGCACAAATCTAGCCAGCGACAACCTGCAATTTCTCCCTGCCAAATATTAAAGACTGCCTCTCTTACCCGCGCGCTGGTGGGTCTAGTTTCTTTTCCTGGTAAAGTTTTTAGCTGGCGATTACCGTAAATTCTCAGACTCATTGGTTATTAGTCATTGATCATTAATCATTAGTGATTAGTCATTTGTGATTAGTTTTAGACAAAAGACAAAGAACAAATGACAAATAATAGTATTAGGCAGGAATTTTTTCGCGGACTTGAGCAACAAAATTAGACAAGATTTGCAATCCGATATTAGAGGATTTTTCGGGGTGAAATTGGACTGCCATCAGGTTTTCATGGGCGATCGCAGCTGTTACGGTTTGAGTACCGTGGGTAATAGTTGCTGCACGGATTAGCGGGTCTATTGGATCAACATAGTAGGAATGGACAAAATACACCCAAGGAGCAGATGGTAAATGCTCCCATAAAATACTTTTTGGCTGAGTCACTTCTAGTTGATTCCAACCCATGTGAGGAATAGTGATGTCAGGTTCAAGACGAAACCGCCGCACTTTTCCTTTGATAATTCCTAGTCCTGGTTGGGTACCTTCTGCACTTGATTCAAAGAGAATTTGCAATCCTAAACAAATTCCCAAAAAAGGTTTACCAGATGCGATCGCTTCTTTAATTGGTTGTTCCAAACCACGCGATCGCAGGTGTTGCACTGCTGGATCAAATGCTCCCACTCCCGGCAGGACTATTGCATCTGCCTGCTCTAATTCCTTTGGAGAATAAGTAACATTAGGAGTTGCTCCAGCTTTTTCCAAGCCTTTGCAGACTGAGTGCAAATTTCCCATCTCATAGTCTACGACCGCAATAACTGGCATTTACCTGCTCCTTGTAAATTTATTATGGAGGGTTTTTCTATTCTAAATAATATTTGTTATGAAGAAAAGAATTCTATTAACTTATTTTGATATTTGGCTAAAGGAGCAACAGTCAAATTCTTCTGATGATTTATTACTAGAAGTTATAAAACTTGAGTTGCTCCCTCATGACTTAACTTTTTTGCACCGATTACCCGTTGATGTGCAACTTGCTAGTGATCAGGTAATTGAAAAAATCAATCCAATCCAACCTGATTACATCATCTGTTGTGGCATGGCTGCAAGCCGTACACAATTAAGTGTGGAAGTAGGTCCTAGCCGTGGAGAAAGTTTTTTACGGATAGAAGTTGATTTAGAGCAATTAGTGGTGGGAGCAATGGCAATTGAGATTAACCACGACTGCGGTAAATTTGCCTGTGTTCGCATAGGTAGCGGATGCACCAGAAGGTCTTTACTATTCAGTGCTGGATTACCTGCACTACAGCCGACTCACGGCGCTTTGTATCTTTGTTCACGTTTTTAATCAAGAAAACTTGATTGGGATACTTGCAGATTTCGTATTAATTATTAACAAACTGGCATTTTCATCAAGTTGTTAATGTCTGTATGGTGAAAGAAATATCTAAGTATATGTTGCCATTGTTACTAATTTTCCCAATAGCCCAATCAACTTCTGCTACGCCACCACCTGAAGAAGTCGTGCAACCACAAGAAGTGCGTCCTTTACCAGGTCAGTTGGATACAGTACCAACGTTTAACAGCAATAGTCCAGAGTTGGTATTGAAAGAAAGGATTTTACTTTCCACTTTTCCACCAGATGGTAAAAAAGTGCCAACGGCGCATCTAAATTTTCCCTTTCGGGGGCGATTTGATATTTTTGCTCATCACATTACTAAAGCGGAACCACCAGAAAATTTACGTTCTCTTTATTTGGGAATAATTCTGCATAATCCTGGTTCTCAAACAGTGAAGGTAAATATTTTGCAGGCGGCGAGTTATTTGAGTCAACCAGATGCATCATTTATTCAGTTACCATCTTTTATTCAAAATCTTTTAGGTACGGTTTTTGCTGGGCCAGGCGATCGCGTCATGTCTGATGTGCTTAGAGGAAAACGACAAGAGATTTTCCTTGCCCAAATTCAGATTCCACCAGGGCAAAGTCGGATGTTATTAAATTTACCAATTCCTGTGCAGGGATTGACACCACCCCTTAATAGGTCGGTCTACATTGATGCGACTGTGGAGTAATGGGACTGTTTATGCAGCTAGCCTTGCGATGTTTGCGCGGGTAAATCCCGATGGCAGCGAGCGCTCGCCTACCTTAGAAGAGTGGCAAAATTTATTAGATAATGGTGATTTGGCAAGACCACGGGATAAGACTCCCACTCCCCTTGAGGAAACTGGTAAGCCTATAGTTTATGGTCGTGTCGCCGGAGTAGCTGGTGGTTCCCAATGGAGAGCCTTATTAGTAGATAATCCTAAAGCTGGATATCTAACTATTCCCCAGCCTGGTCAAATGTTTTCCTATGCTCTGAGTACCATCATGCAGGGTACGTTAGGAACTGGTCAAATTCAAAGTGCTACCATGCTGGTGCGTTATCCTGACACCGCATATCGCGCTCATGGCAACTACGGAGTTCAATATAGTCTCAAGTTGCCGCTATACAATAATACTCAAAGTCCTCAAACTGTTATTGTATCGATGCAAACGCCACTCAAGAGGATCAGTTGGGAAAACCGGGGTTACGCTTTTTGAGTACCCCAGCTCCTCAAGTATTCTTCCGAGGAACGGTGCGGGTACGTTACAAAGATTACCAAGGTCAGCCGCAAACTCAGTTTGTGCATTTAGTGCAAAAAAGAGGTCAACCAGGGGAGGCGTTAGTTCTATTAAATATGAAGGCAGGCGTTCCCGCTTCCGGTTGCCGTAGGCATCGCTCTTTAGTAGAAGTAGACTTTCTCTATCCCCCAGATGCTACACCACCGCAAGTATTAACAGTCTCAACCCAAGCTGAATCTCGGCAATGAGTCATGGGTAATGGGTAAGAGCTTTTCTCTAATTACCTGTTACCAAAAAATATTAGTCAACTTTGTGAATACTACAAAAACACTATCGCCAAAACCTAAAAATATTAGAAAAAATATTAAGAAATTTAAATTTATAAAATTTATTTTAAGTTTTGTGTTATTCGATAATAACGATAAATCAGGTCAGCTAAATACTTATAATCACGACTGTAAAGCCCTTGACTTTAACTATTACCGAAGACAGCACTTTGCTTGTAGAAACCATACGTATATTCCTCTGGATTCCTACGCCGTCTGTTCGAGCAGCTAAACTCTGAGAATTGCGTTGCACAATGTTAAGTAAAATTATGGAAATCTTATTTTTCTATGAAAAATGCACTAATTATTAAATTCTCGTTAGATACTGTGATATTCACTTAGAGTGAGGCTCCTGGTATGCCCATTCCTAACACTTCTACAATGGACGGATTGCGAGTACTAGTGGTCGATGATGACCTCGATTCCTGTGCCTGGATGACTTGTTTGCTTGAATTTTATGGGATTGAAGTTCATTCAACTTTCACGGTACATCAAGCCTTAGCAACGTTTGTCGAACTTCGTCCAGATTTAGTACTTAGTGATATTGCCATGCCCGGTGAAGATGGTTATTCGCTGCTACGTCAGCTCCGGCAAATCGAAGATAGGCTAGATAAATTCACTCCCGTTATCGCAGTTACAGCACTCGGAGAGTTAGAAGCTGGATTTCCGGAGTCGGAAGTAAGGTTTGACCAATGGTTATTAAAGCCTGTGGACATAGATGAGTTGCTCGAGGCGATCACTTACCTAACAGGACGGTCAATGTTGATCGGTGATTTAGCTTCTTCATATTGATAAAACTTTTCACCCTAAGTTTGTGTATTTAGGGTGAATACTTATTCCGCTCCATGCGTTCCAATAGAAATAGCAGAGTATAGCAGGGAATAAAGGGACGGCATGACAACGGATCAAAAAATCAATCAAGAAACTGAGTTAAATCCCCTCCAGCACCTTATTGGAACCCTGATCTTACTGGTAGAGGATGAGCCAGATATTGCAGATTTGCTTACCTTCATTTTGGAAGCAGCAGGTGCAGAGGTGATGACTTTAACCGATGCAGAAGCAGCCCTTGCCTTGATAGAATCGCTTCATCCCGATCTTCTGCTGTGCAATGTGAAGTTGCCCGATCATGATGGAAATTGGTTAATTGAGCAAATTCGAGTGCATTCTTGCTCATCTATAAGACAGTTGCCAGCGATCGCTATCACTTCTTATACACGGGAGGTCTCAAGTCATAAGGCTTTGAATGCTGGCTTTAATCGATTTCTAGTCAAGCTTGAGAGTCCAGAGGAAATCGTCGATGAGATTGTTCACCTGCTATCTAACAATGTTTAAATCTAACTATCTGGTTTTCATCTCATTTTTGACACTGATTTTACCCAATAGGCGCTAGGAGCACACAGCTAGCTGTACGCTCCGATAAACGACTCTACTTTGGAAACCATATAACCCTAAGTAAATAGAGTGAGATGTTGCATATATCTATTAACTTTATTGAAAACCTTTTGCTGACTTTTTTTGCCCCTTACCCTTGGGCTTAGATTTGTTAACTTCTCCTAAAGCTTCTTGAAATAAGTTGTGTAAATGTATAGGGACACTAGCAATTTCTGGTAACTCTGGCTCAATAGGTTTGTTGAATTCTTGCAAAAGTGCGTCCAAGTCACTTTCAAGGTGAAATGGACGTTGTAGATATTTCTGCAACACATTTTCTAATTGAGTTGGATACTGTTGCGCTAATCGATACCAGATAAAAGCGTTAATACTTTTATCTTCGAGATAGTAGCGAATTAATTTTTCAGCCCCTTGAACACTTAGCCAATCCTCTGCTGATAAAATCGCTTGTATTTTACTATATGTTGGTAAAAACGTTTGTCCCCAACGAGGATGAGAAAGAGCCGTTACCTGTTCTGCTTTCTTGAGTTCGGCAGGTAAATCAACTTTTGGCATAACCATTTTGCTATTGCCGCTTTTGTTATTAAACATCTGAGAAACTGCATTTGAGTCAGCACCAAATTCATCTGCTGCTGCTTTGATTTCCTCATCTGTAATGCCAGCAGCTTCTGCCACTTCAGCCAATGACTTGGATGTATCAATTCCTGCTGCTGCAAAGCGTTGCTCAGTGATTAATTCTTGAAATTCAGCTATTTTTTTATTAAGCTGGTATCCAGGTAATGTGATTTCATCAGTGCCAAAAAAGTCCACAAACTGCTGATGATATTGTGCTACTGATTGCCAAGCTTCCTCTAGCAAGTCTGGAGCATCGCTGTAAAGATTACTTTTATAGTTTTCTTTGAAATTACCAATTGCTACAGCAAGTTTTGGTTTACCCAATTTACCCATCATTGTATAAGGCCCAGAAAACATCCAGTAGCTATCGGTAACAGGAGAAATGCGAGTTAGCAATATTTCTCCTACTTTCAACCGAGATATTGCCTGTAGTGTTTGAGTATTGTTTGGCTTGACAATGTAGCGTTTATCTGTCAACCAGTTTGTCAATTCAAAACCATCAGGTAAGATATTAGTGATGGCAAATAAGCCAATAAAACTATGATGCCAACTGTTGATCAGCTTGCGATCGCTCTGGTCTAAATTTGGATTACTTTCGATAAACAACTCTAATGGTGACCGATCACCGACTTTTCCTGCTGTCAGAAAGCTATCGATAATTAAGTCCTGCTGGGTACTATCCCCACTTCCACGGCGCAACTGTGCTGCTGCATAAGTTTCTAATGCTTGTGCCAGTTCACCTTCAGCATCAAGAACAAAATCAACTAAGGCTTGTTTTAATTCGTGCGATCGTTCTAATATGGCATCCACAAGTTAATCTCTCGGTGCAACAGATGTCGATTATAGCGTTTGAGAGAATTACAGTATCCAGCTATTGCTAGATTCAAAAATTCCTTCAAGGTTTACCGCAAGGTTTTTTTTAACGTATCGCCCGCAATACAAAGGGTTTGAGAGTCCAAGCTACCTTTTGAGCTAAACGCTCATCTATGGGTCATTTTGGCAAAACTGGCAAAATTTTTGTAGGCTCTTATTTTGGCAAAGGTATTGATAGTAATACCCAGCGCTTCATGCCATTGAGTTTGATCGCCTCAATGACTTTTTGGCGCAGGTCGTAGCTGTAGGGTTTGGGCATGACAGAAATAGGACACAAAAGTGGAAGGGCTTTTCTATTCTATGTCCTAACCGTGATGGCGGCTGCTATAAGTAGGTCATGTGTTTTTGGAGAGCAAAATAAAAAGGCAAAAGAAGATTTTCTTTTGCCTTTTTAGTCTGATGTCCGGCTAAGTTATCCCTCCCCTTGGCAAGGGGTGAGGTAGTTTTCTTATCGGTAATTGAGCAGACTTAAGATTACCTTTTAATAGAGACGTGAAATTTCAAATCTCTACTCGTCGTCGAAATCATCTTCCTCGTCTTCTTCGTCTTCCTCGTAATCGTCGTCGTCTGCTACTTCATCGGCGATTAATTCATCTTCGTCATCTAGAATTGACCTTTCTGCACGTCTACTACCAAAACCAGATTCTCCAAGAGTAGGAGAATCTAAATTATAGGTGCGAGCTGTGCGGTCATCTAAAACCATATCCAGGGGGTCATCAACTTCATCCAAGACACTACTGCTAATCTCAGCAGCATAATCATCGATCGCACCAGGTTCTTCATAAGTATTGTACCCAGTACCAGCCGGAATCAATCGCCCAATAATCACGTTTTCCTTTAATCCACGCAGCCAGTCGGATTTGCCTTCGATAGCTGCTTCGGTAAGTACCCGTGTTGTCTCTTGGAAGGATGCGGCAGAAATAAAGCTATCGGTGTTCAACGATGCTTTAGTGATACCCAACAATACTGGGGTATACTGTGCCCGCGCACCGCCTGTAATTGCCATAGCTTCGTTCACCTGCTCAACTTGGCGCAGTTCCACCAATTCGCCCGGAAGCATGGTGGTATCACCACCATCATCAATCCGGACTTTGTTGGTCATCTGACGAACAATTACTTCAATGTGCTTATCAGAAATATCAATCCCCTGAGATTGATACACCATTTGCACTTCATTTACCAAGAATGTCTGTACCTTCTGTAAAGCATGGCTAGCACAAGCATAAATTCCATCCTCAGAACCCAGGCTAAAGAAGATTTCCAAAATTTCGTGGGGGTTGGATGGCCCATCGGTCAACGGTTGTCCTGCTAACACAGTCGCTCCATCTGGCACAATCAAATTTTGTCCTGGTCCTAGATTATAATCTGCGACCACACCATTTGATTCTACGACCTTAATGGAGATCGCTTCATCACCATCGCCGTAAACTACCTTAACTTCACCCGCCCGGCGACATAAAATGCACGCTTCTTTCGGTTTACGAGCTTCGAGCAGTTCCTCAATCCGGGGCAAACCTTGAATGATATCTCCAGTTTTGGCGCGTTCAAACACCAGCAACACCAAGTTATCACCCCGTTGTACCAAATCGCCGTCTTCTATCTGTAACACAGCCCCAGGGCTGACTCGATAAGGACGTCCGATGCGGGTAGTGACAGCATAATTCTGAGTTTGGAGTGAGGAGTTAGGAGTTTCAGAATTAACTCCTAACTCCTCACTCTTAACTCCTAACTTTTTAACGTCCACTACTTGTCCGGATTCTTGGGCAAAAACTCCAGGAGCAACTTCTGTACCTTCTACTAGCAAGTCACCCACCTTTACCTTAGGCTGAGTACTAATATTCGTGATCAGCCTGTCAATGTCGCGCAACACCAAGCAACGACGCACATTTTCGGTTCCTTTTTGGACGCCTCGCACCTCCCCCCCTTCTTTACACAAGATTTGGGTACGTGCGACAACAGAACCTGGGGCGATGGTTAACCCATCTTGTACCTCAAGTGTAGTTTGGGTGCTACCTTGGGTGGCATCAGCGGTAATGTCTCGACGAATTACTAAGGACTCCAAAATCACCAGCTGCAAGCGCTGAACTTCTGGGTCTTCAGTATCCTGTACCAATTCAATATCTGCCGCTAGAGGCGAAGCGTTGTGGTCTTGTTCTCCTTCTTGCTCAATTTCTAGCACTAACTGAGTTCGCAGCAGTTCCACACCTTCAACAGATTTGACGCGTTCCGAATCTTTGTAAGGCAGTCGCTGCACAGCCCGCAACTGAATTGATCGCCCGGTTTGTTGACTTACTGATGTCGTTGATGGCACATCAGGATTATCCGGTACGGCAAACTCAACTACTGGACGACTCAACAGGGCGGGTCCTTCTGGTGTCTCCACATACTGGATATAACGCAATTCCGTGGCGACACTGCCTTGGAATTCTTCACCTGGTTGGATGAAGGTGTTATCTCGCCCAACGACTGATTCGGGATCGTCCACCATCAGCAGTTCCCCTGGCTTAACCACTACTTCCCGCAGGATATCGTTTTTCTGGGTGACTTCTACTACACCGCTGTTTTGGCAGAAGATATCTTTCACGACCTCGGTGCCAGCTTCTACAAATTGACCGTCTTCTACCAATAGCAAGGAGATATCTTTATTAACTTCGTGGCTTTCTTCGGGAATCCACAACAAGGTACCCCCCTGCACAACTTCATAACCGAGCTTGGCTTTACCTTTTTTCTGGACTTCTACACCCGCGAATTTTAGGAATCCACCAGTGGTTGTGCGATAGCGGTCATCAATTAACTCAGCTACTACTTGACCATTTTGCACTTTTGTGCTTGGTGTAGCTCTGAGGTTAAATACCTGGTTGTTGCCAGTGGAGACTAAGTAATTATTGCGACCTTGGGAACTTTGGACTGTCACCGTTGCCTGGTCTAAGACCACAGAAGCGGTGATAATCTCAATTTCTCTGGTACTCTTACCTGGGGTAGCTTCTGGCAAGCGCACCACACCGCCGTGCAAACTGGTTAACTTGGTTTCTGCTAAAACTCCATTAGAAGCGATCGCATCTCCATTTTTTACCACCAATTCTGCACCAGGGGGCAAGTTGTAAACTTCCCCAGACAAAATCCAAATCAAACCACCCCGTGCGGCTGTAGTTGTGGTATTACCCTGACGGTCGGTTTTTTGTTCTGGAACTACTTCGGCAAATTGTACTTCCCCTGCCAAGTCAGAGGCGACATCTTTAACTGCTTTTTCTGTATTAGTCCGAGTTGTGCGTCCACCGAGGGCAACCTCTGCCAACAACTGACCTTGTTTTACCTGATTTCCATCAAATACATATAGTGTTGAACCTTGAGTCAGATGAACTTCTTGGTTGTCCGGGGTAACATCACCTTCTTTTTTTGGCTCCAAAAGCAGGATGCCATTAGCCTCAACATACAGGGCATCTTCCCCGTGGCGGGTACGATATGTTCTGGTCTTCAGTTTGCGTGGAAGCTTAACAGTGCCATCGATTTTAGAACGCACTTGTTGCGCCACTTCCCCAGTAAACACACCACCTGTGTGGAATGTCCGCATGGTTAACTGAGTACCAGGTTCGCCGATACTTTGAGCGGCAATAATCCCCACAGCTTCGCCTAAGTCCACCATTTTTGCGTGGGCTAAACTCCAGCCGTAGCAGTGTTGACAGACAGAACGTGCAGCTTCACAAGTTAGAGGCGATCGCAGCATCACTTCAGCTACCCCAGATTTTTCGATTAGCTTCGCCAAATCCTCAGAAACTGGGGTATTGCGTGGTGCAATTACTTCTTTTGTCACTGGATGTACCACATCTTCGCCAATTACCCGTCCCATCAAGCGGGTTCCTAAAGGGATCAAGGTTTTAGGACCTTCTGTCATTGGTCGAATGGGAATTCCTCTGGTGGTGCCGCAGTCAAATTCCCGAATAATCACATCCTGGGATACATCCACCAAACGGCGGGTGAGATAACCAGAGTCAGCCGTCCGCAAGGCAGTATCCACCAATCCTTTTCTGGCACCGTAAGACGAAATAATGTATTCCGTCACAGTTAGTCCTTCACGGAAGTTGGTTTTGATGGGCAAATCGATAATCTCCCCCTGAGGATCTGCCATCAGTCCCCGCATCCCTACCAATTGCCGGACTTGGGAGATGTTACCCCGTGCCCCGGAGAATGCCATCATGTATACGGAGTTCAGAGGATTAGTCTTTTTAAAGTGAACGACTACTTCATCTTTCAAGGCTTCACTGGTACCATTCCAGGTATCGATTACCTTTTGGAAGCGTTCTACTTCAGTGATTTCTCCGCGTTGGTAGCGGGTTTCAGTGGCGCGAATTTCTTCTTCGGCTGCTTCTAGGAGCAATCGCTTAGTTGGTGGCACCATCAAGTCATCTACACTGATGGAAACCCCTGCTTTAGTAGCGTAGCGAAATCCCAAATCTTTGAGTTTGTCCGCCATCACTGCGGTTCGCGCCGTACCATAATGCGTAAAGGCCCAAGAGATTAATTTTTGCAGTTGACTTTTGTTAACTACGCGATTGCGAAAAATCATTTTTTCAGTCATTAGTCATTAGTCCTTGGTCATTAGTCATTAGTCATTAGTCATCAGTCATTTGTCATTAGCTAAGGACAAAGGACAAAGGACAAATGACTAGCTTGCAAGTGCTTCCTGAATGGCATTGTTGTAAATAACGCGACCAGGAGTTGTGTATATATACTGTGAAATTACATTGCCCTTAGCGTCTTGTCTGACTCGGCGGAACTTATAAAGTAATGTCCGGCTACCATCATCGTTTTCCGTCACTTCCAGGGGTTCTGTATCTGGCTGGTCTGATTCTATTTCACCGTCAAACCGCACGTAAATATAGGCGTGCAAGTCAATTTGCTCTTGCTGGAAAGCCATAATTACGTCATTCAGCGAAGAAAAGTACCTTCCTGCGCCTTTTGTCGCATTAGGATTTTCTGCTGTTAAGTAATACGCTCCCAATACCATATCTTGGCTGGGCGTGATGATGGGTTTACCCGTGGCTGGTGACAAAATATTGTTAGAAGCCAACATCAACAATCGCGCTTCCGCCTGACTTTCTAACGACAGTGGGACGTGTACCGCCATTTGGTCGCCGTCAAAGTCGGCGTTAAACGCTGGACACACAAGAGGATGCAGTTGAATCGCTCTACCTTCTACTAAAATCGGTTCAAAGGACTGAATACCCAAGCGATGCAACGTTGGTGCCCGATTTAGCATCACGGGGTGTCCTTCAATCACCTCTTCCAGCACATCCCAGACACTGGGATCATTGCGGGATATCAGCTTTTTTGCCGCTTTGATATTATTTACCATGCCGCTACGAATGAGGCGGTTAATCACAAATGGTTGAAATAGCTCAATCGCCATTTCTCTAGGCAAACCACACTGGTGAATTTTCAGCTTTGGCCCGACAACAATTACAGAACGTCCAGAGTAGTCAACCCGTTTACCTAACAAGTTTTGTCGGAAACGTCCTTGCTTGCCCTCAATAATGTCGGACAAAGATTTTAGGGGTCGATTATTTGCTCCGACCACAGTGCGTCCGCGACGACCATTGTCAATCAAAGCATCCACTGCTTCTTGCAGCATCCGCTTTTCGTTCCGCACAATAATTTCTGGTGCCAAAATTTCTTGCAAGCGTGCCAAACGATTGTTGCGGTTAATTACCCGCCGATACAAATCATTCAAATCGCTGGTGGCAAACCGTCCGCCATCTAGCTGCACCATTGGGCGCAAGTCGGGGGGAATCACGGGAATAACTGCCATTACCATCCACTCTGGTTTGGAACCAGTGGCGATGAAGTTGTCAATCACTCGCAGTCGCTTAATTAGCTTGGCCCGCTTTTGTCCTTTGGCGTTACCAATTTCTTCGCGTAGACTTTCAGCTTCTTGCTCTAAATTGATATTGGCAAGCAAGCGCAGCAGCGCTTCGGCACCAATACCTACCTCTACACCTTGCAGCTGAGAATCTTCGCTATAAATTTGGTCTTCTATTTCTAACCACTGATCTTCACTCAGTAGCTGTTTATAAGTTAAAGTTTCAGCATTACCTGGACTCAGGACAACATAAGAGTTGAAATAGACAATCTGCTCGACATCCCGCAAGGGCATATCCAACAGGATGGAAATATAGCTAGGAATGCCTTTGAGATACCAGACGTGAGCTACTGGTGCGGCGAGTTTAATATAGCCCATGCGGTGGCGACGCACCCGTGACTCGGTGACTTCTACCCCACAGCGCTCACAGACAATACCTCTATGACGGACTCTTTTATACTTGCCACAATGGCATTCCCAATCTTTTGCAGGACCAAAGATCCGCTCACAAAATAAGCCATCCATCTCTGGCTTGAGAGTTCGGTAGTTAATCGTCTCTGGCTTGGTAACTTCACCGACTACCTGACCATTGGGCAATGTTCTCTCGCCCCACTGACGAATGCGTTCAGGGGAAGCCAAGCCGATTTTTACGTAGTCAAACTGATTAGTTTGGGCAGGTCTCATATTTAGTCATTAGTCATTGTCATTAGTCATTGTCATTAGTCATTAGTCCTTTGTCATTAGCAAAGGACTAATGACTAATGACTATTGATTATTCGTCATCTTCCAGCGATTCGCGGGAAAGAGATTCATAGGTGGGTCGAGGAGGTGTGCGACGGGCTGATTGGTCTGCCATCAAATCGACTTCCACATCTAGGGAACTGCCGTCTGCTTGAGTTTCTACTTTGTGTACGGCAATGTCTAACCCCAATGATTGCAACTCACGCATTAGCACCTTAAAGGATTCTGGAGTTCCAGGCCGAGGAATTGCCTTACCTTTAACGATCGCATTTAAGGCTTCATTCCGTCCTTGCATATCGTCAGATTTCACTGTGAGCAATTCCTGTAAGGTGTAAGCCGCACCAAAGGCTTCCAATGCCCACACTTCCATTTCCCCAAACCGTTGACCACCTTGTTGTGCTTTACCACCCAAGGGTTGCTGAGTCACCAGTGAGTATGGGCCTGTAGACCGGGCGTGAATCTTATCATCCACCAAATGCACCAGCTTCAGCATGTAAGCCACACCGATAGTGATTGGTCGGTCAAAAGGTTCGCCTGTACGGCCATCAAACACCATGATTTTACCTGGATCATCTGGGTTATATACCCAGTCTTTGCCTGTTTCATCTCGTGCTTCTTGCAATTTGCCATGCACGATTCTGCGGGACGACTCTTCACCGTACATTTCGTCAAAGGGAGTAATCTTAAATCGTACTCCCAAGGTCTGACCAGCCCAACCCAAGAGACATTCAAAAACTTGTCCGACGTTCATCCGACTGGGTACACCCAAGGGGTTAAGTACAATGTCCACTGGTGAACCATCGGGCAAATAAGGCATATCTTCCGCTGGCAATATCCGAGAAATAATCCCTTTATTACCATGGCGTCCTGCCATTTTGTCACCAACTTGGATTTTCCGTTTTTGGGCGACATATACTCTGACTACCATATTGGCTCCCGGTGGCAGTTCATCGCCTTGTTCACGAGTAAACAAGCGCACATCAACTACACGACCTTTTTCACCATTTGGTACTCGCAGGGAATTGTCCCGCACATCCCGTGCTTTTTCACCGAAAATGGCCCGCAACAGTTTTTCTTCTGGCGGTTGGTCAGATTCACCTTTCGGGGTGACTTTTCCTACCAAGATATCTCCAGCTTCTACCCATGCCCCAATGCGAATGATTCCCTGTTCATCCAACTGGCGCAAGGCATCTTCCCCGACGTTGGGAATTTCTCTGGTAATTTCTTCTGGCCCCAGTTTCGTCTGTCTAGCTTCAATTTCATATTTTTCAATGTGAATTGAGGTGTAGACATCATCCTGCACCAGTCTTTCAGAAATTAAAATTGCGTCTTCGTAGTTGTAGCCTTCCCAAGGCATATAAGCAACTACAATATTTTGTCCTAGTGCCAATTCACCGCCTTCGGTAGAGGAGCCATCAGCCAGTACCTGACCAGCAACAACACGTTCACCAATGCGGACGAGAGGTTTCTGATTTAAACAGGTGTCTTGGTTGGAACGTTGGTACTTGGAAAGGGTGTACTTAATCTCGGAGGTTGCTGGTTTCGGACGCACACGAATTTCTGTGGCATCCACATAGGTGACATCGCCATCGGTGCGCGATACAACCACCATCCCGGAGTCTCTTGCTCCTTGCGCTTCCAAACCTGTACCTACCAGAGGACGTTCTGGCTTGAGCAGGGGTACTGCTTGCCGTTGCATGTTCGACCCCATCAGTGCTCGGTTAGCGTCATCATGCTCCAAGAAGGGAATCATGCTGGTCGCTACCGACACAATTTGTACAGGAGATACTGCTACGTAGTCCACCTGTTCTGGTGTTGTGGTAGAAAATTCTTGGCGATAGCGGACTGGTACTTGCGGCCCAATAATGTGTCCAGTTTCATCTACAGGAATATCTCCTGGAGCAACCCGCAGATCATCTTCTTCATCAGCTGTCATGTAGGCTGGAGGCAGATCAAACCTGACTCGCCCATTTTCCACAGGTCTAAATGGCGTTTCTAAAAAGCCGTATAGGTTCACCCGTGCATGGGTTGCCAAGGAGCCAATCAATCCAGCGTTGGGGCCTTCTGGTGTCTCAATGGGGCAAATACGTCCATAGTGACTAGGATGAATATCCCGCACAGCAAACCCAGCCCGTTCGCGGGTTAAACCACCAGGGCCAAGGGCACTCAGACGGCGTTTGTGGGTCAGTTCTGCCAGAGGATTGGTTTGATCCATGAACTGACTTAACTGGCTGGAACCAAAGAATTCTTTAATTGCTGCTACTAATGGTTTAGGGTTCACCAAGGAAGCGGGAGTTAGTACTTCGGCATCGGATACGGTCATCCGTTCCCGAATGATTCTCTCTAGGCGGTTTAAGCCTACCCGCACTTGGTTTTGCAACAATTCCCCGACGCTTCTTACCCGACGATTACCTAAATGGTCAATGTCATCGATATTACCAATGTCATATTCCAGGTTGATCAAGTAATCCACGGCTGCCAAGATATCCCCAGCAGTCAATACACGCATTGTATCGGGGACAGAAAGGCGCAATTTCTTGTTGAGCTTGTACCGTCCGACGCGACCCAGGTCATAACGTTTCGGGTCAAAGAAACGAGAGTCTAAGAGCTGTTGTCCACCTAAGACTGTGGGTGGTTCACCAGGACGCAGTTTGCGATATAACTCCATCAGGGCTTCTTCTTCAGAGAATTGCCCTTCTTTTTCGATGGTTTTTTGGAAATATTCTGGATGACGTAAGGCGTCAAAGATTTCGTTATCTGATAACCCTAAAGCTTTTAGGAGTACCTGCGCTGAGAGTTTGCGGGTTTTGTCGATGCGTACCCACACCAAATCGTTGCGGTCTGTTTCAAATTTCAGCCATGCTCCCCGGTTGGGAATTAAGCTAGCTGAATAAGTGCGTCGCCCGTTTTTATCGATTTCTGATTTGTAGTATACTCCTGGCGATCGCACTATTTGATTGACAATTACCCGCTCGGCTCCGTTAATAATAAACGTGCCGCGATCGGTCATCAAAGGCAAATCCCCAATAAATACTTCTTGCTCTTTGATTTCCCCTGTTTCTTTGTTAATCAGGCGTGTGGGAACATACATTTGGACAGCATAGGTACTATCCCGCCGTTTGGCTTCTTCGACGCTGTACTTTGGCTCCTTGAGTTTGTAGTTATGACCTAAAAAGTGCAGTTCTAGTTTGCCCGTATAATCTGTGATCGGACTAAAGGAGTTAAGTTCTTCTATCAGCCCTTCTTCTAAAAACCAGCGAAAGCTTGACCGCTGGATTTCAATCAAGTCGGGCAACAGAAAGGCGGGTTCCATATACGTTTCTTTAGTCATGCCTCTTCCTTTGTCAACCTGGTAAAATTTTCCCTTGGACACTGCTGTTTGACGCTTCCCACTGCTAGCCAGTGTCCTTAGCTATTTGGGAACTTTTTCTGACACACTTGCTATTTACAGGTGTGGGCAAACGCAGCTATTAAAGCTGGAATGAGCAATTTGGACAAGAGGGCAATTGCCCCTAATCAAGGACTCAGACGCCAAAAATCCACTATAATCTTGATTTAAGAAGAATATACAGTTGAGATATTCCTGAGTTTTATCTACTTT
Source organism: Nostoc sp. (assembly GCF_036916575.1). Lineage (GTDB taxonomy): Bacteria > Cyanobacteriota > Cyanobacteriia > Cyanobacteriales > Nostocaceae > Nostoc. The sequence continues at coordinate 24,828 of NZ_JBALGC010000150.1, forward strand.
CTTCATTTCCCCTCCAAAAAGCGCGTTAATTTGCTGACGCAGCTCTAGGCGGTGTGTCTTAAATCACCCCGCTATTTATACTCTCAGTGATATCCTAGATATCCTAAGACTGAGGGAATGATCCGTACCTTGTCGGCTTTGAATCAGAATCACTTCATTTTGCTCAATTGTACTCACGAGGCAATTTTGTTTAACGATTTTGAATATGTTCAATACACACCAAGCTGATGTTGTGCAAAAGTTTCGCTCAACCTGGGTTAGCACGGTTAGTCATGTGTGGAGAGCATCCGCTTGTAGAGATGTTGGAGGATAGCCAAGCCTATAACGGCACGGAAAATTAGGCTCAGAAATTTTAGGTTCCTTCCTTTATCATTATGGCGCAAGCAAAACGTTTTTGAGGGAATAATATTAACATATTTTTGTCCCCCTAAAGTTTTATTTTTTTTTAGCACAACTGAATAAAAGAGATGAAAGCACACTTTATATTGACAGACCGAATAATTCACAGGCATTCTGGGTGGTTTGATAGGCGATCGCCTCTAGCGTTTCCTGACGCAGTTTAGCTACTTGCTCGGCTACATAAAGCACGTAGGCAGGCTCGTTACGCCTCTCGCCGCGTTTAGGAACTGGAGCTAGGAAAGGACAGTCTGTTTCAATCAGTAGGCGATCGCTACTTACGATCGCAGCTGAGGATTGAATCGCTTTGGCGTTTTTGAACGTTACCGTTCCGCTAAAGCTAATGTAAAAGCCTAAATCGAGAAACCATTGAGTTTCTTCTGGCGTTCCTCCCCAGCAATGCATGACACCCCGCACTTTTTCTCCCTTGATTTCCCACCATTTTTGCAATACTTCTCGGGTTGCCACGGCAGCATCGCGGCAGTGGATAATCACTGGTAAGTTGAGTTCAGATGCGATCGCTAACTGTGACTCGAACACCATGTACTGTTGCTCGTAGTTATCAGCTTTGTAAAAATCCAGCCCCATTTCCCCAATTGCTACTACATTTGAGTCGGAACTCGCTAAAGTTTTGATTTTCTTGGCTGTCTCACTATTCCATTTATCAGCATCTAAAGGATGTAATCCCACAGCAAAGCTGATTTCGGGAAACTCTTGCGCTATCGATTGAATACTGGAAAACTCCTCAGGGTGAACACAGGAATGTACTAAACGCACTACACCTGCTTTTTGCCACCGCGATCGCACTGTTGCTAAATCCGGCTGGAAACTATCAAAGTTGAGATGAACGTGCGTGTCTATCAGTTGCATTCTTATGTCCTTTGTCATTAGTCATAAATTATTAGCCCTGCTCAAGACTAAGGACAAATGATCCTCTGGGTGAATCCTTCTCCTGTCAAAGTAGCTAGGCGAAGGCCTACGCTTTGCAATCACCATCTGCTCAACAGGGAAACCACGCCCGCCACTTGTTTTTATTCGGTACAGCCGACGCCAGTCGCTCATAGGGAGCCACTGTGATGGACGGGTTAAGAGGCATAAAGGAGCCTGCCGCGTGGGCGGGTCTTGCGACTTGAGCGGACTGGCGTCAAGTGGTGTACAAATCTTTAAGACTTTACTGGCTTCCCAGACGCTCTCTACGATACGCGCAAAGAACGCGGACTCTTTGACGCAGCCTTTGGTAGAAAAGAGGCTGCGCTATGCGCGGCATCATTTCACGCCACTTGCTACAACTTTGGGAAAGTTCATAACGCAGTCGCTCTCTGAGTGAGAATACCCTCCTGGCTCACCAATGACTATTCAGTTGCTGCCGTTTGAGTTAGGGGTTTTAGTTTATGAGCCAATCTCGACTTTTTCCTTGCCCCATTGTTGGGGTGAAGGACACCCCGTTTGATCGCTTTATCGATTTTGCCGTAAGCCTCGGATAACCGAGCCTGTACTTCTTGTTTTAATTCTGGGGTAGGATTAGCTGCATAGACAGCTACAGCATTAAAGTATTTCTTCATCAGCGTCTTGACTGCTGATTTGTAAGCTTTATTACGCAGTCGGTTACGTTCTGCGATTTCGGCACGCTTGAGAGCAGACTTTGTATTCGCCACAGTCAATTCCAAAAATACTATTAATATGTACACACACTACTAGACTTACTAATATAGCATCCCAATTGCCAATGTTATAATTTCCTAAAAAAATTCTCTCATTGGGAATGGGGTACTGGAGATTAGGGAAGAATTTTGTCCCTAGTCTTTGCTCCCTAATCACCAGTCTTTAATTTGGTGTGTCGTCAATTTAGAAAATGCGTTAAAATGAAGTACATCAAGTAAAATAATAACCCTAACTCATCACCTGGTTAAACAATGTGATTGCCAATATAATCTGTCCCTAAAACGGATATATTCTCAAAGGCAAGGAACTGTAAACATCTAAATTCCGGGGTTTCAAAGTATAGAACCGATATATCGTGTCTGTACCATGTTAATTACTAAAAGTTAGGAAAATAAGTAAAAATTATACTCAGACCCTACCCCCTGTAAATCCGGGGGACTGGATGTACAAACATACTTATTGCACTAGAGCAAAGAGTGAGGTTAAGGGCATAAGGGTAGTGGTAAATGGCACGCCCACTTCCTGCCGCTGGCCTGCCGAGGCTTGTCGGACTAAACAATTAAGTTGCCTTCTCAAGCAAACTAGATGCTGGCAGCCTTGAGAGTATCAAAAAAATCCAGGTTAAGCTAGAGAAGAGAATTAGAGTCAGCTTGCACACCCTAGTGGTTCCAGAGCAATACTAAATCTCAGGTGGCAATATTATAATTTTGGCATTGTCCTTACTCCATGCTGCGAATCATTACTCAGCAGGCAGACGTCAGAGCAGAACTACAACGGATCTGCGCTCGCACCCATGACGAACAGGTGCTTCACAAAGAAGCAACGGTGCGGGAAGTTTTGCAAGCAGTGAAGCGCCAAGGCGACAAAGCTGTATTGCATTACACGGTCGAATTTGATAAACAAACCCTGAAAGCAGAAGAACTCCGAGTTACAGGCTCGGAACTAGATGCAGCCTATCAACAGGTGTCAAAGGAGTTGCTTGATGCAGTTCGGCTAGCTTGCCGCCAAATTGAAGCGTTTCATCGTCAGCGAGTACCGAAAAGCTGGGTACACTTTGGCGACGATGAAGTAGTGTTGGGCAAACGCTACACCCCCGTAGACCGAGCTGGGTTGTATGTGCCTGGTGGGCGTGCTGCCTATCCCAGTACAGTACTGATGAATGCAATTCCGGCAAAGGTAGCTGCTGTACCCCACGTGGTGATGGTAACACCACCAGGTCTAGGGGGGGCCATTAATCCCGCAGTCTTGGTAGCTGCCCAAGAAGCAGGGGTACAAGAAATTTATCGCATTGGGGGCGCACAAGCGATCGCTGCTTTAGCTTATGGCACACAAACAATTCCGAAAGTGAATGTAATTACTGGACCTGGTAACATTTATGTCACCCTAGCGAAAAAGCTTGTCTATGGCACCGTCGGCATTGATTCTTTAGCAGGCCCTAGCGAAGTGCTGGTGATTGCCGATGAAACCGCAAATCCAGTGCATGTAGCTGCTGACTTGCTGGCGCAAGCAGAACACGATCCGATGGCGGCAGCAATTTTGCTGACGACAGATGCTGCTTTGGCGAAAAACGTGCAATTAGCCTTGGAAAGACAGCTAGTGGATCACCCACGGCGAATAGATACAGAAAAGGCGATCGCTCATTACGGCTTGATAATCGTTGTGGAATCTTTGGCAGCAGCAGCAGAACTCTCAAATGAATTTGCCCCCGAACACCTAGAATTAGAAATCAAAGATCCTTGGGCATTATTACCACGAATTCGCCATGCTGGGGCAATCTTTTTGGGTTACTCAACACCAGAAGCAGTAGGGGACTATTTGGCAGGCCCTAACCATACCTTGCCGACTTCTGGTGCTGCCCGCTATGCTTCGGCATTAGGGGTTGAAACTTTCCTCAAACACTCTAGTATCATTCAATACTCCCAAACCGCACTGCAAAATGTGGCTAGTGCAATTGATGCGTTAGCAACAGCAGAGGGTTTACCTTCCCATGCTGATTCAGTACGACGCCGAATTCAGCAAGAAGAGTAATTTGGAATGCTTAATTTTTCTGTATACTGTTAGCAAAAGTCACTTGATAGGTTAAGAGTAAAAGTTTGGATAGCGATACTTATGGTAAGCTACGCTAATACCAATTCACAATTCGCAATGACGCTCGCGGACTCGCTAACGCTGCGCTAACGCAATTCAATAACTTAGATGCAGCAAGGCTTTGAGGTTTTACATTTGTTTCATTATTTTAGTGAATTGGTATAACGCACGCCATTTGCTATCGTGTCTTCAGCCGCCCTTTAAGCCTCTACAAGTCGGGCATTGTCGACGGCACAGTTGCTTCAAAAGTCGGGAATTGATTGCCGGATGGCAGTTCCTTGGGCAGGGTTTCCCTCTCCAAGGAACTAATGAAAAGCTTCTCTACACTAGTTGCTACAACCCACTAGCGTGAAAGTCGCGTAAAACTAACCTATGGCGCAGCCTCGAATATAGGACTTATATTTATTTGATTTTTGAAATATAGGGTGTGTTAGTGTTCGCTTTTAGCGTTCCCACTCTTTAGCACGTGGCGTCAGAGGCTTTAATTTTTGCTACCTAACGCTACAAGGGTTGGGGTTGGGGGTTAGGTTTGAGAGAAAGTCGCACATGGCGTCAACTAAGTAGTCAGATAGAAAATTAATTTAGTGTCGCTGCCGACGAATTTTGCTAGATACTTATGTAAAGGGTCTACTCTTTAGGAGACGAGAGCGGTGCTAAATACTATTTTGGTAGCTCTAGACGGTTCAGAAATAGCAGAACGAGTAATTCAGACTTTAGATAATTTGGCGTTGTCAAAAGATGCCAAGGTTATTCTCTGTCATGTGTTTCCCACGCCAGAGTCAGAGATGGAACTACCCGCTGATCGTCCTCAGCCAGAGTCCCCAACATTTTCTTATTTTCATATTGAAAAACAGCTGCAATCCTATCAGGAAAACTTATCAGTCACAAGTGAGTTAGAAATGGTAACTGGTGATCCTGCCGAAGAGATTATTCGCCTTGCCAATATTTATAAAACTGACTTGATTATAATTGGCAGTCGCGGGTTGATTGGGATGAAGCGAATTGTTCAGGGTTCTGTTAGCAGTCAAGTTGTGGAAGAGGCTAATTGCTCTGTGTTAGTCGTCAAACCAAGGTAAAAATTTGCAACAAGAAGCAATGACTATAACTACCCTTTGAGAAATACCTCAAATATGATGATGGCACTGATACTCGCTACGAATTGGTCAATGGAGAACTAATTCCCATGAGTCTAAAAAGTGGGCAACATGGCGCGGTAACAGAATTTCTCAATGTTTGCTTTCGAGCAGAAATTCTCCGGCTAAAGTTGGATTGGACTTCTAAACAAATGGTTATCGGTGTTCGTTCCCCCCGTGCTGGCAGATGGGATACATCAAGGATTCCAGATGTAGTTGTGATTCCATTGCCTCAATGGCGAGAGTTGAGAAACCGGGAGGCAGTTATTGAACTCAACGAACCACCTCCCTTGTTAGTCGTAGAAGTCGTCAGTGAGTCAACAAAGATTGTAGATTATCGAGCCAAGCGAGTTGAGTATAATATTTTAAATATTCCAGAGTATTGGATTGTCGATCCATTAACGAGCAAAGTGACTGTTTTCACATTGATTGAAGAATTATACGAACCAGTAGAGTTTGTTGGTACTGAACGCATTCAATCTCAAACTTTTCCAGAGTTAGAATTAACAGTTGAACAAGTGTTAACAGCCGACAATTAAAATTAACATTATATGTGTGAAACTAGCTAGATAAAACAACTATTTTTTAAGAAAAGTACTTAAAAAACATACTACTGAGGTAATAACTATACTATATTTTTTGAAAAAAGATGAATTTTATCTCTATAAAGTATAAATAGTTAAAAGTATTATTTTATACATTTAAACTAATGCAGTGTTTTATACCTTATTAGAATTACTCTAATTGTTATACTAAGGAAAATATCTATGGTACGCATTAATACTGACGATGTTGTGGAAACTACCTTAATAATAAAGAGTAAAGAATAAATTAAATAGTATGTTTTTATACAAATCATTAAAAAGTAAATTTAGAGAATTAAATAAGTTTTACTTAACTTATTTATATTAAGTAATATTACGTAATTTTAACTTATTTTTTAATTATATTTATACATATACTCTTTTAAAAGGTATAAAATATTCTCATATAAACGCTTTTAAACTTGCTTGACTACTTATTAATTAGAAGAGAAAAGTGTTTTTTAAAAATAAAAACTTTTTGCAATTAAATAAAAAAGGGTAAAAGAAAAATTATAAAGATTTGGTCTTTTTAGTAAAAGGCGCTAAGTAAGTGGGTGTGAATAATTAAAGGTTTTTAGTAAGCGGCTCTAGCCCTTACCAAGAGCCAATTTAATTAAATTTACATTGCGTAACATAGTTTAATTTATTCTTGCCCACTTCCTTAATTGTTATTTAGACTTAGGCTCACCTTTTAGCCTTCTTGTAATACTCTCATTAAATAAAAATCAAAAACCTTGATTTTCATCGGCTTGATGAATTTAGGGATAGGCTGGGGAGGCACTCGTGCTCTGGTGAAGAGAGTTGAACAAAGTGGCGTTTGAGGAAGGTAGTAGTCTGTAAAGTTGAAATTGATCAGTAAACAAGTTCGTAGTAAGGACTTTAGTCCTTATATTTCTAAATACTAAAGTGCTTACTACAAACCCTTAAAACTAGCTTGACAAAGTAGTAGCTTGCTTTGTGCAGGGTAACTCAATACCAAAAAACCTTAATCTTGTTGGCTTGGCTTTGTTCAAACGCCACTTGCTCATAGGGAAAACCCCCAGACGCTCTCTACGAAATGCGCAAGGGACGCGGACTCGCTAACCCTGTACTATGCGCTAAAGCATCTCACGCCACTTGGGAGAAGACCGCACTGGCTCCCCAACCTCCATTTATTTTGAGAAAAGCAAGGCTGTTAAAGGATTTGTAGGCTGATTGACAAGATAGATAGAGACAAGGAAAATGCCTCTTGTCCCTACGTTTAGTCGATTCAACGCTCTTGAGTTGCCAAAAACTGACGCAAGCTCAACAAACTCAAAGTTTGACCCAAACTCAAGGGCAAAATTGAAACTCCTTCCAAGCGAGACTGCACCCAGCCTTCTCCCCAGTACCATTCGTGAAACCCGTCAATACCTCCACTGAGTACTAAGCGGAGACAGTTGGATTTTACAACGTCTACTTGATGATGAATCGCGACTGGCCCAGTCCAGGTAGTAAACTGGAATCCTGGAAGCAGTTCTTCTGGCATTCCTGGCGCAAAGCGTTGCCCTAAGAGCCATTTTTTTAGTTGCACAGGATGCAGTAGACTGTTACGAATTGCATCTGTTGATGCTTCGATTTCGATCCGCAGTTGACTTTGTTGAAAATTACCCAGCATTTTTCTAGGATTACCTAAAGGTGAGACATCGCTATTTCTAATATTGCAAATACAATCACTGATTATTACTACGTCACTTTTCTGGCAGCAGAGAACTTAGAATAGGAAAAGTGAACTTGTTAAGAAATGTAAGGTTATTCATGGCGGATCAGTTAATTCGTGCAACAGCTGCCGAAGGTGGAATTCGTGCCGTAGGTGTGATTACCACACGTTTAACAGAAGAAGCACGGCAGCGTCATAAGCTTTCCTATGTGGCAACGGCAGCACTGGGTCGGACTATGGCAGCAGGCTTGTTAATGGCTTCTAGCATGAAGCGAACTGGATCGAGAGTCAATGTCCGGGTAAAGGGCGATGGGCCTTTAGGTGGCATATTGGTAGATGCAGGCTTAGATGGAACAGTACGCGGGTATGTTGGGAATCCATCTGTAGAATTACCTCCCAATGCCAAAGGTAAGCTAGATGTTGGTGGTGCAGTGGGTGACGGCTACCTCTACGTTGTGCGGGATATCGGTTATGGTTATCCTTACTCTAGTACTGTAGAATTAGTTTCTGGTGAAATTGGCGATGATGTGGCTCATTATCTGGTGAATTCCGAACAAACACCTTCAGCTTTAGTTTTAGGTGTCTTCGTGGGAGCAGGTGGAGTGACGGCTGCTGGAGGATTACTGGTACAAGTATTGCCCAAAGCTGCCAGAGACGAAGCCCTAGTGGAAACATTGGAATCACGGGTAGCTGGTCTAGCAGGATTTACGCCATTATTGCAAGCTGGGAAGACTTTACCTGAAATCTTTGGGGATTTGTTGGGAGATATGGGACTGGTAATCTTTCCGGAACGGCAAATGCTGCGCTTCCATTGTGGTTGCTCTTTTGATCGCGTTTTGGGGGCATTGAAGATTTTGGGAGAAGCTGAACTGCAAGATATGATTATTAAAGATGATGGTGCTGAAGCAACTTGCGACTTTTGCGGCAGCGTTTACCAAGCAAGTAGTGATCACTTAGCTCAACTAATTGCCGATTTGCAAGCTGAATCTACCGTTTCCGGATAAAGTATAAAGTAGCACTGATTTTTGAAATTGATAATGGTATTCTGTGGAGAGAGATAATCTAAAAAGTAGCTTTTTAATTATAGGAAAGTTACTATGTCAACAATGGAATTATCGACCTAAAACAGAGCGCTATTCAATTATTTTGGTGTGAGAGATGACAGAGCGGGATATTCCAGACAGTTGGTCTTCAGCCAGTGGAAGTAAACCAGATCAAAACAAAAGATTATCCCGAACAGAACAATTCGGTGAAACTCAGCCATTTGATGTCCCAGCTACTGGTTCTAACTCCAAGTCAGTAAAGCGGCGAAAAAAAAACCATTCGGAAGGATTATTTATAGATAGTCATTCAGAAGAAACTGCCCAACTTAGTAGAAGTTCTGGGAAATGGCCACGCTGGATCAAAAGCTGGACATTGTGGCTAGTACTACTAATGTTGGTTCCCGGCAGTGTAGGATTCTTGGCAATGGCAATGCTGCTAAAGTTGCCCTCTGCCCCTAATTGCCCCTCGATTTTCTGGCCGCTAGCTAGTGCTTCTGTGCGGCTACACTGTGCTCAGTTGGCGGCTTCTAAGCAGACAGTGAACGACCTATTGCAAGCGATCGCTCTGGTGAAGCAACTACCACAAAATCACCCGTTGCATGGAGAAATTGATCGTTTCATAGAAGAATGGTCGCGGGATATTTTGAAGTTAGCTGATCAAAGTTTCCAAACAGGGAATTTAGAGGAAGCGATCGCTACTGCTCAGAAAATACCCGAAGACGTGGCAGCTTATAAATTAGTCGATGAGCAAATTGGCAAATGGCAGTCAATTTGGTCGAAGGCAGAAGCCACATACAACGGTGCGATCGCCGAAGTACGAGAACAGCGCTGGCAATCGGCATTCATGTTATCTGCCAGAATGCTGCGCGTAGACAATCAATATTGGGCGACTACTAAATACGACCAATTGAATCGTCTAATTGCCACAGCGCGGGAAGATGGCGATAAGTTAGGAAAAGCTGAAAACTTAGCAAGTAGCAAAGTAGTCGATAATATACTAGAAGCTATCAAGTTAGCCGAGTCGATTGGGCAGGAAAGTTACATTTACCAAAAAGCTCAGGAAGCGATTCCGGCATTTGGACGCAAAATGCTGGAATTGGCACAGGCAAAACTAGACAAGCAGGATGCAGATGAAGCACTGAATATTGCCAGACAAATACCGGAAAGTACGAAACTACAAGCCGAAACAGATGACTTTATCGCCATAGCTGACGCCAAAAGGAGTGCTTGGATAGGTAACGTTTCTGGTTTAGAGGCAGCGATCGCCCAAGCACAACAAATTGATCCTTCTAGACCAGTGTATAACGAAGCACAGCAACTGATTGCTCGTTGGCAGTTGGAAATAGAAGATGTTGCCCATTTAGAAAAAGCGAGAATATTGGCTAGCCAGGGAACAGTCCCTAATTTAACAGCAGCGATCGCCCAAGTGCAGCTGATCCCTACTAGTAACCCCCGCGCCACAGAAGCTAGGCAAGAGATCGGTCGCTGGAGTGCCCAAATTGAGACAATTGAAGACCAACCTTATTTAGAACGCGCCGACCAGATAGCAATATTTGACGATATCAACTCCTTGCAAGCTGCGATCGCCCAGGCCAGCGAAATTCGTAGAGGTCGTGCATTATATCCAGAAGCACAGAAAAAAATTCGTACTTGGGTAGGAAAGATTCAGCGAATTCAAGATCAGCCTTACTTGGATCAGGCACAAGAACTCGCTCAGAGTGGAAATCTCACCGGGGCCATTAGCACAGCTCAACAAATTGCCTCGTCGGGAAGGGCGCTTTCTGGAGAAGCACAAGCTGCGATCAATGACTGGGAAGGGCAAATCCGCACCAGAGAAAACTGGAGAAAAGCGCAAGAAGTGGGCGCGGCTGGCACGCCAGAAGCCTTAATTGAGGCAATACGACTGGCGGATCGGGTTTCAAACAATAGCATCTTACGTATGGATGCGAATCTGGCTATTGACCAGTGGAGTCAGCAATTGTTAGAAATAGCACGCTCTCAAGGTCAGTCTGATATTGCCAAAGGGATTGAGATTGCCAAATCAATTCCACGCGGTAGTGCTGCTTACAGTGCGGCGCAAGAGCAAATTAGGACTTGGCAGGAATTTCTCAATCCTCAACCGAAGCCTCAACTGGAGCCTCAGCCTCAGCTTGAATCTCCACAATTGCCACCATCAACGACTACTAATGGGCAGTAATCATCTAGAGTAATCTCAAGTCAATAGACCATAGTGTGGCTACTCACTAAGCATCTCAATATTGCCGATAGTGAGCATAATTACTAATTTTTATCCTCAGGTAAGACTTGCCAAGTTTTTAAGTTTCAAAAATTTTTCTCTTCTAATGCTTCTTTCATGTAATTTCGGAGGCAATTATGATTTTATAAGACATTCAAGTCCGAAGCTATGACCAGAGGCAATTTATAATTAAACTTCTTAGCTTAACCAAATCTTCTAGTCATAGCTGGGTTTCTAGCAAGCGGATTTCTGCCGAATAGCTTGATAATGGTTTCAGCAAATTGTTTATTATCGTAAAACTCATGCATCAAAGTAATAGGTTGGGAATAAAGTTGATCGCTGGAAAAGATCGACTTCCAATCTAGTTCGGTGCTATCAACAACTCCGACTTTTTTCATCTCTTTGAGGAATTCATAAGCAATCAGCCCTTGACCGATGGCAGATGGATGAATGCCATCCAAACTAAATAGTCCACCTTGTCGTAGTCGCCCAGTAGTGTCTGCGTGGTAATATTTGGTGTTGACTTGGGGATAGACAAACTTGAAGTATTCTGGGAATTCATACTGCACCTGTCCAGCATTTCGCTTGAAGGCAATTTCTTGTAAGGCATTGGCAAGATCAACAATGTGATAGCGTGGTTGCGAATACTGACTGTTCTTACTATTGACCAGTTTTCTAATTACTTTATTGTATGTGCGAATACAGTCATCAATGTAGAGGGCATCTTGTAGCGTCAGGTATAGGGTTCCGGTTTCTCTAACCGTATCTTCTTCAAAGGGGAAATAAGTGTAGTATTTGTAGTAAATAGAAGGTTTATCCTCTTCTGGCACCTCAATTTCAGTAGTTGAACCCACGCCTTTTGCCAATGGTGCAATAGTTACAAGCGGTACTGTCCCAATAAAGACATTCCAATGAGAGTTATTGTTGCCTTGCATGATTTTATCGACACGATCAAGCAATTGTTGATATTCAGCCTCGAAATCTTTGGGATGCCACAGATTCCATTTTTCTCTTACCTCACGGAATGATTCGGGCTTTTGACTTGGGTTTTTGAGAATCTGATCTGGATCATTGGGAGTTTGATTAATTTCTAAACTGATCACAGTTCCAAGCGCATTGTTTGCTCCTAACCAGAGAATTAAGTTCTCAACTCCCTCAGTTGCGCTTGTATGATGGTGCTTCAACCAATCAAGTTGGGTATAGTTGTCATAAATAGGATTTAAAGACGGGTTGAGAACTTTAAGTGCAGTTCGATAGAAGGCAGCATTGGGCAGAGCCAAGAAACCAGGCTTGCCCTCTCCTTTGTCGTTACTAAGTTTAATTTGATA
>NZ_JBALGC010000151.1:0-11106 GCF_036916575.1 Nostoc sp.
TGTAAATTATACAGCTATGATTACGTTCGTCGAAGACGTTGGCGCAGCCATCGCCTCCATTTTATTATGGTTATAGTTTGAAAACACGCCCTAGCGTCAAACCCGAAATACCGCCGCCGACAATAACTACATCGCAGTTCGCCAAAGATGGATTTGGCGATGGGATAATTGCTGGGAACTCAAAATTAATCGTCATGCAACCTCTACCTAACCAAGCTTGAGCGAGTTCCCTTAGCAAGGTTTCTATTCATCAATTCTGTACGTGAATTCGCCCGCACAGTGCGGAACATGCCAAATCGGCACAGTCCTGTACCAAATGCCAGACGCATCAGCAATAAAGTCGGTACTTCGCGCACAGACTTAATGAAACCAGACAGTCCAAAACGCAGAAATCCGCTTGGTCGAATTACCCCTTGCCAGATGGAATCTAACCAAGAAGGAAGGGTTTGTTGCGTCCAGTCTGCCGTTATTACCTCCCCTTCCACTAATCCCGTTGCTACCAAAAGCTCGGAGAATCCCTCAATGCTAGAAAAAGCTGGATGAGACCACTGATCTAAGAGTTGCCGCATTACTGGTTTTTCCCAAAAATTTAGCGGCTTTTGGTGGTTATCCCTTTGATTCCAGTCAGCGACAACCAACACTCCACCAGGTTTTAGCACCCGCATTAATTCTCTTGCAAAAACAGCTTTATCAGGCATGTGGGGGCCTGCTTCGATTGACCAGACCACATCAAAGCTGGCATCTGCAAACGACAATGCCATTGCATCATCGACTGCAAAGTGGGCGTTTAGTTCTTGGGGTGTTAATTCCTGGGCACGTTTCACCTGCTGTGGGCTGATTGTAATTCCTGTGACAGCAAACCCATAATCTCGCGCTAAAATGCGACTGCTGCCCCCGATACCACAGCCAACATCTAAGACGGTAGTACCATTCGGCAATTTATCTAGACCACCCCATTTAACCATGTAATGTACAAAATCAGATTTAGCTGCCAAAAAATCTTTTCGTCGTGGCGGCAAACCGTAATGACCGAGGTGAATGTGTTCTCCCCAGTAAAACTCTAGGATGCTGTCAAGCGTCCATTGGTCGTAGGAATTGGCGACTGTGGCTGAGGATTGATACTTACGAGCAGTTAGGAAATAAACCGCAATTCCAATTAGTAAAACTAGAAGAGAACCAATTGCAAAATAAAGTAATAGAGTTGACATTGTTGTGAAGGCTTTCTATGTAGCTAATTGTTGATAGATTTTGGTGTGTTTATGGTTCATCCCGAATTAGACGAGCGATAGCAATAGTAGTCTTACTATACGTTGAACTTGCGATATTTTGCCAACCTCGAATCATTTTCCTGGGGTTTAGAAAGGGTTTCTGCTTGTCTTCTTTAAAATCCGTTTGTTTTACAAAAGGATGAACAGTAGTAGGAATCTTCCCAGCTCGGTGAAGATAAAATTTCGGCATGATGATTAACCGAGTCAGAATTTAACGAAAATACACTGAAGTATATGCACGTCAGATATAGCACTCTCAAGTTAGTGCAATATCTTGTCGAAAATTGCTCAGATTTCTAAGTTCAAATAATTACCTGACTACTCACAAAGTAATTACTAATCAAAATTTAATATTAAAGCTTCGGCTTCGCTCAGCTTTAACGTCGAGCAAAGTCGAGACGTTAATTATCTGTTTCGTGGAAAGCCGCTATTTGTAGCGTTTTAATATGCGGTGCTTTCAAAATATCAGACTTGGTGATCGTCATGTAATAAACCATCCGTGCCTCGCAGATGTACAAAATTTACAAATAAACTTCGGCGGGCATTCTGACTCACAAGGCAAGCCTTGATTACAGCTGCGGGACAGCGCCGGATTCACACCGGACTTTCCCCCTTACGTCTGATGGCTGACCCCCATCAAAACCGAGATTCCTTTGCATATTAACACAACTGTGATTTGCTTGCGTAAAAATCAATGGTCGATCTATACTGGCATTCGTCATCAATCGGGGCAAGTTCAATTCTTTACCAAAACTTGCTCTGGATTTTTATTGGACAATTATTCTAGAAATTTTTCAACCTCACAACTTGTTAGGATTGCTAGCGTTTGGTGACATAACGTTGACAATTTTTTACGTTGCCAAACCTGGTTAACAATCCCTTTTCATGTCTTGCAATTATTTTTCTCCAATTTATCAACTTATCCAGTATGCAAGCTCCATCCAAACTCTTTGAAGATTCCACAACGGATATCTATGTTGTTCGTCGTGATGGTTCGACGACACCGTTAGAAGTTAATAAAATTCGCACAGTAGTTAATTGGGCTTGTTGCGGACTTTCAGCAAATTCTATTGCTTTAGAAGCACATTTAACAACTCGATTGCGCCCCGGTATTACCACGCGAGAAATTCAAGATAATTTAATTCGCTGTGCCTTGGATTTGTGCAGTCCTGAAGAACCTGATTGGCGGTATGTCGCAGGACGATTACACATTTGGAGTTTGTGGAAAGATACTCAAGTTAGTCGTGGCTATCGGTACGGTTACTATCCTCAGACTGTAAAAGCAAAAGTTCTCTTGGGAGAATACGATCGCCGCATTTTAATCTACACTCAACAAGAGTTAGAAATTGCCAACACTTGGATCGATCCTGACTGTGATGCCGACTATGATTATGCAGGAGCAGTATTACTGACAAAGCGATATCTGTTGCCTCAAGAGTTACCCCAAGAAGCATTTTTAACTTGTGCGCTGTTGATTGCCTCCGTAGAAACACAAGAGTTTCGCTTAACTTTGGCGCGGAGATTTTATGAAGCGATCGCCCGTCGTCAAATATCCTTAGCAACGCCCATTTTAGCGAATTTACGGATTCCCAACGGTTCTCTTGCCAGTTGTTTCATTACAGCAATAGACGATAATTTGGAAAGCATTTTTGACGGGATTCATGATGCAGCACGGATTTCTAAAAATGGTGGCGGTGTAGGCGTGAATCTGTCTCGGATTCGGGCTACAGGTAGTTGGGTAATGGGGAAGAAGAATGCCTCTGGTGGTGTCGTTCCCTGGATTAAGTTATTGAATGATACAGCGATCGCAGTTAATCAAGGTGGACGCAGAGCCGGTGCTGTCACCGTCAGTCTAGATATTTGGCATTTAGACTTACCTGAATTTTTGGAAATGCAAACTGAGAATGGAGACGCACGACGCAAAGCTTATGATGTTTTTCCGCAACTAGTTGTCAGTGACAAATTTATGCGGCGAGTAGCAGCAGATGCAGAATGGACGTTCGTAGATCCTTATGAAGTGCGAACTCGTTTAGGCATTGAACTAGCACAATTATGGGGTGAAGAATTTGAACGTGCTTATCTTCAAATCGAAGCCAGTTTAGATAAATCAATTACGCTCTGCAAACGGATAAATGCGCGTCTTTTATTCAAACAAGTGATGCGAACCCAATTAGAAACCGGAATGCCTTATATATGGTTCAAAGATACCGTCAACCGAGCTAACCCCAATCAGCATGAAGGTTATATTCCTGGGGGAAACTTGTGTCAGGAATCATGGTCAAACGTGAAACTTGGTGAAGAAGCACATACGTGTAATCTTGTAAGTATTAATCTTGCAAATTTAAAGGATGAACAGCGAGCAGAAATTTGTCAGATTGCAGTACGTATATTAGATAATACTATTGAACTTACGTCACCACCCTTTGCTGCTAGTGCCACTCACAACGCCAAATACCGCACTATTGGGGTCGGCTGTATGGGATTAGCCGACTGGTTAGCAAAACGTCACCTAACTTATACTCATCTTCAGGAAATCAGCAATTTATTTGAAGATATCGGTTACTATTGCACCGCAGCATCAATGGAATTAGCGAAAGAACGGGGTGCATATCCTGCTTTTGTGGGTAGTGAATGGAGCAAAGGACATTTAATCGGAGCAAAACCTGTAGATTGGTTTAAGCAACACGCTCTTCTTCCAGAACGCTTTTTACAACTGAGTCGAGATATCAAGCAATATGGGATTCGCAATTCACATATTACTGCGATCGCACCCAACACTTCTTCATCTTTAGTTCAGGGTTGTACAGCTAGCATTTTGCCCGTTTATAGCAAATTCTTCTATGAAAAGTGGGCAAAAGGTTCAGTACCCATCGCACCGCCTTACATTCGGGATAATTTATGGTTCTATATCGAAAATAAGACACTCGATCAGAAAAAAGTCGTCAAAGCGATCGCCACAATCCAACAATGGATTGATACAGGAATTTCAATGGAATTGCTCTTTAATTTGAACGCTGGAATTTATTTCTCCGATGAACCTGAACGATGTCTTACGGCTGTTAATATTTTTGAAACCCTAATGCTGGCTTGGGAATTGGGTTGTAAGGCAATCTACTATATTCGCACTGTTCAAAAAGATAGTTTCAAAGAATCAAACGAGCAATGTGTTGCTTGTGCAAACTAACTAGGTAGTAGGGAGTAGAGATTAAGAAAGTTTTGCTTTCAAGGATTTTTGTAAACCTCGAAGCATTCATTGTATTTCGTCAGTTTTGGTTAGAATTTATTGGAGTTTAGGATTGGTTATGTATTCCAATTGTTCGGCTACAATGAGTTGGGTTTCGAGTTCTGCCAAAGAACCGAGAGCGATCGCTATAAATCGAAGGAATTCTTGTGTTGAATCTCTAGCATGACCTTCTGCCAAATTTGATGGGATCGATACTGCCGCCCGTTGCATTTGGCTACTCAAACCATATGTTTCAGACTTAGGAAAATTTCGTGTTAATAGATAAACTTGCTTGGTCAAACTTATACCCAACTGCCAAACTTTCAAATCCCGATAACTATTAATTGTCATAGATGCTGAATCAGTGTATATATCTTTTTTAATCTTACTCCCCACTCCCCATTCCCTACTCCTACTCCCTACTCCCTTTCAACTGAAAAATGTACCAACCAAGACAATCATTAATGCCAATTAATCCCGTTTTCAATCCAAATGGAAATGATGATACAGCAAACCGTTTAATATGGTTCGGAGAGACTACGAACTTAATGCAATTAAATGATGTTCGCTATTCGTGGGCTGTGTCTCTCTACCGTCAAATGCGAGAGAATTTCTGGGTTCCCGAAAAAATAGACATTACTCAGGACGTAACAGATTACGTCAATCTCACACCTGGAAAACGACGTGCATTTGATGGCATTCTCAGTTATCTAACTTTTCTTGATTCGGTGCAAACCAGTAATGTGCCTCATATTAAAAACAGCGTTACCGCACCAGAAATTGCATTGTGCATGGCGGAACAAGTTTCCCAAGAAGCAATGCACAATCAGTCTTATCAATACATTATTGAAACAGTGATTCCCAGCGATCGCCGCACACAAGTTTATGATTTTTGGCGGAGCGATCGCATTCTCAAAGAACGATGCAAATTCATTGCTGGACTGTATCAAAAGTATGTCGATAACCCCACACCGGAGAATTATTTCGTATCGCTGTTGGCGGATTATTTGTTAGAAGGATTGTATTTCTACAATGGGTTTATATTTTTCTATAATCTCTCCTCACGGATGCTCATGTCTGGGAGTGCCGATATTTTCAGAATGATTAATCGAGATGAACTTTCCCATGTACGGCTGTATCAAAAATTGATTCCAGAAGCGATGCAAGTTTTTCCCCACAGCCGCGAACAAATTTATGAAATGTTTGCTCTTGCTGTTGAGCATGAATGCAAGTGGACAGCACATATTATCGGAGATGATATTCTGGGCATTACAGCCAACAGTACAGAACAGTATACAAAATATCTAGCAAATGCTCGTTTAAAAGCGATCGGTTTAGAGCCATTATTTGCAGAAGCTATCTACAAGAAAAGTCCCTATACTCACTTAGAGCGTTTTTCAGATACCAAAAAAGAAGCCAACACAAAAGCAAATTTTTTTGAAGCAAGTGTAACTAGTTACGTCATGTCCTCTAGTATTGAAGGTTGGGATGATTTCTAAGAAGGATTTATTATTGGTTTAGATGTAGAGGCGCGATATATCGCGTCTTTAAAAAGTGTTCCTGCTGAAATTGCTCACTCGTAAATCCCGTTAAATACAAAACTAAATTAAGGACATTATACGGAAAAATTCTTGATAACACTAAGATATATACGGAAAAATTATTTATAATTCTCCCGTAAAGAGTGGTTATACGGAAAAATTCGGTATAATACCCAAATAAGGACGTAAAAAAGAAGTTTTCCGTATATTTAGACAGAATTTCGTTGTAATGCTTAACATATTAGGATTGAGAAAAAGATTATACGCAAATTTTCCGTATAATAAATAGTTAGCCTGACTTGAACCTGTCTATGACTAACCTGCTACCCTCTATATGTAAGGCTCAGGAGTTAAGAAAAATGGAAAAGGCATTTGGGCTAGAAGTTCCTGAAAATTTGGAGGATGCCTGCGAACTTAATCGAACAGCTTTGATTGTTTATGATATGCAAATAGGCATTTTTAGTCAATTAAATGACGGCTCTAACATAAAAACCCAGGTCATAAAAGTTCTTCAAGCAGCACGAGAAGTTGGTTTGCGCGTATTCTTTATGCGTCACATGTCATTACCCAAAGAATTGTCGGGTGTCTTTCAACTGAAGACAGCTAAGGCATGGCAAAGAGTAACCTCAGTTGATGATGTAAAGCCTTGGTTTCTTCCTGACTCGCCGGGATTTCAATTAATTCCTGAAGTAACTCCACTTCCTTCCGAAGGAATTTTTGACAAAATCACAATGTCTGCATTTGAGGGAACGCCTCTCGACATTGCCTTACGCGACTGTGGCATTCAAACTGTAATTATAGTAGGTGTAGCAACTGAAATCGGGATTGAGCCGACAATTCGCCATGCTGCCGATCTTGGCTATATCCCAATCATGGTGACTGATGCTTGTGGAGCGGGTAATGAAGAAGCTGGTCAGCGAGCCGTTGCTAGTCTTAAATTTATGGGGGATGCCTTCTTCACAACTGTAGAGGAAATAAGTTTAATACTTCGCAAGAAAGCTAAAATCTAAAGCGGTTTCAGGCGCAATTACAATGCACAGCATAACAAGCGTGTTGCAGCGTAACCTATCAGCCTACTTCGTTGAGTTGCAAAGGCGATCGGCGTCCGCTGAACATGATCATTACGGGGGGACATCATCCAGGAATCCACCGCTTATTGTTCGATCTGGAGAGAGGCTGAGAAAAAAAAGACATCGGCGATCGCTATCAATCTTTTGCGTAGAGGAGTAGCGATCAACATTATTGCTCCTTCCACAGGCTTATCGATTGAGGAAGTTCAACAACTTCAGCAGCAACTGAATGAGTCTCCACAAAATTAGCCCCAACTGTGTGGCGATCGCGGCATAACAAATCGGTTGAAGCGCACTGACAAAAAAAGGTTATCGGTGTTGTCGCAAAAGCGATCGCCGCACACAAGTTTATGATTTTTAGCGTAGTCTTTATCTAAAAAAAATTATACGGAAACTTTCTGCATAATAAATAGTTATGCAGCAGATCCTTCCTTCTAAACAATTCTTCCCTTAAACTCTGATGAGGGACTTTCGTAAAGTAATGAACAATGAGATTTGGCAACAATTACTCTCACTTGAGAACCGGGATATCACTCATCAGAGGTTTAAGCGAATTCATTCACTGGATTTAAACACGTGTCGTGCACGAGAAATAAATGCTGCAGCAAAGCAGAGCCGTGAATATTTTAGAAACGCCAGCAACTCGAATTATTCTGTGCGCCCTTTATTAACCTTTTATGGTGTTGCCTCCTTAAGTAGAGCTCTTTTGCTGTTGCTCAAGCCAAGGGGTGGTGAAGAGGGTTTAACTGCAAGTCACGGGCTTGAGACAGTTGGATGGAGCGATATTATGTCTGGCGATATTGCTGCTGGGCTTCAGGGATTACGCAATTTAAAGATAGGAACTAGACCTGGATTATTTTCAGATTTTGTGACTCATACAAACAATAGAATTTCAATTCATGTCAATTCGTCAGGAGTTGATTGGTCGCTATCTTACGATGTTCCGAATCTTAGGCAAGAGTTTTCAGTCGATGACCTTTTTTCACGCACCCCTGATTTGCAGAAGGATTATTCAAATATTTCAGAAGTGACAAAATATGCCTCTATTAATGAAATGACTTACAGTGCAGATGCAGGATTTAGTGCGAAAGTCAGGGCTAAACCATTCTCACTGTTTCAAGACGTTTATGAGGGATTCGGTTACACCGTAAAATCTGATTCTGATTGGGTTACGCTGACTTGTGATGCTGATACTTTTGCCAGAAATCTCCTAATGTTCATACATACATACATGCACAAAACGTTTGGGTCGATTCCTTCCCTACACATTACTGAGCCGTTTTCCCCAAGTACCCGATATTCCCAGCTATGCATTACATATATGATCTCTTATATTCTTGGGATGTTGGTTAGGTATTACCCTACATATTGGATTTCTCTTATCCAAGGTGATAAAGGAGATTCTTTATGACCGACAATGAATCGTGCTCAGCAATTAGTGGAACAAAGCTTTCCTGAATTAGTAACAGAGCTAATCTCCGATATTTTGAACGAGTGTGATTCTAAGAGAGTACAGGACGAAGATTCTAATGATGCATAATACTCCACGGCAGCGGACGGGCGAAAGCTGTTTGTAGTTTGCCATTAAATCATCACAAGCTTATTCAATCCTGTACGTAGTCTTGTGCTGTCACCAATGCCACTTCTGCTCGCATAAACTCACGCCCCAAGTAAGCCGCATGATCCAATCGGCTCACTGGGCAAGGTTT
The DNA here is from genome assembly GCF_036916575.1 of Nostoc sp. Classification (GTDB taxonomy): domain Bacteria; phylum Cyanobacteriota; class Cyanobacteriia; order Cyanobacteriales; family Nostocaceae; genus Nostoc. The sequence continues at coordinate 8,812 of NZ_JBALGC010000151.1, forward strand.
TATTGACTCAAACAGTTGAATGCAAACTTCTTTAGCAGTTCTTCCTGTAAAGGTGGCAGTTGGTTGTCGTTCCACTTTGACGGTTGCAGGAATGGGTTTTCCGGTTTCTGGATCGACAGCCAATCCTTGCTCATTAACTTCATTGGTAAAATGTTTCGCACAGATTAAGCCTGCTTCGCGATCTAAATAGATAATGAAGTAACCTGCCGGATCGAGTTCTAAAAATCGCTTAGATAGTTTGTCGTCAATTGCTGCGATTGTTTCTATTGTCGATATCATTTTTCAACTCCAAAACAAAAAGTACTGCTCTGCTCTATACGCAAACAGAAGCCTAAGCTTCAAATTTGCTCCTATCAAAGACCGTAGACGTAGGTTGCTTCTCGTAGCGGGACTTAAACAAAAATTAAGCCCAAATGTAGCCCAAACTGGCTTTATAAGCCGCAAATACGTCACGGTTTAGGGTCAACCAATCAAAAAATCGAAAAGTTCAACAATAAGCAAGAGAGCATAAACTCTTAGATTAACCTCTGAGCCTACTTTTCTGAGTTTACTTTTACTACGATTTCACAGTTGCGTTTGTTTCCTCTCGCAAGACTTTCGTCGCTTCCACCATGTTTTTTAAAGCCGGAATCACCTCTGACCAACGACGAGTTTTCAAACCACAATCTGGGTTCACCCAAATTTGTTTTACGGGTAAATTAGCAACTCCAGTCCGCAATTGCTGTAAAATCTGTTCAGTTGTCGGCACAACAGGACTATGAATGTCATAAACTCCATTACCAACCTGATGTGAGTAGCCACCCTCTGTAATTTCTCGCAAAGTTTGATTGTTGCTGCGACTATTTTCAATCGAAATCACATCAGCATCCAACCGTTCGATATCCTTAATAATGTCACCAAATTCGCAGTAGCACATGTGAGTGTGAATTTGGGTTTGGGGTTGGGCTACTGCTGTTGCCAACCGAAATGCATCTACAGCCCAAGAAAGATATTCACTCCACCGTTGGGGCTTTAGAGGTAAACCCTCACGTAGCGCTGGTTCATCTACTTGAATTACCTTTGCACCAGCTGCTTCCAAATCTGCTACCTCATCCCGCAGTGCTAAAGCAATTTGGATAGCTTGTTCTGACCTGGAAACATCTATCCGAGGGTAAGACCAATTTAAGATAGTTACAGGAGCCGTCAACATCCCTTTTACAGGTTTTTCCGTCAATGATTGAGCTACTTTAAACTCACGTACCGTCATTGGCGCAGTGCGAACCACATCGCCGTAAATAATTGGTGGACGGACATAACGGCTACCGTAGCTTTGTACCCAGCCATTTTCAGTGAAAGCAAAACCTAATAATTGCTGTCCAAAAAATTCCACCATGTCGGTGCGTTCAAATTCACCGTGTACTAAAACATCTAACCCTAATTCCTCTTGTAGTTTAATGCTTTCGGCAATTTGAGCATCAATAGCAGCCTCATATTCTGACTGACTCAATTCACCTCGTTTATAACGTACTCGGAGTTGGCGAACTTCAGAAGTTTGGGGAAAGGAACCAATTGTGGTTGTTGGGAACAGAGGCAGAGTTATTTGGGAATCCAGCCGCAATCCATAGGATAATGAGCGCTGAAAATCATCAATCTTCAGAGTCTTCAGTCTTTCTTGAACTGACTGATTTGCTGGACTAAACTCCTCGAATGTACTCCAGGTCAACTCAATAAATTCTTGCTCTGTTTTAGTGTTGTCACCTTTTATTGTTCGAGCCAAGAAAACCACTTCTTGAAGTTTCTGTTCGGCAAAACTCAAGACATTGCGTAGCTGTGATGGTAATCGTTTTTCTCGTTTGGCATCGTAGGGAACGAACTGTAAGGAAGCGGATGGTTGAATATCTACAGATGTTTCATTTAATGTCTCTACAATCTCTTGTAATATGGGAACAACTTTCTCTGGACGAACTTGCCAAATATTTCTTGCGTCTATAATTCCTACTCCTAGTCGCTTATTTTGCGGGAAACCGTGAGTTTTAATTAACTCTAAGTTGCGTCCGCGTGTCAAGTCTAAGCTAATAGCAGCAACTGGTAAATCTATTACCCAAGGGTAGGTTTCACCCAAGTCATCAAAATAAGTAACTAGATGCAAAGGTATTCCTACTGTATCGAGTGAATTATAGACAGTTTGAAAATGTTCTTTCCAGGAATTAGCATCACCTAAAACCTGACTTTTCCCGTTAAGTCTCTTTTGCAAGCTGCCAACCCTCACAGAGATCGTGTAATTTTAACCAACCTCGCCACAGTACTTGAATGCCA
>NZ_JBALGC010000152.1:0-74715 GCF_036916575.1 Nostoc sp.
AATGATGGATTGATTGAGAGTGGAGAAAAACTTTACTCTACTTATGCTAGTAATGGTGCGAACGGTCAAATTACTACAACCTTGGGAGCAGCAGGGAATTATTATGTTGGAATTTCACAAGACTCCAGCAACGTCAACTCCAATTATTCCCTACAGTTAGCTAACACTACCAGCACAAGTGATCAGCGTCTCACTGGTAATGCATTGAATAACACTCTGATTGGCGGTGACGGAAATGACCAACTGCAAGGGTTAGGAGGAAATGATACCCTCCAGGGAGGTAATGGTAATGATATTCTCACAGGTGGAGCTGGTGATGACTTACTCTGGGGAGGACTGGGCGATGATATTCTCACAGGTGGAGTCGGAAAGGATAAATATCTGTTCCAAAGTAGTGGAGTTTTTAGCACAAGCTTAGGTGTTGATTACATCACCGAGTTTGAAGCAGGACAAGATCAGATTGTCCTGAGTAAAAGCACCTTCAATGCTGTTACTAATACTGCGGGACAGGCTTTAACTGACTTTGGAGTTGTCACTGATGATAAATTCGTCAACGCTAACAAAGCACATATTGTCTTTAGTCAAAGTAGTGGCAGCTTATTCTATAACCAGGATAGCAATGTTCTGGGTACAGGAACAGTGTTTGAGTTTGCTAGTTTAGGGAATCCTGATATTACTCTGAATAGTAGCAATTTCAGTCTGATTGCCTAGTTTTTTAGGTATTAAGATGTGGTTCCTAATTTGAGAACCAATGCTAGTTGGTTTTTCAATAGCGAGATTGTGATTATTGATATCGGACTAACGCCACGTCAAATTATCGCTACTAAGCGCGGAATGTTCATTCAATCCTCTCCAGAGTCGGTACAAGCAGCTAAACAATTGTCTGAAGAAGTTCGTCAAAATTTATCTTCTGAAGAATTAGCATGGTTAGAATCAGGAAAGTTTGTGGAATTAGAATCTTTTAGTCCCCAAAGAATAATTAAAGTTCTGCAAAAAGGTATTGCTGGCAGTCGAAATTTAGAAAGTGATGACAGTAGCTTGCTTTTAGTGGGCGATACGGGTAATGATATGTATATTGTTCAAAGTTTTGGTTAATATAGCCAGAATGCGTAGGCGTAGTTCGCCCTTAGACATTGCATCCCAAATGTACAAAATGCCTCTCAGACTTCCAGTCTGGGATGAGCATTCGCTTTTGGAGGAAAACTTTTCGATTTACTGAAATTATCCAGAAATTGGAGTTCAGATATGGTGAGGTCGCGCCATTGACCCAATTGTAGGTCATCTAATTCTAGGTGGGCTATACTGACCCTAACCAGTCGCAAAGTCGGAAACCCTACAGCCGCAGTCATGCGCCGTACTTGGCGGTTTTTTCCCTCTGTCAAGGTTATTTCCAGCCAAGCTGTCGGTACATTTTTGCGAAATCTAATCGGCGGGGTGCGTTCAGGTAGCTCTGGCTCTTTTGATAACAGCCTAACTTCTGCTGGTTGAGTACGGTAATCTTGAATTTTCACGCCTGTTTGCAACCTTTTTATTGCATCTGCATCTGGAATTCGCTCTACCTGTACCCAGTAAGTGCGTTTATGACCAAAACGCGGATGGGCGAGACGATGTTGCAATTGCCCATCGTTCGTTAACAGCAGCAACCCTTCACTATCCCAGTCTAAGCGTCCCACAGGATACACATCAGGTACATCAATATAATCTTTCAGGGTGCTATGTGTGGGAGCATCTTTTGTAAACTGGCTAAGAACGCCATAGGGTTTGTAAAAAATAATATATCGGTAATGATTTGTCATTGGGCATTAAGCATGGGTAAATAATTAATAGTTCTTCTTCCCCTGCTTCCCGATAGGGGCTTAGGAGTGCTTGCTGGGCAAAATTATGCAAGGATTTAGGCATTATATAAAAACGATATAGGGAAGAGTTGATTATGCCAAGTTCCAAAATGTAATGAGTGTCTTTCTTATTTTTAAGAGGTGCTGTCTCAATACTTCTGGATTAAGCCCAAAATCAGGTAAATTAACATTTTTCTATACTCCATACCCCATGCCCTATGACCAATTACTTTCGCTCCAATGTTAATGCAATGGCTAGCTACATTCCCGGTGAGCAGCCCCAACGCGGTACACAGATCATCAAACTCAACAGTAACGAAAACCCCTATCCTCCTTCGCCTGCCGCGCTTGCTGTACTACGGAATATCGATGGCGAGTGGTTGCGGCGCTATCCAGAACCTTTCGGCGAGGAATTCCGGCAAGCTGCAAGTAAAGTTTTAGGAGTTCCTAGTGATTGGATCATTGTCGGAAATGGCAGTGACGAATTGTTGAGTGTAGTAATTCGAGCCTGTGCAGAACCTGGGAAGAAAGTAGTTTATCCGATGCCAACTTACGTGCTATATCGCACATTAATAGAAATGCAAGCTGCGGAAATTATTGAGATTCCCTACAGCAAGGACTACAGTTTACCTTTGAAAGAACTGGTTGCTGCCAATGGTTCTGTGACATTCATTGCGTCGCCTAATAGTCCATCGGGGCATGTGGTAGCAACAAATGATCTACGAAAATTAGCCAGCCAGTTATCTGGAGTTTTAGTGATTGACGAAGCATATGTAGATTTTACTGAAGAGGATGCATTGGCTTTGGTAAATGAATACGAAAACGTCATCGTAATTCGCACACTTTCTAAAGGGTACTCTTTGGCAGGATTGCGGCTGGGCTTTGGGGTGGCGAATCCCAAACTGTTGCAGGGGTTGTTTAAGGTGAAGGATAGCTATAACATTGATGCGATCGCTTGTGCAATTGGCACGGCTGCTATTACCGATCAAGCTTATAAAAATGCTTGTGTGGCAAAAATCAAAGCATCGCGCACTAAGTTAGCAACAGACTTGAAACAATTAGGTTTTCATCTTTGGGATTCTCAAACTAACTTTTTGTTAGCACAGCCAAGAGAAGGAAACGCAGAATATCTCTATCAAAAACTGAAGGAACAGGGAATTTTAATCCGCTACTTCAAGCAGCCTGGACTAGATGATAAATTACGCATTACTGTTGGTACTGATGAACAAAATCAGGCTTTAGTAGAGGCGCTGATTTATTTGTTGGGGAGTCGGGATTAAGGAGGGAGATATCTGACTTGTCTGTATTATAGGGAAATTGATTTTTGCAAGAAGTTCAATTTTTCAGCGTTCCACAGCATATATATAATGCGGTATGTCGCGCCAGAGTATCTCCTTAACGACCTTGAGGCCGTTCTTCTGGGCTACACGCCGAGAGGGAATGTTTTCTGGACGAATCAGAGAAATAACGCGAACGCAGCGACCCAGGACGTTAACGGCGTAATCCTGGCAAGCATATGCCGCTTCAGTTGCATAACCCTGCATTTGTTGGTCACGGCGGACGTGGTAACCAATTTCGAGTTCCTGGTGTCCCTCGACCTCTTGCCAAACTAGTCCGCAGTCGCCGATTACCTCCCCCGTCGCCTTGAGAACCATTGCCCACAAGCCAACGCCGTGCTGTGCGTAGTTGCGGCGCTGTCGGTCAATCCACTTTTGCACCATCTCGCAATCAAACGGCTTTGGATAGTAGCGCATCGACTCTGCATCGCCAAGGACAAGCAGTAGCGCGTCGAGGTCAGAAAGCATCATTTCCCGCAATAGTAAGCGATCGGTTTCCAATATCATCAGAGTTCAATCCAATCTAATACCAATTCGCTATGAAGATGCACTTAATTATTAAACGAACCGCCAAGTACGCCAAGTACGCCAAGACAGAGGGAGTAATCATTAAGTGCAAGCTCACGGAGAATTGGTATAAGTACAACATTTGATTAATTCGTAGCGAATTAAATTTGGCAATACCCTGCAATGCCAATGCATCGGCTTACATTGTTAATGCAATACCCTGCAATGCCAATGCATCGGCTTGCATTGTTAATGTATCCCCATACAATGCCAATGCATTTCAAAAGAATGTTAATGCGTTCCCCTGCATTAAAAACGCTACGCTTCTACGCAAAACTGTATTAAGCCCAGTTGCTTACTACAACAATCTTGAACCTACTTTCACCAGACAAATCGTAGTCTAAAGAGCCGTAGTGTTGCAAAGCCCAGTCTTGCAAATCTTGAATTGCACGGGCAAATATATCATCCGGGATGTGCCAGGTATTGCCATAAACCTTGTTTCTATAATATTCAAGCAATTTACCTACAGTCAGTTCAGATTGCCATTTGGCTGCAACAACTGTTTGCAAATTTGCTCCTTGTTCGCGCAACTCACCTAAAACCTCTTCTTGTGTTGCACCATAGCCAGGTAAAGGGTAATCATAGCCAGCAATAATATCTTGCCAACGTTGCTGAAAATCAAACCTACCTTGATTCACATCTTCATTAACTTTGCTGAAATTCATATTACCGTGAGTGTAGAGATAAATTCCTTCTGGCTTGAGGACGCGGCGAATTTCTGCTAATGCTTGCTTCCAAGCAGAAACCAAGTGAAACACATGAACTGTCAACGCCACATCGAAAGAGTTATCAGCAAATGGTAGAGAAGTTGCATCTCCCTTGATTGCTGTAAGTTGGTGAGACACACCCTCTAGCTTTTGGTGCAACTCAGCTAGCATTTTTTCAGAGATATCGACACCAGTGTAGGAATAGCCTTTTTTTGCGATCGGGACAGCAATTCTACCAGTGCCGATACCCGTTTCATAGAATTTGGTTTCTGCTGTTGGTGAAACTAGATTGAGGATAAAATCTGTGATTTGCTCGGAAATACCTGGGGGTAGTCCTCGTGTTGCATCATAGATATCAGAAACGCGATCGAATGAAATGGTTGCAGTCATATATCTTTTATCTTTTCGTGATAGTTATTGACAAAGGTAACTAAGGTAACTATAGCCAGATGACTAAGAAAATTGCACTTTACCAAGTTTTTTGAGAGCAAAAAATAATGAACTAATATGTATTGTTTGCAGTAATATTCCATTATCAATATCTTGAATTAATTTTTGCAGTGGCAACAAAATCACATCAATTTGTTCAGTAACGTCTAACTTTACATCAGCTATATGTTCCACATCTGTTGCTAAAAAACAATGAATTAGATTGTTGTGACTTGCTGAGTTTGGTGAGAGTATAGCCGTTTCAAGAAAATTGTTGCTTGTGTATCCTGATTCTTCTAATAACTCACGCTTTGCAGCTTCCAATGGGGAAATATCTTCTGCTTCCATAGAACCATCAGGTAATTCTAAACCTGTTTTTTTAGTACCATAACGATATTGATTTACTAATACAATTTCTTGATTTTTCGTTAAATCTACAACATTTACCCATGTTGGATATTCCAAAACATAATAGGGGTCAACTATTGCTCCATTAGGCATTTGGCAAGTATCAGACCGGATTGAAATCCATCTATCTTTTACTATATGCCTAGATTTTAATAAAATCCAATCAAATGAATGTACCATATTTAAACCTCTATTTCTCTACTTGTGACAGTAATTATTTTTAATAATTTTAAATCTGGTAAAGGTAGTATTATAGCCACCCACTATTTTTTATAGGAGCAAATGTCTAACTAGAATTAGTCTTTGTACATTTTCCCTTAAAGCCACTGTTATGTTCAATTCATTGAATGCGTGTTGCTAAAATCACTGAATTTTTTGCTGTCACGCAGATTTTTGTAGCAGCAATACGAGAATTTTAAATTCACACTGGCAATAATGAAACATGTGCCGAAACCACTTTCCATCCTTCGGTAAACCTATACCAAGTCTGGCTTTGTCGCCCGAAACGTTCTACACCATTAATAATGCGGCGAAATTCTAAAGTCACTGTTGCTGCATCTTTCCCAAAGGTTACAACCTTAAGATTTGAGATTTCTCGCTCTATTTTCGGGTTTGGACGAGAAGCGCGAAAGTTGCGAATTTCATCGACGCCATAGAGGTTTTCTGTGATCCCAAACCGCACTACTTCTGGCGCATCCCAAAACAAGCTATCCATCACCTCCAAATTATTATTACAAAGGGCTTCTTCATACTTGAGGTACAAATCAGTTACTTCAGTTACAACGGCAGGGTCATTTACTGTAGTCATTGTTGTTACCAATTTTTAGCTGTATGCTTGATTATGCACTCTTTTAACTCAGCACTCTTGATCACTTCAGCTTCCTTTAAGACCTGTCTGCACGTAAATTCAGACGAACCATGTCACGGAAGATGGAAATTTGCTGCATAAAGAGGAGTGATCCCACAATGCAAATACTGGCACCGAGGATGACAGTATTGGTAGCACCGATGCTGGTTGCTAGTGCGCCGGCAACCAGATTGCCTATGGGTACCGCGCCTGTAGATGCCATGACGTAAAGTCCTGTAATCTGCCCCCGATTCTCATCAGTCACCAACAACTGGAGTACTGTGCGACCGGAAATTATCTGCAAAATAAACCCGAAACCAGCTACCAACAGCGAGAGCAGTGAAAGCCATAATATGTGGGATAGGGCGAAGATAATCAGGCTCACTCCCATAAGGGCTGTCCCAAATGCTAGAACTTTTCCTAACTCAAGCACGCTCTTATGTCTACTTAAGTAGATACCGCCAGCTAAAGTTCCCATACCTGAAGCTGTCATCAAAAAGCCAAAAGTATTGGGGCCGCCGTCCAGAACATCTGTAGCAAAAATGGGCCCTAAAGCCAAATAAAATGCCCAGACACAGCAGACTAAAGCTGACCCAATTAAGACTGACCGGAGTGGCAGAAAACCAAAAGCGTAAATGAAGCTGGCTCTCAATTCTTCTAAAGGTTTCCGCGTGGAAATAACAGCTTTTTTGGGGGCAAGCCGCATCGCCAAGAGGGCAAAAATTACCGCTATATAACTGATAGTATCAATCAGAAAACAAGCGCCCGAACCAATGGCCGCAATCAATATGCCCGCGATCGCAGGCCCAAGCATAACCGAAACGCTAACCAGGGAGGAGTACAAGGCAATTGCATTACCGAGATTTTCCTTACTGACCGTTTCTGGTAGAAATGCCTGTCGGGTGGGAATATCGAAGGCGTTGATTATCCCTTGGAACACACCAACAAGTGCAATCTGCCAAACGTTAATAGTACCATTCAAGGCCAGCCAAGTCAGAGCCAAAGACTGAAGCATCCCCAAAATCTGGGCGACAGTCAGGATGCGATAGCGGTTGGTGCGATCGGCAACAATTCCACCCAGAGGAATCAAAACAAGAGTGGGAATTTGGCTGGCAAAACCCACCAGACCCAACAACCAAGCGGAATCGGTGAGGCGATACACCAGCCAACTAGTAGCCACCTGGGTCATTGACGTACCAATTAGAGAAATTGCCTGACCTGTGTAGTACAGACGAAAATTTCGGGAATCAAAAGCACGAAGCATGACCTGCGATTTTGTTGATGCTTCCATACATCACCCCTCAGTAGTTCCCAATCCTTAACCGTGAATAAAAAAGTAGGCAGTCATGCTGAAGGCAACAATCATGACAAATCTCCGAATTAAGTGCGGTTCAAGTTGACGAGCATAATGGGCGCTTAAGTAACCGCCAAGAGAGCCACCTACTGCCATCAAAATAGCTTGATGCCAAGCAATCACACCTGCAAAAATAAATGGAACGATCGCAATTCCATTAATACAACTTCCTAAAAATGTCTTAAAAGCATTTATTGTGTGAATACTTTTGATACCTAAAAATGTTAGAGTTGCCAGCATTAAAATCCCTAAACCTGCGCCGAAGAAACCGCCATAAATTGCGATCGCAAGTTGAGCCAGTACCAAATTAAATAAGGGTACAGACTCAGGTGATGACTTCTGGCTTTGACGCTGTAACCACTTTTTGAAAGGTTCACCAAAGGTAAACACCAGGGTTGCCAGCAGCAACAGATAGGGAATAAGCTTTTTAAACACATCTGGAGAAGTATATAACAAAGCTACAGAGCCAATTACACCACCAACTAAACTGACACCACATAAAAGTAAAAAATCTCGCCGCTCGATGTTTAAATCTTGACGATATGCTCCAGCACTTGCGAGAGCAGCCACCCAAATCGCAGTATTATTCGTGGCGTTAGCTGCGATCGGCGGTACACCCGTAAAGATGAGAGTTGGAAAGGTGATAAAGCTTCCACCACCCGCGACAGCGTTTAATCCGCCTGCAATGAAAGCGGTACTAAAGAGAAGTAAACTATGGAAGAGTGTTAAAGATGGCGGCATTATTTACGAATTATTAATTTGAGAATATCACTTGGAGAATGGGCAATCAAGTCAGCACCATGAGCTTTCAATTCCTCCTCAGTTCCATAGCCATAGGTAACGCCAATTGAAGCAATGTGATGGTGCTTGGCTCCAATGATGTCATGTGAGCGATCGCCTACCATCACCACAGTGGAGGGTAAAAGTTTTTCTGTTAATAAAATATGGTGAATTAAGTCGCCTTTAACGCTTCGTCTTCCATCAATTTCACTACCATAAACACCGTCAAAAAGCAACGGTAAGCCAAAATATTCAATAATCTGCGTAGCATAAATGTATGGCTTTGAAGTCGCGACAAAAGTTTTATAACCAGCAAAACGAATGGCTTTTAGGACTTCTGGAATCTGTGGATAAAGGGAGTTTTCAAATAATCCAATGGTGGCAAAGCGACGGCGATACAGTGAAATAGCCTGTTCAATTATTGTGCCATCTAAGGTCTTCAGTAAATGCGAAAAGCTGTCTTTCAGTGGTGGGCCAATACACCAATGCAATTCATCAGCATCCGCTGGTTTATAACCGAGTTCAGATAGAGCGTACTGAATGCAGCGAGTGATACCAAGTTTAGGATCTGTTAATGTCCCGTCTAAATCAAAAAGAACAGCGTCAAAAAGCATATATTGATATCAAATTAGATATAAGTAATTGATATATAGTTTCATCCGCTTTTGCTTATTTGCTGAAAAAAAAGTAAGAAGTAATTCCCCAAGCAATGACAATAATAAAACGCCTCACCGACTCTGGTTTTAGTTGACGAGTATAGTAAGCTCCGCTATAGCCACCAATAGCTGTACCAACCATCATTAGTACAGCTTGCTGCCATGCTATGACTCCAACAACCACAAAAGTTATAATCGCAAAGCTATCGATACAGAGCATCATCAGTACCTTCAAGGCATTTATCTGATAAATATCTCTTATACCCAGCAGGCTTAAAGTAGCTAACATCAAAAAGCTTAGACCCAAACCATAAAATCCTCCGTAAACGCTAATAAAAAATTGGATAATCGCAGCTTTGAGCAAGAAACTCCGAGAATTTTGACTAGTTTCAGGAGCAATTTTTAAAAGAATCTCAATCGACCTAGCAAAAGTAAACAGTAGTGTAGCAATCAACATCAGGTAGGGTACAAGCTGATTAAATGTGCCTGTTGGAGTGTAAAGCAGTAACACTGCACCTAACAGTCCGCCAATCACGCTAACACCACCAAGCAGCCATGAGAGTTGTTGCTGTGCTGGCAGCTTGTTATGATAGGCAGCCACACTGGCAATGTATCCAGTGGATGAGGCTAACGTACTTGTTGCGTTGGCATTTATAGGTGATAGACCAGTTAGTAAAAGTGCTGGAAAAATAATCAATCCACCTCCCCCTGCAACTGAATTTAATACCCCACTGAGCCAAGCGCTGAAAAATAGAAAACAAGCCTGTATGAAAGTCATATAGGGTAAATCATCCGCAGAAACTGACATTCATCAGTTTTAGAGCAACAGTATTTGTACAAACCTGTATGATTAATGCGATAGACCAAATAGTTCAACTAAAATCTAACTCCTTATTTTGAGCGATTTTATAAAGCCTTCTCCACTAAGTAACCCGATCCCCAATGTGACAACACCAATCCCGACGCTCTGAATTACGTTTAAAGTTTCGCTAATCGTTACCCATGCAACAAGCGCCGTCAATGCTGGACTGCTAGAACCGATTATGGAAGCGGTAGAAGCGCCAATCATCCGAATACCCACATTGTTTAAAGTGTGTCCGAGAAAGCTGACAAGACCGGAAAATATACTGCCAATCCATAGAGGTGTCCAGTCAAGTTGGGCGCTCTTAGCTGGCCAAAACAGTAAGCTAATACCGGAAAGAAGTAAAGTACAGGCAAAACTAATCCAGGTAAAGGGAACTGGATGGAATTTTTCCAAACATTTTTGAGCAATGATGCAATAAAAGGCGTAAACGATCCCAGCACTAACACTAGCGAAAATGCCGATCGCAATGGTATGACTGCTGTAGGTGGCAGAAGACTGGGGAATGGTGAGAGCGCTTCCTACCAGAATAATCCCCATCACTAGCCAACGGAACAATGTGGGGCAATCGCCAAAAAACCTCCAAGACAGCAGTGCTGTAAACACAGGATAGGTGAAGAAGAGAGTCAAGGCAATGCCTGTGGGAATCAAGCCAATAGCAATGTACAGTGAGGCAATATACACAAACATCAGTACACCACAGCCAAGAGCTTGGATTAGAATATCCCTGCGTTCATGTAATGCGCCGGAGGCATCGCGATTGAATAAGTCTTTTAATTCTTTAAGAGCAGATGGATATAGCTTGAATGATAGAGATGCCATGAGTGGAACTACAAGCAGCATTCGCATGAACATCAGCAAGAATGAATTCTGCAAATCTGGTTTAACATATCCACCGAGTAAAAATAAACCGAGTACAAGATGTTCTGAAAACAAAACTCGGACAGTAACGTTGTGAAACGTTAAAACAAAGGAGGATAGTAGAACCGTTAGGATGCCCAACACTATAAAAAGTTTCCCTAGAGACGACCTGATTATATTGTTAAAACCTAACAAATCAGATGAAGTTTGAGGAAATCAAAGCCGTCGCTTCAAAAACACTGCCAATTGTTCATGAAAGTCTTGCTTATTAAGACTCTGGTATTGTTACTTGCATAGAGGGTTGATAGAAAAGCGCGATCATTATTAGATACTGAGTTCAGAATTTAGGAGTCACGAGTCATTAGTCAGTGGAAAGTTAAGCCAGCAAAAGGGAATGGGGAGATGAGTGGGGAGCAAAGAAGCAGGGGAGTGGAGTTCAAAGACTCGTCAGCAAGTATTAAAGACTCATTCACGAGTATTAGAGACTCGTCAGCGAGTATTAAAGATTCGTCAGCGAGTATCAAAGACTTGTTCACGAGTATCAAACACTCGTCGGCGAGTATCAAAGACTCATCCCCTATTCCCCATGCTCAAGTATTATGCAGTCACCGCCTCACGTCGGTTGTACCCAGAAGCGTCTCCCTTGATAGCTTCACTTTGTTTACCATCGATACCCACTGGGAGATCTCCGACAATTGTCACTCGTTGAACGTGGCGGGGCTGGTCGCCGTAATCTGCGATCGCATAATGTTGAGTAACCCGGTTGTCCCAAAAGGCGACGTCACCAACTTGCCAACGCCACCGGACTGTGTTCTCAGGACGTGTGATGTAAGCTTGTAACAGTCGGAGAATATCATCTGATTCAGTTGTTGATAAACCACGGAACTGACGCACAAATCCGCCAATGAATAGCCCCCGCTCCCCAGATTCGGGATGGATGCGTACAACTGGGTGCAGAGTCTCGTATACAGTCGAGGTGAAGACAGCCCGATAAGCCTTGGCATCTTCAGGTAGGTCGAATGCAGTTGCATAGTCGAATTTGTTGCTGTGTACTGCCCAAAGTTGGTCGGCGAGATTACGCAGATGGGTAGGTAAATCTTGGTAGGCAGTCACAGAGTTTGCCCAGATTGTGTCGCCACCAGTCAGGGGAATGTCAAGCGCTCGTAAGATAGAGCCGAGAGGAGGACGGTCTACGAATGTCACATCGGTATGCCAGCTATTGGCGCGAGAAGTGGTGCGGCCATAATTCAGGTCTAAGACTTCGGGATTTTCTGGCAGCGCTGGTACAGTGGGGTGGGCTGTAGTGACTTCACCGAAACGACGAGCGAAGGCGACCTGTCCAGCAGCATCAAGCTGTTGCTGACCACGGAAAAAGATCACTTTGTATTTGACTAGAGTCTTGCGAATATCGTTAATGATGTCATCGCTGAGGTTATAACTCAGATTAACACCGATGATTTCAGCACCAATACGTCCTGCAACTGGTTTGATATCAAAGTATTGAGAAGCCATGTTTTTTATCTCCAAGAAGTTTATGTTTGGGACTAGCCTTTTTAAGGTGGGTGAAAATTTGGATCAAAAAACTCCTCTTTGGTTGAGTCGATATCTGACCGAGAGTTCAGCCTGTCCCCCATGATTGAGTTGAGGCTGGCTTAGTTATTTACGGACTGGATGCCGAGATTCACTAAGCAACGAATCGTACAACCTCTTAACTCTGTGTTCTCTGTGCCTCTGTGGTTAAATAAAAGATTTTTTAACCGCACAGACGCGGAGGGCGCAGAGAGAAAAAAGAGATTTTACAAGTCACCTTGCAAAGACTAATGTTTTTATTTAGTTAGTCGGCAGTCATTCAATTTTGGATTTTAGATTTTTCCTTCAATCCAAAATTTAAAATTAGCAATATCTGCTGATTTCTGACTTCTTTAAGCTGCTAAACACCAGGGGTAGATCCGCCATCAACAATAATCTCTGTTCCTGTAATTGATGCAGCAAGATCAGACACCAAAAATAACGCCAGCGCAGCAATTTCTTCTGGCTGGGCGATTCTTTTTAAAGGAATACTTTGGATGTTTTGTGCCTCCACTTGCTCGACGGTGATCCCTTGCACTTGGGCATTCTTGCCGAGCTAAAGTCTCGGCACGCTCAGTAGCTGTAGCACCGGGCGATATGGCATTAATGCGAATGTTGTACTCAGCTAACTCTTTAGAAATGCCCTTTGTGAAGTTGAGCAGAGCTGCATTACTTGTGCCACCAGCTAGGAAGTTAGGACGAGGTGTCCGTCCTGCACCGCCAACTATATTGACAATCCGCCCATCACCCCGACTTTTCTGATCGGGGACGACGGCTCTAACTAGGCGGATATAGCCCAATAATTTTAAGTTCCAAGCATCCAAAAATAAATCATCAGTTGATTCCAGGAAAGACCCCGCACGGGCTGAACCTGCATTATTAATCAAGATATCAATCTGACCAAACTGGGTCAAGGTGGTTGAAACAACTTTCTCAACATCGTCTGCTTTAGTCAGGTCGGCGTTGATGGAAATAACTTTAGCCCCTGGCGTGGGTAGAGACTGGATGTCAGCTACTGCATTTTCTAGTCGTTCTGGGTTACGAGCTGCGATCGCTACATTCACACCCTCACTATAGAGTGCTTTGGCGGTGGCTAAACCAATTCCCGCACTTCCTCCAGTGACGATCGCTGTTTTACCTGATAGTTTTAGTTCTAAACTCATACACAGTTACCTTCAAAAATATAATTTAGTTGCGAACCAACAATATTGCCGATTGAGAGCCTGTATTGTGGATATCCAAGATGGCTCGACTTTCCCCTGATGTACAACCCAGAAGTATCTTGATTTCTGTATCTCGCTTTTGAAAGTCAACACTACAAATGACGGCAGTTACTGTCTGACTAAATAAGCTACCTATCCAGACATCAATATCAAATCCATCTCCAGAGTGAGTGTCTTCCAAGTAACCATAGTCCAAGGGATAAACGAAGGATGGATAACGTGGATGTGATGTCCCGGGCGATCTACCTTGAGATTACTAGCGGCTACAAGCTGATCTAGTTTGAACCAGAAGTCAGTACTATCCCCCATGTCATCTCCTGTTGCTCAATTTGAAATGTGCAATACAGCCTTGCCAGGAAAACGCCTGTCCAGTAGTTGTTGCGCTACATCAGCTATTTGTGTCCAAGAAGCTTCTAAATCAATGTGAGGACGCAACTGACCTGCTTCTACTAGACTCAAAAGCCGTTTTAGACCGACTGCGGCTGATTCAAATCTCAGTTCATCGAACAGACGTAAACCATACAGGCTCACGCTACCAGTCCCAAAGAATTGGGCAGCGTTGAATGTCACTTCTGCTCCCCCAGACACTCCATACAACACAGTTTTTCCATCCTGTGCCAGTAAGCTAAGGGCTACTCCCAAAGTCTTACCACCCACTGACTCTATAATTAAATCATAGGGGCCATACTCGCTTGCAGGTGAGAGGTCTTCGTTAATCACCACCGATTGTGCCCCTGCTTCCTTGACCAGAGTCTCATAGCCAGCTTGCCGAATGTGTGCCACGACGTACGCCCCTGACAGCCGCGCCAATTGGATAGCAAAGTAACCAACACCTCCTGATGCACCTGTAACCAGAACTGGGCGACCTAACAGCGAACCGCCTTTAAGCACAGCATGATAAGCGGTTAAACCTGCTACAGGCAGTGTGGCAGCTTGAGCAAAGGATACCGATGGCGGCACTTCTGCTAAGGCGTTGGTGGGAACAGACACGAGTTCTGCCCAAGCACCGGCATGGCGAAAGCCAACTACACGCGTCCCTTGGGAAGGCCCTGAACCATCGGCAGCGGGGGTTTCCACTACACCTGCCAAGTCCCAACCAGGCTGCCAACCAGCTTCAGCAGAAGTTGAACGTTTCACCTCTCCCCGATTCAGGGAAATTGCTGCTACCCGGACTAAAGCTTCATCTGGAGCAGACTTTGGTGCAGTCACTTCACTCAGTGCCAAACGCCCCGGCACATTCAGATCAACAATCACAGCACGTATTTTGCTCATAAGGTTGCCTTGGCTTAAAGATTAATTTCTAGTTCGTTGGTTCGCAATGTACTGCCTGCAATAGATAAGCTCGATAGATTAACTATTTATTCTTAACTCCAAATCCTGTAACTAGATTAACGAAATTTCACAAACTACGGTAAATCAATAGGTTTATAGTATTTAATAGAATGTAAAAAGAAAGTTATCACAGACAGCCAAAAGAATCAAGCACCTTGGGAAAAGATTTGTTTGATGAATGCTTGTATCTATTGGTGCGTTGTAAGCTAGTCGCTGTCAACCTCCTAGCTGACTACGAGAAATTATCCTTATGCTATTCGCATTCAAGGTAATTTTCCTGATCTCAAATTTAGAAGTATTCCCAAACAAACTCCACCCTATCGCCCTTTAGCAGAGGCACTAAAAGAACAATCAATTTTTGAGTTAAGGAACGTCAATGGTACTTTAGTAGGTTTTCGGACACCCAAATATATGCAAAGAGTAAATGCTAGTGGCTATCACTTTCATTTCATAACTGCAAATCGTCAAACTGGAGGACATATTTTAGATAGACAATTTCAAAATGCTAAAGTAGAAGTTGATACTCTATCAAATGTTGAGATAGATTTGCCCAGAACTGCTGAATTTGACCACGCTGATTTTGGAGAAGGTAAACCTGCTGAAGTCAACAGAGTTGAACGGTAACTAAATATTTTTGGATTAAACCTATGTCACAACCAGAAACTATTGCAAAAGAAAAGGATACCCGTCCCCCAGTGGCCATTGGTCATGTGAGATTATATGTGAGTAATGTACCGGAGGCTAGCGATTTTTTCATCAAGATAGGGCTACGGCTGATCACCCAATCAGAACAATTTGCTGTTTTAGAATTACGCGGAGGAACGCACTTAGTTTTGAGAACAAGTTCAGAGGCGATCGCTCCTGGAATCAATGCGCCCTTTGATCTGATGGTAGATGATGTTTCCGTCACCAGAGAGACTTTTAGGAAGTGGGGACTGACTGTTTCTGAGATCGAACCAGGTAGAATCCACAGTTCATTTATCTTGACCGGACCGGACGGCTATCTATTGACGTTAACTTCCTCACATACAGGCGGTAGAGAAGTTTAACAAACAGGACTTACGCCTGCTAAAGGTTAATTGTTTTGCATTTAAGGAGAAAATTCTTTTCAGGCTGGGGTGTACCATTACGATTCAATTTTTTCAACTCTACGATAGAAGAAGTTGCTTTCAGAATCCTATATCTATCAACAATAAAATCACTCCCCGGTTCGGCAAGATTTTGAGTTACACCAGTAATTGCAGTTTTTAATGTTAAAACACCATTATTCACAGTGTAATAAGATTCATTAGCTGGTTGACCAGTCCAAAAAGAACTTCTATAAAAAATAAAGTTGCCAAATCCCCCTTGCTTGTCAAAAAGCATTCTTCTTGACGAACATGCAGCATTTTTTTGGGGTGTTGTGGGAATTTTTCCGTCTTCAGAACTGTAAAAAGTCCATTGACCATTTTCACGAGGTGGAAATGTACTCTGGGCAAATGTTGGAGTTGCTACAGATGGTAAAAGAAGTATAGTAGCTAGCAAAGCTTTGGTGACTGTAAATCCTCTACCTTGAAATATGGAATTCCATAGCCATATCAACTCATTACAACACGTATCAAACAATTCCACCTGTTGCTCATTAGGTGCAACCTTTATCTTTCTAGTTTTCATGATAATAAACAGCTATTTAACAGTTACTTAACAGTTATCAAGATGACAATCAAGTTTTAATTTCAGTTCACTACGTTTGACAGAACTTCAGGACAAACAATAATGCAATTTGATTTGGCTCTAAGTTGAAAAGGTGTAGCTTATTAACTTGCAAACTGCTGTATATGTGTTTGGAGAATTGTGTCACAACGACAATTTAACAGGATTTTCCAAAGTAAGAGTAAAAACTTTTGAATGCTTTCTTTTTTTAGATACACAGAGATTGGATTATGTTTTATATAACATATTGTTAATTTACTGTTTTCTATGTCGTTAAGCAATTACATAATTATCGAAATAACCTATTACACATAAAAATCATGTATAACATCCCTGACGTGGCGACAAAATAGCTTGAAAAGATAATGAGATAGAGTGTTTAGCGGTTTATCTAAAAAAGACAGATCTACTTATGTAAATAAAACCTAACTATGGACGAAAACGGCACATAAGCATGGATGTGCTTGGTTTAGTCTTGGTTGTAATCGTTCATGTAGCAAATATTGCAGATTCAACTGCTACACATATATATTGGCTCTAAGCCAGTATTACAGTACCTAACCTAAACAAGGTTTGAAGGTTTGGGCGGATCAAGGGTATCGAGGCGAACAAGTACAGAATGCAGCGCCAGCCTGCCTTATGGAATTAAAAGTTGTTGAACGTCGCTGCGAGAATTTTGAAGTCTTGCTAGACGTTGAGATACCCCGCGAACTCTTGCTTGGTGCAGGCTTACAAAGGCGTTTGAGCAAGAACTACGAACGATTACCAGAGATAAGTGAAACCGTTGTTCACATTGCCATAATTCCACTTATGCTTCAAAGACTGACTGCTTAACAATTTATTTATAGATCCCCTCTAGACAAAAAATGTTTCATCAAATTTTTGAAAGGATAATTACATCAAATAAAATTTTTTCAAATTACAGTGAAGACTGCAATTATTCCCTTCTTAGCAACTAGCGCCAGTATGGGTATTAGTTTTAATAATCAAACATCGCTAGCCCAATCATCAATATTAATTGCTCAGGTTGCTAAAACCCGCAAAATCGTAATCGAAGATTTAGGTTACTCGTTTGATGTGCCAAATGGGATGCGTGTGATTAGAGATGGAAATATGTTAGAAGTTCTAACACAGAAGAATTACGAACAACGTCAACGTGGTCAAAAGAACTGTACTTATCAGTACTCAACTCTAGTTGGCTGTTCTGATTTTTCTATCAACATAGAAGGAAATGGTCGTAAAAAGTTGGCACAAGTACATAAAGAACTAACTACTCCTTGTCAATGTGGTGTTAGTACTGGTTTCGACGTTTTTAAAGGGGAAATAACAGTGAATGCAAGGACATACCGGAAATACGAATTGGGAGACGAACACCAAGCATACAATATTTACTTATACCTAACAAATAAGAATCATTTAGTAACTGTTGTTCTGGACAAAGCACCTTATGCAGGTAATAGAGATGCGTTGGTGACTGCAATGGGTTCCTTCAAATAATAAATTATGATTCATGCTTTTTCCGAAGCATGAAAATACGTAAATCACATCGCTATTAATTATCTCTCATTGACTGCCTAGATATTTGAGCTTATCACAGTCTTCCTGACCTTTTAATCCCTTATTTAGTTCAGCAAAGGAAAGTTAGCCTCACATGAACTCCATTAAATCTACCGATAATCTTTCCCTCAATCAAACGTTAGTACTTGTAGTAGAAAGGGTGCAGCAATATCTCAGAGAATTTGCCACCAGTCAGGAGTTCATAGAAAAGATACGCTTGGCGTTTGGAGAGAGTTTTGAGGCAAAAGCTGCCTTCAGCTTGGCGCAGACTTGGCAAAATGAGGATTTTAGCGTCATCCCAACCATTGAACTCCTCTCTTGTGAACAGTTGCATGGGGCAAATGGAGCGTATGCGGCGGCGACGGAAAGGATTTATCTCTCAAAGGAATTTGTTAGGCAGCATCAGAATGATTTGACTGTAATAGCCAATCTTGTGCTAGAGGAGGTTGGACATAGGATTGATGGGCTGCTCAATACGGTAGATAGCGTGGGAGATGAAGGAGCAATTTTTACAGCGCTAGTACGGAGTTACAGTCTGGATACTGAGAGATTACGGGCTTTAAAAATAGAGGATGACCACGCGACGATTATAGTAAATGGGGAAGTAATTGCAGTTGAGCAAGATACAGAAACTTTAAGCTTCAGTCGTGCTAATTTCCAAGTTGGCGAAGATGGTAAAGCGTTTGTTCCAGTTACTATTACTTGCAGCGGGGGAGGTGATGGTAATGCTTCCGTTACCTTGTCTTTAGCTAATGGAACTGCTGCTGCTTCCCAAGATTATACTGCACAAACTTTCACGATCAACTTTAACTCTGGAGAAACGACTAAAACTGTAGACATTCCGATTATTAATGACACTGTTACAGAACCTAGCGAAACGATTAATCTGAGCCTGAGTAATCCTATCGGTAATGTCGTTCTTGGGACTCAAAAAACCGCTACACTGACTATTATTGATGACAATAGAGTCTGGGCTGGATATGCAGATGTGGTTTTAGACTACTTTGATAGTGGAACTGGCCCAATTCCAGGCCCCTATGGATTTATTGCTGATGGAAACACCACTCCAATTAATCTTGATGCAGCTTTAGGTGATGAACCCAGTTCAGGAGTTAATGCTGTAACTTTACCTACTGACTCTTTTATTACTCTAGGCTTTATTGATAAAACAATTGTTGATGGAGCAGGAAATGATATCTTTGTTAGGGAAGATGGAGCAGCAGGCGATCGCGCAAATATTTATGTAAGTTCTAATTTAACCGATTTTACCTTATTGGGCGTTGCTCAAGATGATATCACCACTGCTTTTGACTTAAGCAGTATTAACTATACTCAACCAGTACGAGCGATAAAAATTGTTGGATTAAATCTTGCAGGTGCAGTCCCCGGTTTTGATTTAGTAAATGTCCAAGTCTTAAATCGAGGTTCTGCAGCTGGAAAAATTTCTTTTGAATCAGACAATTTTAGTATCAATGAAAACGGGAATCCAGTTACTGAAGTAAAAGTCATTCGTACCGATGGCAGCTTTGGCGAAGTCAGTGCAACTATTAACCTAACTGATGGCACAGCAACTGCACCTTCTGACTACAATAATCCACCAATTACTGTTACCTTTGCTAATGGAGAAACCAGCAAAATCGTCACAGTTCCTATTGTCAATGACAATGCATTTGAACCTGACAAAACGATTAATTTAACTCTGACTAATCCTAATAATGAAGCTACTCTGGGAACACAAAAAACTGCTACTCTCACAATTATTAATGATGATGCTGGTGACTTAGGAACATTAGCTTTTAGCGCCCCTGAATTTAGTGTTCGAGAAGATGGAACACCGATTGCTGCTGTAACAGTTACTCGCACCAATGGAAGTGATGGAACTGTAAGTGCCACCATTAACCTCAAAGATGGCACAGCAAAAGCGCCAAGCGATTACAATAATGCTCCTATTATTATTAATTTTGCTGATGGAGAAACCAGTAAAACTGTCACCATTCCTATCGTTAATGACAATAACTTAGAACCAGATGAAAACCTCCAATTGTTTCTAAGTAACCCAACAGGAGGGGTCACTATTGACCAGCAAAATAGCGCAACGCTAACCATTGTCGATAAAAATGTTCCCTTAATTACAGGATTTCCTCAAGGAGCTTCTGGCAGTAATAAAGGGCAAACGACTATCGTTATTGCGGGGCAGAATTTTTCACCAACAGATCAAATTAGCTTAGTTGACTCCAATGGCACAGAAAAGGCTGCCAGTAAAGTTTATTGGGTAAATGGAACAGAAGCCTGGGCAACTTTTGACTTGCAGGAGTTAAGTACTGGAAAATATGATGTCAAAGTCAACGGTGAACTAAATAGCTTTGTTTCTAACGATTCTTTTACCGTAACCGATGGTTCACTAGGGAATATTCAAGTTCAGTTGAGTTATCCGGCTTTGGGTGTAGCGACACTCACCTATACCAATGTAGGACAAACGGATGTCATTGCTCCTCTGTTTAGAATATCGCCAACCAATGCCCAGGTAACATACCCGGAAGAAAATACCGTTAGTGCTAGCCTGCGTCAACTGCTGAATTTAAATTTGGGAACGAGTACCAATGGCCCAGCCGGAATTTTAGCTCCTGGTAAACAAGGGCAATTTTCCTTTAACTATACTCCTAGTGGTAATGGCTTAATTTCCTTTGCAGTTGAACAAGTTAAGCCTGATGAAGTCATTAATTGGGCAAACATTAAAGCCGAATCTCGCGCAGATTATAGTTTTATTGATGCTGCTGGTTGGGATACGCTGTGGAGTAATTTAACAGATATTTTCGGGCAAACCGCTGGACAGTTCCAAACTGTAATGGCGGAAAATGCTAATTATTTAAGTCAATTAGGAGAACAAACCAGTGATTTAACTCGGTTATTCGCCTTTGAATGGAGACAAGCAGCTAATACCCTCACCAATTTAGATTTACTCAGCACAACGGATGTAGTAGATGCTGCATCGGGGCTATCTTTAACCTTTAATCGCACCTTCTATCAATCTATTGCTGAACGCTACAATTTAGGCAGTTTAGGACGAGGTTGGGCTAGTCAGTGGGATTTACGCGCGACAACGGATAGCAAGGGAAATGTTGTTATTCGTAGTGTAGGGGATTTACAGCGTGTTTTTGAGAAACAAACTAATGGCACTTATACTGAATACGGTGGCGCAACTTTAACGATTACTAATGGTGAGTATCGCTTAAAGGAAGCTGATGGCATAGTTTCCCTGTTCGGTAATAATGGCAAACTCAGTTATGTTGAAGATCCCAACGGTAATCGGATTACGCTGGAATATACCAATAATCTTCTGACTAAATTGGTTCACACCAATGGCGACAGTTTAACCTTCGCTTATAATGCCCAAGGGCGGATTAGTCAGATTACTGACTCCACAGGACAAGTCAGCAGTTACAGTTATGATGCTTCTGGGGAAAATCTGCTATCTGTCACCACTCCCCAAGGAAAAACGACTTATACCTACGATACGGGTAATATCGCTGCGAAAAAATATTCTCTGTTGTCGGTAAAGTCAGATTTAGGTTATCAGCGCAGTTTTGAATATGATGACCAAGGTCGTTTGATTAAAGAGTTTAGCAACGGGGAAACCCAAACTCTGACCTACAGTTACGATACTACGGGCGGCGTAACAATTACTGATAGTACTGGAGCATCCCAAACAATCTTACTGGATGACCGGGGTAATGGGGGACAAATTCGCGGTGTTAACAACCAAAATCTGCTATTTAGCTACGATGCCAATGGGAATTTAATTGATGCAACTCTGCCAAATGGTGGTCAAACAGCTTATAGTTACGATGATTCAGGGAATTTAACCAACCAGACGAATTTACTCAATCAAGACGTTAAGTTTACCTACGATGCCAACTTTAATCAACTGACAGGTTTTACAGACCCCAAAGGTAATAAAGTTGGTTATAGCTATGATCCCAAGAGCAATCTGACTAAAATTACTTATGCTGATGGCAGTAGTCAAAAGTTTAGCGTGGATGCGGCTGGAAATATCACCAGTTATGTCAACCGTCGCGGTAACACCATTCAATATATTTACGACAAAGACGGACAGCTAACTCAAAAAAAATTCGCAGATGGTTCTAGTGTTACCTATAGCTATGACACTAAGGGAAATCTCACCAGCGTTACCGATGCAACGGGAAAGATTACCTTAGAGTATGATGCTGCTAATCAACTGACTTTGATTAGTTATCCTAATGGTCGTTCTCTGCAATATACCTACAATGCCGATGGTCAACGTACCAAGTTGGTGTCTCAAGATGGTTATACAGTTAACTATGGTTATGATGCTGTAGGACGCTTAACAAGCTTAACTGATGCCACAGGAGAAAGCATTATCACCTATGAATCTGATAATGTGGGTCGTTTAACTAAAGAAACCAACGGTAACGGCACTTATACCACCTACGAATATGACCAACAGAGTCAGTTAACTCGTTTAATCAACTACAAAGCGAATAATACAGTTAACTCCCGTTTTGAGTATGCCTACGATAATTTAGGTCGGCGTACCAGCATGACCACCCTGGAGGGAACTTTTGAATATGGTTATGATGCCACGGGTCAATTAACTTCTGTAGTTACGCCAGATAAGCGCACCATCCGCTATCAATATGATGCCGCAGGTAATCGCATTGCGGTGACAGATAACGGCACAGGAAAGAATTATACCAGCAATAACCTCAATCAATATACCAATGTAGGTAATGCAGTTTATACCTACGATACTGACGGGAATTTGATTAGCAAAACCGAAGGAGGAAAGACTTCAACCTATACTTATGATGTAGAAAATCGCCCAGTTAAAGTAGTCACGCCCGATGGAACTTGGGATTATCAATATGATGGGTTAGGAAACCGCGTTGCTACTGTTTTGAATGGTGAACGGACGGAATATTTACTTGATCCCCTTGGCTTAGGAGATGTTGTCGGGGAATATAATGGTAGTAATTTAGTTGCCAATTATACTCACGGCATTGGGTTAGTTAATCGGGTAAATGGCAGTAATATTAATTACTATGATGCGGATGTGATCGGGTCAACGGTAGGGTTAACGGGGACGGATGGCAGTTATATTAACCGCTACAGTTATTTACCTTTTGGGGAAGATTTAACCAAAGTTGAAGGTGTTGCTAACCCCTTTGAGTATGTAGGGCAATGGGGGGTGATGGATGAGGGTAATGGACTCGACTTCATGCGGGCAAGGTTTTATGACAGTAATTTAGGAAGGTTTACAGCGGTTGATCCCATTGGTTTAGTTGGTGGAGATACGAATTTATATCGGTATGTTAGTAATTTGCCAGTACAAGGTACAGATCCCAGAGGAACTATAGCAGCCTTACTGGTGCCTGCCGTAATTATTTCATCTGGGGCTTTTATAGGTGGTGCAGTAGGAGCAATTGTTGCTGCTGCAAAATATTACTTAACTACGCCAGCAAAAAATAGAAGCCTATCGGGAGCATGGAACGCTGCAAGTGAAGGATCTAAATCTGGAATAATCGATGGAGCAATTGTAGGAGTAGGTTTAGTAAATACTCCACTAAGTGTAGCTATTACTTTACTCACTGCTGATACTTTTTTAGATTTTATTCCTTTTGGTGATTCCATACCTTTTGAGATCGCTGGAGGATATCTCGTAGACTATATTGAAGAACATTTCCTTACTCCTCCCAAAACAGGCTACATAGGAGCATTGGAACTAACGTTAGCTCCACCCAAAACAGGCTACGTAGGAGCATTGGAATTAACGTTAGGTCAAAATAATCCTAGTGGCGGTACATGGAATGATCCGCACGTACAAACCCTTGACGGTTTAAACTACGACTTCCAATCTGTTGGAGAATTTACCCTCGTAAAATCCACTACTGATGACTTTGAAATCCAAACCAGACAACAACCTTGGTTTAGCAGTACCAGTGTCTCTACCAACACCGCAGCTGCAATCAAAATTGACGGTCAACGCATCGCTTTTTACGCCAACCAAGCCCAACCTCTCGTAATCAATGGTACTACTACTAACCTTGGTGATGGCGAACTCTACGCAGTCGGACAAAATCTAATTACACGAGAAGGCGATCGCTATAGTATTATTACCGCTAATAACGACTTAATCCAAATTAGCGATCGCGGTAACTTCCTCAACATTAACCTTGGTCTTGCTAATAACCGTCAAGGTAAAGTCGTTGGACTCTTAGGCAACTTTAACGAGAACCGCAATGATGACTTTGCCCTCCGTAACAAGACAGCAATTGGCGGTTCTATCTCCAATCAACAACTCTACGGCGACTATGCAGCCAATTGGCGCATTACTCAAGCAACTTCCCTTTTTGACTACGCTTCAGGACAGGATACCAATACCTTTACCGACCTCACCTTTCCCCGAAACATTGTCACAGCAGCCACCTTAACTCCTGAACAACGCGCCACAGCCGAACAAATCGCCAGAGATGCCGGGATTACTGACCCGGATGTGCTAGAAGATGTCATCCTTGATATTTTTATCACCAATGGCGACCCGCAATTTATCCAAGGAGCAATTACCCAACAGCGCCTAGAAACCGTCAGCGCCCCCAACACCCTAATCAACCCGGACGGTTTTGGAACTCAGAATTGGTTAACAGCAGGTGCAGTCATTCCCTATACCATCCGCTTTAGCAACAACACCGACCAAGGAACCACTGCCATTGCCCAAGTTAGCATCACTCAACAACTCGACTCAGACCTCGACCTCAATACTTTCACCCTCGATGACTTTGGGTTTGGGGAGATTACAGTAGATGTTTCCCTTGGTGTACAAAATTACAGTCAACGTCTTGACCTCCGTAGTACCAGAGATGTCTTTGTCGATGTCAATGCTGAACTAGACACAGCCACAGGTATCGTTACTTGGACATTCACCGCCATTGATCCAACCACTGGTAACGATGCTAACAGTGCAAATCAGGGCTTTTTACCTCCCAATGACCAAAACGGGGTAGGACGCGGTTTTATGGGCTACAGCATCCAACCTAAAGCCAATCCCACTAATAAAACTCGTGTTGATGCCCAAGCTACCATCACCTTTGACAGCCAAACTCCCATCCAAACCACTGCTGTCTTTAACACCCTAGATAGCGACATCCCCATAAGTAAAGTCAATGCTTTACCTGTCAACAGTAGCCCTAACTTCACCGTTTCTTGGACAGGTAGCGACACGGGTAGCGGCCTAGCCTCCTATGATATCTTCGTCTCCACCGATGGCGGTGAATTTATTCCTTGGCAAGTTAATACCACAGCCACTTCTGCTATTTACAACGGTGAAACACGACGTAATTATACTTTCTATAGCGTTGCTACCGATAACCTTGGTCGAAGAGAAGTTGTTCCCACTCAGCCAGATACGGTGACAACTACAACTACTCTACCTGTCAATAATGCACCAACAGTTCAGCAGGCAATTCTAGATCAAACTGTAACTGAAGACACAAACTTTACCTTTACCATCCCAGACAACACCTTCAGTGATGTAGACGCAAGTGATATGCTTACCTACTCCGCAACTTTAGAAAATGGTAATCCATTACCAAACTGGTTAACCTTTGATGCTGCAACCCGCACCTTTAATGGTACAGCTACTAACAGTGAAGTTGGTAGTGTAAATATCACAGTCAGCGCCATAGATACATCAGATGCAACGGCGACTGACAATTTTACCCTGACAGTCAATAATACCAACGATGCGCCGACATTAGATAATGCGATCGCCGACCAAATAGCTAAAGAAGACACAGCCTTCAGCTTTACTTTTGATGGCAACACCTTCAGCGATATCGATACAGGTGACAGCCTTAGTTACTCAGCAACTCTAAAAGACGGCAGTAAATTACCTAGCTGGCTGAAATTTGATCCTGTGACTCGCACCTTCAGTGGTACACCAGCTAAGACGAATGTTAGGAATCTGACAATTGAAGTACGAGCTACTGATAATAATAGTGTAAGTGCCACTAACACATTTTCACTAGCTGTAGAATCCAATAACGGCTCATCTACCTTTAAGCTTTCAAAAATTGCTGATGATATCTTTAACATCTCTAATAGCAGTGACAAATCAAAACTTCAAGTCACACTCACAACACAAAGTTCTAATCTTGTCAATGAACTAGGAGTGTTTACCGTTGACGATGCTCAAGGTAGAATCCAAGGTATTGCTCCAGGCGCAGCAGGTTACGCCGAAGCAGCTTTAGATCGAGCTAAGGTAATTTTCTCTGCTATTACCAATTTCCCCAATGGTTTTAAGACCAACGCTCTGACACATCTGCTAGAATTTAATTCTGGTGAGAACCTGAGATTTTATCTGGTGAAGAATAGCTCAACTGATGCTGTACGGGCTGGAGTCACTCCTACCACAGACATACTATTTTCTGATTCATTAAGACAAAAAATTACAGACTTGGGCATCGACGGTTTTTCTCTGGCTTGGAAAGATGGATCTGGTAATAGCAATACTGATTTCCAGAATCTAGTGGTAAAGGTTAAGCCTACAAATGATTCATTACCTCTAGGCACAAATTTGCAAGGAAAGCCTGAGAGCGAAGTCATCGATTTACGGGGTGTTACAAGTCAAGTAAAAGCTGACTTTACGGTGAATCGAGAAGCAGCTTTCAACAATTTCATCGGTTTCTATCTTGTGGCTGATGAGAATGGTGGCATTGACACTAATGGAGATGGCAAAGCAGATATCCTCACTGGGCAAGCTGGTTATACTGAAGCAGCAGTTCGTGGGCGTGTTACAGGTATTGACCTGACAGTTAATAACCAAGGTACGGCAACTTACACTGGAACTTTTCAACCTGGTTCTATCTTTGCACCATTTATTATTGCTAATGGTGGACTTGATGGTTTACTTGATAGCAATTCAAATAATGATCCGGCAGTTTACTTCCCATTCTTGAGAGCTAACACTGACAAAGTAGATCATATTCGCTTATTAGGAAATAACATTTTTGGCTTTGAGGATTTACCAAGTGGTGGTGATAACGATTTCAACGATGTTATTGTGGGAGTTAATTTGAGTATCGCCTAGTATATTAGGACTTACGCATTCGTGACGAAAAACCAAGCTTTTGCGATTACTTCGCTTCTCTTCTCCTTCGGAGACGCTAACGCGAACGAGACGCTAACGCGAACGCTCGTAATGACGTAAAATCGTAGTCTATGCGTAAGTCCTATACAAAGTGTTTTACATTTTTCAACACCAAGTTTGCACAACATGACCTTTCAGTTGTTGTCCTAACCAAGGTGTATTTTGTGAAAGTGTATAAAGACTTTTGCGTTCGACTTTCCAGGTTTGCTGGGGATCAAATAAGGTAAGTTCCGCTGGTTGATCAGGTATGATCGCACTGACTTTCTGCCTCAAACACTTCGCTGGACTGGTACTCAATGCCCGCCATAATTCTAAAGCTGTAAATTCCCCAGTTTCAACGAGATATTGCCACAACAAAGGTAATGCTAACTCTAAACCAATTGCCCCGCCCGGTGCTTCGGCAAAAGCTTGGACTTTTTCTTCGTAGCTGTAGGGTGTGTGGTCAATAGCGATCGCATCTATCACACCCGCACGTACCCCTGCACGCAACGCCGCCATATCACGAGGATTACCTAAAGGCGGGTCTAAATGCAAGCTGGTGTTATAACTGTTTACAGCTTTTGTATCAACTAAAAGGTGCATCCAGGTGGTGCTGGCGGTGATGGGTAAACCAGCAGCCTTGGCTGAGGCGATTAATTCCACGCTGCGAGATGTAGAGACACGCATGATATGGACTGGTGTGCCTATGGTTGCAACCAATTCTAATAAAGCTGCGATCGCAGTAGTTTCAGCGCTGGCGGGTATTGGGGGTAAACCGAAACGCAGAGCATCTGGCCCTTCTCTCATTACACCATTTGCTGCTAATTGGCGATCGCTAGGCCAAAATGCTACTGGTTTACCTAACGGCTGGAGATATTCTAACACTCCCCGCACCAACGCCAAATTTTCTAAGGGCTTACCATCCGTAAAACCAACAACTCCAGCAGACGCTAAATCTGCCAATTCCGTCATTTGCTTTCCAGCAACATCTAGGGTAATAGCACCCCAGATATGAAGCAGTGGAGCAGGGGAGCAGGGGAGCAGGGGAGAATGAGAATGCAAACTCTCCTCTGCCCCTCTGCCCCTCTGCCCCTCTGCCCTCCTCTGCTGCAACTGTGCCACAAGCGCAGGGTTATCAATAACAGGGGATGTATCGGGTAAAATGTTAATTCTAGTAAAGCCGCCAGCAGCAGCAGCTTGCAACAGAGACAACAGGGTTTCCCGTTCTTCAAACCCTGGTTCACCAGAGTGGCTGTACAAATCCACTAACCCAGTCCCGAGAACTAATCCCTGACAATCTCTGATTTGAGTATTGGAACTGATATCAGAAATGCGCGAAGCCACTGCTTGAATATAACCATCAGCAATCAGCACATCAAAGAGTCCGTCGATTTCAGAAACTGGGTCAATCACCCGTACTTGTTGCAGCAGTTCAGTCATAAAAGTTTTTAGTTAGGAACGGAGCCGGAGACGCTCCTAACTCCTAACTTTATTACAATGCCCCCGCTGCTGTTTTATCTAGTACACCTCCACCCAAGTGAGTGGTGATGTTCATCGCTTGCAATACTGGTAAACCATCGATTCCAGAAGGGTAATCAATAACACTGACTGCACCATTACCCTGGCGAAAATTCCAGAAATTTTCCAGCGGTAAACCCAGAATATGACAAAGCAATGTTTTGTTAGTAGCGTCATGAGCTACTACTAATACAGTTTTGAATTGATTGGCTGATGCGGCTTGCAAAATTGATTGCCAAGCTGCAATGCTACGCTCCGACACTTGTTGCAAATTTTCCCCTTCAGGCATTTGCACTTGGGCCGGTATTATCCGCCAGCGCTGCAATTCTCCCGGAAACTCTAGCTCTATCTCTGTTTCTAATTTTCCTTCCCAGAGTCCGTGACTGATTTCTCTTAAACCATCTTGCAATTCTAACTTGACATTAGGATGGTGTTTTAAGATAATCTCTGCGGTTTCTTTAGGGCGCAGCATTGTGCTACTTACGGCAAAATCAATCGCTACCTGTTGGAGAAATTCGCCTGCTTTTTGCGACTGTTGTCTACCGTTGTCGTTGAGAGGGATATCAATTTGCCCTTGAAACCTGGTTTGGCGATTCCATTCGGTTTCACCGTGACGCACCAATAATAACCGTATTCCTTGATCATCTGGTCGCAATGAGGGTAGAGTTTCTCCGGTGTGTTGCGTCTGATTTAAAGATTCTAGCTGGACTGGTTCGCCCAATCCTCTAGCAAAATTTAGTACGGTGATGCCACAGTTAGATTGTTGGATTGAATGGTAGCGACTTGAAGAGATTCCCAGCGCTGTGCTAATCAGGGCACGATTAATACCGTTATGTCCCACTACAAGAATAGTTTCGCCTTGATGGTGAGACAAAGTTTCTTGCCAAAACTGCCGTGCTTGTTCGTATAAAGCAAGAACGGGAAAATGTTCTCTTGTTCCCTCTGTATCATTAAGCAGCATCCGCAGTTCGTCGGGGCGTTGGTGCCAAATACGGTAGTCTTCGGCAAACTTCTGCTTGACTTGAGCAGTCAGTAATCCTTCCCATAAAGGCAGGTCAATTTCCAGTAGCAAATCAGAAACTTGGAGTACAGCAGATTGTTCAGAATGAGTAACTAACTCACTATAAATAATATCTGCTGTGTGTTTCGCTCGTTGCAAGGGACTACTGTAAATCGCATTAAATACAATATTACTGAGGGCTTTGCTTACTTTACTGACATCGTTACGACCTTTTTCAGTTAATGTTGACGCATCAGTGCGCCCTTGGATACGTCGCTCGGTGTTATAACTACTTTGACCGTGGCGCACAATGATGACACGAGTCATCTCAAAGCCCTCCTGTATCTAGACGATCAATTCTACTGCAAAATGATCGCATAATTATTGACTCAGGAACGCCGATTGAGTTAGGTGCGAAACTTTATTCTCGTAGGAGAAGCAAGATGAGCAGCAAAAACCGCCGTTGTGTTAACAATATTTCCTAATAAAAGTGTTTTGATTCAAGTATAAATATTCGCTCTAATACCATTGGTGCCCGTAGAGCATGGTCTATTTACCTGAAAATAGCTGTAAGTTGATACTAATTCACCTACCTATGTATCTGTATCACTCAGATATTGCACCTATTCCCACAACCGCCTCAGAATGAATTCCGAGGCTAATAGCTAAAGTCTTCTTTAGAAGACTAAGTTAGGTTTTAACCCATTTCAGTGGAGTTAAGCTATTAGCCAAGAAATAAATTTCTTAGCGGGAGATGGAGCAGGTGCAAGATTTTAGTATCAAATATTTCGTGAAATGGTATAACTCTAGCTTTGTTTCATTCTAAAGTGCGCCCTGCACATGGACTGTTGATGATAAGGCATCTACACTCAAAACTATAGCGTCAACCTTTATACATGATTATTGTCTTTTTATATCTAACTGTACTTGCAATCCATCATTATCATTCCCAGACTCAGCCGGTGCTAATAAAACAGAAGTGTCTGGCTGTGATAATGATTCGTTAAAGCGGATTTGGCCTGGAGTTTTATTGCTTGTTCTATTATTGTTGGAGATGTTTGTTGGATTAGTTCGCTCAAAAAAGCTTCCAAAGTCATTTTTGGCTGTTCTCTGATCAATTCCAACTAGAGAATCACCAGTTAATCTATATTGTTCTCGATTTGAGATTGATGCTGGTGACTGTGCGTATACTGGGCTTCCTAAGCTTGCAAAGGCTGCCGTAATTCCCAACAAAGCAATAATTTTGGTGTGCATTTGTTTTTTCCAAATTATCTTTAATATTGCTTGTCTTTATTTTCTAGGCAAATTCTTTTAATTAACTCTATCTTAGGTTCTATTACAATAATTGTATTGTATATATACTTAGGTCGTCAATGATTCCTGCTGAGTACAAACTTACTTCCGCTGTCTTTGTATTGCTTAGATTTGTACAAATTGAACAGTAAGGTTATCTAGTTCAGTTTCCAAGCGATCGCCATTAAGTTCGTTGAGATATGCCAGCATTAAATTAGGGATGTTATCAGGTAAATCAACGGCATTCCCTTCTTTAGTGGCAATGATTGTCTGATGACAAACTGCAACTCTACCAAACGATTTGCGTAGCTTGCTTCTATGCAAGAGTAAGCATCTACAGGGATAATCCGGTATCGCCACAAGACTGAAAAATGCGATTATAACCAGTGCTATCCTAAGAAATATTACAGCTATTTTCAGATAAATAGACCACACGGTAGGGAACATTGCTGTGCCCTTACGACAGATGTGGTTCAAATACATGAAAACTACTGTAAGAATTAACAATTACCTGGACAAATGAGTATCATCGTCAATGTTTCTGAAGTCACTTAGGACTTACGCAACGCCCATATTGTCATTGCGACCGAAACGGAGTGTATGGAAGCAATAAGAGCGTCAGAGGGGATTACTTCTCTACGAGACGCTCCGCGAACGCTATCGCTTGTAATGACGAAATTACGTTATTTTTGCGTAAGTCCTGTAACTGCCAAGTTTTCTGAATTGCTAAGTCAGGTATAACTTGGTGAAGAGGTCGTGATTGCCCAAAAGGAGATTCCAGTTGCACGCCTAGTCGTCACAAATAGCGCCTCACCTCAAATTCCAGGATTAGACAAAGGTAAAATTATCATTACACCAGATTTTAACGAGAACTTCTATTGCCTCTCCACTTTCAAGTCCTGCAATTATAGCGCTTTTCGTACCCTGCGGGAAGTCGCTACGCATCTATGTATGCAATACACTTTCACCTCTCTCCAAACCTCTCTCCTAAACAAAAGTATCAAATAAGACTTTCATCAAACTATTTGATCCTGAATGCGTTCTTCTGTCAACTCATCTATAAAGGTACTAATATCGAATGGCACTAAGAAAAGCTCTAAGCTATACGGAATAAGGGCTACAGCTTTGAAAGTTATTGAACAGTGAAGGAGGAGTCAGGCGGTCGTCCTTGATACAGTGTCATGGAAGCGATCACTTCC
Source organism: Nostoc sp. (assembly GCF_036916575.1). GTDB lineage: Bacteria > Cyanobacteriota > Cyanobacteriia > Cyanobacteriales > Nostocaceae > Nostoc. The sequence goes on from NZ_JBALGC010000152.1 coordinate 32,190, forward strand.
ACTGTAGTTTGCGATCGCACCTTTTTTGTCCGATCTCACCAAATCGCGTTGCTCCCCTTTCGTCCTCACGCGACAGTGAGCACGAGCTTGCTTTGGATGTGCCCACGGGCGGCTCGTTCGTGCGCCTTTCGAGCATCCGCAAGCAAAAACGTGCTGTCGATGGCAACGCGAACCGTACCCACGTCGAGCAAACGTCCAAGTTCCGCGAGTTGCGGGCCGTTCGAGCGCACTTGGGTCATCGAGACCGTGACGCCCAGCCTCGCGGCCTCCTCGGGGTCGGAGAAGCCCAAGAACATTGGGAACAACGCGCCGCCACGCTTGAGCGTGCGCAAGAAACGACCAGTGGTAGGACCGCCGAGGGTGTCGAGGACGAGATCAACGTCATGCGCGACTTCTTCGGGAGGTTTTTTCTTGTAATCGATGAATTCGTCGGCGCCGAGTTCGCGCAGGAACGACTCATGCGCGCCCGATGCCACCGCGATGACGTGCGCACCCTTCCATTTTGCCAGCTGCACCGCGAAGTGTCCCACACCGCCTGCGGCACCGTTGATGAGCACCGTCTTGCCGTTGAGCGGCACCGGGCGATGCCTCTTTGCTTGAAGCGGGTTCGGATGATCATGTCCGAGCTCGATCAGGAACTGCCAGGCGGTGAGTCCTGACATCGGCACCCCTGCGGCGTGCACGTGATCAATGCCAGCCGACTTGCGTGCGAGGTCTGATGCAGGCGCGGCGACATACTCGGCATAAGCAGCGCTCTCCCCGTAGCTAGGAAAGCGAACCATGCCGAAAACTTCATCGCCGACGGAGAAGCCCTGCACATCCGCGGCGACGGCCTGGACGATGCCCGAGACGTCCGATCCTGGGATGACGGGCAAGGACACCGCCGGCCGCCACTCAGGCGGCAAGTTCTTGTTCCCGTCGCGCAGGTACCAGTCGGGGGGATTGATGCCCACCGCCCAAACGCGAACGAGCACCTCACCCGGCTTCAGCTCGGGAAGCGGCGCCTCCTCGTAACGCAGCACCTCAGGACCACCGAACTCATGCAGCCGAACCGCGTTCATCATGTTTGTCGGCATCGCTTTCTCCTTTCACCGTAAATAAGTTATCTTTATTGGAGCGGTACTCCGAATGTTCCGAGTATATGGAGCAACGCTCCGATTGTCAAGCTAGATATATGCGAGCCGACGCCAGGAAAAACTACGACCACCTACTCGCAGTCGCGCGCGCCGTCATAACCGAGCAAGGCGCCGACGCATCGCTGCGCGACGTCGCCCGCAGAACTGGTGTCGGGCTCGGCACGCTGTACCGTCACTTCCCGACGCGAGAGGCGTTGCTCGATGCCTTGCTCCGCGCAAGCTTTGATGAACTGACGGCAAAGGCAGGCGAACTCGAAACTTCGAGTTCACCCGACGACGCTCTCGTGTCGTGGCTACGCGAAGCCGCCGCGGTCGCACACAACTATCGCGGCGTTGTGGCTTCGATGATGGCTGCCATCGCGGACCCGAATTCCGCACTCCATGCTTCGTGCGTTACGATGCGTGCGGCAGGCACGCGGCTTCTCGCCCGCGCTCAAGCCGAGGGCATGGCGCGGACTGACATCGATGGCGCTGACCTGTTCGCGCTGGTCGGGGCGCTCGCGTGGCTCAGCGATCAACCCTCGCTCGCGCCACGCGCCAATCATCTCTTCGGTATTATCGCGAGTGCGATCCTGACGAATCGAGCGAGCAGCGATGTCAGGGGCAACTGATAGCCCCGTTTACTGTCGTTCGCACAGCGTCTCCGATAGGAGAAGGAGCCTGTAATCGGGTTGTATTTAAAATTTGGCTGGAAACTTGTCTAATTCCGATGCTCAAACCGATGCCGAATTATCTTAGCTGGATTACCAACTACAATTGCGTAGGCAGGAATATCGGAAGCAACAACAGCCTGTGCACACACAACTGCACCATTGCAAATTTTCACCCCTGACAAAATCGTTGCTCCCTGCCCAACCCAAACATCATGACTAATAATCGTTGTCCCCTTAGCAGCTGCATCGGTGAAACGTTCTTCTCTTGAAGCTTCTACAGATAACCACTTGAAAGGAAATGTCGTTACTCTTGTCATAATGTGGTTTCCTCCACCAAAAATAACGATATCCGTAAGCCAGAGAACAAAACTTGCCGATCTCAATCCGGTCTATCGGGGTAAATATTGCTAAACTGATGTGCTGATCAAAGTAAGTGTAATCTCCAACATTGATACACGGGTCTTGAATATGAGCTTTTAGCCAAATGGTAGGGTTAGCGCGTCTCAAACCCTATTGACGAGGGGACTTGTTTGAACTAAATACTGTACTACCTGATTGGGGTATCACGGCACAAATCGCATTTCAAACAATATTTCCACGGCTTCCTTTTGTGTTCTTTTTTACTCAACATTGAACGAGTGCGTCCAATTGCACTTAGTCATGGAATTAACATTCGCTTTTTCCAGGTGCAAGATGTGATCTGAGCGACGCAACCCTTGCACACAAACACATTTATAACTTATGATGACTCTGCATAGTTCAGTGCCACACCGTGGGTGTGTATGGTGACGCTGGAGGGCGCGGGCGCGGGTGCCGATACCGAAATGTCTGAACCGTCCTGCCACGTAGTGTTGTTCATAATGGAGGACTTATGAAAGTCGGCTTCAAAGATGAGTCGTTCGCCTTCGAGTTCGTTCGCAATCTTGGCTTCATGTACTATGGTGGCGCTGATCTCGGTGAGATGGTCGCCACGGCCGGCCAGATCGCGGAAGGTGACTTCGAGAGCTGGTACACGGAGTGGGATAAGCGCGCTCGCCGGGTTTTGTCGCGTGCGGACTCGGCGCGAGGCGCGAGGCATCTGGTGAGTGCGCGAGAGGCATACTTGAGAGCGTCCACCTACTTCCGGATGGCCGACTTCTACCTTCACGGAAACCCGGAAGACCCGCGCATCCTATCGGCGTCGAAGGCCTCGGAGGAGGCGTATGCTAAAGCCGCAGAGCTTACTGGTTCCACATGGGAACCCGTGCAGATACCCTATGAAGGGACCACACTGCCGGGATACTTCTACAAGGTGGACGACTCAGGCAAGCCCCGTCCCACAATCGTCTTCCACGGTGGGTTCGACTCGAGCCGCGAGGAACTGTTCTACTTTGGAGGCGCTCCCGCCACGCGGCGTGGCTACAATTGCTTAACCTTTGATGGACCAGGGCAGGGTATGCCGATCCGAGAGGGAAAGCTCCCGTTCCGTTACGACTGGGAGAAGGTCGTGACCCCCGCGGTCGACTACGCCCTGACTCGGCCGGAGGTGGACGGGGACAAGCTCGTCCTCTTGGGCATGAGCCTCGGCGGCTACTTAGCTGCTCGCGCCGCCGCCTTCGAGCACAGGTTCAAAGCGGCGATCTTTTACGACGGTGTCTACGATTTCGGCGAAAGTACGCGCGCCTCACTGCCAAAGGACGCCATCAGTGCTCTTGACACCGGCGACAAAAATCGGTTTGAAAAAATCATCGACGAAGCGATGAAGAACAATACCGCCCTACGCTGGAGTGTGACGCAGGGTAATTGGTCTTTCGGTGTTTCAAGCTTTGCTGACTTCGTGGCATTGACGGCGAAATACACGATGAACGGCCTCGCGGATCAAATCCAGTGTCCTTGCCTCGTCATGGAGGCGGAGGCAGACATGTTCTTCCGCGGTCAACCACAGCAAATCTACGATGCCTTGCAGGTTCCGAAGCAACTTGCACGTTTTACAAGTGAAGATGGAGCAGAGAATCACTGCCAATCTGGCGCTCTGGCTTACAAAGACCAGGTTGTATTCGACTGGTTGGACGAAACACTCAAGCTCTGAGTAAGTAGTCACTTCATCGTCTATGAGCGAATGGAACTAAGAAAAGCCGAAACCCTTGTGGTTTAAGCAGCTTGCTCTCATATTTCGTAATTCATGCCGGGGTTTGGTCATCAAAGGGTAAATTTTGGGACGCCGTTTACAGACTCGTGGTTCGCTGCGACCTGGGCGTTGAGAAACAGCCTTGTGAGCAATAACTTTAAGTAAAGTAGAATAAATTTGAAGACGTTGCTTTGAAGTTGCGGCTAACAATTCAGGAATAAAGTTATTTAAATGATGGCGAGTACTTTGTAAAGATGCGATCGCCACCAAGGTTAAACCAGGTAATTCCGCCATAATCTTCTTGATATCGTCTGGCGTATTGGGTGGCTAATTCAGTTTTGCCTACGCCTCCCATTCCGGCTATTGCTACATAGTCTTTGCGCTGCAAGTCTTCATGCAGCATTGCCAATTCCGTTTCTCGCCCGACGAAATGAACAGAACCGCGATAGGGGATGTATTTTGTCGGAATTAGCTGTTTCTGCCCGTTAATAATTTGAGTGCCAATATAAGCTTGACCACCAAGGGCGACGTAAGCACCAATTTTTTCGGCGGACTTCCCGGAATCTTCTGGCATACATAGTTAAATCTTGCTATTCACGAGAACTGAAAAACCTCTCTCCGAAACGGAGAGAGGCTTTGAATCTTACTCCCCTTCCCTTGTAGAGAAGGGGCTGGGGGTTAGGTCACACGCTAACTTTTCCTAATAATTTAGGGCGCAGCCCAAGGTAGAGAAGGGTCAAAAGTTACTCATGTTTTAATTTTGGGCTTTCTGGCTGTTTTGAATGGTAAGTTTATTTCCGCCGACCTGTACTAGTTAAATTTGGCAATTAAGTTAAAAAATTGAGATTTATCTGAGTATTTCAGGTTTTAGATGTCCCAGCCTTGCTTTTTAAACTCATTGCGTCTTATATCTAAGCTTTTTTTCTTAAAATCACGATTTTTTTGTTAAAGTCATGATTTTTTTCTTAAAGTCACGATTTTTTTGTTAAAGTCATGATTTTTTTCTTAAAGTCACGATTTTTTTGTTAAAGTCATGATTTTTTTCTTAAAGTCATGATTTTTTTGTTACTAAACCTCATCTATGTTGAGAACCATAGTTTTTGCCCTCACCCTAAATCCCTCTCCCAAGTAGGGAGAGGGACTTCTTTCCGGCTCCCCTTCTCCCAATATTGGGAGAAGGAGCTGGGGGATGAGGGTTTTTTCTGTTCATACAGAACTACAGCTTTCAACGTGGACGCGGTTTAACATCGTGCTTTTCGTTAATATTGCTGGGCTTAATATTACACTTAATACTAATTTTTGTGGATTTTACTGAACCAAAATCTAGCTTTAATAAGGCAAGCTAGCTCTAGAACACAATTAAAAGAATATCTATATATGCCTCGTCAAAAACGTACATACCGCGCTTTAGAAAAAGCTGAATTAAGACTTGCTGGACTCAGAGCAATTAATCCTGATATGGATTTTGGAGATGCTCGCAACTTGCAAAATATAACACAAATAAGTCAGCAATTACGCACCAAGATTGATGCTTATAATACTGCTCTATCTGTGATTGACTCTTCAAAAACCGATATGGATGAATTGGAAAAAACTTTAACTGACCTCACTGATAAAATGCTAATTGCAGTTGCATTTACTTACGGCACAGACAGCAGTGAATATGAAATGGCGGGTGGTATTCGCAAAACCAAACGCACCCGCAAAAGCACGACGACACGCTTAAAGGTGACTCCAAAGGAACCAGCCAGTGATAATACTAAAACCGCATAGTCTCATTTGTATTTAAAGTACCACGATTAGAGGCACAACATTGTTTATTGATGCCAAATTACAGCAATTTTTAGGTAATTAAAGCATAAAGTAGGGTAGCACAACTAGCTGTGCAACCCTATAGGGAATTGTGGTTCAAATAGATGAAAAAATAATTCTGTTCATTAGCGATCGCATACTTCCAAAGTCAGCACCACAAACTCAACCTCAAAAACTTGCTCTGGTTGTAAGTCGAACAATAAATGCTAATCGTCGTCATTCTTTAAGCTGGCATCTTTTTGTTATTTATAGCAGCAATTAACGTAAAAAGTCATTAATCTTTTCTGCTTTGCCCTTAACTTTAGTCATCAGAAACTTTACGGAAGTATATTGATTTAAATCTAAATAAATCAGTAAATTTCATGAGGGTTTAAAGATAAAATTTAGCTAAATTTACTTATAAATACGCCAAAATGTCTGTTAACAAAGTAATTTTGTATTTCCTGATAAATTGTTTATCAGCAATTATTGGTCAACATAACTTTATCACCTGATGAGTAACTTGAATAACCAAAGACTAAAACTAAATTTTCATCGATTACGTCTGGTTCCATATCTAGCAATTGGTTGTCTGATTTTTTATTTCAATTCCAACTTAAATTTAAACTACCTAGTTAAAGGATATTTAGTCTTAATAGAATCTCAATTATGTATAATCCTTATTTATCTTATGACAGCAAAATCCAGTAGTAAACCACATAAATAATCGTGCAAGCCCAAAACTTTTGTGTGGATTGGATGTCAGTAGATATTTATTAGAGTTAATTAACAAAGGAAATGTCATGAAGACTAAATCTACAGCTATTCTGCTTTGCTTTTTTGGTGGGGGTCTGGGAATTCACAAATTTTATCTAGGACAAAATGGAGCAGGTATTTTGTACTTATTGTTTTGCTGGACTTGTATCCCAGCATTAATAGCTTTTGTTGAGTTCTTCGTGCTACTTTTCATGTCAGATGCCGAATTCAATACAAAGTTTAATCAAGGTATAGCAAGCGCAGGTGGGGCAATATCTGCTAAAGATGCAACCAGTGCGCTAGCTGATTTAAAAAAGCTTTTTGATTCTGGTGTAATTACCGCAGAAGAGTATGAAGAAAAGCGGCAAAAACTCCTGAAATCTTTGTAAATCCAAATTATCAGTCGATTTACCGTGTCACAATCTAAATCTTGGTTTCAACAAACTCCTGTTTGGGTGTGGTTATCATTAATTCCGACATTTGGGGGATTTGCTATTGCCTATGCAGGTTATAAATCCAAGACTAATACTTGGATTGTATTAGGAATTAGCATCTCTCTTTTAGCTTTAGCTTTATCCTCAAATAGTTTAGCATTTGTGATTTGGCTGGCTCAAATTGGCGTTGCTTTTTACCTCAAAAAAGCTTTTTTAGTCAAAACTTATCCGAAAAATTTACCAATTCCTGAAGAACAGGAGCTAGCAAAGTTAGTTGCCATTACTCGTGATAAAGTAGATATTAATGAATGCTCTAAAAATGAACTAGTTAACTATTTAGGGCTACCCATAGTTTATGCAAATAACATCGAATCCTTGATGAATGAGGGATATGTTTTCACTCATGTAGAAGAGTTAATAGAAATAGCCGGAATTCCTGAAAAGCAGGTAGCTCGGATTACACCGTTGATTACTTTTAGCTACAACTACAAAAAAGAAGCTGAATATTCTTGGAAACGATTAAACACATATTCAACTCAAGAATTGATTACCTGTGGACTAGATTTTGCGATTGCAGAACAAATTGTTGCAGAAAGGCAACAACGAGGTGAGTATAAATCATTGATTGATGTGAAACAGCGCACTGGATTACCGTTTACCACTTATCGTCACATAGCTTAGAGTTCATCAGGGCAATGAATTAATAATTAACTCTAACTCCCCGCTCCCCAACCTTTTTCCACGGAAGTTTGACTGTAAATCGACTACCTTTGCCTAACTGACTTTCGGCATGGACAGTCCCACCGTGCAACTCTACAATTCTTTGCACTATCACTAATCCTAAACCAGTGCCTGTGGAACGAGGTGTAAAAGAATTTTCAACCTGCACAAAAGGTTGAAATAATTTGAAAAGGTCATCGGAAAGCATACCAATACCTGTATCCACTACGCTGAAAAAGATATATTCATTTGTAGAATTTGGCTGGACTTCAATCCAGACTTCGCCTCCTTCTTTAGTAAACTTGATAGCGTTAGTCAACAAGTTGATAAATACTTGACGGATGCGGCGTTCATCGACTTGGATCGGTTCGAGTTCTTCAGGTATTTGTGCCCTCAAGCGGATATTTTTCTGGAACGCCAGATGTTTGACAAAACTTAGGCTGGAGTCACATAATCCCCGAATCGAAGTAGCTGCTAGTTGCAGTTCTATCTTGCTAGATTCGGTGTCGGTAAACTCAAGGATTTGGTTAATCAATTCTAGTAGGTTCTTACTACTGGATTCGAGGATATTTAAAGACTGGCGCTGTTCTTCGCTCACAGGGCCGTACACTTGATTTCGGAGTGCTTCTGTGATTCCAAGAATGGAGTTTAAGGGATTCCTCAACTCATGGCTGATGTTTCCTAAAAAGGTACTTTTGGCACGATTTGCCACTTCGGCAGCTTCTTTAGCCTCACGCAGAGAGGATTCTGCCTGTTTGCGAGCGGATACTTCTAAAGTCAGGGCGACAAATTCCGCGATTGAGCCAACGAAGTTTTGCTCACTCAGTTTCCATGTCCGGGAAATATCAATCTGCTCATACAATACCGTTCCCACCACTTCCCCCCCAACCCAAATAGAGGTATCAATTAGAGATAGAATATTCTTTGGTTCTAACAGTTCATCCCATAATTCTTGTACGCGTGGATCGGTGCGAGTGTCGCTGACAACGATGGTACGGGCAGATGCTAGGGCTTTAAAGTAGATTGGATAATCTGCAAGGTTGCGTTCTAAACCTGCCGAATGTCTCTGTTGGCTACGTTCATAGAGATTTATACATTGTAGTTTAGTGTATTGGTGCAGCCCGCCTTCTCTACGAGACGCTGCGTGTAGCTTGCTTCCACGTTCGCGGAGCGTCCCGTAGGGAAGTGGTACGGCATCGCTATTGAATAACCACACACCCACTCGCTCTACTTCTAAGGCATTCGCTGCTTTTTCTGTGATCACTTTGAATGCTTTTTCCAGATTTCCTTCAAAAACCGCTTTGTGATTTGCCAGTTCTGCTAGTACCCGATTATGCTGACCTAATCTTCGCTCACTGTTGATATGTTCTTGAATCTCTTGCTGTAATTCTTGAGTTTGCTGCTTAACTTGCAATTCTAACTCTTGATTTTTGGTAGTCAGTGCAGTAAAGGTTTTGCGTAACTGCTGCGCCATCTCGTTAAAAGATCCACCCAGCATCTCTAGTTCCTTAATACCCTGTACTTTCACTACTGAGTCTTCGCCATTGGTAAAATCAGCTAAATTTTTTGTTGTCGTGCTGAAGTAGAGAATTGGCTGAGTTATCCAACGGGCGGCGATAATCCCTAGTAAAATAGCTAGTCCCAATCCTCCCAGACAGAGAAAAATTGTTGTTTGAGTGTTGCGATCAATCTCTCCCATAAAGTCTGCTTCTGGGACAGTCACCACAATTAACCAATTAACATTTGGTTCGCCCTGTAAGGGTCTAACTTCTAAAAATTGTCGTTTGCCGTTAAAGGAGAAATCTAGTTGCTGTAAACTTTGAATTTGGTCAAAGTTACTGAATTTAGTTGCTAAATATTTAGCGGTTACTTGAGTCAAGGAATTCCCGCTCTGGGAAGCTGCCAACCTAATCGGTTTACCATTTTGTAAGCGGAATGGTTCTTCGGTTGTGGAACTTGCTACTAATAGCCCCGATCGCTCGATAATAAAAATTTGCCCAGACTTGCCAACTTTGATGTTTTGCAGCAAATCGCCAATTTGTGATATGTGAGTTAAAGTGCTGTTGACTCCGAGTAACTGACCTTGGGAGTTATAGATGGGTTGAGATGCACTAATCAGGAGTGTTGGTTCCGTGAGGGGTGTATAAATCTGACTAAAGCTGAATTTTCTGGCGCTAACTGCTGCTTGATAATTAGGACGCGATCGCGGATCATAGTTTTTGATTACCTCTGGTAGCTGGGTGCGTTGACCTTGAGAGTCAATTCTGTAGGTGTAGAGGTCGTACCCAGTTGACTTTCCGGCAAATCTTAACAAAAATTGGCGATCGTTGAGTTTCTCCACCGCTAGGTATTCTTGCTGTTCATTGCTTGCTGTTAAGGCGATTGCATCTGGAAAAATCTTTAACTGCTCTATTAAATATGACTCCCAGGTTGCAAGATTCTCTATCTTCAGCAATCCCATATCAATGAGATTTTGGTTACTGCGTAGTACCTGACGCGGGGTTGAAAGATAAGTCTGTAAATTCTGCTCGACTCGATTGGCGACTTCACGACGCAATTCGCTAGCTACCTGATTGACTGCTTTTTGTCCATTGCGGATTGATAAGTATGCAGTCAATCCCACAGCTAGCCAGATTTGCACCAAAAACAATGCTGCCAGGATACGACTTAGGGGTACGCCTTTAAACAGCGAAAAAACACCACTTTGCCCAAAATTTTTGTTCATCTGCCCACTTCCCCTGCTCCCCTTGACTGTCCTGTAATACTGAGTACAACACCTCGACTTCGCTGTCCTGTGGGCTTATGCATAGTTTGTACTCGGTCGAGTCAAGTGCCAATATAGCACTTCTGGCAAAAGAACAAAACGTTATACCATTTTGGATTTTGGATTTTGCGGAAAGTCTGTAGACGCTTGTGCGGCTTCAGACGCCACTTTCTTCTCCCTACAGCCCTTTGGGCATCCTGCGGTACTAGTCTAAACTCCAGCTACAAGTGACGGGGAAAAAATCTCTTATCCCAGATACTTTAAGCGATCGCGCAAAAAGCCTTGTCTCGTAAACAAAAAGAGTCAAACATAGGAATCCTCAGTCTAAAAGTCTGGGGAGGATGTCAACCAAAATCTCAAACTACCTAGTTGACACTTTACTGTCTGGACGGTATTATTAATTCGTAAGCCGTCCAGACGGTACACCAATAGTAGATACTTGAATCCAATCTATATCAATCTTGGATTGAGAATGTTATGTTTACGATTGCAAATCCCTTTTTTCATCAAACTGCTTTGGGTTCCAATAGCAATTCGCTGCTGTCTCAAAATCCGCAGGTTCGACATGCTACGGATTTCAGTCCGCCGCGACTGCAACGGGTATTTTGTATTGTCTCAAAATCCGCAGGTTCGACATGCTACGGATTTGTTGGATGAAACTTTAGACTGTATGATTACATCCCACCAATTTTCAAAGAGAGCAAGTTTACCCAATAAATCTCATCTTAGCCTTGCTGCCCCATAGACGAAGCAATGAGAGAAGATATTAACAATCTCGTTGCCAGCTAAACTGTGTTCGCCGGACAAATTATCTAATTTCATCATTCAAGCTCTATGACTACTAGCAAAACAACAAAATCTACGTCTGCCACCCGTAATGCATTGCTAGAAGCAGCGGCGCGAGTGATGGTAGCTCATGGTTCAAAAGCATTGACGCTGGAGGCAGTTGCCCGCGAAGCAGGTATCAGTAAAGGTGGATTACTTTACCACTTTCCCAACAAAGAAGCCTTGATTGCTGGGATGTTGCAACAGCTAATCGATCAAAAGACAGCATCACTCAAGCATGAATTAGAGCAAGATGATGCACCGGATACGCCAGGACATTGGCTTAGAGCCTATATCCGATCATATGAAAATCATAATACTGACTCTGGTGCAATGCAATCCGCTTTACTAGCAGCGGTTGCTGAAAATCCAGAATTACTTAAGCCCTGGCAAGAAAAATTTGCTGATTGGCAACGGCAAATTGAAGCAAGTGAACTCGATCCTGCGATCGCGACTGTGATTCGTCTAGCGATCAATGGTCTAACCTTCGCTTACCTCTTTGGTTTAGGAGTTCCGCAGGAATCTTTGCACAAGCAGGTAATTGAAACTCTGCTGAAACTAGCACAACAGTAATTCGTGCAGGGGCTACGCCTTGCTACGCTAACGTCATGAAGACAGTTTCAAAAAGGCTTGATTTGGACGCTTTCCTAATTTGGTGTTTGCGTCTAGAGATTTTTGTCATACCTGTATTGATGAAATCTGGATTCAGTGGGTAGACGCTTCTCCTGTCGGAGACGCTACGCGAACGTCTGATCGCAGACATCGCTCTAGCGCTGACTCCGTAATTCCACAACAAATTTCTCTCTCGTAGATGATACGTCAGATATTGCCAGCATCTGACTCAGTTCAACTTGCAATTTTTTAAGGAGATTTGTCATGACTAGCGATTTACAGTTCCAACCAACCGATTCACAATTCCTGCTTAATCCTTATCCAAGGCTTGCTAAAATGCGTCAAGAAGCGCCTGTTTTGTATGATACAGAGCAGCAAGCTTGGATGGTGTTTCGCTATGACGATGTGGAACGAGTAGTAAGCGAATGGAAAACCTTTTCATCTAAATCGCCGCAACCTCTCGGTCGAGAAGATTTTACTCAGAGTTTGCCCCAGACCGATCCGCCGAAACATCAGTCACTACGCACCCTCGTACAAAAGGTGTTTACGCCGCGTCGAGTCGAGGCTATGGAATCTCGGATTACCGAACTGACTCACGAGTTGCTGGATCAAATGAAGCAACACAAACAGGTTGATTTAATCCAAGCTTTCTCCTCACCTTTGCCGATCATCGTGATTGGAGAAATTCTTGGTGTACCCCTTGAAGACCGGGAAGACTTCAAGCGCTGGTCAGACGGGGTATTAGCTACCGATCCAACAGCGATAAAAAATATGGCTGACTATTTCCGCCAATTACTGAAAAAGCGGCAATCCCAACCAGGCCAAGACCTAATCAGCGATTTAATAGCGGCTTATGAAGAGGGAGAAAAGTTGACTGGACAGGAAGTTGTGGATTTTTGCATCCTACTGTTGACAGCAGGGAATGAGACGACAACTAACTTAATTACCAATACCATTTGGTGTCTGCATGAGCATCCCGATGAAAACCAACGCTTACGCAATGACTTGTCTCTATTACCGAGTGCAATTGAGGAAGTACTGCGTTATTATTCCCCGATTACTTTTTTGAATCGATTCACGCAAGTAGAAACCCAAATTGGAGACCAGACAATTCCTCAAGGGCAACTTGTGCACCCGTGGCTAGCTTCTGCCAATCGAGATGAACTTCACTTTGAAAATGCCGATCGCTTCATCATTGATCGAGAACCAAATAAACATTTTGCCTTTGGTAATGGCATTCATTTCTGTTTGGGCGCACCTTTAACTCGACTAGAGGCCAAAATTGGGCTTAAAGCTTTATTGGAGGAATTTCCTAACCTCCGCGTTGACTCTACTGAACCTCTTAAACCAATTCCCAACATCAGAGTACATGGACTCGAAAGCTTGAGTGTTTTGTTATAGAAAATGAATCAGCCCTGCTCTGAAAGTGGTGAGATCGTTTCCTTTAACTTTTGACTTTTGACTTCTCCGTAGGAGTACGGAGAAGCAAGCTATGCGTAGCGGACGCACCAGAAGGAGTTGACCAACCCCCGATTTGTGCCGTTGGCGTTGAAACGCTAAAAAATTTGATGGTGCATTAAGGGTCACGTCGATCACATAACTTTGAAAGAAAAAAAGGAACATCAACATGTCTACAGAGTACACAGTAAACTCGTATTTGTTGGATCGTCTCAAGGAATTGGGCCTTGGTCACATCTTCGGCGTGCCAGGAGATTATGCTGTAGGTTCGCTTATTTTGTCGGGGTGAGAGGAATTAATGGCTTACTGTCCAAGGAAACAACGTCATTGTGAACCTCTTAAAGCCCTTCCCGTGTAATACTTGGAAAAAGCTTTGGGAACTCATTCATATAATACACGGAAGAAAGGCAAAGAAGGTGTTTCCGTGTCATACATGGAAGAAAATTGAATTCACTTAGAGGTTATTCCTCATAGGAAGATCTAAAAAATAAAATATTCCACCGTATTCGTTATCAGGTCTACAAGACGGTAAAGCGTGTAGGTACCCAGCCTTCCAGGCTGGGCGACGGTAGGATATTTTATTACGCTTAAGTGCCATAAACGGGATGAGTGTGCCAAAACGGAAATTTTGTATGCTAAGACTGGAAAGCTTTATGGATACAGCCTGTGGACATCTTATTAGAAACCGAGCGATTGATTCTACGACGGCTTACTATTGCTGACGCTGAATCTGTGTACGCGATTAGATTGGAGATAGCTAAGTCGAGCGATGTACCAACACTTGATGATACCCGTAATCGCTGGCTACCTTTCATCCTATCTTACTATCAGGAAGGACATGGATTTGGTTACTGGGCTGCCATTGAAAAAGTGACAAACGAGTTTATTGGCTGGTTTTATTTCCGGTCAGCCCCAAACAAGGCAACTGAGACAGCTATTGGTTATTTCCTGAAACGGTCTGCTTGGGGCAAGGGATATGCGACAGAAGGAGCACGAGCGCTCATCCTGAAAGGTTTCACCGAGTTGAGAGTTAAACGTGTTGTAGCTACCGCGCTGACCTGCAACATTGCATCAATCCGGGTAATGGAGAAAGTCGGACTTCGGTTTGAGAAACTTTTCACCGATGATGCTTCTGGGACAGAGGCCTTGAGGTACTGTTTGTTGAGAGAGGATTTTGATGCTTAAAAGCGTAAAGGAATTCGCTCTTCTGTATCAGTGAGCGGGGAAATAAGCAATGGGTTCTTGACCCACCAGCAGATACCCAGGAGATTCGTTTACCGCGACTTGATGAAGAAGAACCTGCTGTAGGAAAGGGTTTTGAAGTGGAGTTAGGCAAGTTTTGGTTCAAGGAAGAAACCAACAAGTGGGTATGTTGGCATGAACGCTACTTGGTAGTTTATTCCCCTAGCCTTGCAGCATCTGCAATACGCAGTCAACAGCAACGCATTAATACTGCTCAAACGGCTCTTAATAAATTATCAGCTAAACCAGGACAGGATCGAGAGCAACTCACCCATAAAGTAGAAAACATCAAGAAGCGCTATCGTGTCAGCGATTTATTTTCAACCATTATTACACAAGAAACACTTGTGGAAAATCGCCATGTTGGACGGGGACGACCATCAAAAAACTCTCCAACTGAGTCCGTAACGAGTATTTCTCTTCAACTTCATATACATCCGATTGATACTGCGATTAAGGAAGCAGAAACCTTGGCAGGATGGCGATTGTATGTTACTAATGCGCCAAGCACTCAACTGACATTACCACAAGCCGTAATGTATTACCGGGATGAATGGCTCTTGGAGCGTGGATTTCACCGTTTTAAAAGGGGTTCCTTGCCAGCCTTGCCTATTTACTTCCAAAATCAACACCGAATCACTGGCTTAATGTTCGTACAGATAAAAGTAGAACTTGTAGCCTACATCATACTACAAGCCTTTTTAAGCGGACGGTTGGGGGCGATCGCTTCGCTGCTGCCTTCGGCAGATCGCGTATCCGGCGTATCCCGCAGATGTGACCGAACTGAGTCTCTCGTTAGATATAGGCAGGCGATCAGTGCGAGAACCAGCGAAAGTCAGTGCAGCGGATTGACCGAGATGCTTTCTGCTACGTTCAAGTTCCACTTCTTAGCTTGAGTGCTGCACACTCAAGCTGTTTTCGTCTCAATTAGAGTTAAAATCTATACCAAACACCCATGTACACTTTTTTAGCGATCGCCAAATGTTTATCAGCGCGATTAATTACATTGTGAGACTGATAAACATGAAAGGAATTTATAAAAAACTGGCTCAATTCGTATTTAGTTGAGAATTATCATTTATAACTGGCGTTATTAAATAAATCTACCTGTAGACAGATGAAATTTAAAACGTTACTGTTATTAATAACGTCTTTTTTGATGTTTAGGCTGTATTCAAGTCTAGGCATTAGAGAAAAGGAGTTAATTACTTAAAGATTGCTCGTAATTGTACTGTATCCTGTCCACAACTAGCGCCAAGACATAGGTTTTATTACTCATGCTCAACGTATCCACTCACAATTCTCAACAAAATCAACAACTGATTTACACTACTGACTGGAACGTTATTGAAACGGAGTTTGATCCGACGCAGTTACATCACAAAGAAACCGTCTTCACTCTTGGTAATGGGTTATTAGGAGTGCGGGGTACGTTTGAAGAAGGGTATTCCCAGGATTTTCCAGCTACACTCATCCACGGTGTTTATGATGATGCGATAATTACTCATACTGAACTTGTAAACTGTCCTAACTGGCTGCCATTGATAGTGAAAGTAGCAGGCGAATGCTTTCGCATGGACAGTGGTAAGATTCTCAAGTATGAACGTCGGCTCGACCTGCGCTTAGGCTTAGTTAGCCGTGATGTACGGTGGCGTAGTCCTAGTGGTCATACCCTAGATTTTCACTTCGAGCGTTTCACCAGTTTAGCAGATCAACATGTTTTGGCGATTCGCACTCAAATTACATCTGTAGACTTTCAGGGTGAAATTACTGTCGAAGCAGGATTTGACAGCGAACCAGATACCAAAGGCGTCAAACATTGGCAAACCCTAAACCAAGGTGGCATAGATCAGATTATCTGGCTAAATAGTCAAACCCTCCACTCAGGTATTCAACTTGGGATGGCAGCTAAGTTAGTGGTAGATGGTGATGAAACTACACCCGTGGGCATCGAAAATGCTTCTAGTTCTCCCACTTTGACAACCACCTTTGAGTTATATCCAGGAAAAACGGCAACTGTCGAAAAGATTGTCACCCTATTTACTTCACGAGAGACAGAAATCCCGATCGCAGCTGCTTTAGAAAGACTCACTGATGAACCCAGATATACTACCCTATTGGCAGCTCACATTGCTGCATGGGATCAAGTATGGCAAGACAGTGACATTATTATAGAAGGCGATCGCTTGGCTCAGTTAAGCGTCCGTTACAATCTTTTCCAATTACTAGCTGTCACACCGCGTCACGATAACCGAGTCAGCATCCCTCCGAAAACTCTCTCCGGTTTTGCCTATAGCGGACACATTTTTTGGGATACGGAAATTTTCATCCTTCCCTTCCTCACCTTAACTCAACCAGCCCTAGCGCGTAACTTGCTCACATACCGCTACAACACCTTACCAGGAGCTAGACGCAAAGCTCAAGAGGCAGGTTATCAAGGGGCGATGTTTGCTTGGGAAAGTGCTACTACTGGCGATGAAGTGACTCCGCGCTGGATACCAGATCCCAACGGTGAATTAATCCGTATCTGGTGCGGTGACATTGAAGTGCATATCACCGCAGATGTCGCCTATGCAGTTTTACACTATTGGCAGACTACCAACGATGATGACTGGATGCGGGATTATGGCGCGGAAATCATCCTCGATACGGCTGTTTTCTGGGAAAGTCGGGTGCAGTGGAACCAAGAGCGCCACAGCTACGACATTTTAGATGTGATTGGCCCTGATGAAAATCACGATCGCGTCGATAATAATGCCTTCACCAATCTCATGGTACAGTGGCATTTGCAGTCAGCTTTGGCGCTGTGGGACTGGCTCAAACAAGCTTACCCTGAAACTTCAGCACAACTGGGGCAAAAACTCAACCTAACCACAGAGCGTCTGCACCGATGGGTGGAAATTCAAGAGCGTCTATTTGTGAATGAAGATGCCCAAACAGGTTTAATTGAGCAATTTGAGGGCTTTTTCCAATTAGAAGACATTAACTTCGCTGATTACGAACCGCGCAGTAAATCTCTACAAGGTTTGTTGGGAATTGAAGCCACAAACCAAAAGCAGATTCTCAAACAGCCGGATGTATTGATGCTTCTGTACTTAATGCGTGATCGCTATGATTATAATACCCTTGTAACCAACTGGGACTATTACAATCAGCGCACCGACCACAGCTATGGTTCTTCACTAGGCCCAGCCATTCACGCCATCTTAGCTTGCGACATGAATCAACCAACCGAAGCCTATATGCACTTTATGCGATCGGCCTTGGTAGACTTGGAGGATGTCAGGCTGAACGCCGCCGAAGGAATTCACGCCGCCAGTGCTGGAGGAGTATGGCAAGCGGTAGTTTTCGGGTTTGGCGGGATTCGGATGACTCAATTTGGCCCCGTTGCCTGTCCCAATCTACCACCTAACTGGACACGCTTGAAGTTTCGCCTGCAATGGCGTAACGAGTGGTATGACTTCGACTTACAAGCTGAAACAGAAGTCCAAGTTCCCACCTTGGCAGATACACGCTCGGAAATTAGTGAGATTATCTTCGACTTGGATGGAGTTTTAACCGATAGCTCAGAGTTTCATTAGTAAAAGCGACAGTTTAAAAGTTGATTGATTCTTGGAGCTTGTCCGTCTAATTGCCAACGATACAGTGGTTTTGAATTGAAAACCGCTGTATTTACTAAAAAAGGGCGTTACTCAATAGCCCGCCTTTGACCAAATAATTATGAATTCATATAAACCAATACGCTTGGGTTAAGGCTAAAACTCTTTCTTCAAGTCAATTTTTTTAACGAACCGCCAAGGACGCAGAGGACGCAAAGAGAAGGAAGAAATTCTTAACCCAAGCGTATTGTCATATAAACCACAGAGACGCGGAGGGCGCAGAGAGAAAAAAAGAGATTTTTCGAGTCACCTTGAAAGGGCTACACCTAAATCATTAGCAATATTTATAGAAGTCAAAGTCGAAACTTCGTATTTTACTTTTAGTGTTATTGTTTCTTGCTTAGAGATGTAATCATAAATAAAAGATTATATGAATTATAGATTTATTGCTATTCAATAGTACTTACTTAGATAGTTGGCTGCGATACATAAACTTTTACTTATACCTGCAATCTAATATTTATTTAATAATTTCCCTTTTGGAGTTAACCATTTTGTTTTAAAAGCAAGTAAACTAATTTGAACAAGGGAAAGTTACCTCCTCGGTAGACTTCAGTCAATTAATATAAGTCATTAGGTTTATTAAAGATAGTTGATATTGCCTTTTATTCAAAAAAAGGTTGAATTGGCACGACTATCATAGCTTGATATATCTATTGATAATGCAAGATAAATTTGTTTATCTTTGCCTAATTTGTCATAGCTATAAACAATAAAATTCATTTTGAAGGAGACTTGATGACAAAATTTTTTAATCAAATTTCCCGCCGTAAGTTTATCTTAACTGCCGGAGTATCTGCGGGTGCTATGTTCCTGAAAGGCTGTTTAGGAAATCCTCCTGACAACCTTACTGGTAAGAACTCTCAAGTTGTCCCAACTGCTCAGACAGTTGCTAATATTAGCCCTGAACAAAAACCAGAAACTACGAAAGTCAAGCTGGGATATATCCCGATTGTAGAAGCTGCTCCTTTAATTATTGCTCAAGAAAAAGGCTTTTTTGCTAAGTATGGTATGACTGATGTTGATCTTTCTAAGCAAGCTTCTTGGGGTTCAGCACGGGACAATGTAGAAATTAGTTCTGCGGGGGGTGGTATTGATGGCGGTCAATGGCAAATGCCAATGCCGCATTTAATTACAGAAGGTTTAATTACTAAAGGCAATCAAAAAATTCCGATGTATGTGCTGTGTCAGTTAATTACACATGGTAACGGAATTGCGATCGCCAATAAGCACCAAGGTAAAGGTATCAGTTTGCAGCTTGCTAGTGCTAAATCTCTGTTAACGCAACTCAAATCCTCAACACCTTTCACCGCTGCATTTACCTTCCCCCATGTCAACCAAGATTTATGGATTCGCTACTGGTTAGCCGCTGGCGGTATAGATCCTGATGCAGATGTCAAGCTGCTTACAGTACCTGCGGCTCAAACTGTCGCCAACATGAAAACAGGAACAATGGATGCCTTCAGTACAGGCGACCCCTGGCCATATCGTCTTGTTGAAGAGAAAATTGGCTACTTAGCAGCATTAACCGCAGAGATTTGGAAGAATCATCCTGAAGAATACTTTGCCATGAGAGCCGACTGGGTTGATAAAAATCCCAAGGCAACGAAAGCGATACTCAAAGGCATCATGGAAGCACAGCAGTGGTTAGATAATTTTGATAACCGCAAAGAAGCAGCGCAAATTCTGGCTGGACGAAATTATTTTAATCTTTCCTCAGCGGAAATTCTTGCAACTCCATATCAAGGCAAATATGACATGGGAGATGGGCGCAAAATTGATGATAAATCAATGGCAGCTTATTACTGGAAAGATGAGAAAGGTAGTGTTTCTTATCCCTATAAAAGTCATGATTTATGGTTTATAGTCGAGAACGTCCGTTGGGGATTTTTACCACAAGATTACATCACGAATAATGCTGCAAAAGCTAAAGAACTAATCAATAAAGTCAACCGTGAAGATATTTGGAAAGCAGCTGCTCAAGAAGCTGGTATTACCGCTGCCGATATTCCTACAAATACATCTCGCGGTGTAGAAGAATTTTTTGATGGCATCAAATTTAACCCCGAAAAGCCAGAAGAATATTTGAAAAGTCTCAAAATCAAAAAAGTTTAGACGCGATTAATCGCGTCTGTACAAGCTAATCGCGTCTGTACAAGCCAAATGACTAATGACAAATAATCAAGAGAATAAAGCATCATGACAATAGCCCAAAAACGCCCTGTAACCCCTAGATTTAATAACAGCTTTATATCTCGTCTGCAAAAGCAATTTCCTGACATTGTACCGCCAACGATCGCGATCATCATCTTCCTAATTCTCTGGCAACTGTTCGCTTTCACTCCCGGGGCGACATTACCAGGCCCAATACAGGTTATTCAAGATACCTGGGTACTAATTTTCTGGCCCTTTTATGACAGAGGTGGCATAGATAAAGGTCTGTTTTGGCAAATTTGGGCCAGTTTACAACGAGTTGCTATCAGTTATACCCTAGCAGCGATTGTTGGTATTGGCTTAGGCATTTTAATTGGGGTGAATAAAACCATGTCCAAAGCTTTAGACCCCATCTTTCAACTACTGCGGACTGTACCACCTTTGGCTTGGGTTCCCATTTCTTTAGCAGCCTTGCGACAAAACGAACCAGCCGCTTTATTCGTAATATTCATTACCGCAATTTGGCCAATCTTACTTAATACTGCCGTCGGCGTTACCCAAATTCCCCAAGATTACAACAACGTTGCTAAAGTCCTGCAACTTAGCCGCAAAGAATATTTTATTAATATTCTGATTCCTGCCGCTTTACCTTACATTTTCACCGGCTTGAGAATTGCGATCGGTTTAGCTTGGTTAGCGATTATTGCCGCCGAAATTGTTATGTCCGGTATCGTCGGAATTGGCTTTTTTATCTGGAATGCCTATCAAAATAACAACGTTAGCGAAGTGATATTGGCTCTAATTTATATCGGCGTTGTTGGTTTACTTCTAGATAAACTCATGGGTTGGTTGCAAAACAAGATTTTACCAGCAGAACAGAAATAGTCATTAGTCAGCATAATTCGTAATTCGTAATTCTTACCCCACGACTGAAGCTGGGAACATAATTGAGGAATAAATTTATTTATTTCCATAACTAAAGTCAGGGGCTGATACCTTGAATTAGGAATTACGTAGCTTGCTCGCAGGCAAGTATTACGAATTAGTAATTATTTAGTCGCTGGTCTTTATTCATTTGTAAGAAACTAATGACCACGTACCAATAACTAATGACGAAAGACAAAGGACAAAGGATAAATCGAGTATGTTTGTAGCTGTTGATCAAATTGAAAAAGTTTTTGAATTAACTGGTGGTGGCAAATATATTGCCCTTAAAGGAATCGACCTCCAAATTAAAAAAGGAGAATTCATTTCTTTAATTGGTCACTCCGGTTGCGGCAAATCTACGCTATTAAATATGATTGCAGGTTTGGATTTGCCCACTGAAGGTCTTGTGACTTTAGAAGGACAAAGAATCATCAAACCAGGCCCAGACAGGATGGTAGTGTTCCAAAATTATTCGCTACTACCTTGGCGGACAGTTAGAGAAAATATTGCCCTCGCTGTAGACTCGGTAATGAAGGGCGTACCCGCTGCTGAACGCCTAGCCATTGTTGAAAAACATATAGATATGGTGGGTTTGCGTCCCCATGCTGATAAGCAGCCGGGAATGTTATCTGGGGGACAAAAGCAACGAGTTGCGATCGCCCGCGCTTTAGCAATTCGCCCCAAGTTGCTACTATTAGATGAACCCTTCGGTGCATTGGATGCACTCACACGCGGTAATTTGCAAGAACAACTCATGCAAATCTGCGAAGAAAATCAAGTCACTGCTGTGATGGTTACTCATGATATTGATGAAGCGGTGCTGTTGTCTGACCGAATTGTCATGCTAACCAATGGCCCCGAATCCAAAATTGCGGAGATTTTGGAAGTGGATATTCCTAGACCCCGCAAACGGATGGAAGTTGTAGAACATCCTAGCTATTACAGCTTGCGGAGTGAAATGATTTACTTCCTCAATCAGCAGAAACGCATCAAGAAAATTCGGGCGCGGAAAACTGCGGATATCGCTCGTCATGGATTGGAAAAAGTTAATCTAGAAATTGGCTTTTTGCCGCTGACTGCTTGCGCCCCATTGGCTGTTGCTAAAGAGAAAAATTTCTTTACCAAGCATGGTTTAGATGAAGTCAACCTCGTGCGGGAAAGTAGCTGGCGCGGCATCGTTGATGGCATGACTGGCGGTTACTTAGATGCGGCTCAAATGCCTTCAGGAATGCCGATGTGGTTAACACTGGGAGGACATAATAACCAACCCCTGCCTGTTGTCACCGCCCTTACCATGACTCGCAATGGTAATGCCATTACCTTAGCAAAACGTTTTTACGACCAACGTGTACAAACCTTATCAGACTTCAGAAATCACCTGATTCTCACCCGCGAACAAAGACACACAATGGGGCTAGTGCATCCCGCATCCATGCACAACTTGCTACTGCGTTACTGGCTAGCCGCTGGTGGAATTGATCCCGACTTTGACGTTGATATGAAGACCATTCCCCCAGCGCAGATGGTAGCCGACTTGCAAGCTGGAAGTATTGATGGTTACTGTGTCGGCGAACCGTGGAATTACCGCGCCGCTGTTGAAGGTGTTGGCTTTACCATTGCCACCGACTTAGAAGTTTGGCTAGGACACCCCGGTAAAGTTCTCGGTGTACGAGAAGATTGGGCAGAAATTTATCCAAATACCCATATTGCCTTAACCAAAGCTTTGTTAGAAGCTTGCCAGTATTGTGCAAATCCCGATAATTCCCAAGACATTCGCCAAATTTTAGCAGGGCGAGAGTATGTCAGCACTGATTTAGAATACATCCAACTCGAAGATCCAAATAATAATAGCTGTAGCTTAGACCATCCTCTGCGGCAGTATGCCCATCACCAGTTTTATTCTGAGTCTGCCATTAACCGCCCCAGCCGCACCGAACAAATTTGGATCATGAGTCAATTGGCGCGTTGGGGTGACACTCCGTTTCCTAGAAATTGGGTAGAAGTTGTGGAAAGGGTATGCCAAGTTCGTGTCTTCAGCACTGCTGCACGAGAATTAGGTTTAGATATTAGCTACATTCGCCAACCCATCAAACTGTTCGATGGTACTCCCTTTAACGCCGACGATCCAATAGCGTATCTCAACAGTTTGCAGATTAAGCGTGATTTTTCAGTCGCGGAAGTTGTTCTTGATGCACCTAGAAGAAGACTCGCTTCATAAAAAAATCGTGAAAGAAAGAGGGAGTGGAAGAAGTAAGACATCATGCGCGAACTGCTGAACTCCATTAATGAACCTCTGAACCTCATTAATGAGTCTTTGAACTCCATTAATAAACCTCTGAACCTCATTAATGAGTCTTTGAACTCCATTAATAAACCTCTGAACCTCATTAATGAGTCTTTGAACTCCATTAATAAACCTCTGAACCTCATTAATGAGTCTTTGAACTCCATTAATGAACCTCTGAACCTCATTAATGAGTCTTTGAACTCCATTAATGAACCTCTGAACTCCATTAATGAGTCTTTGAACTCCATTAATGAGCCTTTGAATTTCATTAACAAACCTCTAGCTAGCGGCGAGTAGTCCCCAATCCCTAATTCCCAGCCCCAAGCCTTAATACCCAAATACCAAATACCAAATACCGTGCAAAACCGCAACTCAAAAGCTACAAACACACTAGGAAAATCATTAGCCACTGCAACCACTAGCCACAGACCTTTCCTAGAAATTAAAGACGTTAGCAAAGTCTATCCCACAAAGAAAGGCCCCTTCACCGTACTCGATGGCGTTAACCTTAACGTCGAACAAGGCGAGTTTATTTGCGTCATCGGTCACTCTGGCTGCGGCAAATCGACGCTACTAAATATGGTATCCGGTTTCAACTTTCCTACTTCCGGGCAAGTGTTGTTGGAAGGAGAACCCATTACCAAACCAGGCCCAGACAGGATGGTTGTCTTCCAAAACTATGCCTTGCTACCTTGGCGAACAGCTTTTGAAAATATCTACTTAGCTGTTAACGCCGTTTATCCCAACAAACCACAAGCCCAGAAAAGAGCGATCGTCCGCGATCATTTGGCAATGGTGGGACTAGCTGATGCGATGGAAAAGAAACCAATGCAAATGTCAGGCGGGATGAGACAAAGGGTTTCTATTGCGCGTGCTTTGGCGATTCGTCCCAAAGTCTTAATTTTAGATGAACCTTTTGGGGCTTTGGATGCAATCACCAAAGAAGAATTACAGGAAGAATTGCTCAAAATTTGGAACGAGAATCGCTGCACAGTGCTAATGATTACCCACGACATCGATGAGGCATTATTTTTAGCAGATAAATTAGTAATGATGACTAACGGCCCTCATGCAAAAATTGGCGAAGTCATGGAAATTCCCTTTTCTCGTCCACGCGATCGCGCCCGGATTATGGAAGATCCACAATATTACCAACTGCGTAATTATGCCCTAGATTTCCTCTTTAATCGCTTTGCCCATGATGATGTCAACTAGCAGCTTTTCAATTTGATCAAGGTTAGCGGGCTGCATTCACGCCCGCTTTTGACATTGCTGACGTTTTGTGCTTTGTTTGCTTATATTTGGTTTGCGATCGCTTTGACCCGATACCATAAAAGAAAAGTGGTGACTTTTGTCAACCACTGGCGTCATTGGATATAAGAAAATCGAACCAAATCTTAAATATGAAAGTTTATAAAGAAGATTTGCAATGGGCTGCTTCCCAAGGTTTAATCTCCCCGGAACAAGTGAATGCACTTTGGGATGCACTGTCTGAGCGTAACAGCGATCGGCCTCAATTTAATTTTGCCAATGTAGCTTTTTACTTTGGCGCGTTGATTGTGATCTCTGCCATGACTTGGTTTATGGTACTGGCTTGGGAGTCGTTTGGCGGTGGCGGAATTTTTCTTTTAGCCAGCATTTATGCCTTTTGCTTCGTCATCATGGGTAGAAGGCTGTGGTTCGACCAAAATCTGAAAGTTCCTGGAGGATTGTTATTTACAATCGCAGTTTGCATGACTCCCCTAGCGATTTATGGACTGCAAAGATGGACAGGATTTTGGATTCAAGCCGACCCGGGAACGTATCGTGATTACTATCATTGGATCAAAGGCAGCTGGTTTTTCATGGAAGTGGGAACTATCATTACAGCTTTAGTTGCACTCAAGTTTGTGCGGTTTCCGTTTTTGACTGCTCCCATTGCTTTTTCGCTGTACTTCATATCGATGGATTTAACACCACTGCTATTTGGTAAAACTGATTTTAATTGGGAGCAACGACTATTAGTTTCTATGTGGTTTGGTATCGCGTGTTTAATCGTTGCGTACCTAGTCGATATTCGCACTCGCAGGCGGGATGGAGATTTTGCTTTTTGGCTGTATCTGTTTGGATTAATCTCTTTCTGGTTTAGTCTTTCTTTCATGGGAGACAGTAACGAATTCCAAAAATTTATATATTGTTTGATTAATTTAGGCTTAATGGTGCTGTCGGTGTTGTTGAGACGAAAAGTTTTTATTGTTTTTGGGGCAATAGGTGTATTTGGATATTTCGGATACCTTGCCTATACAGTTTTTAAGAATGCTGTACTATTTCCGATTGTGCTGACTATTCTGGGAATATTTGTGATCTATTTGGGTATTTTGTATCAACGCAACAGCCAAGCTATTGAGCGTTTCTTTGAAGGCTTACTACCACAACAATTGAGACAAATTTTACCGAGAGATTAAAAGGGAACTAAAAAAGATGTGGAAACGCCAAGACGCAAATAGGGATATCCTTATGTCCCCTTTAAGCATTAGCTCTATTACAATACAGATGTCCACTGTGCTGTCTATCCACGTCATACCAATTCTGTATGAAGATGCGCCAAAACTATATAAGAAACGAACCGCGAAGGCCGCAAAGGACACAAAGAAAGAAAGAAAATTAGGCGCAGCCTCACAAAGAAATGGTATCAATCCAGAAGATAATCGATGAGTAATCAACTACAAGACTACAATCCTAGCGTCGTAGGTGAAATAAATGGCAACCTCTTAGGTTTGCTCTGCGATTACGAGTCTGCAAACTTGATTGTCTTTGGTGTGCCTTGGGAAGTCACGACCCTTGGAAACGCTTTGCGGTTTTCATGCGCTACGCGCTGTACGTATCTATGCGCCCTTTACGGTTCCTTCCTCATATAATTTGACGCATCTTCATACAGAATTGGTATAACCATAGTTGATGTTTTAGATAAAAGTTTGATCGCCGCAAAATATCTAACTTTTTGTATTTGATTTTAATATTGTTGTGTACCGCTATGTAACTTGATAGCTGTAGCTTTTTACATTGCCCAGCTTCTATCCCAGATTCCTGTATATAAATATGCCAGAAACTAAATCAAGTCCTCATACACATACAGACACATCAACCAAAGCTGATACCTTGGCTGGCTCTGTTGTCTCCTCTTCTACTCCTCAGCAAATCTACGATGTTGTAGTGGTTGGCGCTGGTCCAATTGGGTTAGCAACTGCTATTGGCTTACGTAAACGTGGGATTGAAAATGTCCTTGTCGTCGATCAAACTCGCGCCTTTCGTGAAGTTGGACAAGGATTGGATCTTCTCCCCAATGGATTAAAAGCTTTAAAATATTTAGATCCTAACGCCTACGAAGAAGTCAAAAAAACTGGACTTGATTTCTTGAATCCCAAGCAGTTTAATGGTCAGAAAATTATTGAACCTACTCAAGACCAACAACCGACAAAGACTTCACCTCAATGGGTTTACAAAGATTTACAGGGGCAGATAATTCGGTCAATCTCGCTTAGTTTTGATGACTGGTTTAAAAATTATGGTGAGGGTCGAGTATCAATTTCTTGGTACGATTTGCAGACAACCCTCAGACAGCTACTTCCCCAAGACCGAGTTAAAGCTAATCACCGTTGTATTAATGTTGTGAATGAGCCGGAAAACGGTTGTGTCCGCATAGATTGTGTAGGTGACACAGGAATAAAAGCCAACCCTTATGCGTATTGGACAGAGGCGCAGAAATATAATGACACGCAGCCCCAAAACTCAGATGTTGCCCCCCAAGAATTAGTAACAAAATCGATTAGAGCTAAACTAATTGTTGCAGCAGACGGGATTAATTCTACAATTCGTAGGCTACTTTACACAGATACTCAATACCATGATTTTGCCCGACCTGAATACTCTGGGTTTGCAGCTATATTTTGTAGGGAAGCTGAGGTAGCAAAGGAACTGTGGACGAAACTAGAAGAAGATTTCTTTCAAGACTCAACAATTATAACAATCACTAATGATGAAATATCTAGAAATTCTGTTTGTATAAATAACATTAGGATAATTTTATTTCGTAGACCAACTGGTGAACTAGGGTACATAATACATCTTGCTTTACCTTTAGACTCGTTGCAAGGAAAGTCTGAAAGTTCTTTAATTGACTTAGCTCTCCAGGAGTTCGAGAAGGCAGGCTTTCCTGATGCACTTAAGGAATTAGTACGTATATCTCCTCCTGCCAAGATGCAGCAGCGTCCATATTATGTTCACCATGCTACCATTTCGGATTCTCTACAAGTTTCTAACCCTACCAACCTCGATACTGAACCCGATCCTACCAAAATTCCACCAGCCTGGAGTGTAGGGCGAATCGTATTAGTTGGCGATGCCGCACATGGAATGCCTCCCTTCATGGCTCAAGGAGCTAATCAAGGATTTGAAGATGCACTAGTAGTTACAACACTCATCACTAAAATTGCCAAGGAGAATAACTGGGATGATCCGCAAGCTATAGCCAAAGCCTTCGAGAAATATGAATGTCTTCGTCGCCCATTGATGGCATATGTCCAACAGGCAACATTAAAGCGATCGCCCTACTCGTCAGACAAAGAGTGGCAAGAATACGCTCAACAGTTGTATTGCCGCAATTTCGATCAATTGATAGAGGGGCTGTTGTAGATACGTAGAGCAGGAGGCAGTCCTAACTCATGACTCCTGACTTAACATGAATTCGACGGCTCATATAGTGTCCGCCTAATTAGCTGAATTGAAAAGACCTCTCCCTGATTTTACTACGTAAAACCGTCCCTCTCCAACGGGGAAAGGGTTAAAATGCAGATGTCCACTAGGCGGCGTGCTGTCTATCCACGTAAATCCAGAACATAGGCGATGAGTAATCAATTAAAAGACTACAATCCTAGCGGCGTAGGTGAAATAAATGGCAATCTCTTAGGTTTGCCGTGCGATTATGAGTCTGCAAACTTAATTGTCTTTGGTGTGCCGTGGGAAGTCACTGTTTCCTATGGTGCAGGCACTGCTAATGGGCCACAGCGAATTCTTGATGCTTCGACTCAACTGGATTTGTTCGATTTCGATAACCCTAATGGTTGGAAACAGGGAATTTTTATGGTGGAAATTCCCCAAGATATTTTAGAGAAGAACACATACTACCGCGCCTTGGCAGCACAAATTATCGAGCGATTAGCCCAAGGTAAACAACTCTCAGATACACCAGATTTAACTCCTGTGCTGACAGAAATTAATCAGGCTTGTCAACAGGTTAATCAATGGCTGTTTGAAAATTGTCAAGAAGCAATTAATAATGGTAAGCAAGTTGCAGTCATTGGTGGAGATCACAGTTCACCTTTAGGTTATTTCCAAGCATTAGCGGCTAACTACGCAAATTATGGCATTTTGCACATTGATGCCCACGCAGATTTACGTAATGCTTATGAGGGATTCGAGTTTTCCCATGCGTCTATTATGTTTAATGCGATGAAAATACCGCAAATTTCCAAGCTAGTGCAAGTGGCTTTGCGTGATATTAGTCATGATGAAGTGCAAATGATTGACCAATCTGATAGTCGCATTATTGCTTATTACGACCCTGCTATTAAGCAAAAGCTTTACTCTGGAACAACTTGGATTGATTTATGCCAAGAAATTATCAGTCATTTACCTGAGTATGTTTACATTAGCTTTGATGCAGATGGTCTAGATCCAAAACTCTGTTCGAGTACAGGTACTCCTGTTCCAGGTGGGTTGGAATTAGAGCAAACTTTTTGTCTGTTCCGGGAATTGGTCAATAGTGGGAGAAAAATTATTGGCTTTGATATCTGCGAAGTCGGTGATGCTGAGTGGGATGGTAATGTCGGGGCACGGGTAGTTTACAAGCTGGCAAATTTGATGCATTTATCTCAGCAGAAAACTTGAAGAAGAATTCACACAGAATGAGGTAATCTCTGGTAGAACTTTCATTTTTTGTTTTAAATCCAAAAATACCATTTCAGAAATTTAATCTTGCCATTCCCAAACATCAAAGTTTATCTACATGCCGAGAGATATTGGTTGACCGTTCCTTGCCGCTTTTGCGAGTAAGTCACGGACTTCTTCATCTGTAGTTTGGGGAAAGTCTTCGTACCAAAGACCAACGCTGTAGAAAGGGCTGGGTGTCGAGACGCAAGCGATTTTATCTACCTTAGTTTCTAACTCTTGGCAAGTTTCAGGTGCAGCCACAGGCACAGCAATCACAATCTGAGTCGGTTGCTGTTTTCGCACAGCCACAACAGCAGCCGACATAGTTGCACCTGTGGCTAAACCATCATCTACCAAGATCACCGTACGTCCCTGTAAATTTTTTAAGGGGCGATTCCCTCGATAAAGCTGTTCCCGCCGCTTTAACTCCCGTTCTTCTTGCATCGCAACCCTAGCAATTACTTCATCGGATATCTTCACCAGACTGATAATATATTTATTGACTATTCGCACACCACCAGAAGCGATCGCTCCCATAGCTAGTTCTTCTTGATTAGGCACACCCAATTTACGTACCACCAAAATATCCAAGGGAGCATTTAACGCTTTTGCAACCTCAAAGGCAACGGGTACACCACCCCTTGGTAGCCCTAATACTAGAACATTTGGGCGGTTAGCATAAACGGCTAACTCCTTAGCCAAAACTTGACCCGCAAACCTCCGGTCTTTAAATAGCATGGTGTGATACTCCTGATGATAATTTTCAAAAAAATTAAGTATTTACACGTATTCGTCCTCGGCTGCTCACTTCAAACAACGGATCGAATTCCAATGGGAGTTGAGAGCAAATATTATTGATCTCGCCACTGCTAATCCCTTCACTCAATACCTCCATGACAACATGTGGATAATGAACAGCATCTGGAACCTCTACACTTTCTCTTCGGCTGACTCGCCCAAAAAATTCATTTAGAGAGAAGCGTTCTCCAGATCCTGTATATTCATGTCGCAGATATTCTGCAATGCCTCTTGGCACTTGGGTAGCACTATTCAAAAGTTCACATCCAGCGAGGCGTCCTGCCAGCGTCTTTAGAGTAGCACGGGTTGCAAGTTCTGCATCACTACGCGAACTCAGAGGGGCGCGATTTTGCACCTGTCCAATAAATTTATCCTGTTGCATTTCCCCTCCAGATTTGTGTTAATGCATGACTTGTTATATTTCAAATGTTCTGAACTGATCTTAGAAAGCTAAAAATTCCGTGTCCTCTGACTAACGACGCGATATCTTCGATCTAAAGTTCTATCAAACGGATGAGTTAATTTTTATGGAGGGAGATTTTCGCATGGGCTGATGAAAATGATTTGTAGGCAGCTTAAGGTAGGCTAGAGTGAAGCAGGAGCCAGTTAAGTTTTCTCCCCCTTGCCAATGTTTGTTATGAAATTTTTACTGATTACTTTTTTAACATTAATTCAATAACTGATTACTTAATCACTGGCAAATGCAAAAATCTCTGAAAATACCGTGCTAATTCAATTGTTAACCCTTCCTCTGCCCCTTTTACTTGCATTGTGTTGATATTAGCTTTACATTATGCCTTAATTGTAAATATGAGATAATACACCATATCCTTGTTCGTCATCTAATGCTTAGTTTACAGACAAAAGGTGAGCAAATTTACCAAAATAACACTCTGGAGCAAAAATTAATACCGTAGAATAACTGAATATTGCTCAGACATTTTAAAATTAGAAATAGGATTTTTTAATGATCAGCTTAAGTAATTCTGAAAACAGTACAGTTAACACCATAACGCTCACTAAGAGACTGGCAAGGGCGATGAGGCTTTCTGGTGGAGAGTTTTCACTATTATTAGTGTGTTGCAACTCTATTCAAAGGCAGCAGCAAGTGCTGAATTTGTTAACAGAATTTTTATCAGCAGATATCCACGAAATCGTGCTCTCACCTGGGGCTGACAAACTCTACACAGCTATTACAACTGAAATTGGTGCTACTCAACCCGAAGCTTTGATGGTACGGGGCTTAGAATCTGTGGTGGCAATTAACCAACTAATCATCAGTACCAATATCATGCGAAATGAATTTCGCAAACAGTTTCGGTTCCCCTTGGTGTTGTGGGTCAATGATGAAATTCTGTGCAAGCTAGTCTGGCTAGCACCCGATTTAAAAGACTGGGCAGCCAGTACTATTAGATTTGATCTACCTAATAATCAGTTAGTTAAATCGGAACAACAAGCGATCAGCGCCTAATATTGCCTAAGATTACTTTCAAAACCTTGCATCCGTTAGGTTGATCCGAGCAAAACCTAAGCTACATTTTTGTTGCATTCTTTTCTAAAATTACTCTTGTTGAACCTTGGCTTACCAAGGTGAGGCAAAAAGCGTTGCAAGGTTTGTTCGCAAGGTATTTTCCAAATTCAGTAGATCGAAAACTTTTGTAAGTTGACGGAAGAATAAGGGTTTTAGCCGATGGTTTGGGACTAACACAAGCGTTCATTTGTGATTGCAGCAGAGTTAATTGACAACATAATTACTCGAACAGCAGATTATAAAAGGATTCTAGCGAATTCTATACACTGGCTAAAATGAGCGGTTGGTAAGGCTTCTAGAAATCTTTTCGATCTACTGAAATTAGAAGATGGTAGGGAGCAATGCGATTTTGTCAGGTGCTAAAAATTGGTAATATAAGCTACCTAGATTTGGAGCGATCGCTACTTAGAAAAGATGAAAACAGGAAACTCAAGCCCTGTTTATTGAGAATAAGCCTTAGTAAGCGTTTTTATATTTAATTAAACCCACCTACTTAATGAAGCCTGAGCTTCTGAGTTCTTACTTGATTCCTGTAGGACTATAGGGCGTTTTGATTGAGTGCATCTTCATCCAGAATTTGTATAAGGAACAAACAATCAGTAGATTAGCGTCTTGTCTTTATGTCTGTTTCCGAACACAGATACTAAATTAATTCCAAGTGGCGAAGTTCTGGAATTATATACTTTATTATCTATTATTAGGTGGAGACTATCTCTTAGTTCTATTTTACTATGAAAATCATGCTAAAGAACTACTTTAATACCAATCAAGCACGAACTTTTACTGCTTTGATTTTGACTGGAATTTTATCTGTTGGTAGCGGTTCAACACTTATCAAAGGGGCCACAGCTGCTTCTGCAAACTTTTTAATAGAAACAAGCATGAAGTTGTTAAAGACAATGTTAAACCAAACCGCTTGCCACGTCCAGTAACTAAGGCGGTACTGCGAGATTTAACCCGCAAACAGGGAATTTTAACCAGAGAACTGCAAATTATTGACTATAATCAACAGACTTGGCGTAATGGTTGTTTGGAACTGCCTCAACCTGATCAACTCTGTACCCAAGCGTTAGTTCCTGGTTGGCGGCTTGTGGTGTCCAATGACAAACAAAACTGGATTTATCATACTAATAGTAACGGGCGATCGCTACGTTTAGCTTCGGCAAACACTTCTTCAGATAAATTACCCGAATCAGTAAAAAATGCTGTTTTGCAAGCCGCCTCTAAACGTTTGCAACAGCCAATTTCTCAGCTAACCATCATTCAGGCTCAACAGCAAACTTGGAGAGATGGCTGTTTAGAATTACCTAATGCTGATGAATTGTGTACCCAAGCTTTGGTATCAGGTTGGCGGGTGGTTGTTAGTCGAGGTGAACAAACCTTGGTTTATCATACCAATCAAACAGGTTCTGCAATCAGGCTGAATCAAAAGGCTAGCTCAAGTCCACTGACCCCTGTGCGAATTCCAGTCAGCGAGTTACCACCACCATTAGCTCAATATGTAGTATTTCGGCAAATTTCCAGTGGTGGTTTTGCTGGCAGAACTTATGAGACTGTTTTACTCAAAGATGGGCGATTGATTCGGGTGCGGATTGGTGATGCCAATGATTCTGAGCGTAGTGTTCGCCGCGTTTCTGTGCAACAGGTGCAACAATTTCAAAGCTTTTTAGAACGTTCTAAATTTAGTAAGTTCCGGAATCTGAGTTATCCAGCGCCTAGTGGTGCTGCTGATTATATCACGTACACTCTCACCAGCCAACAGGGTACAGTTCAGTACAACGATATTTCTCTAAATAACCTGCCAAAAAGTTTACAGACAATAGTCAAAGCTTGGAATCAGCTCGCAGCTAGCGCCAAATAGTAAACCTCAGTGATCAGATTAAATAGTGATTGTTTTAGGGCTTACAATCGAAATGATCGCTATTCATGCTGATTGTTCATAATTCGATCATGTCTGTAGCCAAATGATGAAAAGGTTTGTAAAGTGGTGTATTAAGTTTTATTCTTGGTGGAATATTCGCCAAAGCAGAAAGTCTTTTTTGTTTGCCTTTATAGTTATCTTGAGTGTGGTAGCTACGGTGATGCTATCGTTCCCCTTGAACGCTCAAATTAATCTGCCGCGAACACCAGCATCTGAGTTAAGGGGGGTGTGGCTAACAAATATTGATAGTGATGTGTTATTCGAGCGCGATCGCCTTAAGGGATCTTTGCAACGTCTTGAGCAACTCAATTTTAACACTATATATCCGGCGGTTTGGAATTGGGGATATACATTGTATCCTAGCAAAGTTGCAGCCAAAGTTATCGGGCGATCGCTCGATCCTACACCCGGACTAAAAGGACGAGATATCCTCAAAGAAATTGTTGATGTGGGACATCAAAAAGGGTTAACAGTGATTCCCTGGTTTGAATTTGGCTTCATGGCACCAGCTGATTCCCTATTAGCTAAAAATCGTTCCCAATGGCTCACCAGTCGCAGCAACGGGACTCGGATTGTCAAAGAAGGGACACATAATCGCGTTTGGCTAAATCCCTTTCGCCCAGAAGTACAACAATTTATCCAAGATTTAATCGTTGAAATTGTCAGAAACTACAATATCGATGGGATTCAATTTGATGACCATTTTGGCTTACCATCAGAATTAGGGTACGATGCCTATACAGTGGCACTTTACAAAAAAGAACACCGTGGTAAATCTCCCTCCAAAGACTTTAAAGATCCAGAATGGGTGCGCTGGAGAGCTAACAAAATTACCGAGTTTATGAAACGGGTATTCAAAACCATTAAAGCTACTAAAAAAGATTGCCTAGTTTCTGTTGCTCCTAATCCCCAGCGTTTCTCTTATGACTTTTTTTTAGCAGACTGGCAGAAGTGGGAACGGTTGGGAATTATTGAAGACTTAGTTTTGCAGGTATATCGGGATGACTTGAATGTTTTTATTAGTGAATTAGAGTATCCAGAAGTGAAAGCGGCGAAGAACCATATTCCAGTGAGTGTGGGCATTATGGCTGGGTTGAAAAACAAATCTGTAGCGATGCAACAGATTCAGACACAAGTGCAAAAAGTACGCGATCGCAATTTTGCTGGAGTCTCCTTCTTTTTCTATGAAACCCTCTGGAACATAAGCAAAGAAAAGCCACAAGAACGCCAGATTGGTTTACAGAAACTTTTCCCCACACCCGTAGCTTATCCCAATTTGCTAGCAGGTTGGAAACCGTTCAGTTAATTTTCCTAACAACTAGAACTTACGCATTGTGATAAAATAGCGTCATTGCGATCGCGTAGCGTGTCTGAAAGGCATACACAGCGATCGCAAAGGGTAGCAATTTTACGTCCAAGCGCGTAAGTAACTAACTACTTGTCAATGAACACATCGCTTCACTAACTTACTCAATTTGCCTTCCCATTGCCCCCTGCTACCTCTACTAATTCACTGTTAATTAACCCAGCTACCTTTAGGGTGCAGCTTGCGAATACATGAGAATAGCACGCTTGTTTAGATTGTGCGTAGGCGAGCTTTTCGTAGATATCGCACTTTCATAAAAAGCAAGTTTTGTGACAAATCCTTTTGTATGAGGCTATAGAGAAAGTGTTCATTTTTCTCGATATTATTTCAGTAGCATCTCCATAAAACTAAAGTTAAATTTCATTTGTTTGTTGTCCACAAATTAAAACTGTATTGGGACTTGTTCAACCGATTACCAACAGAGCGAGCAAGTTAAAACTCCCAACTGATGGAGCCGACAATTGTTAAACGTGAGTTCGACGGAGCGAAAAAAGAGCAGGAGGTAGAGCAAGCAAGTCTTTTGGGTAAATGTCAATAGATGGTTTGTGAGGTAAATAGGTATAAGCAGCTAAACCAGCCATCAAATTAACCAAAAAGTTAAATGGACTACGATGACGAGAGTGTTCGATTTGACATATATTTTTCAAATGGTCATTAACCGATTCAATGACAGCACGTTTGCGTAACAGAATCTGATCAATCAGTTTTACCAAAGGATTCTTACAAAGTTCTGATGCCTTCGGCGGGCTACGCCAACGGAGGAAACCTCCGCTCAGACTTTGCGCTTTTTCATTTTCTTCTTAGATTTTGTGACTAACTGTAACCCTCGCTCATATAACTCCTCAAATAATTTTTGAGAGATGTATCCTCTGTCACCAAACAGTTGAGCCAGTGCGTTGGGCGGCTCTGCCGACTTGAAGCAACTGGCGTTACCAATTAAGTCCTTAGTCATATCTGGGAGTGGTTTTCGGTCATCTACGTTTGCTGGGGTTAGTGAAAATGCGAGTAATTCTCCACAATCATTAATAATTAAATGAAGTTTGAATCCAAAATGCCAGCCCACAGAATTTTTGCCCCATTTCACTAATCCTTTAAACACTTTGTGAACGTGAGTTCGACAGTTGTGACAAACATTAATTGGCGTGAAATCGATAAAGCTAATCCCAGTAATTTCACAATCACGTGTATGTAAAAAACAACATAACAGCCATTTTGCACCTTCGCGTAGCGTCTCGAAGAGAAGGCATCAATTCTACAAATCTGGTATAGCTCACCAAGTTGGGAAATGCCTTTCGCCAACTTGGTAGTACGTGCAATGTGTAAAATTCCTTAAAGGTTCGATAACCGCTACCATCAAAGGCTATGACTATTGTCATCACTTCTGATAAGCACATCCGT
Source organism: Nostoc sp. (assembly GCF_036916575.1). Lineage (GTDB taxonomy): Bacteria > Cyanobacteriota > Cyanobacteriia > Cyanobacteriales > Nostocaceae > Nostoc. Next base: position 68,696 of record NZ_JBALGC010000152.1, read on the forward strand.
GACTTACTTCGACGCTCTCCTATTGTTGATGGTAGCTGTGGTATCTGCTGCCATAAGTTCTCCCACTGGTTACACAAGTCATCTAGATCACAGAATATTTGTGTGATATCAAGGCCAGATACAATGGTAGACATAGCGGAAAGTCTGAGCGGAGGCTTCCTCCGATCAGAACTTTCCAAGACAGCCGAGACGCTGATTTTTCTTAGATATTTTCAGTCTCGGCGTTTTTTTGTGCCTTTTTTAGTCATTCTCAATCAATCTTAGCGATCGCAACACCCGCCTAGTTTCTCATCTTTCATCTCTAGCAAGCTTTTTGGCGTTTTTTTTCCCGTCGAACTCACGTTAACTCAACTGCGGGTAAAGTCTTCTCACCTACCACTGTCACCCGTACAGTATTTGCATCAACATTTGTTACTGTGATTTCAGTAACTCTCGCAAGAGGTTTCTGTGAACGAAATGTGAAAGCCTCGCCCGACGGTAAACGTAATTGCCCACCAGATACATCTACAATAAAATTATTACCTGTACTGCGATTTGTAACTTGTAGTTGAGTACCAACAGGGGTCTGTAAAATCACCTCTACACCTTTGTCTGGAAAAAGAGCGTCTCGACAAAAGGCCGTTTCAAAATACTCTACGTTGAATAGATTGCTAAAATTGAGGGCAGCGCGAAAGCGATCATATCCGACATACACTACTTAATACTCCAAATACGTTGCAGGAAAAAGTGCAAATACTTGCAATAAGTGGTTGCGGTTCATTGCAATCAAATTCTCAGAATTCCCACGAAATCGTGCCCTGCACGGTAAATGGCTGACCAGGGAAAACACGCAGGTTATCACGGGTAGCCTCAAAGTAGTCCACATTAAATAGATTTTTAAAATTGAGCTGTGTGCGTAACTGCCGCTAAACGGATTTTTTTTGAACGCTAGACGGATTTTTTCTGCTGGATTTGGTATTCCTTGGGAGGTAAACTAAATTTTTTTCTAAAGGCTGCTGCAAAGTAGCTTTGGTTAACAAACCCAACGGCTTTAGCGACCTCTGATACTTTCATGTTTTTTGTCTTTAAGAGGTGATGTGCTTGTTCCAGGCGATAGTGATGCAGGTAGCTAAATGCTGTTGTGCCAAAACAGGCACGAAATCCCTACTTTAAGAGATAGTCATTTAAACCTACCTGTCGTGCTAATTCTATTAACGAAGGTGGATTATCCAACTGTTGCAATAAAATTTCTCTGGCAAGGTGAATTCTATTTACCACATCTGGTTTCAGGGGGAAAGGGTTGCTGTTGCCATTTTGAATTTCAACTTCCTGTGCAACCAAGATTCCCATTAACTCTAAAACTTTGCCTTCTAGATACATCCGTTTAGCAATACCCCTATAGGGACACTGCAAGATTTGTCTTGCTACAGTCTGCATGGCTTGTGTAGCAGTTCCAGAACGACAGCAATACTCCTGATCAGACTGTCGAATCAACGATTGTAATTCTGGCGGTAATTGCCCGTCTGGGTCGCCAACAAAGGAGCGCAGTAGTTGATTCGATAGTTCAGGTTCCATTTCAAAACCCACACCTAGAGCGGGCTGTATACCACAATCTATTGTCTCTTTAGGAGCTGAACCACTCCCATAAAAAATGTATTGTCCATCAGTGATCGCAGCAAGTTTATTCTGGGATTGTCCGGTAAAATTAAAGTTCCACTCAAAACCATGTTCACGTTCAGGGGCTTGGATGATAAGGCGATCGCTCAATTGTAAATTGAGGATGTTCAACACCAACCCCTCTTGCAGCTCAATTTGTCGCAAATAACCCTGTCCCAAAGATTGCGGGTATTTATAAACCACATCCATTGCATCACCAGGATCTGGGTGTTGAGAACGTTCGATAGTCTCCTGAAATAGTTCCCAATGGGCTTGCCATGAAATGGTGATAGTCATGCTGGCACTTCAATTCAGATAAAAAGTTTCAAGTCTTAATAAAAAATTATCTTATTAAGCTCTTTTCATCTGATTTTAGTGCCATTCGACTCAGAACACTATCCTATTCCCAAACGCCCAGCCAAGGCGGGAGTTAGGGGTAGAAGAGTAGTAATCATCAAAAATAGAGCCAAAAGCCCCAAAGCAGCTCTAGCATCATCAGGTTCAGTAATTTCATTCAAACTAGGGCGTTCTTGATCCCGTTGCAAAAAGAAAATCACGATCGCCCAGTACATGGCAATAGTATTACCCAGAGACACTAGCGCCAGTAAAATTAAAGTTGCTACTGTTGCCCGTCCTGCGGTTTTGCGTCCATAAATCGCCTGGACAATGCGCCCACCATCTAGTTGTCCTGCGGGCATTAAGTTCAAAGCGGTAATTACTAACCCCAGCCAACCAATCACCACTAGAGGATGAACACTTACCAGAGATGACTGCAACGCCGAACCCAGGACAACTCGCGCCAAACTTCCCACCAAAATCGACCCTTGGAAAAACTGATTTGGTAATTGAAATAAACTACCTGGGTGGGAAAGCAGCAAGCCAGTAATCAGCATCAACAAAGAGACGATACCACCTGCGGCTGGCCCTGCCAAGGCGATATCAAATAATACCTTGCGGTTGGGCAACAGAGATTCAAAGCGGGTAATTGCACCAAAGGAACCAATTTGCACTGCGGGTAGAAAGAAGGGCCAGCTAAGGCGGATTTGGTGACGTCGGGCAAGTAACCAATGACCAATTTCGTGAGCTACTAAAATCGTAAATATCCCAGCGCCTATGGGCAAAGCTTCTGTAAATCGCCCTGGATTGCTAAAGAAATCAAAATTCAGCAATAAGCCTGCTGCTTCTAAATTTGTGGCAATAGTTGCTATCAAAAGAATACCTGCAAAAGCTTTTTGCGATAACAACATCGGACGGGGATCATTGCGGCTCGGCAGCACAATCACTACAGGTCTGTCATCTGTGTTTTCTACTAAAAACAGGCGATATTGATCACCAAGACGTTCCTGCAAACTTGTAGTTAGACGCTTGTGAACCTCTTCTGGTTCTCCCCGCAGATTGCCTTTGAAAATAGCTCCATCTTGGTAGGCGATCGTTTCTGTGGCGAAAAACGTATCGATACCGAAAATGCCTTTAATTGCATTCAAGTCCTCTTCTGGTATCGGCGGGATTTCCGCTTTCAGTTCTACTACTGTTGGTTGTGGGGAATTTGCTTCAAGTGAGGAATTAGCGGCGAGTCTTTCCGTTGCTCGTTGCTTGAGGATGGCATCTTGCCCAGCTGCGCGTAACTGGCTGCCCAAGAAGATGTACAATCCAGCGGAAGTCACCACTAAGAACAATATACCCGCTATGTTGATGTAAATCCCTGCGGCAAACAATCCAAAAAACAGCAGCCAGGGAGTCATCAACACCACCGACTGTAACCAGGCTAAGATTCCCAGCTTACCAAAAGGTCTGGCGCGATAAAAGCCCCAACCTAAAATGCCTAAAGCTACCAGTAGGATTGCCGCCAGGATAGAAGTTTCTGATAAAGTAAACATCTCCAAACCTTTGCTATTGAGACTGAGCCAGAACAAGTCCGGTATTGCAGATACACTTATTAATGTATAACGCCGCCTGTAATCTGCCCAAATTATCCTGTTTTGCGACGCCGAATAGAGCCTTGGGACTACCGCAAGCGCTTAAAAATTATTGATATATTATGTGATCGCTCTCTTGTCCAATAATTACAGCCGATTTCATTTTTTTGAACCATATCTGTCGTCAAGGCACAGCAATGTTCCCTACTGCGTGGTCTATTTACCTAAAAATAGCTGTAATTTGCTCAAACTGTATTTGAGCGAAGTGGTCTTCTAAGTACAGTTTTGTGTAAAGACGTAGCGTTTTTAATGCAGGAGAACGCATTAATATTCTAAAAGAATGCATTGGCATTGCATCCGGATGCATTAACAATGCAAGCCAACGCATTGGCATTGCAAGCCGATGCATTGGCAATGCAAGCCGACGCATTGGCATTGCAGAATATTGCCTTTCTTTAATTCGCTACGAATTAATGAAATGCTGTATTAAGTCCAATAAAGAATTTCAGCACTTGTAAAGCGCCTAGTAATCTCACTCTCAAAAAAGCAACGCAACGCTTTCATTGTGTCCTTATCGTAAACGTACTTCGTCCCACCAAACTTATTACGCTTGACACTGCGTTTTGCCTCATCCATCTCTAATTTTGATTGCGGATACCAAGTTTGTAACACTTCTTTTGACCCAGGTGTGAACCGATGCGAGATTAATTCAAAAGTAAGGTCACAGTCAAAATCCAGTGCCTCGTTTATCTGGTCAAACAAAGAACTATAGTGCATCTGCCAATCGTCTATCGGCATAATTGGCGCGATCACTAAGCCGACTGGATAACCGCCACCGCCACGCTCTAATGGTAGCGCCAACCGTCGCAATGCATTCAGTCTGGATGCTACGGAGGCTGTGCCACCTTCAAACTTACCAGAAATCGGTGCTGCATTAACACTCATCCGACAGCGGGTATGCCCATTGTGTGGTAAGTCCAGTAATCCATCCACAGCATCAAACTTCGATACCCAACGTAGATGTGCATTAGTACGAGTGCCAAAGTAACGGATACATTCACCCAGACTTCCAGTTAAATGCTCAATACCCAATGGGTCTGTGTAACAGCTAACTTCAAAACTCGTGGTTTTCCCCTGTTGCTCGTAGTTAACTAAGTTGTCTAATATCTGCGGTAAGTTTGCAAAAACGCGGATGACAGGTGGCCCCGACAAGCTACCAGCTAGGTAGCAGTATTGACAGTGAGCCGGACAACCCTCAGCAAGGTGAAACTGCCAATCCGCAGAAGGTGGGATGGGACTCAGTTTAAAAGAACTAGGTGGTGCAGTAACCACCGCTAAGGTACGCTTGGCAATGTTGTAAGTATCCCGCTCAGACTCACCGCGCAGTCCCTTCAGGCGGTTTTGTGATAATTCTTCTATCGGTAAGTTGAGTGACTGCACACGTGCAAGAATCTGCTGCCCCCAAACCTCATCTAGGGCAGCAGGTGTAAACAGTACCCGTTCAGGTATCCACAACCGTGGTGATTTTGTTTGTGTCTGTGATACTGAAACCTGGTCTGTAATTGTATTCAGCAATATCGTTCTCCGTTATTTAGTTTGCTGATTTCTGCAATTAATTTTCAAGGACTTGCTTAATTCGGCGCTCTAACAAATCAAGATCCAAACTGCTTTCATCACGGCTAATTCGACGCACAGTCGAATTAACATTACCTAAATTTACCAATAAATCTTGAAGAATTTCCTGCTGCTGACGGGCTTGGGTAACCTCGCGTGGCTCCTGGACTAAATCACGCACAATAGTATCTTCAGCACGAGAGGCGATAATTGGATCACTTTGCCCTTGAATGTGAACAAAGGTTCGTCGCCCTGGGCCACGCTCCTCTTCTATTGGTATAACTGCTGTTACTTGGTCAGAACGCACATATTTGCCAAATCCCAAATGGACTAGTTCTGATGAGAGGATTTTCATATAATTGCGTAATTTTTAAGTCTTACTTATATTGTAAAATCTAAAATAGTGACCTTAAAGCTATAGCCCATACGGGTTATACCCAATTTAAAGTAGTAGTTTCCTGTCCCAATTCCTGCTTGATATCTCTGGTATCAGTCACACGATTCCTACCAGCTTTCGGGCTTGTTCTCGGGTTTCACCAACCTCAATAAACTCAAGTTTTAGGTTGGAGTCCTAACTTTGGGTTGCTAAGTACAGCATTTAATTACAACAGTTTTCATGTATTTGAACCACATCTGTCGTAGGGGCACAGCATTGCTCATTGGTGTCAACTTAAGAAAAAATCTGCTTTGAGAGGACGTTTTGCCCTCATCCCCTAACCCCTTCTCCCAACTTGGGAGAAGGAGAACTAGAGAATTTGCCCCCCTCTCCCAAAATTGGGAGAGGGGTTGGGGGTGAGGGTCAAACCTGGAAAGTTCGCCAAATCTAGCTTTCACGTTAAGTTGACACCTATGAGC
>NZ_JBALGC010000153.1:0-76296 GCF_036916575.1 Nostoc sp.
ATTGGCATTCAAGTACTGTGGCGAGGTTGGTTAAAATTACACGATCTCTGTGAGGGTTGGCAGCTTGCAAAAGAGACTTAACGGGAAAAGTCAGGCTAACTGATGCCTACGGCGGGCTACGCCAACGGCGGGAACCGCCGCTCAACGCCAGTTCCCTTAAGTGGGGAAACCCCACCAATGGACTGGCTCGACTTTGCGCTATTTACGCGCCCGCTGTACTAGTGCAAGAAGGTTTGTAGTAAGCACTAAAGTGCTAGGGATTTGCCGGGATACCTACAATCCTCTATGGATGACATTCCATAACATCCCATCCTACCAAGTAGCTAAGTAAGAAAAAACAAAGGCTCTTGTCACCCCAAAAGCATTAACTGAAACCCTTAATATTTCGTTAACTCACAAAAGTAAATGTATCTTAAGAAGTATTTTCAAAAAAAGGTAAAGCAAATATGCTGTTACTGCTCAAGTTTCGACTTTTATAGCTTATATTTAATAAAGTAAAAATTTTATTAGGTAGGGCTTGCTGTAATGGGAGCATCTTGGTCGTTAATGTGATAAGTTTATGGGACTGAATAGCGCAAAGAGTTAATTTGAGCGTGCACAAATTTGATTACCCCTGATCATTGATAGATAAGGTAGTAAATTAAAAAAATAGGTTTTGCCATATTTATTTACAAGGTGTCCGCTCTTGCAAGTAACCCGCTCCTTGCCTGCTCAATCGGGTCTGAAGTATTGAGGAAGGTATGGGGTTTGCTTCTCCTGCTCTCTTTATTCACAGCTACGCTTCATAGTTTTGTGAGTTGGGCAACATGAACGTGGATGGATTTAGCCAACAGATAGACAAATTGCGCTCGCAGGTACAGGGACTATTGGAATGCGATACAACTAAGCCAATCTCACAACAAGAGATCATCATAGAGGCTTTCGAGGAACTCAACATTACAATGGAAGAACTATTGACAGCCTGCGAGGAGTTAGAGATAACACGAGCGGCAGTAGAGAAAGAGCGCCAGCGTTACCAAGATTTGTTTGAGTTCGCTCCAGATGGTTACTTGGTAACTGATATTGAAGGGACAATCCAAGAGGCTAACCATGCAGCAGCAATCTTGCTCGGTGTCAACCAAAAGTATCTAATAGGTAAACCATTCATTATCTTTATTGCTCAAAAAGACCGCCAGTCCTTTCATTTTCAAATGAACAATTTGCAGCTACTGAACTGGGAAATTAACCTACAGCCACGGAGACGAACGCCTTTTCCTGCTAGTCTTAAAGGGTCTGCGGTATACGACCTTAAGGGGAAGGAACTTGGCTGGCGTTGGCTGCTGTGCAATATCAGTGAACGCAAACAAGCTGAAGAAATGTTGCACCGAGCTTACGATCAGTTAGAAATACGGGTGGCGGAACGGACAGAGGAACTGGTAAAAACAAATCAGAAATTGCTGACTGAAATTACAGAGCGCAAACGAGCCGAGTCACAACTGCTGCACCTTGCGTTACACGATGCACTGACGGGTCTGCCAAACCGTACTGAATTTATGAACCGCCTAAGACGTGCGCTTAATTATTCAAAACGGTATTCAAATTATCTATTAGCTGTAATGTTTATCGACCTGGACCGATTTAAGCTGATCAATGACAGTTTTGGACACTTAAGTGGAGACCAATTACTGCTTGCTACTGCAAGTAGGCTAGAACGATGTATACGCTCCATAGATACAGCTGCACGGCTTGGGGGAGACGAATTTACAATTTTGCTTGAGGGAATTCAAGATGTATCAGACGCCATCACAGTAGCTGAACGGATTCAACAGGAACTGGCGTTACCCTTTGAGCTTGACGGACAAGAAGTGTTCATAACGGCAAGTATTGGCATCGCGTTGACTTCGATAGTAGACTATGAAAACCCAGAAGACCTTTTGAGGGATGCTGATACAGCAATGTACCGAGCCAAGGTGCTAGGCAGAGCGCATTATGAGCTATTCAACTCAGATATGTATGCTAATGCTTTGGCGAGAGTGCAGTTAGAGACGGATTTGCGCCGAGCAATTGAACGGCAAGAATTTCAGGTTTATTACCAACCGATTGTTTCGCTCACTAGTGGCTCTATTTTAGGTTTTGAAGCTTTGTTGCGCTGGCAGCATCCAGAGCGTGGTCTACTTAATCCAGCAGATTTTATTCCTCTGGCAGAGGAAACTGGACTAATTTTCTCCATTGGCAACTGGGTGTTGCATGAAGCCTGTCGCCAGATGCAAGCTTGGCGGGTATGTCATCATTCCAACTTCCTAGAGAAAATCAGTGTCAATCTCTCCCTCAAGCAATTTTCCCACCCGGATTTGATTGAGCAGATTAGGCAAATTTTGCACTCAACTGGTCTTGATGGTGGCACTCTAGTGTTAGAGATTACTGAAAGCGCAATTGTGGAGAATGGCGATCAGGGAACTGCTGCACTCTTACAACTTCAAAAGATGGGCATTGAGTTATCAATTGATGACTTTGGTACAGGCTATTCCTCATTAGGTCGTCTTTATCACTTTCCGATTAGTGTGTTGAAAATTGACCGTTCTTTCATCAGCCCGATGGGCACTAATAGTAAGAATTTAGAAATTATTGAGATAATTGTTACATTGGCACACAAGCTGGATGTAGATGTCCTAGGCGAAGGAGTAGAGACAAAAGAGCAACTAGCACTTCTAAGAAAGTTGAACTGTGAATATGGCCAGGGAAATTTTTTCTCCGTTCCATTAAATAGTTCAGCAGCAGAGGCATTAATTATGGCAAATCCTCGGTGGTAAGGGTGCTTTAAATAGGCACTTCTAAGGGACTGGGCAGGAAATGAGTATGGGAGATTGAACTCACCGCTAAATTCCTAGCTTCTCTAAGAGCGAACTTTTGTTTAGATTCCACATTCCGCACCTTCAAATTTGACTATTGGTTTTTACTGCTTTTTCTATGCTGAGTACTTGAGAGCAAAACCAAAGCTGTGGAAATGTCGAATCTTCTTAGTAGATTTACGTAAACTTTAAGAAAACATAAAGCTTACAGTGGGAATATTGTAGTTAACCTGTATTACTGCGGAAATAAATGACGGTTGAAGAAGCGATGCCTGCGGCGGGCTACGCCTACGCTCTAGTTGAGCAATTATTGGAATCAGGACGCTTAACGAGAGTGCAAGAGATTGTATTTCGCTACGCCTGGGAAGGGAAAACTTACCCAGAAATGACGCGAGAAGTCACATATGACCCCAGTCACATCAAAGACGTTGGTTCGCAACTATGGCGATCGCTCTCTCAAGCTTTAGATGAAAAAGTTAGCAAGAATAATCTGCACAGAGTCTTAAAGCGAACCGCACACCAGTACAATAGCGCAAACACATCCCTAACATCAAACCTCCAGCCCTTCACGCCTTACCTCGATTGAGGAGAGGCGATCAATCTTTCCCGCTTCTATGGACGTAGCACTGAATTAGAAACCTTGAGCCAATGGATTGTAGGCGATCGCGCTCGTCTGATAACTTTACTAGCAATGGGTGGTATTGGTAAAACTGTGCTTGCAGTTAAGGTTGCAGAACATAACCAAGATGCGTTTGAATATATTTTTTGGCGGCAGTAGTGACTCTCAGGTGCGATTGTAGGATGTTGAAGCAGGTACATGTCTCCAAATCTTGTCAGGACATACTGTTTAGTCCTGATGGTGAAATGCTTGCAAGTGCAAGCCACGACGAAACGATTAAACTGTGGAATGTCAGAACTGGCGTATGCTACAAAACGTTTCAAGCTTCACGACCTTACAAAGGAATGAATATTGCCAGAGTAAGAGGGTTAATACCAATTCACAATTCGCAATTCGCAATGACGCTCTCTACGAGACGCGCAAGGGACGCGGACTCGCTCTAAGCGTAAAGCCTGCGGCATAGCTTCGCTTAGGGCGCAGCCTCTCGTTCGCTGTCTTCGTCTCTGAAAGAGAAGAGAAGCTATACCGTTGGCATTCGCGGAGCGTGTCGCAGACAAGCCTCTCGTTGGCGTTAGCGTCTCTGAAAGAGAAGAGAAGGCTTTACGCTGCGCTAACGCAATTCAATAACTTAGATGCAGCAAGGCTTTGAGGGTTTACATTTGTTTCATTATTTTAGGGAATTGGTATAACCGATGCACAGAAAGCTTCGTTAAGGGTGCTAGGTGTGGTTGAAGTTGAGTCCGAGATTAATTTATGAGATAACCCCTTGTAAATCTAAGAAAAACATGGTATCGCTTTCTACTCAAATAACTGATTTGGTGACAGTAGCACTTCCTTCTCTTTTACCTGGCGATAAATCTCTACTAACTCTTAACTCCTAACCCCTAACCGGAGGAGGAGCGTCTTTGGCTTTGTTCCTAACTCCTAACCGGAGGCGGAGCGTCTCCGGCTCCGTTCTTAACTCCTGATCAATGACTGTCAACTTTCGCTAAATTGGAAAAAGATAAACTCAAGGAAATTTTAAATGTCAGCACAATTGTTACTGGTAGATGATGAACCAGGGATACGGGAAGCCGTGAAGGACTATTTGCAAGAGAGCGGTTTCAACGTTCAAGTCGCCAGTAACGCCCTTGAAGGTTGGGAATGGATGCAGCTGAATACACCTGATTTAGTGATTTCCGATGTCATGATGCCTCAGGTGGATGGCTATCAGTTTCTCAAGCAACTGCGTGAAGATCCCCGCTTTCAAGCGCTCCCAGTAGTATTTTTAACTGCTAAAGGTATGACAGGCGATCGCATCCAAGGCTATCATGCTGGTGTTGATGCCTATCTACCCAAACCCTTCGATCCAGACGAGTTAGTGGCTATAGTCGAAAATTTGCTAGCCCGCCGCGCCGCTAAGGCTTCAAGTACGGGAGATGAGGTTGAAACCCCTGATATTGCTGAACTAGCCAATCAAATTGCCCAAATTAAGGCATTGTTAACTCAAAGAAATGCCATTTCTCAATCGCCAGCCCCTTTCAAAATTGATTTGACTCCCAGAGAACAAAGTGTTTTGAACTTGGTCGCTGAAGGGTTGATGAACAAAGAAATCGCCCGACGTTTGGAAACCAGTGTCCGCAATGTAGAAAAGTATGTCAGCCGTTTGTTTAGTAAAACTGGCACCAATAGCCGTACAGAGTTAGTTCGTTTTGCTCTAGAACACGGTCTTGCTAAATAGAAATGGGGCATTGGGCATTGGTTATTCTCCATCTTCCCCTGCTCCCCCTGCTCCCCCTGCTTTCCTTGCTCCTGGGTAATTGGTAACAGGTAACTGGCTGCTAAACCATGACCTATTACCAGTAATAGATAAAACTATAAGTATTTCAGCAAATCAGGCACTGAGCTAAAGCAAAAAGCTAAAAGAAAGGTTATTTATTTTTACTTTGGTCTTTTAGGTTTTCATTTGATTTGCGCCTGTTGTCCAATTCCCCATCTGTAAAGACACAGGGTTTTATTATTCCTGAATGTTTTGATAAAAACTCGGTAAAATGCACCCAGCTGAATTTGCTCTCAGCCTTTACCAGTACCCTTTGCTACAAAGTTTTCCATTGAGGAAACTGTTCCTGGGACTTTGTGTTGCTAAATAAAACTTTCACAAAGTAGAAATCACAGTATTCTATGAATTTTACTTACTGCTTAGTTTCTATTGCAACGAGGGTATGGGAGCAACATTTGATTTGATGCCCAATTCACGTTTTGCCACTATTCAAATTACACCTTTAACTTTGTGGATTCTCAGCAGCATTACGCAAACGCATTAGCTGGCGTCGCATTTGAGGTGAGGCTTTGAACTCGGACACTTCCTGCGCTTTGACGGACGCTTGCAGCGTCTCTAGAAAGTCGTCAGAACCCTCGGTCAAGGCATCAAGTAGCACCTGTAACAGTTGTTCGCGATCGCCCAATAGACTCTTTTCCTCAATCAACCGGAATTTGAGATGTATTTCGCACTCATAAACACCTACTTCGAGATTATTTATCTGGCGTGGTAATGCTTTGGAGTTCATAGCTATTGAGATTCCTTTACTTGGTGGTCATGAGGGTAAGGAGGTAGATGTCCAGCAAAATTCTTTATATCTTTTTTGAATCCAAAATGCTTGAATTAAGAATTTTTCTTCATCAATCACCTTTGTATTCCATTTCACTCTCCTGTGCTTTATTTTAAAGCTAGATTTTCACTGTCTAAATTTTGATGTGACTGTGCCAGATGTACTTATGGTAAGCCATAACTATTATTCAGTTTTTAAGATTCTACACAATAAAGTTTCTGTAAGAAGTTGTTCGACCTTTTTAAAACTTTTTACATCAGCTTTATGTTAACGTCAATAACAGTTTGAGTTGTTACTTTAATTTTGGTGTTTATACGTAAGTAAAACCCCTTAATTTTTTTGAGTTTATTAAAGCCAGAGGTCGATGTAGCGTTATTCAGTAAAATTACTAGATGTACGTTTTTTTCAGCAGCAAATTCAGAATAAATTTCTGAGTATAGTTATTAAGGAAAAAACTTTTGTTCTCCAGAAAAAAATGTACACAGATCAAATTATTCCTGCCGAGTGCCTTACCCTACCGTCTTTTGGGCTTGATTGAGTACAAAAATCTTAGCAGTAGGTAAGATGAACACACCGCTTAAACTTGTTTATATGCCCCAAATCAAAACATTCTACCCAGTAATTTTTACAGAAAAATAATTGGACTACTGTCAGTACTAGCAACCAGATCCGTCTTCAACTCCTAACAGAAGTAATAAGTTAATCAGTACAACTGATATTTTTACTTATGCCCATTTAATATACCTTTTGAAACTACGTTCAAAGCTTGTAAATTGAGAGCATTCAAGCTCAGAGATAACGTCTACAATAATTTCAGTGTAATCCACCCAAATCTTACACCTTTTTATGGATAACCCGATGCTGCTCAAGTCCACAACCCGGCATGTCCGCATTTTTGCAGGGGAAATTGACCAAGATGGTGACCTGGTTCCCAGTGAACAGGTTTTAACGTTAGATGTTGACCCAGACAACGAATTTAACTGGAATGAAGATGCGCTGCAAAAGGTTTACCGAAAATTTGATGAACTAGTAGAAGCATCTAGTGGCGCAGACCTGACAGACTATAACTTACGCCGTGTAGGGTCAGACTTAGAGCATTATCTGCGATCGCTCCTGCAACTTGGCGAAATCAGTTACAATCTCTCTGCCCGTGTTACCAACTACAGCATGGGAGTTCCCCAAGTTGCAATTGACGACAAACAATAAGCGAATGAGTTAGTAGCGTTCTGGCTGAACCCTTCTGTGTCAACTTCCAGCTATTGTCATTAGTACCAAGTACCTCGTTCCCAGCCAGAGGCTGGGAATGCCCTCTGTGAGGCTTTGCCATCTCCCCAAAGAGCATTTCCTTCTTAGAACCTGGAAACGAGATTAGCGAAACAGTGCTAAAGAGATTTTTAAAGCCACTTCATTCGTCAGGTACTGTCGCCAAAAATATTTTTAGTAATTTTAATTCTTAATTAAAGTTAATTGTTGCTATCTTACTTATAAACTAAATAAATATCAACATTACCTGCCTCTTGATGATGGGGTAATTCAGCAAAAGTAAATAGCGCAGTTATGCTTGGGTTATGCTTTGGTAACAGGGTTGGAGTTAGTTGCTTTGGCGATGGAGAGTCACAGGGCAATAGAAGCTATGATGAGGCTGTAGGGTTGACTTAAGAGCGTATTCTTTGGATAAGTAAGTATTAGCACCTGCTGATATCCGCCAGCTAAAATCATCATCTAAAGTCTGGGTATGTCAAGTTTAAGAAAGATGAGCGGTCTAGATTATCCCTACTAATGCTATTAAAGAAATTGCCAATCGCTGATCGGTGCGAAAACTATGGAAAATGATGCGGCAACGCTCTACTGTCCAAATGAAAATTGTCAGGCTGCCAACCCCCTGAACCACAAGTTTTGCCAGCGATGTTCCACGCCCCTACCCAAAAATTACCTCTGGGCTGTGGTAGATGGCCCGAGTGTGGGTAGCCCTGGACAAATATTAGCTGATCGCTATTTAGTCCTTGATAAATTTGTTCTTTTAGATACGAAGCCTGGTTTATTAGCGCTAACGCCTGAGTTAGATAATTTCCAGCCTCTAAAAGCTTACCTGAGACTCATTCCCTACCGCTTACACGTACCGCAGGTATATGGAGTGCTTTTTCTAGCTGAGGGTTCCTCCCATCGAGAAATATTACTCTTAGAAAAACCGCCACTATTAGTAGATCACACAATTCAACAAGTGCATTTGGGCAGCGAGTTAACCACCGCTTGGCGTGATGCTACATCGATGCGCCAACTCAATTGGTTATGGCAAATAGCTCATCTGTGGCAACCTCTTGCGAGTGAAGGTGTCGCCTCTAGCTTGCTTGACTCCTATGTATTACGAGTAGAAGGGTCATTAGTACGTTTGTTGGACTTGCGTTTCGACGCCGCAACATCACCAGAATTGCCCCAATTAGGTGAATTTTGGCAGCAGTTGGTCAGTGATGCCAAACCAGCCATAGCTGAATTTGTTGATCGCGTTAGCCTTTGCTTAATTCAGGGAGAGATTAATTCAACCGATCAATTGATCGGAGTTTTAGATCGGGGACTGGCTGGGTTAGGGCGATCACAAACACCCACGATCAAAATTATCACCAAAACCGACACTGGACCAAGTCGCCAACGTAACGAAGATGCCTGTAGCCCCCCCAGTGGAACTCTAGTGAGCAAACCACCCCAGCCAACAGCCTTAGCAATTGTCTGTGATGGCATCGGTGGACACGAGGGCGGTAATGTCGCCTCAAATTTAGCCATTGAAACGATCCAGCAGCAGGTACAGCAACTAACAAAAGTTCCCTACGACCACATAGACCCCTCACTGCTGCTTAATGACCTAGAAAAGGCAGTGGCAATTGCCAATGACAAAATTAGTCAGCGCAATGACGGTGAAAATCGCCAAGGGCGTCAACGCATGGGCACAACTTTAGTCATGGCATTGCCTGTTGCACACGAAATGTACATTACCCACGTTGGCGATAGTCGTGCCTACTGGATTACACGTCACGGCTGTTATCAAGTTACCCTCGACGATGATGTCGCCTCCCGCGAAGTGCGGCTAGGTTATGCCATTTACCGCGAGGCTGTGCAACAGAGTGCTGCTGGTTCTCTCGTCCAGGCTTTAGGCATGGGGCCCAGCACTTCATTGCATCCCACATCGGGACGGTTTATGCTCGATGAAGATGCTGTTTTTCTGCTCACATCCGATGGTTTGAGTGATTTTGATCGGGTGGAGGAGTACTGGGAAACAGAAATCTTGCCGATTCTAGTTAGGGAAGCAAATATAGCAAACGTTGCAGATAGATTAGTCGAAATCGCTAATGTTAAGAATGGACACGATAATGTCACCGTCGCTTTAGTCCACTATCAAGTTCAATACTGGGAACCAGAAATCACGATCAAAGCCGTAATTGCAGAGAGTTATTCTGCTAAAACTGTTGATTTCGCGTCCAGAGCCACAGATGCGACACTTTTAGGTAGCTCAAATCACAAAACTCAAGTCATTCCCGACAAAGAGTCGGTCAAAACTCCTATTTTCCCGCTACAATGGATAGTTGCGTTAATATTTGTGGTAGCAGCAGGTTCTTTAGGATTCTTCGTGAAGCAACTGCGATCGCAATCAGGACCATTTCCAATTTTTTCCAATCCGATATCAACTCCAAACATTAGCATCGAAGCGACACCCATACCGCGATCGCTTGCTAACGTTTCTCCTGGTTGGGTAATTAAAACCAACAATCAAATCTCTTTGGGAAATAATCAATCGCTTCCCCGTGGGACTTTTTTAGAAGTTATTGAAAAAAGATCAAATCCCAAACCTGCTTCTGGTGATTTTTCGGTGTATATGCGAGTCTGTGTTAATAAAAGCACACAAACTCCAGTTAATACTAATAACCCAGTAGTAACTTCCTCAGTTCCACCAAATTCAAAACCTTTACCGCAAACAGAGAAAACAGTATTGCTGGACTTGTCCCAACTGAACCGTTTTGGCGTGTCTGTTTTACAACCAGACGCACCCAATCCATGTAGAACTGTCACGCAACCGTCAGTTATTCAACCACCTGACACCAGTCCAACTTAATCAAATACTCGATAAACTTGTAAAAACCTGGAATAATAACAGGTAACAACCAGAGTAAAAAATTTACAAGCTCAAAAAGTAGAAAATTTTCACCTTAAAGAATTGTTATTTGAAATTATTTGTTTTAGCTTTTAATTTAATGAATCCATGCCATCCCTGAATTTGGCGCTCGCCCGTCTTTTAAACACTGGCACTAACAACTTCGCCATTTGGGTGGTCAAAGCTCCCTATCCCAGTGGCTATGTTTTACGTGACTGTGTGTGGCCTGTTGAACTCACCCAAGTCTGGCAAGAATGGCAGCAGATGTTTGCTGGTCATAGTCGCCTAGATATTTCCTCAAACTCAACATCTCAAAAGCCCAACCCACTCCCCCTAGATTGGATTTCACGCTCTTCAGGTCAAACCACTGGCCCTTATAGCAGTCGTCTGATGCAATACTTGGGAATGAATTTATGGCGCTGGGTATTCGACGGACAAATTCTCGGTAGTCTAGAACGCAGTCGCGGTATTGCTATGGGTCAGCATACACGTTTGCGCTTTCGACTGGAAATTCGCGACCCAGATTTGATCGCTCTGCCTTGGGAAATTATGCAGCGTGAGCCTGGTCAATCGGCTATGTCTCTCTCCCCAGATTTGCTATTTAGTCGCACCAGCAGTGAAGTTGACGCCTTACCGTATTTGCGAACTGACCAGGCTTTAAGTATCCTGCTGGTTTTAGGTCATGATGAAAAGCTGCAACTGGAACAAGAAGCTGCTATCTTACAGCAAACTCTTGCAAATACGCCTGGTAATTCCCAAAAATATGCACCTTGTATAGTAAATCAACTTTTACAACCAACTCCACAGGAGTTAATTGAAGAATTAGAAACCAGAGCATACAATGTTTTGTTTTACGCTGGACATGGTTTGCCAGATCCAGACGGGGGGTTACTGTTTTTGCAACCAGATATGCCCCTCAATGGAATAGAATTGGCGCAAGTATTGACCCGTACAGGTGTGAAACTAGCGGTTTTCAACGCCTGTTGGGGCGCACAACCAGCTGCTATGAATCATCAAGCTGTACCTGCCAGTAGTTTAGCAGAAGTACTGATTCGTAATGGTGTGCCTGCGGTTTTGGGGATGCGCGATGAAATCGCTGACCACGAAAGCCACAGTTTTATTCAAGCCTTTACCGAAGCTTTGCGATCGCACATGCCAATTGATGAAGCCGTAGCCCAGGCTAGGCAAGAGTTGTTAACAGTGTATAAATTTAATCAACCAGCTTGGACTTTGCCTGTTCTTTACCTGCATCCAGATTTTAATGGCGAACTTATTAAGAACCTGGATGAAGGTATTACAGAACTACCAGACACAGCTATTCCTGATGTCGGTTCCTCGCTTCCGACTGCTTCTTTGCGATCGCTCACCCCAAATGGTAAAACCTGGTTGTTGCGTTATGGGGTCACTCGCATCGGCCGCACGAGCGACAATGATATTGTCATCCTTGAACCATCTGTTTCTAAACGCCACGCCGAAATCTTCTGCCGCAATACTCTTACTGATGCTACACTGGTGCGAACTTATTACTTGCAAGATTTTTCCACCTACGGGACAACCTGGTTTTTAGGCCCTAAAGGCTGGCAACAAATCCTCCGAGAGGAAGTCCCTTTAAAATCGGGAATGCAGTTAAAGTTTGGAAGTGCTAGAGGTGAAACCTGGGAGTTTCTTATTGAAGATTCCTAGCAGAGCTATTGCACGAATGGATTTGAGTTTTTAGCATCAGCTTTTAAAATCTGTTTTTATTGGATAAAATATCAACTATTTTTGCGGAAATCTCTTCTTAGGAATTGTAGCTGTCAATACTACCAAAGAATCATGAGGCAATAAAAAATGGCTGACAAAATTAACGGCTCAGACACTTTCTCCTCTTTGCCATCTCAAGTAGATTTAGAGTTTTTAGAAGCCTTACTGCAACCAGACGATGCTACCTATCCCTGGAATCCAGGTGATGAGCAATCAGAAGCTTATTTTCAGGAACTAGAACAACAGTTCGGAATGCAAGATTTACTCGAAGAAGAACTAACGACGCGATCGCAAGATTTTTACAGTCATTTAGACACACTTTGGTCTAATATCTCCGTTGGATCAAACTATAATCTCAATCCCCAAGAGGCAGTAGTGCATAATCTTCAAGAAACATTACGTACTACTTTTTTTGCCTATGTCCCCCAAGTATTGCTCAACACCATTGCCACCAAAGCCGCTGAAATATTTGCTTCTCACCAATTAATGGGTGAGCATCTAGTTGAGTGCGTTCAGACAGTACTACCAACTTGGGGAACAGAGGATCTTTTAGTTTTGGCTCGTCCTTTTGCTTACGCTATGCGAAGTAGCGAATCACAGAACGCAGCATCTACGCTCAGTAATCTTAAAAATAGCGAGTGGACAGCTTTATCAGAAGTAGAGAAAGCAAAGGTTAGTTTAGCAATCGCTTCCTATGCTTTCAATCAACTCAACAAGTCTCAGTCTGAACCATAACTTGAGTCAACTATCTCTCTTTTCTACATAAATTTCCGGGGGAGGGCAGGCAGATTTATCTGCTGATAATGTTTGTGCTGCAATTTTAAGCATTTACTAATTCTTAGTCTTTTAGAAAAATGTGCCTAAAGTAACAATACGATAAACTAATTCTCAGATCAGACCATCTATCCCAAGATATAAATATTCAAAAGTTAAGAGTCAAAAGTTCTTTTATCTCTTCTTCTTTCCCTACTCCCCTGTTGCTACTGAAGTTTAGATGCCTGCGGCAAGCCGCAAAGGTCTATAGCGGTACTTCTTCTCTACGATACGCTACGCGTAGCAAGCTTTAAGAGAAAGGAAAGGGTACAAAGAACCCGTAGGGTAGCCGCCGCGATCACTTCTGTTTATTCCCTCTGCCCCATCTCTTATTTTGGACCGAGAAATCGGGTAGCAAAATTTTGCGATCGCGTCGGTGACAGTGCCCGTGCCTTGAGAATTGCCGCCATCAAAAAGGCGTAAGATAACACCCCAACAACTACCAACAGCAAGGCATTGATTGATCCTGTAGCATTCCACAAAGCATGGAGCGCAGCGGCACTAAGATAACCAATAGAGAGAATTTGCCAACTTCTACTGGGTTTGAGAACAGCCAACCCGATGAAATAACCCAGGTAGCCACTATAAGCCATGTGTCCGGCTACAGAGCCTAAAATTCGCGGAATTAGCAGTTGTAAACCCGCCAGTTGACCAGCAGCACCTGTACCCACCTGTTGCGTGACATTTTGAGTAATATCTGGCACATATTGTCCGAGAGTTTCCAAGAGAGTGAAGCCCACAGCAGAAGCTGTTCCCAGGAGAATACCATCTAGAGGTTCCCAGACCCCGATGCGTTCCCGCCAAGGTGAAGACAATATTCTACCGATGGCAAAGGCCCCTAGTACAGGCAATGCCTTGAGTAATTCCTCCATCAAGCCAGCGCCAAAAAACATCCGCACCAGCAACTCTGTGAAGGTGATCGATTCTTGGGGTGAGGGCAAGTTTCCAGGCAAGATGCCGCGAAACACGTAGATAAATAAATTCAACACCGGACTGAGCAAAATCAGCATCGTCCCCAATGTTGCAGCCATTAGCACCCACCAAGGCTTCTGTTTACCGCAAAGTTGGTAAACAAAATAGTAGGCAGCGAAGGCGATGTAAGTTGCGACGATCACTTGATTAGCTCGGGGCTGACCAACTGTAGCAAACATTAACACTACAAAGATTACAGTCAGTATTCCCGGTACAAGGTAAGCTTTACGAGTTAAATCTTTACCAGTGGAAATAATCGGAAAAAGCTGGGTGAAGCTAACAGAATCTGGCTGCTTTAATTGCGTGTGGTTGTGGTAGTTTGTCGCCGAAGGTAATGGTGTAACTTGGTTAACTGTCGTGGCCGGGGTGAGTGAGGTAAACTCGTACTCAAAAACGTATTGTGGGCCATCAGCACCTAGAGAAATGCGATCGCCTGGGTGCAATTCCTGACATTCATACAAGCGTTGTCCATTCAAATAAGTGCCATTAGCACTATTCAAATCACAAAGCACCCAGCTGAATTTGCTATCTGGAGATAGAGAAAGGGGACGAATCACCGCATGACGACGAGATACCATTCGGTACATCATGGCATCCAAGACAACTTGGCAGCTAGGGTCGCGTCCAATTACCATCTCTTTACTGGGGGGCAGTGAGTAGCGAGATTCTGATCCAAAAGCTGCCCCATTACCAGACACTAGCCGCAGAAATGCATTATGTCTTGCGTTTTTGCCTGTCATCGAGTTAGAGTGCGTTTCTAAACTAATTCTTCAGATAATTTGGCAGCAGGACTAACCTTAGCCACATTAACAGCAGCATTGCTAAATCCACTATAGCTTCACTTACTGCTAAGAAATTTAAAATTTCAGATGCAAAATTTCAAATTGTTTCACCTAATGTAAATAAGTATTCCATCTGCAAAGAGTTCAGACTGAACCTGGCTTGTTAGGCGGATAAATCAGATTGTATTGGTGGTGTACTCTTGACATCCTAGCTACAAATTAAACCCACGCCAATTTATCAAAAAATAGTAGTTTTTACTGCATATAGTTTCATCAAAAAACTATATGATTTTCTGCCGTCTGTTGTTTTTACCAGTGATAATTGACTAAGCCCCTTCGGGGCAGGGAGTAGGGAGTAGTGAAAGAAACTGCCCCGAAGATTAAACCAAAAGATTTCTCGTATCTTGCCTCACACAACTGTAGTCAGTTCTGGGTGTTCAATCTTAGTTCCCAGTACTGTGAGGAATTCTGCCAGCCAATGGGGGTGAGCAGGCCAAGCTGGTGCTGTCACCAAGTTACCATCAACTATTGCCTGATCAACAGGGATATCGACATAAATCCCTCCAGCACTCTTAACATCTGGGCTACAAGCAGGGTAACCAGTACATCTCTTACCTTGCAGTACATCAGCAGCAGCCAATAACTGCAAGCCGTGGCAGATGGCAGCAATAGGTTTATTCCTTTGGGCAAAGTGACGGGTGATTTCTAGCACCTGCTGATTCAGACGGATATATTCTGGTGCCCGTCCTCCGGGAATGACTAACGCATCATAGGTTGCGGCTTCTACTTCTGTAAACGTAGCATTTAAAGTAAAATTGTGACCGGGTTTTTCGCTGTAAGTCTGATCTCCTTCAAAGTCGTGAACTGCTGTCCGCACCTTGTCGCCAGCTTTTTTGTCTGGGCAAACTGCATGGACAATGTGTCCCACCATTTGCAACGCCTGGAAAGGAACCATTACTTCATAGTCTTCTACATAGTCCCCAACAAGCATCAAAAGTTTCTTTGCAGCCATATTTTTGTTACCCTCACCTATTAGTCAATAGTTAATAGTTGTTTATAAAGTAAATATTAATTTAAAGTCAGCTACGTTAGGCATTAGTCTATATAGTAATATATAATACGTACAGTATTAAGTGTGCCGTAATGTATCATTTAAGGGCGGCAAGTTAATAAAATGTAATCCATCTTACAGATTTGTTCTGTTAATGACTATTGACTAATTAAAGCAGATGAAATTCTGCGATCGCTTTGGGAAAGTTTTTATTTTCATGTCCTGGGTGGCTGAGTTTAATCAAGGCAAAACGCTGTAAGGGCGTTAAAACCGCCCAATGTTGTTGTTTCAAGGTTACACCTATTTCTTGAGCTTTTTCCTGGATGCTAGTTGGCACAGTGGCAGAGTCTAGCCATGCAGGATGAGGCTCGATGGGCAATTGTGTAGCTGGTATACCCGTGCGTTGTAAAATTAATTGTTGGATATGCTCGCGGTAAGACTGAATTTCCGTTTCTGTAGTGCAAGGTAATTCGACTAAAGCTTGACGCTCGGCTGTAGTCATTTGATTCCAATCAGACAATTTTAGCTTGATGCCACAAGTATCTAATTTGCAACGCACCTGCATGGGGATGCAACGCAGGGAATCAACAAAGTCCGCTTCAAATTCAAAGAAATCTGCCATAAGTAAGTATTCAAAATTCGAGCATTCAAAATTAAGGGTTTTTAATCATCGATAATTTTTATATCTCAGTTACATAAATTATGAATTAAAAACAAGACTTATCTAGTGATCGCACATTAATCATTTGTCCAAAATACAGTTTAGGCTAATTTTAAGTATCAAGTATACTATATTATCTTGGCAAGAATTTTATTTTAACCTATATTTAACTACATTTATGCCTGAAAACATCTGATTACGTCTTTATTTTTAATATTAATTTTTGTAATTACTTAGACGAATTATCAGATAACTAATTGAGAGGGCGAGAATAGCAATTCCTAAACCAATTATATCAATACCTGAGACTTTATCTAAGTCAAGAATAATAATTTTTCTGGCAACAGCAATTAAAGATGTGACAATAACTAATTCAACTTGAAAAACGTGTTTTCGTAAATAAGCTGTGATATTCTCTAAGATTTCTAAAGCAATTAAAATATTCAAAAATAGCCCAAAAATTTTATACAATGTTGTGTTAAACTTTGCAAAAGGCGCTGTAAATAACTCTTTAAAAATAAATATTCCTAAATCTCCGATCGCTACCAAAATCACCATTACCATAAAAATAGATAGAGCTTTAGAAACTAGCACTTCTATGTTTTCGATAATGTGCATGAAGTTCTCATCTTTGGTAATTACTAAAATTTGCCTTAGTAGCTTTCTCATAATGCTGCACCCGATTCTCAAACAAAAGAAAATCCCATAGATAAATCTAGAGGATTAAAAAAAGAGGAGTTACCAAAGCTTTGTAAGTTTTTTATTCTTTATCCATAGCTAAAATCGACGCTAGTAAAACCTCTTCTTACGAGAGATTTAACCTCTTTAGATATAGTAATTGGTAACAGCCAAAATTAGACAGTCATAAAAAATGATAATAACTATTGACTATTGATTATTGACAAAATTACCTATTGCTGGTTAGAAATTATCTCTTGAGCGGTACACTTAGGAGCTTACCATTGTGAGGACTGGAGTTGATAATCTTTGACTGTAACTTCCACAGAGATTGGTATCAGCTGCACAGCACAGGCTTTTAATTCTGGTTGCAGCGAATCAGGGTAAGATTCTGGATGGGTGAGGGCATTAGCTTCGGCATTGTCTGCCCACAGCGAACCCCTTTCCTTTCTGTGCGTCTTTGTGGCGATACCTAGGTGTACTATTATACCAAATCTTCAAATCAAACAAGCAACGAATCCAAACCTAGAAACCTAGATGACATCTGAGTTTCTTAATAACGAATTATATTAGCGTACGTCTCATAGAGAAGCGTAAAGCCTTCTCTTCTGCTTCTCATATCAAAGACGCTGCGCGAACAAAGATGAAAACAGCGAACCAGAGGCTTGTCTGCGACACGCTCTTGCTAGCTTGGTCGTCTAGTAGGGATACGGCCAACGGCATAGCTTCTCTTCTTAGGCTGCACCCTAAGCGAAGCTATGCCGCAGGCTTTACGCTTAGAGCGAGTCCGCGAACGTCACGAGAGTGATTACGAATTAGCAATTGGTATTACATCATCAACCAGCCATAAAAAGCATGAGATAATTTCTCAATATTCTTGAGAATAAGCTTAATTAACTAAAATGGCAGAAGTTTATACAAGTGCCCAGTGGACTGAAATTTACGAAGAAAGCTTACAAACTGGAAAGATTGCCTACCATTGTGATGAGATTGAAAGCGTTGAGATTTGGCAGCATCCACTCATAAAAGGTCAAATTAGTAACACTCCACTTTGTCTGGGACTGTGAGCAGACATTGCTAATTTGGAGTTACCAGAGACTGTTGGTTGGGATTTTGTGGATGGTGATACCTACGTGACTTTGGTTTTTCGTAGCGCAGGGGTACTCAAAGAGGAAATTGAAGATATTTGCGAACAACCTGGAGAAAGCTATTTATTCTACAGCTTAGGAGAAGTCAGAGAGATTGAAAAATTGATGGTAGGACAAAATGTCAATGTTAGAGTCCGTTTGGAACCGCATCTGCTGAGATTATTGAGTGTGGGTCAGGAAGCATATTTACCCAGCAAACTCAAACCATTTTTGGAAACTGATACACCGCCTTCATTTCATCAATCACTTGGCAAAATGACCCCGGCAATGCAATTAGCGTTACACCAACTGCTTCACTGTCCGTTTCAAGGAATCATGCGACGTACTTATTTAGAAGCTAAGACACTGGAATTGATCACCTTACAATTTGCTCAACTATTTAATGATCGTACACCCTCCCACCAATTGGTTAATTTGAAGAGAAACGATGTTGAGCGCATCTATCAAGCCAGAGATATTTTGCTTCAAGATATTACCAATCCACCCTCATTAATTGAATTAGCAAAACAAGTGGAGTTAAACGATCGCAAACTCAAGCAAGGATTTCGTCAAATTTTCGGTACTACAGTGTTTGGATATCTGCATGATTATCGTTTAGAAAAAGCTTGTCAATTGCTCATGGAAGGACGGATGAATATAGCTCAGGTGTCCTACGCTGTGGGATTTGCTAATAGAGGTTACTTTGCTGCGGCATTTCGCAAAAAGTTTGGTATAAATCCCAGCGATTATCAAGCACAGTGACGAAAATAGTCCGGCAAGTGATCGCAAATGACCGTGTAGAGATCACCTGAAATCAGAAAATGCCCTATTCTACCTAAAAGTTATCAAAATTTACTTGCAACTGTTTTGGAAATCTGCGATCGTGGTGTGTGGAGCAATGAATCAAAAAAAATCTTATATTCTTTTCGTAGTGGGTGTAATCTCAATTCTGACGATGCGACCTGCTCAAGCAGATTCAGAAATTTCTCGCCTTCAGGATGTTATTCATCCTCTTAGAAGTGCTGCACTGCTAGCTCAAGACTCTAGTGTAACGGTAGTACAGGTGACCGGAGTAAAAGCCAATCCCACGAATCAAGGCGTGGAGATAATTTTACAAACGACTAAGGGGCAACAGTTGCAAGTCATAAATCGCAGTGCTGGTAATAGCTTTGTTGCTGATATTCCTAATGCTCAACTGCGTTTACCGTCGCGTGAAGCCTTTACATTCCGCTCTACTAAACCAATTGCAGGTATTACTGAAATAACAGTCACTAACTTTGATGCCAATACTATTCGGGTGACAGTTATCGGTGAAGGGAGTGTACCAACAGTTGAGTTATCTGACAGTCCAGACGAGGGTTTGATCTTCTCAGTTGCAAGTGCTGCATCTAGAGCGCAAAATCCCACCCCGCCTGCACCAAGGTCACAACAAACCCAGCCAGAGCAACCAACAGCCCAGGACGATCAGCCGATTGAATTGGTAGTTACGGGTGAGCAGGATACAGGATATAATGCGCCAGACGCGTCAACTGCCACCAAAACAGATACACCCCTCCGGGACATTCCCGCTTCAATTCAGGTGATTCCCCAAGAGGTAATCCGCGATCAAGGTGCAATCAGCGTCAGAGAAGCAGTGCGTAATGTCAGTGGTGTTACTTATGCTAGTTCATCTGGCAATCGTGCAGAGGGTTTTACTGTTCGAGGCTTTGGTGCTGGGACCTTTTTGAATGGATTTCGTGATGAAAGCTTCTCGCGAACTCAAGAGGAGAGTGCAAACATCGATCGCATCGAAATCTTGAAGGGGCCTGCATCCATTCTGTATGGACGGGTAGATCCATCGGGAATCATCAATCGGGTTACCAAGAAACCGCTATTTGATCCTTTCTACGAATTAAATTTTACAGCCGGAAGCTATAGTTTTTACCGTCCAACTTTAGACTTTGCCGGTCCACTCAACGACGAGAAAACATTAGCGTATCGCTTGAATATTGCCTACGAGGACGCAGGCAGTTTTCGCGATCGCGTGCAGACTGAGCGATTCTTCTTTGCGCCATCTTTTACCTATCAGTTAGGCAAAAATACGAGCTTAAACCTAGATGTATCTTATCTGCGGGACGCACGACCGATTGATCGGGGACTGGTGGTATTGAGTGACAATAAAGTTCCTAATATTCCAATCGGTCGCTATCTGGGCGACCCGACCAGGCAGGAAAAATTCACCCAAACCCTAGCAGCCCTTTACCTCGACCATCGCTTTAATCCCAATCTCTCACTCCGGTCTTTGTTTCGCTATACCGCAAGTACCGAAAGTGGCCCTGGTGCCACTCTACAAATCTTTGGTGATACAGAAGACGATCGCACCTTTGAACTGGGCAATTCTATTGGCGATCAATACTATGAAACCTACTCCTGGCAAAATGACCTGACTGCCAAAGTCAAAACGGGATCAATTCAGCATACGGTATTGCTGGGCTTAGAACTCACACGACAGAAGAGCTTCTTCTCTGCCAGAGATCGCTCGGCTGGATTCATTGATGTTTTTAACCCCAACTACAACTTTACTTTTGGTGAGTTTGATCCCTTGAGAACTGGTAATGATGTCACCGAGACTTTTGGTATCTATCTGCAAGATCAAATTACCTTGCTGGATAACCTCAAACTGCTGGTCGGTGGAAGATTTGATACCTATCACTATGAATCGACTACCAACGATGTTGCAAATCCGCCCGACAACGCAGATGCATTTACCCCACGTGTAGGCATTGTATATCAACCGATTCAGGAAGTGTCACTTTACACCAGCTACAGCCAGTCTTTTACCCCTAACAGCGGTAGAAGTATCAGCAATCAACCCTTTGATCCCCAACGTGGCACAGGCTATGAAGTTGGAGTCAAAACAGAGTTGCTCAATGGTCGGTTATCTTCAACACTAGCGTACTACAATACGACGCTGAAAAATGTCCTGATCGACGATCTAGATAATCCTGGCTATTCGCTTCAAGTCGGTGAACAGCGCAGTCGAGGTGTTGAGTTTGATATTGCAGGTGAAATTCTTTCGGGTTGGAAGGTGATTGCATCCTACGCTAACACTGATGCAAAAGTTACCAAAGACAACATATTAGCGATCGGCAATCGGCTTAGTAATGTGCCACGCAATAGTGGCAGCCTATGGACAACGTACACCCTGCAAACAGGGAGTTTGAAAGGATTAGGCGTTGGGTTTGGGGCATTTTTTGTCGGTGAGCGAGCAGGAGATTTAGCTAATTCCTTTGTGGTTCCTGGTTATACTCGCTTGGATGCAGCCCTGTATTACCAAAAAGAGAATTTCCGAATTGGACTCAATTTCAAGAACCTCTCGGATATTCGCTATTTTGAGGGGTCACAAGGTAGAAGTCAGGTTATTCCAGGCGCACCCTTTATTGTACAAGGTACGATTTCATATTCATTTTGATTGGTATAGCATGAGTATTCACAACCTTTTCCCTATTTAATGTTCCCTATTCCCTAGAACTCTTACAAAAGTGTTTTGTGGGATAGTGAAATATTTGACCATTTGTGATTCTCATTCAACTTTTGTATAAATTCTTGATGTTCAGTGGCAGCTAAACCTGCTTGTAACACAGATAACACCGTTGCCATTTCTTCTGACAGTAAGGCAGGTACCGCTAACCACAACCCCGGAAACACCTGAGAGCGAAAATCAAAGTCTTCTAATTTAGCAATACTGCATCCATTTTACTAGCGCACATGAAAAAGCTCTTTCCCCTATTATCAACTAGCAAATCGAGATATCCTTCTGCTGTGCCGTGTACGCCTTCCCCTTCAGGTTGAAAAGGCGGGTGCGCCCTTAGAACGGAATGGTATCTCCTCAGCAACTACTCCTTGCTTGGAGCGTCATTTCAAAACTTAAAATTTTCGCAGGAATTTAGGATCATTACAAAAGTTCATATTTAACCAAAATTAACTTACAGTTGATGTAAAGCCAAATTAGGTATCCTATAGGCACATTAGGTCTATGTAATAATAATGGCAAATCCCTAGTGGTCAGAAAATTTTTATAAATTTCCGCGAAAAACTTTAACTTGAGTTTGATAACTAGACAGTAAGCTCTACTGATCCAAGCATTAAACATCAAGTTATGGATTTGTTTATTGGAACTTTAAACAGTCAGAGGGATCTCTAGACTACTTCTGAAAGTATTTCACTAGGAGCGCCTCTATGACAAACGTCCACACGGTAAGTAATCTAAACCAACAACTCCAGCAGCTTGTTGCCGAAGCCTGTTCGCATCCAGCAAGGAGTTTAATGCGGCGGCAAAAACTTAGTGAGATAGTTAGAGTTGTGACGAAATCGGGCAAACTATGGAAGGAGAACACAGCTTACTATAATGATGCTCTGCAACAAACTTGGTTATATTTCTGCCGAAACCCAGAGCAATATAACCCCCAAAGTTGTAGTGTTATCACTTGGCTAGATAATTGTCTTAAATGGCGACTACAAGATTTCCGTTCGTGGTCAGCAGAAAATCAAGCCAGGACTGTTCCTATCTCGATGCTAGGAATTGAGGAAATAACTAAAACAATCGAAAGCTTGCCAGCTGCTGCCGAAATTCCACCAATTTTGGAAGAAACTTACCAATGGGCCTTTACAGATCCAGACAAGGATTTAGCCAGCACTTATGTTAAAGGACGTCCTGACGTAACTTGCCAAATCTTGATCCTGCGACGCCTGCCTCCAGAAACCTCCTGGAAAGACATCGCTAAGAAATTCAACTTACCTCTATCAACTGCACCCAACTTCTATAAACGTGAATGCTTACCCCGCTTGAGAAATTTTGCTCTCAAGCAAGGATATCACGAAATTTTGGATTGAGGCAGAGATATCTAAAATAGAGGACTATCTATAAAGTGGAAGGACAACTTATGATTCATAGCACCAAGAACCTAGAAGAAAAATCCATTCCGGTGGCTATTACCCAAGCAGCCCTAAGAATAGCACACAAGTTTGCCGATGAACAGTTGACATTAGAAAAGAAAAAGCAGGTTTATCTTAATACGTTGGCTGTATGTGCGGTAAATGATTACATGGAAATGATGAACATTCCCACAGACCCAAAGGCTAGCGATAGTTGGAATTCAGCCATGCGCTATTATGCAGATGTGGCAGACCTAAAGTTGAGTGGATTGGGTCACTTAGAATGTCGCCCCGTCAGGTCTGATAGTGTCTGTTATATTCCACCAGAAGTACTGGATGACAGAATCGGCGTAGTTGTAGTTGAGCTAGACATAGAGCATCAGCAAGCAACTCTAGTGGGTTTTGCTAAAACAATAAAAGCTGGTGAACTTTTTTTTAACGAGTTACAGACTATTGAGAACTTACTTGCCTATCTTGATTCACTCGAAAGTAACCCGAAGGAAGTCAAGTTGAGCTATTGGTTGGAAAATATTTTTGAGGCAGGTTGGCAGCCGATATCAGAAATTTTAGCACCAAAAACACCACAATTTGCTTTTCGCTATAGTAACGGAGTAACGCGGGGTAAGCTGATTGACATGGGTATACAACTCCCTGGACAATCGCTGGCACTAGTTGTTACACTAACACCAAAAAATTCGGTAGAAATCCAACTGAAATTGCAAGTGCATCCATCAGGTGAGCAAGCCTACTTACCCAACAATCTCATCGTCAAAGTGCTAGATCAAAAAGGCGTTACTGTTATGGAAGCTCATGTTATAAGTGGCAGTACTCATGTAACACTAGAGTTTAATGTTCAAAAAGGAGAGCGTTTTAGCGTTAACTTAGAGTTGGGAGATACTAATATTACTGAGAAGTTTGTTGTTTAAGCACATATACTTGTCAATTGCTAACCATGCAAAAGTTGGTTGTTTTAAATCTAGATGGTGATTTGAGTCAGGGAATAAAAGTCACGCTGGAGATTGGCGCAGAAGGCGATCGCGCCAGTATTGAAGTTCAAGGCTATCTGACCCCAAAGCCAGAGATAATTGCAGATTATGAGCTTTGGCGAACAACCTATCGCAGTTTAGCAAACTTTCGCCTTACACCCGTGAGTATTAATGTCGGAAGTTCTCTTAATGAGCATCTCAACAACTGCCGCAAGTTAAATAACAAGTTAAGTCAGCAAATGAATAGTTGGCTCAACTGTAACTCATTTCGTCCACTGAAAGAGAAATTACTCAAACAGCTAACGTTAGATGATACAGTTCGCGTACTAATCAAAACGAGTGACACTTGGCTACGTCGTCTTC
The DNA here is from genome assembly GCF_036916575.1 of Nostoc sp. GTDB lineage: Bacteria > Cyanobacteriota > Cyanobacteriia > Cyanobacteriales > Nostocaceae > Nostoc. Next base: position 24,267 of record NZ_JBALGC010000153.1, read on the forward strand.
CGTGGCATTTATGGGATTTTTTTGAGGATTACTCTCAAGCAGAAGTTGCTTTAAGCGCCCCAGAATATGAATATCTGCCAAAATCAAAAATAGATATTATTAAAGAGAAGGTAAAAATCTTAGCAATTCTGGGTAATAGTCAAGGAATCTTGATTGATAAAGATAGAAACCTATTGGAGATGTTACCAGATGCAGAAACCACTTTTCTGGTAGAACCACAGCGCAGCCAGTTAAATGAACAACTTTGGGAACAAGACTGGGACATCTTATTTTTTGCCGGGCATAGTTCCAGCCAAGAGGATGGTAAGAACGGTAATATTTTTATTAATAAAACAGATTGCTTGACAATTTATGAGCTAAAGTATGCTCTTAAAAAAGCTGTAAGTAAGGGGTTGCAGTTAGCTATTTTTAATTCTTGTGATGGCTTAGGACTAGCACATCAACTAGAAGACTTGCACATCCCACAAATCATCGTTATGCGGGAGCCAGTGCAAGACTTGGTAGCACAAGAATTTTTAAAAAATTTCCTCAAAAAATTTTCCAGTGGCGAGTCTATGTACTTAGCAGTACGAGAATCAAGGGAAAAATTACATGGTATTGAAGATCAATATCCTTGTGCGGTTTGCTTACCTATAATTTGTCAAAATCCAGCGGCAGTGCCACCAGCTTGGAAAGATTTTTTTATAAACCCACAAATAGAAACTAGCAAGCTTCAAGTAAATAAATATAGAACTCCAGTGCAGTTTTGGTGGCGTAGTGTTCAAGTAGTGCTGTTATCAAGTTTAATTATTACTGGTTTGGTAATGGGGGTGCGATCGCTTGGTTTATTGCAACCATCTGAATTAAAAGCTTTCGACCAAATGATGACGTTGCGTTGGCAGGAAAAACCAGATTCGCGTTTTTTGATAATTACTATTGATGAAGCGGATATTCAGTATCAGAACCGCATGAATATGAATATGCGATGGTCACTATCAGACCAAGCACTCGCACAATTATTAAAAAAACTAGATCAGTATCAACCAAGAACAATCGGCTTAGACATCTATCGTGATTTCCCTGTAGACTCCAATATTGCAGATTTAACAAATAGACTACAAAAAGATAAACGTCTTTTTGCCGTATGCAAAGTTTCTGCACCTCTTGATGGTGCGCCAGAAGGCACTCCTCCAGCTCCTGAAATCCCAGAACAACGCTTAAGCTTTAGTGATTTTGTCGCAGATGATAATGAAGTAGCCCGCCGTCAGCTTTTGCATTTAACACCTCCTTTAACATCTCCCTGTGCGGCACAATATGCTTTTAGCCTCCAAATAGCGCTTGATTATTTGGAGGCTAAAGGTATCAAATCATATATCAACCCAGAAGGTAACTTGCAGATTAGCAACGTTGTATTTAAGCAATTAAAATCTCATACTAGCGGCTACCAACAAGTAGATGCATCGGGTTATCAAGTCTTGGTCAATTACCGTTCGCTTTCTTCTCCTCAAAACATTGCTCAACAAGTATCTCTCAGAGATGTTCTTAATGACCGGATTAACTCCGAATTGGTCGAGTTGTTGAAAGGGCGAATTATTTTGATTGGTGTTATTGCTCCAACAACTACTGATTATTGGAAAACTCCTTATAGTGCTAAAGTCGTGCCTAATCAAAAGCTGATACCAGGGGTCTTTGTTCAAGCTCATATGATCAGCCAAATCCTTAGCGCTGTTCTAGATCATCGACCTTTGCTTTGGTGGTGGCCTACTTGGGTTGAAGGACTCTGGGTATGGGGATGGTCACTATTAGGAGGAATTTTAGCATGGTATATACGGTCTCCACTGCGTCTTGGGATGGCTGGAATGATAATGCTATTGTCATTATCTAGTATATGTTTTGGTATTTTTACGCAGGCAGGGTGGATACCACTTATTCCAGCAGCATTGGCATTAATTGCTACACAAGTAGCGGTTGTGTCCAGAGATGTTCGTAATCGTTAACTTTCGTAAGCAACTTTCTATATATTTTAAATTCATAATATTATATGAGTATTTACACAGTTAAAAACTTCATAAGGACATCATGCTGTGTTGCAAACAAATATATAAGTTGTCATTCCCAGCCGATTAAAGGATTTCTACAATTATTTGCTTCACTGAAAGTTATATCTTTAAGGGCAAATTAAGTAAGTCGGCACAATAAAATCAAGCTATGTGAAGAAAAGTAAACGAAGCTAAAACCCTTTTCCCTCCTGCCTCCTGCCTTATCCCAACGAGAATTATTTACGCCGACCTACTTAGATTAAGCATTTTTAAGTTTATTTTTTCCGTAATCTTATAACTTTTTATTGTAGTTAACATTAGGACATTGCTAGAAATATAGTAAATCAATGAAATGTCTTTCATAGCTACTTATAAGAGTTTAGTGTGTTCCGAACTTATGATTATCACTGCAAAGCTAAAGTTAGTTTCTTCTCTGTGATTGACGTTTATATTCCTTTTGCAAAAGGGGACTATTTTTTTGATGAAACTTACTTGCATTGTGACTTTAGTACTTCTTGGACTCATAAATTGCCCTTCATTAGTTTTGGCATATATCGCTCAATCAGTTAACAAACACCTTGTTAATATGCGTAGCCAATCTGAGCGCCCAAAATTTCCAGATAACGGCGCACCTACAGGTCGTCGTAAAGGAGGTACAAGCCGTGATGGTTGTACCCCTTTAGATATGCCTATTACTGCCTTGGTGCCTGGTAAAGAAATTGCAGAGGAATCAAAATCTTTTTTAACTTTTACAATTTCTGAATATCCAACTTTTTGGGTGTATGTGCCGGAATTACCTCTAAATGCTCACTTTGGCGAGTTCTTACTTCAAGATGAAAATGACGAAAATATCTATCGAATATCTCTATCATTACCAGAGAAGGCTAGTGTTGTTGGCATTTCCTTACCGCAAATTCCCGAATACGCTTTAAAAACAAACAAAAACTATCAATGGTATTTTAAACTTTTTTGTGGTGATCCCCGAAAAACACCAGATTATTTTTATGTTAAAGCATGGATACAACGTGTTCCGCTAACTTCTAAACTTCAAAGTCAATTGAATATAAGACAATCAGATTCCTATACTACTTATGCTGCCAACCAGCTTTGGCAAGACGCCATAACAAATTTAGCTAATCTCCGCCTTACTAATCCAAACTCACACATCTTTCTAGAGGATTGGACGCTTTTATTAAAAGATATTGGCTTATCAGAATTTGCACCAGTACCGATTATGAAAATTGATAAACTACAAAAAGGTATTCCTCAATCAAATTAATATTTAAAATCAATATGATAAGAAAACACTGTGTGTTTTTCCGCTTATTTCGATGGATTTTTCAATTTTTAAAATTTTCTTCTTTAGCGCTAGTAACATCTCTACTATGTAATCTTAGCCCACCTGTTTTAGCAAACCTTACTTACCCCAATCTCAAACATCCACAAACTCAAATTCAACACTTAGTCACTCACACTCAAAGCTTGGTAGAGCAGGGTAAAGCTTTCTATGAAGCAGGACAATTTGCAGAAGCGCTCAAGGTCTTGGAACAGGCTGCTATCGATTTTAAAAATACTGGAGATCAACTCAACCAAGCTATGGTGCTGAGTAATCTTTCCCTCACTTATCAGCAACTTGGTCAGGTAACAGAAGCAGAAAAAGCAATTACCCAAAGTCTCAATCTGTTACAAAGTTTGAATACTTCAAAAGACTATTTTGCAATTATCGGACAAACCTTGGATGTACAAGGAAAGTTACAATTAATGCAAGGACAAACTGAGGCAGCCTTGTCTACTTGGCAAAAAGCTGCTGAAATTTATCAGCAAATAGGTGATAAAGAAACATTAATTAGTAATCGGATCAACTCTGCTCAAGCTATGCAGGCTTTAGGTCTTTACCATCAAGCACAAAAAACCTTAACAGAAGTTGAGCAAACCCTTACTAGTCTGACAAAATTACCCATCAAAGCGGCTGGGCTGCTTGGTTTGGGAAATGTCCTGCGATCTGTTGGTGATTTAGATAAATCTAGAACTATTTTAGAGCAAAGTTTGGTTGTAGCAAAGCAAGTACAATCTTCAAAGGCTATAGCTGATACGCTACTTAGCTTAGGTAACACAGCCTTTACTCAAGGCAAAAGTCAATTAACCATAGGCAACACAGAATTTGCTCAACAACAGATTCAAGCTGCCTTAAGATTTTATCAGCAAACAGCTACAATTGCACCACCTACTACACGGCTTCAAGCACAGCTAAATCAGCTAAGTCTAATTTTAGAAATTCTCAACAACAAGTCAGACGAAAATACGTTAAAAAAAGCTTTGGGCTTGTCTTCTCAAATCCGATCAGAAATTAACAAATCACTTCCTAGCCGAAATTCAGTATATGCTCGGATTCAGTTTGCATCCATTTTAAAAAAATTAAGACATCAAACAACTATAAATGGTCTCTCTAATTTGGATATCGCTCAACTTTTATCTACTGCTGTACAGCAAGCCCAAAATTTGAGAGATCAGCGAGCTGAATCTTATGCCCTTGGGTTTCTTGGTGGGCTGTATGAAAATAATAAACAGTTATCTGATGCCCTAGCATTAACTGAAAAAGCCTTATTTATAGCGCAGAGTATTAATGCATCAGATATTATTTATCAATGGCAATGGCAGCAGGGGCGTTTACTCAAGCAACAAGGAGATATAAAAGATGCAATTGTTGCATACGATGCAGCTTACAAAACTTTAGAATCTCTGCGCGGTGATTTAGTTACTGCTAGCCAAGACGTTCAGTTTTCTTTTCGGGAGAATGTGGAACCAGTGTATCGAGAGTTAGTTGAATTGCAATTACGAACAGAAAACTTAGAACAAGGTACACCAGAAAGCAGTCAATACAAGCTTAAACAAGCTCGTCAGGTAGTTGAATCACTTCAGCTAGCAGAACTGAACAACTTCTTTCGTTCAGCTTGTTTAGAACCAATTGTTGAGATTGACAAAGTGGTTACCCAGGATAAAAAAGCAGCAATTATCTATCCAATTATTTTGCCAAACAGCTTAGAGCTTATTTTAACCTTGCCAAACCAACAATTACGTCATTATACAAGCAATATATCCCAAGAGAAGGTGCAGAGTACTATAGCTTTGCTGCATGAATATTTACCTGATGTGGCTGCGACTTCTGAAGTCAAGCAACAATCACAGAAGATATATGATTGGTTAATCAAACCAGCCCAAGCAGAATTGTCTAATAATGGTATTACCACCTTAGTTTTTGTGCTAGATGGTGAATTACGAAATATTCCAATGGGGGTTCTCTACGATCAACAGAACAAGAAATATTTAATAGAGAAATATGCCATTGCTCTAACTGCTGGTTTACAACTCCTTGACCCTAAACCTTTGCAAAAGGTGCAGTTAAATGCTTTGATTGCTGGAGTAGGAGAAGCGCGTTCGATAGAAGGGCGAAAATTTTCATCACTGAAAAATGTCGCAGGGGAATTAAAAGAAATTCAGATGGAAATTCCTAATAGTCAAGAATTTTTAAATCAAAATTTTATTGACAATAATCTCCGAAAGAAACTGCAAACATCTGCTTTTTCCGTAGTTCACTTAGCAACTCATGGGGAATTTAGTTCTGATCCAGAAAGAACTTTTCTTCTGACCTGGGATAAGTTATTGAAAGTTAAACAATTTGATACATTACTGCGGGTTAGTGATAAGAGGTCTAGGAATATAGAGTTACTTGTCTTAAGTGCTTGCAAAACTGCTCTTGGTGATCAGCGAGCTGCTTTGGGATTAGCTGGAATCGCCGTGCGAGCAGGCGCACGCAGTACATTAGCAAGCTTATGGTCAGTGGACGACCAGTCTACTGCTCAACTCATGAGTGAGTTTTACCGAGAGTTAAAAACTGGAATCAGTAAAGCACAAGCGCTCCAGCGGGCTCAATTAGCTGTATTTGCTAAAGAAAAAAGCCCTTATTTCTGGGCACCTTATGTCCTAGTAGGGAATTGGCTTTGATATATACAATTACTACAAGACATATGACTTCATTGTTCCGTATTTGAGCGATCGCAACGCGCATCTACTGATGAAACCCAGAAGTACTGCAAGATAGAGCGTTTTGCCATGAACTACTAGCGGTTTTATTGACTTCGGATGTAAGTACCACCTCTCCCTTTTCGTTTACCGCCCATCCACTTGCTTCTACAATAGGTTCTGGTATTGTTACTGGCCTAACACGGGGACTGTGGCGATCGCTGCCAGACTTGAGCGATACCCAAGCTACCTCCACTGTGTCAGGAGTGAGAACATCCTTGGTGGGATTGGGAGGTAAACCACCGCGTCCGGTGATCACAAAACTGCTTTGAGCATAACCTGGACTATCGCAAACTTGTGCTACCTCAGTGTCAACTGGTATTGTTGGTAACTCTACTAAACTCCTGCTGGGGTCAACGTCAGGCGTGTTAAGTTGGATAGTGCCATTGAATTGAGAATTTGCTCCTGTGGCAGTGATGTCGCTTTTTGCAGTTGGTGCATTGCTCGGCTGAATGCCAAAGATCCCTTGAGCGCTGATTTCGACTTTTCCACCCCGAAAGTCAGCAGAATTAGCACTGATATCACTATTTTCTTCAGGAACAGCAATGATGAAGCCATCTTTTGCATCAATTTCGATGTTGCCGCCAGGAATACCAGAACCTTTGGCATTGGTGGTAATAGAACTTTGATTGCGTAGTAACAACAAGGGCGATCGCATAAAGATATTTCCACCTCCTCCTGTAGTGTCAGCAGTGATTTTGGCAGCGTTGTTGAGATATATTGAGTTAGCGTTAATTTTTAAGTCACCCGCACGCCCTGAGCCTGCGCTATTTACAGTTATTTTCGCTCCATCCTGAACTGCCAATTTTCCTGTTGTCAGTGTCAAGTCACCGCCTGCTCCTTGTCGTGTCGTCTCAGCCGAAATTACTGAACCGTTACCAGTGAGATTAATAGATTCAGGAGCATTGACACTTAGGGTTCCGCCTTTACCACTACCAGAGCTAGCAGCTGATACCGTTGCTCCTCCAGTGAAATTTACAGCTAAGGTTTGCCCATTGTCATTGGGTTGAATTGTCAAGTTGCCGCCTGGTGCAGTTCCTGTCGTCCCAGCTTCTAATCTGCTGCCGTCTGTCAAGTTCAATTGTGCAGCTTGCACAGTCAGATTGCCACCATTAGCTGCGGGGTTAGTAGAATTAGTAGCGGCTGAAACGCGCATTCCATTGGCGATAGTTAGTTTTTCAGTCCCAAGAAGCACATCTCCAGCTTGTCCACTACTATCATCTTCAGATGTGGCTGTCAAAGTTCCACTACCACTAAGAGTTATAGATTCAGGTGCAAGGATTGTAAGATTTCCTCCCTTACCACTACTTGAAGTGGATACTGATATCTGCGCTCCGTCAAGGAAATTAGCCGTTAAGCTTTGTCCTTGCTTTCCAGGTTGGAGAGCTATATCTCCAGATGAACCTGTACCAGTTGACTGCGCGAATAAACCGCTTGAAAAGCCACTGAGATGGATTTCTGAAACATTTGCTGTAATCTTACCTGCTTGACCACTGGCAGAGGTAGAGGTGCGGAGTTGCCCGCCATTAAAAGCACTTAAGCTATTTGCATTAAAGGTAACGTTACCCGCATCTCCCTGTCCACTTGTGCTGGCACTGACTTGAGCGCCATCAGCTACAGTTAAGTTAGTTGTATTCAATTCTATAGTCCCGCCATTGCCAGTGGAGTTTGTAAATGTATTGGAGAACAATCCACTAGCAGGACTAACTGGATCAACAGTAAAACTACCAAATTCAGCTAGTCGTTCAAAGTAGGTAGGGTCACTGCCAGAGAGGGTAATGCTGTCAGTAGCATTGACATTAATACTGCCTGCATTGCCACCACTGAAGGCAGTTGCGAGTATTTGCCCACCACCACTAATTTTAAGGGTGTTTACGTCAACTGTGATATCTCCGCCCTCAAAGTCACTTCTGCTTTTAGCACTCAAGACTGCTCCATCTAATATATTTAATGCACCTGTGCGGATTGTTATATTACCACCTTGATCGCTTGCTCCTTCTTCAGTGTTTGTAAGCAAGCCACTAGAGAATCCTTCTAGGCTAACTCCAGAGACAGTAACAAAATCTTTTGCTTCAATTTGAATATTCCCAGCGCTTTTGCTCCCTTGTGTTGTGGCTAAAAATTCAGCACCGTCATTAAGAGAAAGTGATTGTGCCAAAATTTGGATATCACCTGCCTTGCCCTTTCCTTCAGTGGTGCTGAAAATATAGCTATCATTTCCGAAAGAAACATTATTGTTTGCTTGAATGGAAACGTTACCAGCATTTCCCTCTCCAGTAGTGGAGTTCTGGATATAGCTATTATTTCCGAAAGAAACATTACGGTTTGCTTGAATAAAGACGCTGCCAGCATTCCCCCCTCCAGGGGTGGAGCTTTGAATGTAGCTATCATCTACAAAAGAAAGATTACCATTTGCTTGAATGAAGACGTTGCCGGCATCTCCGTCTCCAGTGGTAGAGTTATCAATACTGCTACTATCTGCAAAAGAAATATTACCATTTGCTTGAATTGAAATACTGGCAGCATTTCCTTGTCTAGGAATACCTCTGCCAAATTTATCTGTTCCAGAGGTTGCACTTTCAATATATGTATTAGCAAAAGAAATATTACCATTAGCATACATTAAGATGTTTCCAGCATTTCCTTGTCCAACAGTACCGGCGGAGATAAAATTTCCTGTCAAAAAAAAATCGCTATTATTACTATTATTTAGAAAAGAAAGGTCGCCGTTCACTTGAAATAAAATATTTCCAGGATCTCCTTGTACAGCAGCACTAAAAATGGAGGTATTTGTAAAAGAAGTATTTCCATTCGTCTGAACTGAGATATTGCCAGCATTCCCCTGCCCAAAGTTTTCGATTAGCAGTACAGCCGAATCCATTACCAAAGATGACCCAGATTTAAGATTGATATCACCCGTATTACCAGTAGTACCAGAATTAACCTTATTAATAAATTGAGTCGTTCTAATCGGATTTGTTTGCCCGATTCTCATGGTTTCTGTAGTATTAAGCGTAATATTTCCGGCTTGAGAATCAACTGTCCCTTCTCCCACGATTCCAGTTGCAAGGATAGTATTAAAAATATCTAGGTTCCGGGCGTTAATGGTAATATTACCTCCATTTTCAGCTAATACATCAACTATTGCTTCATTAGTAAGAGAAACGTCAGATTTGACTAGTTCATTAGGAAAGTTTAAAGATAAATTGTTGTCATTTATATTCAAATCTATTGCTCCAGAACCTAAAGCTCCTCCCAACTCCACGCGACCACCTGGAGCTTGTAAAACTCCACCATCTAAGCTCACATTGCCGCCCACGAGTAATAGACTTCGACCATTAGAAACTTTTAGACCCTGATAAGCAGGCTCGAAAAAATCTGGATCTGGAGAAGTAAGAGAAGGAGCAAGTCCTATAGCTCTACGTGACCTAACAGTGATCGGAGCAGCAATCTGATTAAACAAAAAAGCAGAAGGATTTACATTCAGAAGTCCTTTTGGAATAGGCTCAACTGGGTTAGTGCTGAAAATTTCACCATTAGCCAATCCAATGGCATTTGCTGTTGTGACGACAAATGAACCATTTATATTTAAACTAGCGTTCGGGCCGAAAATGATCCCATTAGGATTAATCAGGAATAAGTTGGCTGTACCATTAGCTCGGATTAATCCATCGATATCAGAAATAGACTTGCCTGTTACTCTACTAATAATGTTCTGAATATTCCCAATATTATTAAAGGAAGCAGTATCGCCAGTCGGGACAGAGAATTCTTGAAAGCTGTGAAACAGGTTGCCGCCGACCTGTGTTCCACCATTGATGTTAAAGGTATTACCTTCTTTTATAATGTTAGAGTTAATGGGTAAGGTGCGATCCGAGCTAATTTGAGCGTAGGCGCAGCCCGTCGTAGACATCGCACAATTAAAAGACAAAGCACTGAAACTGATCGCAATACCTAGCGCTGTACCCCAACAACTAAAATCCCAACTACTAGACATTGCAAGCCTCCACAAGTATTATCAACACCAAAGTTTAGTTAAGCACATATAGGACTCCTATTTGATTTTTGAATAACTAAGCTGCCTATAACCCAATACGCTTGGGTTAAGGAAATTTATCCGTTAAGACAGGCTGTTCTTGAGCAGGGGAAGCATGGGAAGCAGGGAGAGAGAAAAAAGGCTTAAGTGAACTGTATTGGAATAGTATCGGCGCAATCGTACTCAAACGGGACAAACTTAACCCAATCTTGCTTAATAATTTGGCGTTCGCCAATTTTTTTTGAAGTTAGAGAAATTGGTAAATAATGTAGTCATAAGGGTTTGGCAGAAATCAGGTTTTTGGATGGTGGCGAGTGGTGAACCAATACCCAAAATTAATTCGCTCCGAGGGAGCGATAGCGTTCGCGTAAGCGTCCGCTCTGCAAAAGCGCCGACCTGTCGGTTCGCAATCTGGGACAAAGGCTGTAACCGAATGGCGCTCTTGTAAAGGTGAAAATTTGTGCGAAGTGGTCTTGCAGTAGGAAAATGGATGAAGCGGTAGTGCTCACCAAGCTATATTTTTGGAATTATGGTGTTGAATCATTTCTTGTTAAAAGAGCCAGCTTCGGTATCTCATGAACACTCAGAGTACATCAATCTACTTTTGTGAACCCAAAATCTGCTCTAAAAAAAGCTTTAAATGGGGTAAAAGACTGACGCCTTTATTCTTTTCGGATAAAAAGTCATTTATTATGCAACCTTCTGGAACTCTTGCTGGTTTAGATATCCTAGTAGTTGAGGATGATAATGATACTCGTTTTTTCATCACTACTGTATTGGAAATGGATGGAGCAAAAGTTATAGCAGTGATGTCAGCAGCTGAGGCACGCAAAGTATTATCCGAATTGCAACCCGATGTTTTAGTTTGTGATATTGGGTTGCCTGAGGAGGATGGCTACACTTTCATCTCCAAAATCCGTGCGCTCAAACCAAAGAATGGTGGACGAGTCCCGGCTATTGCTTTAACAGCCTATGCTGATAGTGAAGCTCGGATTCGTGCCTTGGAAGCTGGCTTTAACACTCATGTATCTAAACCGATTGGTCCAGAAGAACTAGTTGAGATAGTTGCTAGTTTGGTTGCTTCTTGTAATTGGTAATTATTGTAGTGCTTGATGTAAACCCAGGCATCCCATTAAGTAATTTATCGACATCAGCACCCACTATAGACCAATACGGTTCAGTTAAGCATCTCTTTCTTGTCTCTGCGTCCTCTGCGCCTTGGCGGTTCGTTAAAAAATTGACTTTAACAGCAGAGTTTTAGCCTTAACTGAACCGTATTGCTGTACTGGCTGCTTGGGGTCGGTAGACTGCTGCATACAAAAATGTGATCCAATGGATCACATTTCAAAAGCAAATCAGTGAATGGTACAAAGCATTTGTTGGGGTGGTAGATAAAACTACTGAGGATTTGTAATAGTGTACGCCCGCAAGGGCAGTGCATGAAGGGCAATCGCATGATTTATATTTTGATTCAGCAACGCCAATTATTCAATAAATAACCGTGCAAGACTGGGCAATGCTTCGCCATAAGTAGGATGGATGTGAACAGATTTTTCTAATAATTGCCAAGTTGCTCCTGCTTCCATAAGCGACAGAAATACATGCACGATCTCAGCCGCTTCATAACCAACCAATGTTGCTCCTAAAATCTGATCCGTTTCTGTATCTATTACCATTCGGTAAAAGCCTAAATCATGCCCCCACTCAATAGCACGAGCAATATCGGACATTGGCAGGGTCACGTAGCGAGCATTAATCCCCTTTTCATGAGCGTTTGCAATTGTCATTCCAACCCGTCCAACTTGTGGCTCAGTATATATGGCATAACCTAATACACGGTCGTTGCGAGTCCGGTTCTCACCACGCAAGATAGCCTTTAGACGCCGATAATCTTCCCAAGAAACATGGGTGAAGGCAGGCTGTTGAGCAACATCTGCGATCGCATATACATCTGAGCATGTTGTCCGAAATTGCTCGTCAACTTTAACATAACCTTGTTCATTTAGCTCAACACCTGTGGCCACTACATTCAAAGCACTGGTGTTCGGCTTGCGTCCAGTTGCAATCAACAGTGCCTCACCTTGGAGTTGGTGACCATTATCTAATTCCAGGGTAAACACATTATCGTTGTAACTAACTTTATCAGTGTTGACATGAAAGTGAATTTGAATGCCATCTCGCTTTAGAGCTTCAGCTAAAGTTTCACTCACATCAGGTTCCTCATGATCTAGGATGCGTGAGCCTCGCACAATTATGTGTGTTTCACTACCCAAACGTGCTAATCCCTGTGCGAGTTCCAAACTAATGTAACCAGCACCAATGACGAGCAGCCGTGGTGGCAACTTTTGTAAGTCAAAGAAATTGCGGTTTGTTAAGTAAGGTGTGCCTGCTAAACCGGGAATGTTAGGGATGGCAGCCGATGTCCCTGTATTAATAACGACTAGTGGTGCTTGAACGGTGACATTACTGCCTGTAACTGTTCGCTCTCCAGTAAAGGATGCTTCTGCATACACCACCCTCACTCCTGCTTCATGCAAGCGTTTGTCAACTCCTTGATGCCAGCTATTGCGAATTGAACGTACCCGCTCCATCACAGCCGGAAAATCAACCTTAACTTGAGCATATATCCCTAAATCCTTAGCTTGACGAACACGACCCGCAGCATGAGCAGCTGCTAAAAACGCTTTAGAAGGGGTACAGCCATAATTGATACAACTCCCACCCAGCAAGTCTCTTTCAAACAAAACAACCTTACGGCCTTCTTTGGCAAAGTCAGCGGCCAGAGGCACACCTCCCTGACCACTACCGATGATAATCACATCTGCTGTTTCCATACTTGACTCCCTGTAAAATCAAACGGTGGAATTAAACTAGAGTATTTGCACGGTGGAATATCTACTAACTGAGCCACTTTGCTGTAATCTTTAGATTAAGCACTTACCAATAATAAAAGCAAGAGCCGTCGATGAAAGCCGTTCCCTACGGGACGCTGCGCGAACGGGCGAAAGCGCTAAAGATATAACAGTGTGCAAATATCCCTGATCCGGTGAGGCAGCGCAGGAACATCTCAGCTTGACGATGAAGATTGGGAGCATTCGTGACAGGTGAAGATTAAATCAGTTTTGTCAATAGTAGTAACGCTATAAATTAAGGCAAGGCGTGAGTATCAAATTGAGAATTGTACGGGAGATCGAGCCTAAGAATGAGTGGCACTTTTTTTGATGAGGCGTAGGCGTAGCCAGCCGTAGGCATCGCTAGCCCAAAAATTGTGTTTTTTACCCCCGTTTTTCAGAAAATTTTAAGCACTATTACTTATTGATAAATTGTTTATGACCTTAACCTGTCAAGGATGCATTGGGAGTGCAATTGTAAATTCAGGCAACCTATCGGTATGCTTACAGCTATTTTCAGATAAATAGACCACACGGTAACGGCACAGCAATGCTGTGCCCCTACGACAGATGTGGTTCAAATACATGAAAACTGCTGTAAATATCGTAAATCCATTGTCAATCGACTTGTAGCTACTTTTTCAGTCTTGCGTAGGCGTAGCCTGCCGCAGGCATCGCTTCACTGCTGGTTACTGCTTTTAGCCAAATATAGCTGTTGGATTTAGATTTTCTTAAATAAAATTCTCGTAACGATACAGACGGCAAACTAATTCATGCTGCTTTTCAACACCAAAGAGTTTCTTGGCACGAAACAATTAGCGATCGCTAGTACTGTAAATACTAGCGATCGCCTTAGGATAAGTTTGTTATCGTTATGGTCTGATACTGCCTGTACCTACCTTTACCTTTTGTGATCCTTCAACGATTTGGTAGAGTTTGTCTTCAAATTTTTGCATACATGCCGACCAATCAAATTCGAGTATGGAGGGGCGAGCGTGCCGAGTCATATCTGCTTTCAAATCGGAATTTTCTAGAATCGCAATCACCTTTTGGGCGAAATCTGTTGGATTGTTAGGTTGGGCAAGGAAGCCGTTACGACCAGGAGATACCTGTTCAGAGGTTGAGGGGGCAACAACGGCAACCAGAGGGGTTCCAGACGCTAATGCCTCGTTATTTGTAGTGCAGAAGTTTTCGGTGACGGAAGGGTTGACAAAGACATCCGCTCTGGCAAACCAACCTAAAAGTTCTGTGCCGTGGGACTCACCCCAGATGGTAATACCGGATGCAAACTTTTGGGCACGCTGACGGATCTCTTCATCTAGAGGGCCACTACCAACAATCACCAGATGGACATCAGGGATTTTGGCAGCTATGAGCGGAAATATATCAAGCAGTTGGTTGACGTTCTTTTCAGGGGTGATGCGTCCGACAAACAAAAGAGTCGGTCGGTTGTCATTAGGAATGGGATTATAACAGATGTTTCGCGGGTGAAATTTTTCGCAATCGATGCCTTGATAAGCAACGTATTCAGCACGTTGGCATTTCAGCTCTTTGTATTTAGTAAGTTGTTCTTTAGAAGAAAAGTAATTGAAGTCATAAGACTCACTAAATTGCTTGACTAAAGTGGGAATGATCGGACGAACCAAGCTGAAGAACTGATCTCCAAAGTAATATTTGATATACGCAACTATATCTGTATGGAAGAGTGATATTATTGGCGTGCCTGTTCGTTTTGCGTATTCGGTGCCGATCGGGCGACCATAACCTTGCAAGAAAAATGAGTATAAACCTCTCATTTGCGCGGCTTCTTCAACCACTATGATATCTGGTTTGAATTTCTCCAACAACTTGGTATCACTCCAATGTCGATAGTGCAATGGTTGAGGAAGAGACTTGTAAAATATCAGTGGTTGTGTGGGGAATGCGTAAGCAGAAAAATTGGGGAAAGACTGAATTTCATTTAAACCTGGCATAGGACGATCGCCAACATTTTTGGGGTAGCGATCGTTGATTTGCGGATGGATTAGAAAAACCTCATGTCCCTGCTCTAGCAACCAACGAACCCGTTGGTGTACTGCGACGGAAACTCCAGTTAAGAAAGGAGCGTACAATCCTGTAAACAGTGCAATGCGAAGTTTTTGCTTAGTCATAGAAAAGCGGAATATTTCACGAAAATGCTGGTTTTGAATTTAGGACTTACGCAGCAAATGTTTCATGAACATCCTGATTATCTGCCTCAGTAATTCCCACTAATACAGTTAGTTTGAGGATTTACGTTTTTTCAAATAGCCTAAATTCTCGATGGTGAAAAGGATGTTTCTAAACCTGGATTATTAACTATCAAAACATCCAAAGTTTTCAGTCATAATTCCCCTTAATATATTTATATAAACCCTTGCCAATAATGTAAATAGATTTTGGAAATCAACAAACAAAAGCGTGTATTTTGACAAGGGTTATAGCTAATATAGTTCTACTAAATATAAGATAATATAATTTGAAGACTAGGGAATGTTTAGTGTAATAACTTTCATACCCTAGTTTATATCTAGCGATTTAGTTCAAAGAGAAACCTTGCTATCAATAGGCTGATCCAACCACTGATAAGGGCGATATTCGACTAGCTTGACATTCCAGGGCCCTTGAACCCGATAGGAAACACCCCGCCAAGTGACTGTTGAAATCCACAGTGACGATAGCATCACTAGCCCATAAACCCACTGTGTTAGGGGAATCCCAATTAACATTTTGATGATTGTAGCAGCTGATAATTTTGCGTAGACGCCGAGCGGCTTGCCGATAGGCATCCCCTGGTCATTAGAGCGAACCACTCGCTGTATCTCTAATTCCAACACGAGCATTATCAAGAGTAATCCGACAGTATAGACTCCATAGCAGACTAACAAGAGAGCCGCAGCTTCCCATTTTGCCTCTAACAACGACTCTAGAACTAAAATTATGACTATAGTAGGAAACAAAATGCTAGAAACAGCTTCACTAACTAGAGCTAACCAACGTGGGTGATACAGTCGAGAACAAAGTATGAGGCGCTTGAGATAGTCTATTAAGTTGAATAAATCAGTCTCTTCACGATTGACTATCAGCAGCGAAGGCACAAACTTTACCTGCAATCCATGTTTTTTGAGAATGTCGTGCATCATAAAATCTTCGCCTAAAGCTTGTCCCCACTTATCTAGCAGTTCTGTTTGGCGAAGTGCTTCTGTTTTAATAGCCAAAGTCCCACCCCAAGGAATCTGGAAGATAAACATTTGCACTACTGTGGATACATTGCCTATGTAGCGCACTAAAGATCCCCAATACTTACCTGTAGGTACGTACCAACGGTTACCCGTTGTTGCCCCTACTTTGACATCGCCTAAAGGACTGACTAATTCTCGCAGCCAATTCACATGGACTATAGTATCAGCATCTACTAGGGCAACCACCTTGTAAGAATCGTCCAATTCATGGATAGCTTGGATTAAAGAACTGCATTTCAGACTACAATTGTTGCGTACTATTCTCAAAGGGCTAATTTGAACATTGGTCGCTTCTTGCTCTCTAATGGTTTCACTGGCAATTTTCCAAGCGGGATCTTCGTGACTATCAACGATCAACTTTAAATCATACTGTGGGTAGTTCTGATTTAGGAGTGATCGCAAACATCTAGGCAAAAACGGATCGGCTCCGCGTAGGCAAAGAATCACTGCTGTTTTGGGCAACTGGTCATCTGGTAATAAGTTTTTTTTGGATGAGCGCAGATACCATATAAAGACAAGCGTTAAACACACCTGAATAACCAGCCAACCCATCAAAGACTTAGACAGAAATATCGCCAAATCTTCCACTTCCATTAAATTTTTAATCTCCGGTAGAATAAGCGATTGGGGATTAGGAAGATGGGGTGACGCGGTGACAGGGAGACGCGGTGAAAAAACTCTCCGTGTCTCCATGTCTAGTCCCCAGTCCCTTTACGAATCAAGCGAATATTTCATAATAATGTTGACTGTTGTATTTTTGTTTACAACAAAACTGGCGTCACGAAACTTTGGCGCACCTGTTTGTATGGACACAGTTGGATTTTTGGAAATCCCAAAACCTTCTTTGGGAATACCGAAAAAGTCTTTATTGAGTTTGCGATCGCCATTCTGATCATCAACTACGGCGACAGCATAAGTTCCACGCTTCAAACCGGAAAATTCTTTTTTTACAGAACTTCCACTAATCTTAACGCAACCACTTTGATCTCCACTAGAATTACTCATCGGAAATCCTTGTTCACTTGCGTAAACTCTCAAGCAAATCTCACCTTTTTGGTGATGTATTCCATTTACCACAACAGTTAGTGTTTCAGTTGGCTCTGCATTCACTGTTTTCGCAAAGCTGATGCTCACTAAAGTTGCAAGCAAAACATGACAAAATTGAGATAGTTTCAGCATAATTTTGTAGTCAGAATAGGTGATTTTGAGGTTGATCAAAAGCTGCGTTTGCCAGCTTTTATTTCTGAACTGATTTGTTCAAAGCGTGATTTGCTGTTTTTTCATTGATGCTCTATGCCAACCTTTCCAAAGTACTTGCAGCACTTTTAGCAAATCTTTAAGCAAAAGATATTGTGTCCCTTTTAACTGCTGATATAGACTTATATGACAACATAGCCGCTCATACAAACTCAGGGGACTACGCCATATGGAAAGTACATACTCCCAGAATATTCTCCAATGTGGCAATAAAATTTTTCCCTTCTTTGCTGAATCGAACCATACTGCATATGCATAAAAATCAGGTAGCATACTCAATGAGGGTTTTTTACTGTTGTTAGTAAACAACAAATAATTAGGGAAATACATACTCATTGATTGTTGCGGATGGCTTCTGGCAAAAAACAGGTATTCAGGGATTTCATAAAACCTACCGAGAATACCAAGTCTTAACAAGAGAATTCCATCTGCATTACCGTAACCACCCATAGGCGGTATCTTTTTCAAGGCACTGGCGCGAATTACCCCGTAACATTGATAACATAAATGCTTGGTCAGCAATTCGTTAAAACGCTGCTGTGGTTTTAGTGCATCTGCTTTGAGTTTGATATCGTAGTTTTGGAGAAAATTACCCTGTTCATCAATGAAATATGTCTGGGAGTGACACAAGATGATGGTAGGGTCTTGGTCAAGCACCTCAACACACTTTTTGATAAAATCTGGAGCATGTAGATCATCATAAGCTGCCCACTTAAAGTACTCACCCGAAGACAATTTAAAGACGCGATCGAAGTTACGGGCACAACCAATATTCTTGTCATTACGGTAGTAACAGATACGTTGGTCTTGCTCGGCGTATGCTCTACAAATTTCTTCAGTTTTATCTGTAGATGCATTATCTGAAATAATTATCTCAAAATCTTCAAAAGTCTGAGCCAAGAGTGAATCTATGGCTTCTTTGAGATATTTCTCACCATTGTATACAGGTAATCCGATGCTCAATCGTGGCTGATTCCCAATCATAGAAAACAAGTATTCGGAAAATAGGTGGATTATTTTATGCTTAATTGCAGCTAGTTGTTAGGCAGATGCAACGTAAGAATTCATAAATCAGAATCCAGAAGCAAAGACGCTCCGCTCCTAACTCCTTACAATCCAACAATGATTACGAAAATTTATGGACTATTTGAGCAAGCGTTGGATATCTGTTTTTTGCAGCCATTTATGTGTTTGCTGCATTCCTGATTCTAGGTCAATTGTTGGTTTATAATTTAACAGGCTTTGTGCTTTGACAATGGAACAAGCATAGGGACGAGTCATAAAATCTATAGACTCAGGTAAAATATCAACTTTTTGGCGAAAAAGTTTTTGTCCTTGAACACGTAGCTTTAGAAACAACTTGATTTCATCTTTTGGTAATGAAAGGGGTGCTGATAAACCTTCCATTGCTGCTAAACGCATAAAATACTCTTTCCAGGAAGTTTCTTGTCCGTCGGTGATATTAAATATTTCACCGTAGGTTTCTTTTTCTATCGCTAGAAAGATGCTATCAATCAGGTTATCTATATACACATGATTGATCACTCCTTTTCCATCGTTGGCATAGGCAAATAATTTTTGGCGCATCATCAGAATTGGTCTGACTATCCAAGGAATACTTCCTGGGCCGTAAATATCCCCGGCTCGAATAACGATGATGCCAAAATCTGGGGGATTATTCAGTTCTAAAAGTGCTGTTTCAGCTTCTATTTTCGTTTGACAGTATGAATTATTTTCGCCAGAGAGTGGTCCGGATTCTGTAACACCATTAGGATAGTTGAAACCGTAAACCATCACACTGGAAAGATGCACAAATGTCTTGATACCAGCCTGTTTAGCGGCTTGAGCTATGTTGACAGTACCGCCAACATTGACATCACGAAAATGGTTAATTGCGCCAGCTTCTTCGGCAATTTGATATGTATGTAAAACGATGTCTACTCCCTGACAAGCCTTTTGGGCAGTGGTAGGATCGGTGATACTACCAATAATTACCTCAACACCTAAATTCTGTAATTGTTTGTTTTGTTCTGTAGAACTTTGCAGTCCACGAACCTTCATTCCTTGCACTATGGCTAACTCGGCTGTACGCAAACCGACAAGTTCATCAATCCCAGTAATTAGGAGGGTCTTGTTTTTGAGGTTCATAAAGTCGGGATTATTGTTAAATAGGTGAATTTGAGTTAGCAAAAGACTTCAAAGTTATACCAAATTAGAATTTGGTAAAAACTTTTAATCTCAAATTGGTATAAAGAACAACTTTTCTCTGGAGAGGCTGTACCAATACTTAGTTTTGAGTCTATATCAGGGCAAAATAATTTGATTATTTTGCTGTTAGGAATCAGCTAGAAAATATCTCCTGGATCAGCGGAACGGAGTTTATTGATAGCAAGTGCTCCTGACGTTATACACATTAAAACTGCTGATGTTAAGACAATCAGTGCATTATTAGTGGTCATAAATATTGGTAATTTGGTTGCTTCTTTTGCAAAACTATATAACAGCACAGAAGTAATAAATCCTGGAATATAGCCTAAGATAGCCAAAATTAAAGCTTGTTGAAATACCACATTTAATAAATAGGTATTGGCATAACCTATGGCTTTTAAAGTGGCGTAAGCGACGAACTGTGTAGCAATATTGCTGTAAAGAATTTGATAAACAATAACCACACCAACAACCGCAGCCATTGTCAACATCAAGTTAAGTATAAAACCAATGGGTGTTCTGACTGCCCAATATTTTTTTTCAAAATCAATAAAGCCTTGGCGTGTAAAAACTTGGACATCATTAGGCAAACTTGCTTGCAAATTTTTCAGTACTGTTTCTGCATTAGTACCAGGTTTGAGGGAAATCAAACCGATATCTATCATATCTGCCGGACGAGTATTGGGATTTATCCTCAAGAAAGTTGAGTCACTAACAAGTAAATTGCCGTCTACCCCAAAGGAAGGCCCCAAGCTGAATAAACCACCAATTCTCACTCGATAGCCAATTAATGAATTGAAGGGAAATATTTCAATTGTCTGTCCAGTTTCTCCCGCATTAAATTTTTCAGCTATTGGGCCAAACTCTGGACGAGAACTCCGGTCAAAAAGCATGACATCGGGAATTTTGAGTTTATCTAAATTTTCCTCAACTTCTGGGATGTTCATCACAGGTCTGCCTGGATCGAAACCAATAACATATATTGAATATTTCTCACTAGTTGCCGGATTTTTAAGTTTGGCAAATTGCAAATACATGGGGCTAACTGACTCTACACCGTTAAACCCTAAAGATTGGTACAAACGAGTTCGCGAAAAGCTTTGATTTGAGGTCAAAGATTTATATTGCGAACTAACTATAAATAAATCTCCTTTAAGATGCTGATGCACTGCGGTCGCACTGGAATAGAGAGCATCTTGGAAACCAAGTTGCACAAACATTAGCAGCACAATAAAACCAATCCCGGCTACAGCTACTAGTAAACGAACTTTTTGCTGGGCTAGCTGTAGCCATGCTAAAGGTATTTTGAAAACCATGAATTTATTTGTTATTTGTTAACTGTCATTTGTTCTCAGCGACTAATGACTATATTTGAATGGCAACATCTACCTGTAAGTTAGTTAAACGAGCCACTCGTTTACTATCTGCGGGATTATCAATAGAGATTTTTACTTCAACTATTCTCCGATCTGTATCTGATCCAGGGTTAAGGCTGAAGATGTTTTGCTTGTCAACTTGCCAACCAATCTCTTTGACAGTTCCCTGTAATATTCCAGTAAATGCAGTGCTCCTAATAGTGGCTTTTTGACCTACACGCACTTTTTGAACATCGGTTTGATACACCTCTGCAATCACATACATTTGGGATGTCTTACCTATTTCAGCAAATCCTGTGCTGGTGTTGATTACCTCTCCGGTTTTGGCGTGAATTTTCAAAATTTTGCCATCTATGGGAGATTTGATGTAACTTAAATCCAAGTCGGCTTTTGCTTGTTGAACAGCAGTAGTTGCACTGTTGAGTTCGGTTTGTGCTACTTGAACATCTACACTACGCACTTCGCTAATACTCGTGAGTGTAGCTTGTGCTTGCTTGAGTTGTTCTTGGAATGTGTCTTGAGTTCGCTTGAGAGTGGCTTGAGCTTCTGTCAGTTGCTGTTGTGTAGTCTTTAGTTGCAAAGCTTTGGTATCTGCTATGGAAGCTGCGATCGCACCTTGCTTATATAATTGCTGATAGCGATCGTTCTCGGCTTGAGCATTGTCTACTTCAGCCTGGATGCGGTCTATTGTCGCCTGTTGTGTGGCAACGTCTCCTTTATATTCTGGCTCTAAACGGGCGATCGCTGCCTTTTGAGCATTGACATCTCCGGTTTTAGCTCCAGATTTGACCTGCGCTAGTTTAGCTTTGGCAACTTGCTGTTTGTCTAAAGCCTGTTGCAAAGCTGTTCTAGAACGACCATAATTTTCTAGATACGCCAATAATTGCCCTGCTTTAATCGTATCTCCTTCTTTCACCAACAATCTTTCTACCCGCACCCCATTATTGGAAGCGGGAGCAGTCAAAGAAGTAACTTCGCCTTCTGGCTCCAAACGTCCCAAGGCAGTCACAGCAACTTTCGCAGGAGTCGCAGCTTTTGGAGGAAACGCTTGCGGTGTCTGAACTTTAGGTTTAGACCAAAACGATGCCAAACTATAGAAAGTGATTAATCCCGCCGCTAAAGTCAGAGAAGTTGCTAAAATTACTTGCGATCGACCTGTGGGTTTTGTGAATAATCGGCTTTCTTTATTTACTGCCATGTTTTTATTCCAATTCTGTTTTTTTAGGGGATAGCTTGGTTATATTTAGTCGATTTGAATAGACTCATCCGCAAATTACCAAGAGCGCTTTTCCTCTAGGGTTTCTACCTTAATTAAGTAGATGGGTCTAAATTGGTTTTATATGAATTGTTTTACGCTTTTGCCGCCCAAACTCACTATTGTGGCGTAAAAATTAATGGTGTGTTACTTCAAAGCTTCCTAAGTTATATCCTGATTTGATATCTAATCCAGTAGCGTAAAATACAATAGTGTTAACCAGAAAACTTAACTCTCAAGAACAACGAAGCGTCAGTAAAAATGAACTCAAAACTTGGATAAACTTGTCATTAAGTATGGCGTAAAAATTGATTTTTGTCAACCAATTTACCTTGTATAAGTCTTGATTCTCTCACTATAATATTTCATCACAGTAAGATTAGAGACTGAAAAAATTTACTCATCACTAATCCTTGGTCTGCCAATTGAATACCAACAGATGGTTAATTTTTAAGCAGATTTGACATTAATAACAGATTATTGTTACCAAGGTTGTGTAATCTAAGACATTATTATCTATTTGGCTAACAACATCTAGCCCTGCAATTGATTGCACACCAAATCGGTTGGTAGATGCAAAATCTGAGCTTTACTTCGGTTCATTTTTTACTGAAAACTCATTTAACCCATATTATGTTTATCAAGCAACATACTAAAAATTAACATTTGCTTTATAAATAACCGCTTTGCTTCTTAACTTGACTTATATTCAAAAATAACCAAAAACTTTGGCTCAATTATGATGTTTCTCTGAGAAAAAACACTTATGGTTATTCAATTTATCTTTGTATTCATTGAATTGTTACTTACTAGACAACAGATTTATATTGTTAACTTAATCCAGCGATAATTTCTGGGTAACTCGTAGATAACAAAATATTTACCACATTCATTTAGTCATAAATTATACTTTCATGCTTAATCTTATTCAAAATTTACACCAGTTATGGTGGAGGTTTATTTATGAAATAACTTTAAAGAAATGATTTAGTTTCTGTAAAGTATGTTAGTGTTTTTATTAATTCAATGCTTTAAAGTGGTTAGACAAACTAGTTATTTAATTGATATTTTTAAATTAAAAATAACTAAACATAACTGCTTTACCATCACTTTGTGATCGTTTAATTACTTTTTCAACTTGCATAAATTCGGATTAAAGGTGGTGTCTTTTCTGTAACGAACTTGTCAACTTTGCTGGGTCAAATCCCATAAACTAATTATCCTGGACATTGAAACTGGCTATGACATTTATCAAGATACAGAACGTTGTCATGAATACCAGCTACGTTACTGCAATTAAGCTAAATAATCAAATGGTTTCGGGCGAAAAAAGCGTTTCTGTTCCCTTATCTACTCCTCAGTTTCCATCGTTCCAGTGGGATACCATTGCTCAAAATCTCTTCCATTACAAATGGATTGAATTTCCTGGTCAAGCAGTTATTACACTCCAAGACTATTTTACCAGTTTTAACAACGTCATCGACCATGCCAATTTTAGATTTTGGATCGCACCAAAGGTGCGCTGACAGCGCAACTTGGATTTTGGATTTTTTTGGTTTGTCCTCCACTTATTGTGGGTGGAACAAATCTAAAAGACGCTCGTACCCCTACTCTCAAGTAAGCTACGCGCAGCGTGCTGTAGGCAAGACTTGCTAACGCTACGAAGAAAGCAAATCTAAAATTGCAAATCTAAAATCCAAAATTGGTTGACCTATTGCCACAATATCAAGAATCTAGCGTTGTATAACATTTTTGTGCGATCGCTGTGTGCCAAAATTGCCTGTAAATCTAAGGCTTTCTCAAGGCAGTATGTGTCGTGTGGTGTCGAATTGGAGAAAAGCATTTAGTGCAGATAAGATAGCTAACTGCTTACAAAACAAGAGATTTTCATTAATTAGTAGGCAACAGAAATTACTGTAGCTACACAATCCACAGTACTAACTATGCCCTATGTCTGCTCATTCCATTGATACTGCCTTAGCGGAGTTAGAGAGCCTGATCAATAATTGTGAAAAGGCTGTAATGAGGTCTATAGAGGAAAAAAAAATGAAGTCAGATAAATCAGTGTCAATCAACAAAATTAACAGACAATTACAACATAATCCTATAGCCATTGTTGGGATGGCGTCTCTATTGCCTAAAGCCAGAAACTTGCGGGAATACTGGCAAAATATAGTAAACAAAATTGATTGTATTACTGATGTTCCCTCGACCCATTGGAACGTCGAGGATTATTACGATCCAAATCCCAGAACCTCTGAGGATAAAACTTACTGTAAAAGAGGCGGGTTTATTCCAGAGGTTGATTTTAACCCGATGGAATTCGGCATACCGCCCAGCATTTTGGAAGTAACAGATGTATCGCAACTATTAAGTTTAGTAGTTGCGAAAGAGGCGATGGAAGATGCAGGTTATGGCGAACAACGTGAGTTTAGCCGCGAGACTGTTGGGGTAATCTTAGGCGTGGCTATGGCCAAGCAATTAGGAATGCCACTTTCTGCGAGGTTAGAATATCCTATTTGGGAAAAAGCGCTCAAGAGCAGTGGTTTATCCGACGAGGATACGCAAAAAATCGTTGAAAAAATCAAAAGCGCCTATGTAAAGTGGGATGAGAACGCTTTCCCTGGAATGTTAGCTAACGTAGTCGCGGGTAGAATTGCCAATCGCCTAAATTTTGGCGGAATGAACTGCGTAGTTGATGCCGCTTGCGCTAGTTCCTTTGGTGCTTTAAAGATGGCAATTAGTGAGCTAGTTGAGCATCGTTCTGACATGATGCTGACTGGTGGTGTTGATACCGATAACACCATCATGGCTTACATATCTTTCAGCAAAACACCAGCTGTTTCTCCCAGTGAGAATGTCAAACCTTTCGATGCTAAGTCGGATGGGATGATGCTGGGTGAAGGTATCGCCATGATTGTCCTCAAACGGTTGGAAGATGCCGAACGTGACAACGATAAAATATATGCCGTGATCAAAGGCATTGGCACTTCCAGCGATGGACGCTACAAGAGCATTTATGCTCCCCGCAAAGAAGGTCAAGTTAAAGCCTTAGAACGTGCTTATGAAGATGCAGGCTTTTCTCCCGCTACTGTTGGTTTGATGGAAGCACATGGCACCGGTACAATGGCTGGAGATCCGACGGAATTCGGTTCTTTAAAAGACTTCTTTGACGGACATGATCACAAAAAACAGCACATCGCTTTGGGTAGTGTGAAATCGCAAATTGGACACACAAAAGCGGCTGCGGGTGCGGCGAGTTTGATTAAAACTGCTTTGGCATTACATCACAAAGTATTACCGCCGACAATTAATATCACCGAGCCGAACCCCAAACTCAATATTAAAAATTCCGCCTTTTATTTGAATACCGAAACCAGACCTTGGATTCGTCCAGAAGGGGAAGCGCCAAGACGCGCGGGTGTGAGTTCTTTTGGCTTTGGTGGCACTAACTATCATGTCGTTTTGGAAGAATATGAAGCCGACCAGAACCACGCTTACCGCTTACACAGCGGTGCTAGTGAAGTGCTGTTGTTTGCTCCGACAGTAGACCAATTGTTGAGCAAATCTGAAGAGATTTTAAGTAAGTTGCGATCGCCTGAAGCAAATACACACTATGCACAATTAGTCAATGAGTGCAAATCACCACAAATTCCCCTCTCTGCTGCCAGATTTGGGTTTATAGCTGAGAATTTGGAAGAAGCTTGCAAGTTGTTGCAAACTAGCATTGACTGGCTGAAACATAAAGGGTCAGCAGCATCTTGGGAGCATCCCCAAGGAATTTACTACCGCGCCTCTGGTATGGAGTTGGGTGGAAAAGTTGTCGCTTTATTTTCTGGTCAAGGTTCGCAATACTTGGAGATGGGCCGGGAACTGGTAACGAATTTTCCTTTGATGCGGCGTCTTCATGGTTATATGGATAGCCTGTTAATCAAAGATAATTTGCAGCCGCTTTCAGAGATAGTTTTTCCTCATCCTGTGTTTGAAGAAGCAGAAAAAAATGCTCAAATTGCTGCCTTACAACGCACAGAATATGCTCAACCAGCCATTGGGGTGTTGAGTGCAGGGATGTACAGCATACTGCAACAAGCTGGGTTCAAGTCAGATTTTGTTGCCGGTCACAGCTTCGGAGAACTGACAGCTTTGTGGGCTGCGGGGGTTTTGAGTACAGAAGATTACTTATTCTTGGTGAAAGCTAGGGGTCAAGCAATGGCGGCTCCCGAAGACCCGGATCATGATGCGGGTAGTATGCTGGCTGTCAAAGAAGACATCAGCAAAGTGGAAGTAGTAATCAGGCATTTTCCGCAAGTAGCGATCGCTAATCAAAATTCTCCGACTCAATTTGTCTTAGCTGGGCCGACCGCAGAAATAGCCAGAGTCAGAGAGGCTTTACACGAGAAAGGATATACAGCTGTATTGTTACCTGTATCAGCAGCTTTCCATACACCGTTAATTGCCTTTGCTCAAAAATCCTTTGCGATCGCTACTAAGTCCGTCAAATTCCAAAGTCCCAAAATCCCTGTTTACAGCAACGTCACCAGTAAGCAATATCCCAAGGAACCCCAAGGTATTCAAAAAATCCTGGAAACGCACCTTTCCAACTCAGTGCTGTTTAAGCAGGAAATTGAAAATATCTATGCAGCCGGTGGTACTTGCTTTGTGGAATTTGGGCCGCGAAGAATTCTCACCAACTTGGTAAAAGATATCCTTGGCAATCGTCCACATATCACCGTATCTTTGAACCCCAGCACCCAAAAGAATAGCGATCGCTCCTTGCGGGAAGCAGTTGTGCAGTTGCGGGTAATTGGTCTGGTTTTGAATAACCTCGACCCTTATCAACTTCCCCAAACTCTACCCCCAATTGATAACAAGAAGGCGTTAAATGTACGTTTGAACGGCATCAACTACAGATCCGAAAAAACGAAAAACGCCTTTGCTCAAGCTTTGGAGAACGGGCACAAAGTTACATTACCTACCGTGACACCGAGCCACCCCACCCCTGAATATTTTGATGCGGCTCCTTTATTTACCAGTCCAGATGTAACTCCAACTCTGGCAGTGGGAGAGACTAATGGACATAAAAAAACATCCCTAATCACCACCCCATCAATGAACGGTGTGACTTCTGATCTCATCACCCAAACAGAGCAACAAATGAATCCTGTGACCCTTTCACAACCAGCCCAGGAATCTAAGATGCAACCAACACCAGAAAAACTTACAAATTACCAACAACTTTTAGAAAGTTTAGAATATCTCCTGACACAGTTTCAGCAAAATCAAGCCGAGAATTTACAAGTTCACGGTACTTATCTCAACCATCAAATGGAATACGCCAAAGCGTTTTTCCAACTGATGCAACAGCAGAATTCCCTGTTGAGTGAAAGTAAATCGACAGCAGAAACTGCCAAAATGAAGCTAGTTGTCATGGAAAGCTTAGAGCGCAGCATGATGCAGTTTCACTCCCAACAAGGTGAAACTCTACGCATCCATGAGCAATATCTCCAAGAGCAGCTGGAATATACCAAAAACTTTTTCCAACTCATACAGCAAGAATATTCTCAAATCATCTCAGGTGATGGAGCGACTCAACCTCAAGAGAAATTAAACAATGGGATAGGACATCATTTCATCCCATTCACCACAGAAACAACTGTCACAGACGCACCTGTACCCCCTACTACCAAGATAGTAGAAAGCCAGCCTTTGCCTGTAACTGAGCCAGTAGCTAAAAATGGCTTAAATGTTACCCAAGCACCTCTGCCGCCCGCTCCCCAGATAGTAGAGCCTGTAATTGAAACTCCTGTATCTCCAGAGACGCAATCAATCGCGTCTCTACTTCCGACTCCCCATTTCCCCAGTGTTGAGACAGTAGAGCCTGTAGCCGAGCCACCTGTCCCAGTAGTAGAACCTCAAAGCGAGGTTGTAGTCAAAATTAGCTCACCCCCAGTCAACGAAGTTATCGCATTCAGCCCAGAACCAGCACCTACAACTGCTGCACCTGTATCTGGCGCAACCATCGATATTGTTGACTTGGATAAAAACCTGTTAGCCATCACCAGTGACAAAACGGGCTACCCAGTCGAGATGCTGGAAATGGACATGGACATGGAGGCGGACTTAGGGATTGACTCCATCAAACGGGTGGAAATCCTGGGGGCGCTACAGGAAATGTACCCCAACCTACCCAAGCCCAATTTAGAAGAACTAGCAGAAAAACGCACCATCGGTCAAGTTGTCGAGTATCTGCAATCCCATGCTTCCAGAAGTATTTCTGTAGAAATTGCAATTCACGAAATACAACAAGCAACCGACGAGATTTCAGTAGAGACTACACCTGTAGTTGAGGTAATCACTTCACCTGAACCGAGCATAGTTGTCGCATTCAACACAGAACCAGTTGTAACTGATGAATTTGCAGACTTAGGTCAAACGCTATTAGCCATCACCAGTGATAAAACCGGCTATCCAGTCGAGATGCTGGAGTTGGAAATGGATATGGAAGCCGACTTAGGGATTGACTCCATCAAACGGGTAGAAATCTTAGGGGCGATGCAAGAAATGTACCCCAACTTACCCAAGCCAAATATCGAAGAACTGGGAGAACTCCGCACCATCGGTCAAATAGTCGATTACCTACAGCAGTTAGCTGGAGGTGAAAAAAAAAAGTTTGAGCCTGAGTTTGTCCAACAGCCACCCGAATTAGAGCATAATATCCAACGCCATCCCGTCAAACTCAAAAGCCTACCACAGCCAGATTATTTGGATTTCACGTTACCAGAGGGACACATCGGTTTAATTACCGATGATGGTTCCCTCACCACTTATAAATTAACTGAATCCCTAATCGCCCAAGGCTGGAAAGTAGTAGTTGTCAGCTTTCCCCAATCGCTGATCGCCCAACAAGCACCGTTACCCACAGGAGTAACCCGCGTCACCTTGGCAAACTTGAGTGAAGAACATCTCCAACAACAACTACAAGCGATCGCATCTCACTGCGGAGCGATTGGGGCCTTCGTCCATCTACATCCTCTTTTCGTAGCAAATCACACCGGGACAATTCCCTATCTCGAACAAGAAAAGGCGATCGTCAAGCACGTATTTTTGATGGCGAAACACCTCAAACCCTCTCTAAACGAAGCCGCAGATCATGGACGTAGTTGTTTTTGCACAGTTGCTCATCTCGACGGCGCTTTCGGCTTAGAGTACAAAGTCAACTTTGGGGCGATTGGCGCTGGTTTATTCGGATTAACCAAAACTCTGAGATGGGAATGGCCAAAGGTTTTCACTCGTGCGATCGACCTAAGTCCCAGACTTGACGCCAAACAGTCAGTACAAAACATCATAGCCGAGCTTCACGACCCCAATCTTTATATTAGTGAAGTTGGCTACGGCTCACAAGGACGAGTCACCCTTATCGCCGATTAAAAGGCTGATGTAGCAGTCCTATTTGAATTGTGAAAATTACTGTTTTAACGAACCGCCAAGGACGCAAAGAGCGCAAAGAGAAGAAATAAACAGAGAATTTCACAAATTTTTTAGGGCTGCTATTAAGATGTTTTTTAACTTCATTCTTAATACAAGAAGATTACTTATTTCTCTTACTTTGCGTCCTTTGCGCCCTTTGCGGTTCGTATATCAAAAAACCCCAGTTTATTCAGTTATTCACGAGGATTTATGACCCAAACAGCCCAGCTTAGTCCATCATCTGTCTTTGTCGTTAGCGGCGGTGCAAAAGGGATTACGGCTGAGTGTACTATCAAATTAGCACAGCAGCAACCCTGCAAATTTATCCTTCTCGGTCGCTCCGAACTTTTAGAAACCGAGCCAGATTTTGCTCAAGATTGTGATGAATCAGCATTGAAAAAACGCATTATGGAAAATCTTCTTTCCCAAGGAGAGAAGCCCACACCCATGAGCGTGCAAAAGATATATAACCAAATTACCTCCAGCCGCGAAATTAAAAACACCCTCGCAGCAATTCAAAAAACAGGAGCCAAAGCAGAATATATTAGCGTCGATGTCACAGATACACAGGCTTTACAGGAAAAACTTGCCACTTCTGTACAACGTATGGGCCCAATTACAGGCATCATACATGGAGCTGGAAATTTAGCCGATAAATTAATTGAAAAGAAAACAGAACAGGATTTTGAAAAAGTTTATACCGCCAAAGTGCAAGGATTAGAAAATCTACTTACTTGCATTAATCCCAATCAACTTCAGCATTTAGTTTTGTTTTCTTCTGTAACAGGATTTCACGGAAATACCGGACAATCTGATTATGCGATCGCTAATGAAATTCTCAACAAATCAGCGCATATCTTCAAGCAACACTATCCTTCATGTCATGTAGTCGCTATCAACTGGGGTGCTTGGGATAGTGGGATGGTGACACCGGAATTAAAAAAAGTTTTTCAAGAGCGTGGAATTGAAGTAATTCCGATTGCGGCTGGGGCACAAATGCTCGTTAAAGAAATGGGTAACGCCAATCATGCAACTGCACAAGTTGTGATTGGTAGCACACTTGTTCCACTTGCTACAGAACTAGATTCTCAACTGCGAACCCATCAGATTCGTCGCCAAATCACACTAGCAGCTAATCCCTTTTTGCTAGATCATACTATCGCTGGTTCTCCAGTTTTACCAGCAACTTGTGCAATGACATGGATGATTAATGCCTGTGAACAACTTTATCCCGGTTACAGATTGTTCTATCACAAAGATTTTAAAATTTTGAAGGGGATTACTTTCAATGAATCCTTAGCAAAGGAACATGTTTTAGAAATAGAAGAATTTTCCAAGGTGAGCTTTGAAAACATCGAAGTTAAAGCAAAAATTTGGAGTAAAAATCTAGAAGGAAAAATTCATTATCATTTTAGTGCTCAACTCAATCTCCAGCGAAAAATTCCGATTGCACCTACTTATGAATCAATTAATTTTGAACAGGATAACATCATCACCGCTACAGGAAAAGCTTTTTACCAAAATGGAGGAACTACATTATTTCATGGCCCTGCTTTTCAGGAAGTCAAGAAAGTCTTAAATATCAGCCCTGAAAAAATCACTACAGAATGTCTTTGGGAAGAAATCAGCTCCCAGCAACAAGGACAATTTCCAGTGCAATGGGTGAATCCTTATACGATTGATTTGAGTATGCACGGGTTATGGATTTGGACACAGCACTTTCATCAAGAAGCTTGTTTACCTGGTAAGGTGGAAACCTATGAACAGTTTGCACCTACACCACATAACAAACCTTTTTACGTTTCTTGTGAAGTGAAAGCGAAAACAGCAACTAGTGCGATCGCTGACTTTATCATACATGACCGTCAAGGACAAATATATTCACGTATGCTCGGCGCCCATGCAATTATTTGGTCAATGAAATCACTCAGAAACTAGTAATTTTTAACTTCTTCTCTGTGCACCTCTTTTGCCTCGTGCGTCAGCTATTTCTTTAGCAACCGTGTCTTGAAAGTTTGGGGAACAGCGTAAATCCTGCCTTTTAAATATCTCTTGCCTAATACCCAACCTTAAGGATATAACTAATGGAAAAAATAGCTATCATCGGATTATCATGTCTATTCCCCGATGCTAAAAACCCCGAAGAATTCTGGCAAAATATTGTTACTCAAAAAGATTCGATATCCTCTGCAACACTCGAAGAAATCGGAGTAGATCCGACAATCTTTCACAATCCAGTTAAAGGTACACCAGACAAAACCTATTCACTCAAAGGCGGATACATCCGTAACTTTCAGTTTGACCCTACTGAATACAATCTGCCATCAGAATTTGTTGCTAGTTTAGATAACACCTTCAAATGGTCATTGTATGCTGCTAAACAAGCAATTGTGCAGAGTGGTTATTGGGGTAATCAAACTGTTCTCTCAAAATGTGGCATCATTTTAGGTAATTTGTCATTACCGACAAAACTATCTAATCAATTATTCTCTCCCATTTACCAGAAAGTTCTTACCCCTGCTGTCAAAGAACTTTTGCAGTATGAAGACTTTGATTTAGCTACTCTACCAACTGCTAATAAAGCGTCTTTGTATAATGCGATGATATCAGGCTTGCCAGCATCTATCATTACTCAAGCCCTATCTTTATCTGAGATTAATTTCTGTTTAGATGCTGCTTGTTCGTCATCATTTTATGCTATGAAACTAGCATCTCATTACTTATGGTCTGGAAAAGCCGACGCCATGTTAGCTGGAGCCATTAGTAGTGCAGATTCACTATTTGTGCGGATGTTATTTTCTGGTGTTCAAGGTTATCCAGAAAACGATATCAGTCGTCCTTTAGATAAATCCTCTAGAGGGTTAATTCCCGCCGATGGTGTTGGGATGGTGATGCTGAAGAGATGTTCTGATGCCATCAGAGATGGCGATAATATTCTCGCTACCATCTGCGGTAATGGACTTTCAAATGATGGCAAAGGTAAGCATTTACTTAGTCCAAATCCTAAAGGACAAATCTTAGCTTTTGAACGAGCTTATAAAGAGGCAAAAATTAGTCCAAAAACCATCGATTATTTAGAGTGTCATGCTACTGGCACATTATTAGGAGATACAACTGAAGTCAACTCTGTAGAAACCTTCTTTGGTGAAAATAAAGCTGCGCCTTTGGTAGGTTCTGCTAAGGCAAATACTGGTCATTTGCTAACTGCTGCTGGCATGGTTGGCTTGACTAAAGTGATTTTGAGTATGTCTCATGGCGTAATTCCACCAACCATTAATGTTACTGAACCTTTATCCTCGGAAAATAATATAATTTCCGCCGAGAAAATTGTTACAACAGCTACAGCATGGACGAATAATAACGCATCAATTAAACGGGCAGCTATTAGCGCTTTTGGTTTTGGTGGCACCAATTCTCATCTGATTTTAGAACAAGGAAATACAACACAATCTGTTGAATCAACTGCACCTGTTCCATCTTACAAGGTCGCCATTGTCGGCATGGATGCCTTTTTCGGTAACTGCAATGGCTTAGATGCTTTTGAACGCAGTATTTATGATGGCACCCAACATTTTATTTCTCTACCGCCTCAAAGATGGCAAGGTATAGAAAATCAAGAAAATATCTTGAAAGAGTACGGTTTAACAGATGGTAAAGCACCAGTTGGGGCATACATCAAAGATTTTGAAATCGATACTTTATCGTACAAAATCCCACCTAATGAAATCGAAAAATTAAACCCACAACAATTATTACTCCTGAAAGTTGCCGATCGCGCCGTGAAAGATGCGAAATTACAGGAGGGTGGCAATGTGGCTGTGATTATTGCCGCTGAGACAGAATTCTCTGTGCATCAGCTACAGCAAAGATGGAATCTATCTTGGCAGGTTAAGGACGGCTTACTCAACCAAGAAATTTCTTTGCCTACTGAACAGCTGGCGCAACTGGAAAACATTGTCAAAGATAGCATTCACCACCCAGTAGAAATCGGCGAATATGTCAGTCACATCGCTAACATCATGGCGAGTCGAATTTCTGCTTTATGGAATTTCACCGGGCCTGCATTCACAATGACGGCTGGCGAAAATTCTGCCCTCAAGGCGTTGGAAGTGGCACAAATGCTACTCGCTACTGGGGAAGTTGATGCGGTGGTTGTTGGTGCAGTTGATTTGGCAGGTGGTGTGGAAAATGTCTTGTTCCGCAACCAATTTGCACCAATTAATACGGGTGTTAATACGTTGAGTTTTGACCAACAAGCCAATGGCTGGACGGTTGGCGAAGGTGCAGGTGCAATTGTCCTGAAGCGCTACGAAACCGCTAAACAAGATAATGAACGCATCTATGCAGTCATTGATGCAGTGAGTTTTGCTCAAGGTAATTCTACTTTGAATAACGGATTGGTAAAGCCTGATGCTTCAGCTATCAGCAATGTCTGCAAACAAGCTTTCCTGATGGCAGATATTCAACCCACAGATGTTAATTATGTGGAAGTTTTTGGTAGTGGCGTTTCCCAAGAGGATGAAGCCGAAATCACAGGTTTGCTGCAAGCTTATCCGAAGGTGGGCAATGGTCTGCACTGTGCATTGGGCAGCATCAAAGCTAATATCGGTCATACTTATACAGCATCGGGAATCGCTAGCTTAATTAAAACCGCTCTCTGTCTTTATTATAGGTATATTCCTGCCACACCCAAATGGTCTGGTGTCAAAACACCGCAAGTATGGGAAGGTAGTCCCTTCTATGTGGCAATGGAATCAAGACCTTGGTTTATCAATCAAGGCGCTATACGCAGAATAGCAGCAATTAACAGCATGGGTATAGATGGGAGTTACGCCCATTTAATCTTATCGGAGGAACCCAGCCAAGAGGAGCGTGATAACAGATATTTGCAGCAAATGCCTTTTTCTCTGTTTCCTATAGCAGTTAGCGATCGCTCTAACATACCAGATTTACTTAACAATCTTCAACAAACCATCGAAACTAGTTCCTCTTTATCGGCTACCGCCAGCCAAACATTTGCCAATTTTGAAGGACATTCTGAGGCAAAATACGTTTTATCAATTACAGGACGTAACAAAAAAGAACTACTCAAAGAAATTGAATCTGCTCGCAAAGGTGTAAACAAAGCCTTTGAGAACGGCACAGATTGGCAAACACCAATAGGAAGTTATTTCACAGCTAAACCATTGGGTAAAACCGGAGCGACCGCTTACGTTTATCCGGCAGCTGTCAATTCTTATGTAGGTATCGGTCAAAATCTCTTCCGCTTATTCCCGAAAGTCTACGATGACACGATATTCAATAGTCTTGCTAACCGTGCCATCGAAATTCATCAACGACTTTATCCTCGAAGCTTGCAGAAATTTTCCACCAGACAATTAGAAACTCTTGAAAAAGAATTTCTAGATGATTCCCTAGCGATGTTTGAAACAGAAATCGCCTATTCTCGACTGATTACTACAATTATTCGAGATGATTTCCAAGTTAAACCACAATGTGTCTTTGGCTATAGTTTGGGCGAAACTAGCATGATGTCTGCCCAAGGAGTTTGGAGTAATTTTTCTGGTGGAAGTAACACTTTAAACTCATCCCCTCTGTTTGGCGATAAATTATCTGGCCCTAAAAATGCTGTGCGTGAATATTGGGGATTAACAGATTCAGCAAATTCACAAAACAACAATTTTTGGAATACCTATGTTCTCATGGCTACTCCATCCCAAGTTAGAGAATGTCTGAAACAGGAAAATCACGTTTATCTAACTCAAATTAATACACCAGAAGAAGTGTTAATTGCTGGTGAGAATGCAGCCTGTAAGCGAGTCATTCAAACTTTAGGTTGCAACGCTTTCCCGGCTCCCTTTGACCACGTGATCCATTGTGAGGCGATGCGATCGCAGTACGAGGAAATCAAGAAGGTAAACACTTTACCATCCCAAAATCTGCCCGGTATTGTTTTTTATTCTGCCGCAGATTATCAACCGATCGCACTTGAAAGTGAAGCGATCGCTCACAACATTGCTAAAGGATTATGCCAAGAACTTGATTTTCCACGATTAGTTAATCGTGTCTACGGTGATGGTGTCAAAATATTTATAGAAGCAGGCGCTGGTAGTGTCTGTTCACGATGGATTGATAAAATTCTTAGCAACAAAGAACACCTCACAGTTTCTCTGAATCGTAGAGGTATGGATGACCATGCTTCTATGGTTAAAGCATTAGCAAAACTACTTAGTCATCAGGTGAACGTGGATTTATCACCACTGTACAGCAAAGCCCAAAAAACCACTAATCAAAATCAAGCAACACTGAGAACAGTTACCTTGGGTGGAAAATCAATTGCGGCTACTATTTTGAGCGACGAAAATCGCAAACTTGTTGAAAATTTAGCTGAGGATCTTAGAAGTGAACACTTCAAAAAACAGCATCAAAACATACTTAATTTCCCACAACCTGAAATCACAGATTCTCTTAATATTTCTAACCAGATAACCCAAGAACAAAGTTATTCCCCTAACATCTTGCCATCCTTTACTCAACTAGAAGAAGTCAAACCGAAAAATATCATTGATAACGGTTTTGAAACAAGAGAACAATTACAATCTTCTGAGTCAAGCGTAATTGGGCAGCAAAATTCTCTTTCCTCCCCACCTTTGAACACTCGAAAAATTAGTAGCATCATCAGCATGTTTGATTTAAATAAGACTCAGTATCAAAATCTCAATGCTAATAATTCAAAGATAACTAAAGCGCACACTGCTTTTTTACAAGCTAGACAAGATTATAGTCAGCAAATGAGCGAAATCATTCAATTGCAATTAACTTGCGCCCAAAATTTGCTTAACGATGAATCTTGAAAAGAATTTACATCTGACTTTTCATGTCATTTGGAAAAACCAACAAAAAACCTAACCCTCTAGACCCCTTCCCACAAATAGGGAAAATTCAAAGCCTCTCTCCTTCAAGGGGAGAGGAATAGAAGTGAGGTTTTCTAGATGCTGTGAAAAATAAGAAGTCTACATACTTCAATCATCAATGACCTTTGGGAAGGGAAAGGTAAACCGATAAAAGGTAAATATTTCTTCCCCACTCCCTTTATTTAGTAATCATAATCCGAGGGATAACTGCTGTGAAAACCGTAGATACGGTAATGAGTAAACACGATAATGGTCTTAATTTCTCTGCCTGGTCGCATAGTCAAAACCAGGTTTGGAAAGGTTCATTAGAATCTATATCTTTTGAGCAGAGAGGCATCAAAGATAAATTTTTGCTGTTAGATAAACCCTGCTACATCGTGAAAGTTGCCGGGAAAATTGGTGTCACAAATGAGGGGTATTTATCCCCTACCGATAATGGTACAACAACACAAATCGAATTGTTGACATTTGCAGCACCAATCCACATTCAACAGTTTGGAGATCAGAATTTTCTCTCCTTTCATGGAGTTAAATATGCCTATGCTACTGGTGCAATGGCTGGCGGAATTGCTTCCGAAGAAATGGTAATTGCACTGGGAAAAGCACAAATTTTGAGTTCCT
The DNA here is from genome assembly GCF_036916575.1 of Nostoc sp. Taxonomy (GTDB): domain Bacteria; phylum Cyanobacteriota; class Cyanobacteriia; order Cyanobacteriales; family Nostocaceae; genus Nostoc. Next base: position 61,650 of record NZ_JBALGC010000153.1, read on the forward strand.
TTGGTGCAGGTGGTTTAATTCCAGAACGTTTGGAAGTAGCCATTAACCGCATTCAACAAGCTTTACCTCAAGGGCCTTATGCTTTTAATTTAATTCACAGTCCTAATGAACCTACGATTGAACGTCGGGCTGTGGATTTATACCTCAAATATCAAGTGAGAACAGTAGAAGCATCTGCATTTCTCGACTTGACTCCCAACATTGTTTATTACCGTGTATCTGGACTGGGGTTGAATAACGCCAATCAAATTGAAATCAAAAATAAAGTCATTGCCAAAATTTCTCGCCGAGAAGTAGCCACTAAATTTCTGCAACCAGCACCAGCGAGAATTCTTAAGGAACTTCTTGAACAAGGATTAATTACTGAGTTACAAGCAACTCTTGCAGCCAAAGTTCCGATGGCTGATGATATTACCGTTGAAGCTGATTCTGGTGGTCATACAGATAACCGTCCCTTGGTTTGTTTGTTGCCTTCTATTATTGCCTTGCGGGATGAAATTCAAGCACAATATCATTACCAAATACCTATTAGAATCGGAGTAGCAGGCGGAATTGGTACACCACAATCAGCATTAGCAGCCTTTATGATGGGTGCTGCTTATATAATGACCGGCTCAATTAATCAGTCATGCGTTGAATCTGGAGCTTGTGAACATACCAAAAAATTATTAGCTCAAGCAGAAATGGCTGATATGATGATGGCTCCAGCAGCAGATATGTTTGAAATGGGAGTCAAACTGCAAGTCCTCAAACGGGGTACAATGTTCCCCATGCGAGCGCAGAAATTATTTGAACTATATCGCGCTTATGATTCAATTGAAGAGATTCCTTTGGCAGAAAGAGAGAAATTAGAAAAACAAGTTTTTCGCAAGAGTATTGCTGAGGTATGGGAAGGAACTGCGGCTTATTTGTCCCAAAAGAATCCAGAGAAGTTGGGTAAAGCGGTCAATAATCCTAAACTGAAAATGGCATTGATTTTCCGCTGGTATTTAGGATTATCTTCTCGTTGGTCTAATTCTGGTGAAAAAGGTAGAGAAGTTGATTATCAAATTTGGTGTGGCCCGGCAATGGGTAGCTTCAATGACTGGGCACGGGGTTCCTACTTGTCTGAGCCGAATAATCGTCAGGTAGTTGATGTTGCCTACCAAATTATGACTGGTGCAGCCTTTTTATATCGTATTCAAGGCTTAAAAATTCAAGGACTGCAACTTTCTGATTATTACAGTCAGTATCACCCTGTTCGTTCTACATTGTTGGAGATTTAAAAATGACTATAAAACAGTCTTTCACCGCAGGTGATATTCAAGTATTTTTGGTGTCTAACTTAGCTGATTTGCTAGGAGTAGCAACTGATGAAATAGATGTCAAAGAGCATTTAGAAAACTATGGTTTAGATTCAGCCCAAGCAATGATTCTAGTAAGCAAATTAGAAAAATTGCTAGGATTTCAACCATCTCCGTTGCTCTTGTGGCATTACCCAAATATTAAAGCTCTTTCACAGCGGTTAGCTGAAGAAGTGCAAGAAGATTCACAGGTTCAAGACACAAAAGTTGTGCGTCAGACATCTTCTAATGCCGACGCTGCCTCCTCTGTTTTAGATTTAAGTGCCGAGGCTGTTCTTGACCCCACCATTCATCCCGGTGCTGCATTTAATTTGCCTGTAGGTGAACCCAAAAATATCTTTTTAACTGGAGGAACAGGCTTTTTAGGAGCTTTTGTCATTCGGGAATTGCTCCAGGAAACTAATGCGGATATTTATTGTTTAGTGCGTGCTGCTAATACCGAAGAAGCCAAAAGCAAACTACAAAATAATCTGCAACAGTATGCAATTTGGGAAGAACAATTTAACTCCAGAATTATTCCTGTTGTCGGTGATTTATCTCAGCCATTATTAGGTATTAGCTCTGAACAGTTTCAAATTTTAGCTGCCAATATTGATACTATATATCATAGTGGTGCTTTGTTGAATTATGTTTTTCCCTACTCTGCACTGAAGGCAGCTAATGTTTTAGGAACTCAAGAAGTTTTGAGATTAGCATGTCAAATTAAAGTCAAGCCTGTACATTACGTTTCTAGTGTTGCAGTTTTTGAATCGACTGCTTATGCTGGTAAGGTTGTCAAAGAACAGGATGAATTCAATCATTGGGAAGGTATTTATCTTGGTTACTCCCAAACTAAATGGGTAGCTGAAAAGTTAGTTAAAATTGCTCGTGACCGAGGACTTCCTGTAACTATCTACAGACCGCCACTGATTTCAGGTGATAGCAAAACAGGCATTTGTAATACACATGACTTTATCAATTTGATGACCAAGGGCTGTCTACAAATGGGAAGTTTTCCTGATGTAGATTATATGTTAGATATGTCTCCTGTGGACTATGTAAGTAAAGCCATTGTTTATCTATCACGGCAAAAAGAATCCATAGGCAAAGCTTTCAATTTACAACATCCTCAACCTGCCGCTTTGAAAATGCTAGTTGAGTGGATACGCTCATTTGGTTATTCAGTTAAGATGATTCCTTATGAAGAATGGCAAGCAGAGTTAATCAATAATGTGTCTTCTGTGGACAATCCTTTATACACTCTGCGACCCTTTTTACTGGAACGCTGGTCTGATGAACAATTGACTATTCCTGATTTGTACCTACAAGCTAAAAGACCCCATATTAGCTGCCAAGATACTCTGATTGCATTAGCAGGCAGTTCTATTGTTTGTCCTCCCATTGACTCTCAATTGTTTATGACTTATACCGCTTACTTGATTCAAAGTGGTTTTTTAAATATCGCTTAGAAATTCCTAAATTGCGTAGGATGTGTTAGGAAGGTAACGCAGCATCCTGGATATTTTCGATGCCCTGCGTCAGCCGTAACACAACGCCAGTTGCTACAACTCTCTTGACCAGAGAAATGCACTGGCTCCCCTACAAAACAGAAGTTTTGTGTTTTGTTTAGTCCATGTTCTTTATGACTCAGTACTACTAAACAACCAATATTTAAGATGCCAGCCAACAACTCATACATCAACAGCGGCAATATAATTGCCCTGTTTTTTTATGCTCAATAATGTAAATTTTTAGGATTCACCTCTTGACAGAAGCAATCGAAGCTACAATGGTTAGTGTCAGACATAAAAGTTTGATTTTACCCGCTTGCTTTTGTGAGTAATCAAAAGCGATGTCTGGCGACAAGCTGCTACGCGTCTACCCTAGCACTCTGAAATAACTGAACTTCTTTAATGCCCAACTTCTTCCATACAGAAGTCCTAAATTTGCGTTTGGACTGCTACATTTATTCAACGCATTACACAAGCATTTGAAAGGGTAATAACTTAAGACATTTCTTGTCGGTTCAGATATTACGCGTACTTAATTGTAGAACGAAAACCACTGTAAATGCAATGCAGCTTCATCAAGTTGAATTCACCAACCTTTTTACATGAACACAACACACCAAGGACAGAGCAAACAAACTGCCCTTATTACTGGGGCAGCAGGTGGAATTGGCTATCAATTAGCATGTATTTTTGCTGCTCATGATTATAATCTTGTCTTAGTAGACAGAAACGGGGTAAAGCTTGTAGAAATTGCAATTAAATTTCAAGAAGAATTTGGAAATCTTGTTACAACTATTGTTAAGGATCTATCTATATCAACAGCTCCTGAAGAAATTTTCACGGAGTTGCAACTCGCCAATATTAAGGTTGATGTACTGGTAAATAATGCTGGATTTGGTATCTATGGATTATTTCACGAAACAGACTTAGCGACTGAACTGGAAATGCTACAGGTAAATTTGGTGTGTCTCACCCATTTAACTAAGCTATTTGTGAAGGGCATGGTAGAGCAAGGTAAAGGAAAAATATTAAACGTCGCCTCAGCCGCTGCTTTTCAACCAGGGCCTTTGATGGCGGTTTATTTTGCTACTAAAGCCTATATCTTATCTTTTTCAGAAGCGATCGCTAATGAACTAGAAGGTACAGGTGTTACTGTGACAGTTCTTTGCCCAGGCTCAACCGAATCTGCTTTTCATGAAAGAACGGGAATGGCAGGCTCAAAGTTGCTCAAGGGCAAGAAGATGATGGATGCAAAAACAGTAGCCGAAGTTGGTTATCATGCCTTAATGAAGGGCAAAACCATTGTGATTCCCGGTTTTGTCAATAAACTACTTGCAAAAAGCGTCAGATTTGTACCCAGAAAGCTGGTGACAAAAATTGTGAGAAATATGCAAGAAGATAAGTAAGCAGGGGAAGATGAGAAGGACAAGGGGACAAGCAGAATAACCCACGCCCAATGCCCAATGACTAATGACTAGTATTAATACTGCCAACACTTCAAATGCCAGCCAAAATTCTCTACAGCAACAGCAGCAACATAATTGTTAGCAGGTACTAGTTCAAAAAGACTCCAGTCTTCAGTTATCTGTAACTTGGCTGGTTCTGTGGGAGTTAGCGATACTTCAACTTGCTCTAACTGAGCTAGTCCATCTCCAGTTGCTTTTAAATAAGCTTCCTTACAAGTCCAGTAACGGAAAAATACTTTTTGCTGTTGGTTGAGAGATAGCGATCGCAACATTTCATATTCTCTCGGTAAAAAGAACCGTTTGGCAAGAGCTTCCACAGACATCGGGCGAATATATTCTAGGTCTATACCAATTTGGCGGGTGCAATTCACCGCACACAAACCCAACCCTTGGGAATGAGACAAGTTAAACGCAAGTCCACTATCGGCAAATGTATCTGCTAATACTGGTTTGCCACGGTGTTGATAATTAAACTGCACTTGTGACGACTCGATACCCAAATAGCAACCTAATATAGTTCGGAGAATACCACGACCAGCAATGAACCGCTGCCGATGTTCCTGAAAATAGAACCGTTCAGCACGAGCCATTTCGTCACTGGAAAGAGTCGCTGCTAAATTTTGCAGCTGTGATTCTGGTTGGTCAAGGTCTATGCGCCAGACATGAATCTCATCGGGTAACAAAGTTAAATCTGTCGGTGCAGGTAACCAGAGATTCATGATAATTCGTAATTCGTAATTGTTATTGTACAGATGAATCTGCTCTTAACCTTATACCAATTTTGGATTTTATATTTTTGATTTTGGATTAAAAACGGACAACAAAGGTGTGATGCTTAGGTTGGGCTACGCTACGTTAAAAATTATATTTAAGTACAAAGTGACTGGTTTAAGTAAAAAAAGGAAAGTATTGCTACTATCCTAATTTAATATGAGTGAAAATTTATTTTCTTAATTTTCTCTTTTCTACATCCCGTAAAAAGTCAGAACCTTTACTACCAAGTCAGAGTTTTATTTCGCTTTATAAGCAAATCTCTTGGGAATCAGGCTAACAATTCCTTGAGGGAAGCTACCATTAACTGACGGGATTGGGAGGGGTGAGGTATCCTCCTCGCTTAAAGTGCCATCTGTTGGGTTCACCTTGAAAATATTTATCCCATTACCTTTAAGTTTATCAGGCGAATTGCGGCGAGTCACCACTTGTAGAAACGATTCATTTGAGTTCAGAGTTAGCTGAGTTGCAGAACCATTTCCTTTGAGTACAACCTTTTGAATCTCTTTTGGTGTCGTTGCGTCTCTAAGGTCGTATACACTAACACTGTTGTCAGCTGTGTTTGCTGTGTACAGACGAGTTCCTTCTCGGTTGGTAACCAGCCAGCAAGGTGCTTTTCCCGAAGTGGGTACAGCCTTGACAAAGGTCAGTTCCCCTGTAAACGAATTGTAGTTGTAGACTCCTACTTTATTAATTGTCACAAAGCCAACGTACAAGATTGGCAGTTTGGGATGGACTTGGAGTCCTAGTAGAAGAGCCGGTGGACTTGAGGGAGGAAATTCTGATGCTGGAAGTGATTGTGGTGAATTTGGACTTTCCTTTAGACGACCACTTGGGAGAATTTTAAAAGACCGAAGTGACCCACCTATAAATTCCGCACCAAATAGTATTCGTTTGTCTTGAGAGATGAGTGCTTGGGTGGGATTTGAGCCGTTTGGAACCGAGACAGTAGACTTTGGAATTGGAACGAGTTGGCCTGTATAAGTAACGCGAAAGCCAGTATAGTTTGGCTGAGAAGCTTTTGCATCTTGGGTTGGATTATTTCGATCTAAGTTCCTATTGATGACATAGAGTACATCATTGGCCAGACCTAGACTTTCCGGGTTTATCCCACCACTTGGGAATGGAGAACCGTACACAGGAGAAAGAGTACCATCTTTTTTGATGTCAAAGACAGCGATCGTGTTCGAGCCAGAGTTGACAGCAAAAAGCCGGGTATGCTCAGGGTTGACAATCACATTTTGATCGTTATCAGCGATTAGCAAAGCACCACCTAATGTTGTAAACGTAGGGTCAGCAATACCTGCACCTCCTGTAGGAAAAGGTGAATTGGGGAGTGGTGTTAACTTCCCATTAGCATCCTGCTCAAAGGCAAGAATAGTGTTACCATTTCGAGTTGGAATGTTGCTTTCTGTGTAGACAATATTCCTGAAATAAGGCCGTTGTGCTTCAGCTTGAAATAGGAATCCGCTCATCAATAGGGTGGCGGTAAACCCAACGAGCAGAAAGCAAATGATGCTTAAGTATCGATTTCTTGGAAAGGGAATCATGATTTTTCCTGAATAGATAATTCGGAATTGCAACACGATTAAGGATGAATAGGCATTTCTGCCCTGGTCTTTCTAAACCCACGGTAAAGACTCAAAAATTTATTGGAATATTTTCGTGGCAGCTTAAAGCTGCCCTCCTGATCTTCCTTCTAAATAGACTATTTTCAGTGATGTCAGTATTAGTTACTAAAAGCTAGAGGTAGGCAACTCAGTACCATTGCAAGAGTTGAAATGTATGACATTTCAAACATAATGCTCAAGTGTTATTTACTCACGCTAGTCTGAGTTTTAACTGAGAAAGTTATGAGAAAAAGCTGTGAAAATGTTGAGTTTGAGTGCTAACGGGGTAACAAGGATGGCTACAAAAGAGACAGAATAGGGGTAAAGACAAGATACGCTTTTTTCAAATAGGATTACCGGATCTTAAAATTACGAATTACGCTTTTCCTCCAACCACTGTAAAATCCGATTCCATGCCCACCAAGGGTCAGGATCTTGTAATTGGCGCTGGCACTGTTTACTACTCAAATAGCTAACATGACCGCCGTACTGAGTGAGTAACAAATCTATTGCCGGATTGCGATCGCAGGCAGCTTGTAATTCCGGTATGATAGCTGGGTCAAAAAGTGGGTCATCAGCAGCATATAAAATCAAAGTCGGTTTCGAGATTTGCGGCAATATATGTAAAGGACTACTAGCTTGGTAATATGCTTCCACAGAAGGAAAACCTAGTCGGTTAATTACTAGTTCATTATCAAAACCCCAGATACTGTTCGCCCGTTCAATCGCTGCTGGATCAATGCTTCCAGGATGGGCATCATGGATTTGCCATGCCAGTTTTTTTAAATTCTGTGCAATCCCTGCTTCCAAATATCTGCCGAAGGGCGTTGTAACTAGATAAGATAGCGATCGCTCAGAATCCAAACTGGGACAAATCACCATACTACCGCCAATATCGCTATCTTTTAGTCTTAAATCTCCATGCTCCCTAATCACCTCAAGAGCGACCTTCACCGCCCATAGCGCTAATTGCCCTCCTAAAGAATACCCTGTAAACCAAAATTTTCCCGGACATCCCATTTTTTTAGCAGCGGCGGCAATGCGAACAAAATCTTCACCCTCGTACAGTCCATCGGAAGTCAGAGTCGGGGACAATATGGCCGTTTTACCGTGGGCACGCCAATCAAATAACACCACAGCGTATCCTTGAGCATAGGCTTTACGTCCTAGCACTCTCAAAAACCATTCTGTCTCTAACTCTCCAGTAATGCCATAAGTACCGATAATCGTGCTATGAGCATTTTCAGGAATAGCAACCAAGCCAAAAATTGGCACACCTTGGCCACCAATAAAGATTTTTTCGTGATAATACGGTTCTTGTAATTGAATAGTACTTTCCCAGTGACGTCTTCCCCACAAAGCGGTGTATACAGTCATCTTTACACCGTTTTGTAAAAACCAAGACGGATTGTAGGGGGCAGTATAACACATCATAGACTATAAGATTTCGTGTAGTTGAGTCTTGATTTCACAGTCATTTAATCTTAATATTTATGTAAGATTTAAAACCTTTTTCATAATCGATTCAAAAATCTTTGTATCTATCAAAGGTTGTTATTTATCCTTAATAAGTAGTAATAATTTTTTAAGAATGCCGAGGATTCTTGTCATAGACGATGACCCAGCGATTTCAGAACTAGTTGCCGTCAACTTGGAAATGGCTGGCTACGATGTTAGTCAAGCCGAAGACGGCATCAAAGGTCAAGCGCTGGCTCTCCAGCTACAACCAGACTTGATCATGCTCGATTTGATGTTGCCCAGGGTAGATGGGTTTACTGTTTGCCAACGCCTGCGTCGCGATGATCGCACCTCTGAGATTCCTGTATTAATGTTAACGGCTTTAAGCCAAACTCAGGACAAGGTGGAGGGCTTCAATGCTGGCGCAGATGACTACCTCACCAAGCCTTTTGAAGTAGAAGAAATGCTGGCGCGGGTGCGGGCACTTTTGCGGCGTACTGACCGGATTCCCCAAGCAGCAAAGCATAGTGAGATTTTGAACTATGGCTCACTCACTCTCGTTCCCGAAAGATTTGAGGCAATATGGTTCAATGAAACGGTGAAATTGACTCACTTGGAATTTGAGCTACTTCACTGCTTGCTGCAACGCCACGGTCAAACGGTTTCTCCCAGCGAAATCCTCAGAGAAGTTTGGGGCTACGATCCTGATGACGACATTGAAACGATTCGAGTCCATATTCGCCACTTGAGAACCAAGCTAGAACCAGATCCCCGCCACCCCCGCTATATCAAGACAGTGTATGGTGCTGGATACTGTCTTGAGTTACCCAGTATACCTCCATCAAATGAAGGAGCTTCGGTAACAGTCGTTGAATGAAATCACGCTAAATTCCCTTAACTAAGCTATCACTTAGGCAAGAACTCTTAGAAACTCTTATTCCTTACCGTTTAGTTAAGGTTATTTGTGAGATTTTCCGGTGTGTAGAGACATTGCAATGCAACCTCTCTACAACTGTTATCGACAGGGAAATCATTTTATCCCAAAGGTATTAGTCTAAAATCATGTCAACAGCTTAGACTTAATCACAATAAGCGATGAGAGAATAAGACTTTGGGATAGCAATATAGTAAGCGATGTCTACGACGGGCTACGCCTACGCAGGCGGGTAGGCGATCGCACGCTTCATATTGGGTGCCTTTAGTCGGCTTTAATGGTGAGTTATCAAGGTTGCTGTCTGAAGGTCTAAAAGATTGACTATAGCTGGTGTAGAGAGAAAAGGTTTACTTGATTCTTCCCGCATTTATGCAACGCCGAATCCTTTAATAGCAAGGGTTTAGCCGTTTTATAATTTAGGCTATTTTTTGAGCAAAATCCTTGCCCTCTGCGCCTGGGGCGGTTTAAAAGTAATTTATTTAACCGCCCCAGGCGCAGAGAACACAGAGTCAAGAGATTAAAGAGGAATTTCTTAACCAAAGTTTTTATCCACCTTGAAAGGGTTAGTTCTAAAATCTAATCGCTTTTGGTCAGGGTAACTCGATAAAGCCAGCCCGCACTCAGCCACGGTTAAACAATTTTGGATTTTCGATTTTATCCCACTTTTGTCACTCTCCGAAAACAAAAATCAAAAGGAATGTTTAAAACTATGACTGGGACTGGGTTTGTGACTTTATTTCCTAATATGATAAACGTTATCATTGCTTTAGACTGAAACCCTTGTGCAGCAAGTATTTCAGATTTTTATCTATGGAAAGTGACAGAAGAGGGATAGATTGATCCGATGCCTGTCTCTTGGGCGTTCCACTCTTTAAGCAGTTGCTCTGAATAAATAATTTTAGATTTTGGATAATAAAATTGTTCTCGCACAGGACTTACGCAAAAAGGTAGTGAAAGCCTTGATTTAGCGTAGGGGCAATTCATGTAGACGCTGCATCGGTTTCCCGTAGGGTATTGCCCCTACATTTCGTACTTGATGCGTAAGTCCTATCGCATTTAAATTCGCTTGCTCTCAGACCTTTTTAAATTTTGAATCTTTCAATTCCATTATCCAAAATTTAAAATCTAAAATTGGGTTACAGAAGCCAATTACCCGATTTCACGCAATTCGAGTTACCTGCTGATTCACACGGGGACGACCAAAGCGCTCCCAAGCACTCCCTCCTCGCAGAAACAACTCTAAAAAGCGCAATGGTTCTCCGGAATCGCCTTTTGACCAACCGGAACTACCAGGAGCAAAGGCTAAAGTTCCTTCAGACACCTTGAAGCTGCCATCAGAATAGACTGCATCACTGACCACATCTCCAATTCGGATCACGATCTTGGTTTGAGGCTCCAAATTAAGTGTATGCGCCCCAATAGTTGTTTTGATGTTGCCGTAGCCATCAATCCAGGCAATTCGATCTGGTGGAGCATCTGGAATTTGCTCACTCTTAAGGCTATCTCCCAGAAGGCTGAAATCTCCACCCATGATGGCAGCCGCAGCCGGAGGAAACACATCCCGTGAGCGAAACTGTGAGCCGCCACGAGAAACGTTGACCACTCGCAACTCCTTTGTATGGTCTTTGATAAAGGAGAGGGTGTAGCCCGCATTCACACCCACTACTTTTACACCATTGGATAAAAGGGCATAAGTTAGTCCTTCACCTTCATTATCCCGCCGGGCTTCGGGATCATCTTGACGAGGTGCACAGTTATGATAAATTAGGCGATCGCTCTTTCCTGGATTGAGTCCCAGTTGGGCAATCCAGAATCCCGTTGCCAATGTACTGAATGCTGGAACCGAAAGCAAATGAATTTGGGCATCGGGAAAAGCCATCAGCAGACGTTGTGTGACTTCAATAAATGCCGGATCTCCTGTACCGTAGTCTGCAATGACGCAGATAAACATTTTGCTTCTCCTTCCTTAACTAGTAATTTGCAATCAATGGTTAGGCAATGGATGGCTCTCAAACGCCTCAGTCAACCTGCCTGATCAGCAGTCTAGATGTGATCTCAACTATATGCAAGATTTCTAGATAACATTGAGCGTAATTTTCCAGTAAAAAGATGCTAGAACCATGCAACTTGGGTTAATTACATCAGTCATCATGTGATTACAGGGTGAAATGAACAAACAACTGCTCATTTCACCCCTATTAGTAACGTTAAAGTCTTAGTCAACGTCATGAAAACAATAACCTCACTTTTTAGCGAAGAACGCAACCAACTTCAGACAGATATTGATAATACAACCAACATTGAGCAGACAGTTAAGCTGGTTCACAACCGACTTGATCATCTCGAAAGAATTTATATTGAAAAGCTTAATCTAGCTCAAGTTCGTCTGGCTTCCTTTTTCCTGGATACGCTACGCCAGTCGATCGCCACTCTCGCGGCGGCTAACTATTCTCAACTTGCTCCAATAGAGCAAAAGCAAATTACTAACCCAGGAACAAAGTTTTTTGCCAACAGATTAATCCTGAAACTGCTACAGGGACTAATTTTTATCGGCATCTTAGGTTCGTTGTTTTCTTTAACTAAAACTACCCCAGGTGCATGGATGGCTATCTTACTAACCTCTCTACTTCTAGGACTAGAAGTTGTGCTTCAACTCGACTTAAACAATCAGCAAAATTCTATGTCTCAAGAGCTATTGGAATTACCTCAACCTATTCTCCGGGTTGATAGCAAAGTATTTCTAGATCACCTTGGCGATGCTCTCAACACGATCGACCTAGCAGTGGCTAGAGTAGAAGAATCGAATAAACATGAAGGCGATTTAGCAATAGAAGAACTGCCAGAGCTATTGAACTTTCTGCAAAGGCTAATGGGCGCATCAAAACTCGATAAACCCCAAATGGCTCATGAACTGGCAAAACTTCTGCCACAGATTTTAATGTCTCAGGGAATTAACGCTCAAATTTACCGACAAAATGACCCGCATAGCGATCGCGAGTATTTTGACTTCGAGCCAAGTATCGACCCCGATACCAAAGATCACGTAACTCTAACTCCGGCTTTGTTGAAAGGCGATCGCCTCCTGAGGCGCGGTCGGGTAATTGAGCCAGCGTATTCTTCTAGAGAATAATAGACAATAAGAGTATGGAAATTTTAGAAACAATCGGTTTTGATTTGGGACACGGTGAAACGGCTGTAGCTAAAGCTATAGTGGAAAGCATCGAACCCCCCCAGATGCTGGAGATTAATAACAAGAAGAACCAAATTACAGCTCTTGGTTGGCATCCCAAACTCGGTTATCTTGTCGGCGAACAAGCTTTAATTCAAGCTGGCGTTACCCAACTGACAATCTCTTTCAAGCAAAAACCCAACAACGATCCCAAATATCGGGAAACAATTAGCACTTTTGTGGCAACCTACTACCGCCTTTTGAAAGAAAGCAAACAAGTTGAAGGTGGTAAAGGTAGCTATTTTTACATTGGTTGCCCTTCCGGATGGTCAGTTAGCGATCGCTCAGAATACCAAAAGCTACTTCAAGAAGCTGGCATTCCCCAACTAAATGTTGTACCCGAATCGCGGGCCGCTTTCATGCAAGCCAAGGAAGCCGGGAAGCTGGAGTATGACAAACTTGTTGCATCGGTGCTAATTGTCGATATTGGTTCTTCAACCACAGATTTTACCCTAGTTAAGAGCTTAGAAGAGATCCCGATAGATTTCGGGAGTAATACTTTAGGTGCATCTTTAATTGACAAAGCTATTTTTGCCCGGACTCTCGCCAACCACGAGCAAAAAGCATTACTCGAAAAAGTATTTAAGGAATATCCGCATCACCAAGCTCGTTGTGAACTTGCTTGCCGCAAAGCTAAAGAAGATTACTTTTCTAATGAACAGCTATACAGCGAGCCTGAATCCTTTGCGCGTGGCTTCGAGTCGATCAACGAACAGATTTATTTTATTCCCCAAGTTAATAAATTGATAATGGAGGAAATCTTAAACCAACCCTTACCGCAACTGGAGCCTCATAGTTGGATGCGATTGTTTCGCGACTCTTTAACCGAGGCCAAACAAAAGCTGGACGAACTTGGAATTGTGCCGAAACTTGTGCTGATGACTGGCGGTGCATCTCGCATGAAGTTTACGCACTTTCTTTGTCAGGAAATGTTTCCCGAACCAGAAACGCTGCTTCGCCCTGATCCGGAGCCGGAACGGTGTATTGCAATGGGTTTAGCACGAGTAGGACGATGGGATCTGCGTGCTGCTGCTTTTAAAGAAGAAGTCAACAAGCTATTTACCTCGAATCAGCTTAAAGGTTTGATTGAGAGGCATATCCCGGAGTTAATCGAATCACTAACTAAGCCTTTGACAAATAGCTTGATTGTCAACGCAGTTAAACCAGGTTTAAAAGATTGGCAAAAAAATAAAATACGAACTTTAGCAGATTTGGAAACATCTTTGATTAGCCGAGCAGAACAGTCGCTCAAAAGCGATTTTGCTGGGCAGATAATTAATAATCAATGCGCTTCTTGGTTTAACAATAAAATACAACCTGATTTAGCTGCACAAACCGATCCAATATGTCGAAAGTTTCAAATACCTAGAAGCAGCTTAAGGTTCGAGGATAGTATTGACCCAAATTTTGTTAACCCAGAGCTACGAATTGGAGATGCTATCATTGCTGAGACAGTGGCGTTTATCGTCAATGTAGTAATTGGTGGAGGCGCTGTGGCTAGCATCATCACTCTAATACTAACTGGACATTTAACTTGGCCTATTGCATTAGTATATGGGGCTTCGCTTATGGCGGCAGGAATGGAGCTAAATCGCCAGAGTGTCCAAGAAGTAATCAAGACAAATGTGGATGTACCTAGTTGGGTTCGTTCTAGTTTTTTGAGCGACAGAAAAATCGAGGATATATGTGAGCAAATAAAGCCTGAGTTAGAGAAAGTTCTTCAAGAACAACTGATAGCGGATCAAGAGGCTTTTGACAAACTGATTGGCAAAGTTGAGCAAGGGCTTCAAAAAACCCTTTCTACCAAGGTTCAATCTTGTATAATTCTGATCCAATAGTGGTAATGTTTGCTAAAAAATATAGAAGACAACGTGATTCTGACCCGTGCGATCGCCAGCCACAGCTATCTTTACTCGCGGTTAGTCATTAATGAGCGTGTGATTCGACTAAAGCCAAAATTTGTTTGCCCACCTTGTTTGAGTGGCATTGCTCGAATTTGCCGTAAGTCTTAGCTAAGGTTTTAAATGTTTAATATAATAAATCTATAAAGTATGAATTTGTTACAAAATTTAATTAATTTATATAACTTCTAGCGAGTAGAATAGTAATTATATATAAAAATAAAATTTTATAAATATTAATAAAAATTTAAAATCTAAGATTAAAACCAGGTTTTCGCCTCATGGTCAAACGATCGCTCCAGGGATCATTCAGCGGAATTCAAAAAGCCAGAAAAGCATTCGCTTATAAGGGGTGGACACAAGACAATTTGGCTTTTGAAGTCAACTTAAAGACTCGCCAACCAATTTGGCGATTTTTTAGTGGGCGTCCGGTTGAGCGTCATAC
>NZ_JBALGC010000154.1:0-127109 GCF_036916575.1 Nostoc sp.
ATCGTTTTGCTTAGTTTGTTGATATATCTGGGTTTGGGCTATTTTTGAGCATTTGGTGTATTTCCCTTACCCTGCATGGGTTTGAGGCTTATTTTTCCCTCAAAAATGTCTAAGTCCCATTAACAGTTAATTTAGTAATAATGAGCTTTGATACTAAGTATTACAGGACTTAGGCAACTGGCACAGCGCGATCGCTAATCACTAGTACATAAGTATTGAACTGGCGAGAATGTGTTTTATTAGCGTTACTCGAATTAATGGGACTTAGACAAAAAACACCCAAAAAAGAGCCTCAAATCTATATACAGAAAGACTTTGACATCGTTATGCTTAGTTGATTGATATATCTGGGTTTGGGTCATTTTTGAGTATTTGGTGTATTCCCCTTACCCTGTATGGGTTTGAGGTTTGTTTGTCCCGAAAAAATGTTTAAGTCCCGTTAATAATAATCAGGATTTACGCAACTGCACAATGCATCGTTAGTTGCTAGTACATCAGTATTAATAAAATCTGATTCCGAAAGCTTTGTCTTGGCAATAGAAATCGGTGTATTGGAAGCAAAGCATGAAAAGCTATCCATTGGCATCGCAGATGTAACATAATCTCTGCGTTATCTCGAAGCCAAAACTTACTGTTTCCTTTCATACGTAGGTTAACGGCTTGACGAATTAAACTTTCAATTGCATCCTAGACTTTCACCTGTTCCATCCCAAGACCTTTATTCACTGTAGTACAAGGGGAATGAACCGAGTAATGTTGCCCGAAACAGTGCCAGTTTATGGACAACCTATGAAATTCAAACTGGACGTTGGAAAGGTTTGGAATTTGGGGTTGGAGTCACTTTTGTGGGCGACAGACAGGGTGATTTAGAAAATACATTCACGTTGCCCAGCTATGTGCGAACCGATGCAGCCATTTGTTACCGCCGTGACAACTGGCGAGTTGGGCTGAATATCAAGAACTTATTTGATGTTTACTACTTTGAAAGTGCCGATAGTATAGACAGTGTGTATCCTGCCGCACCGTTTACAGTTTTGGGAACAGTTTCAGTGCAGTTTTAAATCCCGCTAAAGGACAATCAGTCTTTAGATTGAGCGATAGCATGTCCAATTACCTTGAAGATTGGAATAATTTCGGCAGATATAATTGTGAGAAATTTAAAGCGATCGCTGTTTGCTCAAACAGACAAAATACTTACAAATTCGTCTAAAGAACTTACAGCGATACCTCTGGTAAGCTCCGCTAACGCGCTATCCATTAAATTTTCTAATTTCTCCACACTTTCGCTCTCAAGCCTTACTTCCACTTCATGAGGAATTTCGCCAAAACGTTGTTGCAATACCCGGATTAGCTGCCGTCGCGCACCTTGCTGAATACCTCTTTGCTCAATTTCCGTGTTGTGTAACGCAACTGTAGTTCATTGAGTACGAGAAAATCCCTGTGGCTAGTGCTGTATGCCTTCACCAACACATCTGTTTCGCTGCTAATCCACTGAAACTCAGAGCCGAGAATTTCTTTCGCCACGACTTCAGGACACTGTGTCACGCACTTTACCCATGCATTGGGAGCTAAATTAATTAGTCGCTTGCTACCAATATCTGCTACTTTTGCCACAAGACTCTTTATATCTTTATCAGTAATTAATGGTACATCATAAAGATTGCAGTATTCTGGCGTTAATTTTTAAGTTGAAGTTATGTCTACGCACTGTTTTAAGAAATGTATGATTGATGTATCTTAGGTTTTGAATCAATATTTCTGGATGTAAACCGCCAATGAATGCCGATAGTAAACCAAACTATACAATTTTAGAAGTTCAAGAACTTGATGTAAATTATGGCGGTATCCAAGCTCTGAAAAAGATTAATTTAATTATTCAAAAAGGTGAGGTAGTTACTCTAATTGGTGCTAATGGAGCTGGAAAAACTACTACACTCCGCGCCATATCTAAAATAGTTAATCCTCAGAGTGGCGTGATTATCTATAATGGACATAATATTACCCGCCGTCAAGCTCACGAGGTTGTACAACTTGGTATCGCCCATTGTCCTGAAGGACGCAGAGTATTAGCGCGGCAAACAGTGTTTGATAACTTATTACTAGGTGCTTATATTCGTTCCAATCAAACAGAGATAAAAGCAGATATTCAACGCCAATTTGAGCTATTTCCACGCTTGTCACAAAGACGCAATCAACTAGCAGGAACCCTTAGCGGTGGTGAACAACAAATGTTAGCGATCGCTCGCGCTGTCATGAGTAAACCACAACTATTACTTTTAGATGAGCCTAGCTTAGGATTAGCACCTGCGATCATCCGAGAAATCTTCTCCATTATTGAAAATCTCCGGGCTACAGGGGTGACTATTCTGTTAGTTGAACAAAACGCTAATCTAGCACTACAAATTGCTGATCGCGGTTATGTTATAGAAGCTGGTTCTATCACTTTAACAGGCGCAGCATCAGAATTAATTAGTGATGAGCGAGTTAAAAAAGCTTACTTAGGGTGATTAATTAAATCCAAAATTGGGAGGTACAAGCACATGGTAAAATCACCAATTAAACCCTTAAGTTTAGAAGAGTTTTTGAAACTACCAGAAACAAAACCTAGCTCAGAATACATTAACGGTCAAATTATTCAAAAACCAATGCCACAGGGAAAACATAGTATTCTTCAGGGTGAACTAGTCAGTAATATCAATTCTGTAGCTAAACCTCAAAGAGTTGCCCTTGCATTTCCCGAATTGCGGTGTACTTTTGGCGGACGTTCAATTGTCCCTGATGTAGCTGTATTTGCTTGGGAACGGATTCCCATAGATGAACGTGGAGATGTGGCAAATGTATTTAATACCTATCCAGACTGGACGATTGAGATTCTTTCACCAGAACAAAACCAGACTAAAGTAACCGGAAATATTCTACATTGTTTAAAACATGGTAGTCGTTTGGGTTGGTTAATTGATCCAGGCGATCGCTCTGTTTTAGTTTATCCACCAAAGCAGCAACCAGAACTTTTACAAGAATCACAAGAAATATTACCAGTTCCTGATTTAGTTAGCGATCTTCAATTAACTGTAGGGCAACTATTTGGATGGTTGAAGTTATAAAAAAATTGTTTATATTTATGTCTAGCTTTGGGAATACTAAAGGTAGTAATTTACTCAAGTTAGAGCCAGATAATGGATTTCGTGAATTTAATAAAAACATAAAGAAAACAATATTTCTATTGAGGATCTTCCTCAGCAACCAAAAGTATTTGATAAGATTTTGAGTTTTTGTAATCTTCAGCAACAAGAACAGTTAATAAATATCCGGCATAAAATTCTTATATGTGATAGACGTATGCAAGAAATTTCTGTGCCTGGAAGCATTAAATATGGAAAAGCAACAAGTTGTTTTTGTGCTGAAATTTGTTCCGATAGTAAAGGACAGCCAGTATTATTTCTCTGGTTGCCTTTAAACTATTCTGATGGTAAAAAAATTGGTATAATGAAAATTTGGACAGATTGGGAAAATCATACTTTAATTGAAGGCCATGTGCCAAAAGGAATTCGTACAAGAGCAATTAGTCAAACTGAAAAACAGCGTCAAAGGGGAGTTGAAATGAAAATATTATGGAGTCATTCAGGAGGTATAAGGTACAAAATAGGTAGCAAATAAGTGAGTGAAACGGAATACATCAACGAAGACAAAAGACGACATCAAGAGTATCAAAATGCTATTAAATCTCGAAAAACTTTGAATGAGCTAGTCAATATTGCTTTAGAGACATGGCTGAAAAGGCTTTAAGAAAAGCTACATTCCCAGCATTTATAACTTTTCCTAATTATTAGTATTATTAAATATTATTACGATTTTTGTCATATATTAATATTTGCAGCCCTCTTTGCAGATATCTATATATTTGTTTAGGGGCGAATTCTATTCACTGGAATAATTAAACCCATGAGTCAAATAGTCTGGATCGCAAGACACGCCAACCGCCTCGATTTCGTAAACCCTGATTGGTTTCTCACCGCCGAACGACGCTACGATCCACCTTTGTCTGATGATGGTATGGTGCAGGCACAGCAGTTAGCTAAACGATTTAAAGGAGAAAATATTGGCCATATTTTCGCTTCTCCTTTCCTGCGAACCGTACAAACGGCAAATGCAGTTGCAGAAGTGCTAAACTTGCCGATCAAATTGGAAACAGGCTTGAGTGAATGGCTAAATCCAGTTTGGATGACAGAAGAACCCGAAAGACTCTCAACTCCAGCATTAGCAGAGTTATTTCCCAGAATAGACGTTGGCTATACTTCGCGCATCGCCGCCAATTATCCTGAAACTCGCGAAAAAGTGCGAGAACGTTCTGGACAAACTGCTAGATGTTTAGCTACTGAATTCCTCCCAGACAATATCCTGCTAATAGCACATGGTGCATCAGTGTTGGGGGGAGCAATGGGGCTAGTGGGGGAAATAGCCAAAACAGAAGTTAAAGCTTCTTTATGTTCGCTGGTAAAAGTGGTACGCGAAGATCCAGAATGGTTATTAGAACTAAAGGGAGATACTTCCCATTTAACCCACATAGAAGAAGTTATTCGATTTGTTTAAATCTCTGATAGGGATTTTCAATCATGGCTTCTGCTAGCTTGGGTATATCCTACAAAAAAAGTAATAATTCACGAATAAGTTCTATGACTTTGTTACTAGCAGGAGACATTGGCGGTACGAAAACTATTCTGCGATTGGTTGAAACATCAGACTCACCAAGTTCAGATCCTATTTATCAGGAAAGTTTCCACAGTGGCGATTTTCCCGATTTAGTACCGATAGTGCAGAAGTTTTTAGTCAAAGCTAATACATCAATACCACAAAAGGCTTGTTTTGCGATCGCAGGTCCCATTGTCAATAATACTGCCAAGCTGACCAATTTAGCCTGGTTTTTGGATACCGAACGTCTAGAACAAGAATTGGGTATCCCACAAATTTCTTTGATTAATGACTTCGCCGCCGTTGGCTATGGCATTTTAGGTTTACAAAAACAAGACTTGCTGACATTGCAGGTTGGCAAATCTCAACCCGAAGCCCCCATTGCCATTATTGGTGCTGGTACTGGCTTAGGGCAAGGATTTTTAATTAAGCAGGGAAATTACTATCAAGTCTTTTCCACAGAAGGTGGACACACTGATTTTGCTCCCCGAAACGAGATCGAGTTTCAATTGTTGAAATACCTACTGAATAAACATGATATCCAGCGCATTTCTGTTGAACGCGTAGTTTCTGGAATGGGAATTGTCTCAATTTACCAATTTTTGCGCGATCGCAAATTTGCCCACGAATCACCAGACATCGCCCAAATCGTCAGAACTTGGGAACAACAAGCCGGACAAGAAGAGAAAATCGATGCTGGTGCTGTGATTGGTACAGCTGCACTAGAAAAACGCGATCGCCTCTGTGAACAAACTTTGCAATTATTTATAGAAGCTTATGGTGCAGAAGCCGGCAATCTTGCTCTTAAACTCCTACCTTACGGTGGCTTATACATCGCTGGTGGGATTGCGCCCAAAATCTTGCCCCTAATCCAAGACAACAGTTTCTTATTAAATTTCACCCAAAAAGGCAGGATGCGCCGTCTCCTTGAAGAGATACCTGTGTATATTATCCTCAACCCGCAAGTGGGACTAATTGGTGCTGCTTTACGTGCTGCTGGGTTATAACAGCTAGCATCATCAGTGATATCAGCATCTCGAAAGGCAAAAAATATGACAGTTGAAAGTCTGTTGCCATTAATCGCCGCCACCTTTGTCTGCGGTGGATGTGTTCTGGTGGAAGCGCGTCAACCCAAACCTCCGGCGGCTGTTGTCAAACCAACCGTTTCTCAACCCGCGCAGCCAGTATGGAAGTTATACACTGCTCCAGATGGGCGCTTTACTATTTTGATGCCGGGAAGCCCTAATAGAAATACCCAATCCCAAAAAACTTACATGGGGGAAATTAACTTAGAAATATTTGTCGCTGAACCACCAAAACAGGAAGTAGCATATGTAGTTGCTTACAATGATTTTCCTTATAGTTATGGTCAAATGACTAACCCACAAACTGTACTTAATAATGCACAGGATATGGCTTTAAAGACTACGAAAAGTAATTTAATTAGTCAACGAAACATTCGTAGTTCCAATAATCATCCTGGCAAATAAATTGAGTACATCAATTCTGGAGGGAAAATCACTAAAAGTAGAATGTATGTTGCCGAAGGAAGATTATATCAAGTAATGGCAATAAATACAAAAAAACAGCAGAAGACATTAGCTAAAACCATTAGTGGGTATTTAAATTCCTTCAATGTGGTTTTGAAAAAGTGAAATAACTAAAATCTCTACTATATTAGCCTTGCAATCAATTGTAGGGCTAATAATTAGGTAGGCACAAATAATTGAAAATGGGATAAAAAGCCTTTGAGTGTGAGTTTAATGGATGGTGTCGAATTGACATTACCACCGTTTGCATTTGAATTGGGGCGATCGCTTTAGTGTACTCCCTTTCCGGTCGTAATTATCCCTAAAATGGGAATAGGGATTAAGAACCCGCCTATAAATAGTAGCTTTCGCATGTTTAAGCTAACTCAGAAGTAGATTGGGAGATAAAAATATGTTCAAGTTTCACGTTGTCAATCAATAATCCAGAATCGGTAAAATTATCAAACTTGTTTGAAACTCCGATTCCCAAAGAATACGTTCCGTCAGTGGGTATTGAATAGGAAAAAGTTTGAAAACCAGTCTCTTGAAAAAACTCTGTTGGGGATGTCACCAATGATTTGGGCAACCCGTACATCTGATTCCACTGTCTCTGCCAGGCACAGCGGTGGCGCACGCAACAGCGTGGGCAGTTCACCAGGAGTAAAGCGCACTCTCAACGTTCATTCTGCGAGCGCAGGTATTGCATCCTAGACTTTCACCTGTTCCATCCCAAGACCTTTATTCACTGTTCAATAGCTTTAAAATCTGTAATGCTTATCCCGCACAGCTTAGAGCTTTTCTTAGTGCCATTCCACTATTACTGCCATCACTGGTAGGGTTAGTAAACGTAGGCGTAGCCCGCCGTAGGCATCGCGCAAGCTACGTTCTTTGTCTTTTACCCCTTTGAGATTGGCAAATGTACCTGGACTGATTAATTAATTCAAACAGCCGCGATTCTATCTCTTGGCTTGATGGGGCGGGGACAGTGACTCGATGCCGAAAATCTGGATTCCCTTGTTTTTTACGGGGTTTACTCATGACTAGTATCAACACCTCTGTGTTGGTTTTACCATTGAATTTCTCCCACTTGACAAGACTCTAATTTTCTTAACTTGACACCAATGGCGAGACACCCATCCCACAAGAGTCATTCTTTTAGTTAATTAATTTCGAGCGATACCTTCTTCACGCGCTGCTTGTTGTACAGCAGCAGCAACAGCAGTAGCGACGCGTTTATCAAAGACTGAAGGAATAATATGTTCCCGATCCAAGTCTGAAGGCTTGACTAAGGAGGCGATCGCACTTGCGGCTTCCAGATACATTGTGGTGGTAATTGCCTGGGCCCGACAATCTAAAGCACCACGGAATACCCCAGGAAAAGCGAGGACGTTATTGATTTGATTTGGGTAATCACTGCGACCAGTAGCGATCACAGCAACATCTTTACTAACTAATTCTGGCTGAATCTCTGGAATCGGATTTGCCATTGCAAACACAATTGGATCTTTCGCCATCGAATGCACCATTTCTGGTGTCAAAACTCCCGGTGCGCTGACACCAATAAAGACATCTGCCCCTTGCATTGCACCCGCTAATGTACCCTGAGCTTTCACGGCAAATTCGAGTTTTTCTTCTGTCAAATCGGTGCGACTAGTAGAGATAATCCCTTTAGAGTCGCACATCCAGATTTTTTCTGCCCCAGCTTTACTCAGTAACCGAGCGATCGCCACTCCAGCCGCCCCAGCACCGTTAATCACGATCCTGATTTGGGCCATTGACTTATTTACCAGCTTTAGGGCATTAAACAACGCGGCCAAGGTAACAATTGCTGTACCGTGCTGGTCATCGTGAAAAACGGGGATATCTAACTCCTGGCGCAATCTCTTTTCAATTTCAAAGCAGCGAGGTGCAGCGATATCCTCTAAATTCACCCCTCCAAAAACTGGAGCGATATTCTTAACTGTCTGAATAATCTCTTCTGTATCTTGGGTGGCCAGACAGATGGGAAAAGCATCCAGCCCAGCAAATTCCTTAAACAGCATTGCTTTGCCTTCCATGACTGGGAGAGATGCTGCTGGGCCGAGATTTCCCAATCCCAAAACGGCACTACCATCGGTAACAATGGCAACAGTGTTTTGTTTAATGGTTAATTTGTAAACCTCCTCTGGATTTTGAGCGATCGCCGTACAAATTCGACCGACTCCGGGCGTGTAAGCCATTGCTAAATCAGACACACTTCTTAAGGGAATTCTGCTAGTAATGCTGATTTTGCCCCCGCGATGCAAATTAAAGGTGCGATCGTAGACACTGAGTAACTTGATGTCTGGCAATGCTTTCACTGCTTGCACAATCGTTTCAGCGTGCTCAGTACTAGCAGCATCCACAGTCAAATCGCGGGTGGACTCTTTGCGCGTTTGCTCAATTAAATCAATTTGACCAAGATTACCGCCAGTGGTAGCGATCGCCTGGGTTACTGATGCCAACATCCCGACACGATTGGGAATCTGCAAGCGCAGTGTCAAACTAAAACTAGAATTAGGAGTTAGGTGTACCATGTTGATTTTGGATTTTAAGTTTTAGATTTTATATTGAATTGAGACGAAAACTAAAATCTGAGATTTGTAGTCAGTGGAAACACAATGAATGTATACTCCAGGGGAACCCTCAGTAGTTAGTTTACTCACTACTCACAGTTTTGATAATTATTTTTATTTATACCAATGCATTTACTAATATAAATGAGTAACAATTTAGTAATTGTACCCAAATACACCAGATATTTTTTTTATGTTTTATCTGTGTAAATATTTGTATAACTATAGTTTCATCAAAAAAGCGCCCTCTAGACAGAGAGCGTGAGTTATAGGCGCGATCATTGCCACAAGTACTGCCTCACCAGCAATTAAATCCAGGGAAAAGTTGTAAGCATTGCGCTTATGCATTTCTTCTATACCCAAATTGGCGGGCTTAGACATGAACAGATTACATTACGATGATTAGACTAGTACCGCAAGGCGGAAGTCAAAAGGATTGTATTCCGAGCTTTTGCGCCATTTCAAATCTTTAAAAAGCCCATTCCATAATACTTTTGACTTTTGACTTTTGACTTCCGCCTTGCCCTCCGCTTCAAACCTCTGCTTGAGTAGTAGTGCAGACATCTCTCTAGAGTCTTATATTAAAGACCTTGAAAAAGACTTAAAAAATTAAAGGGGCAGCTATTTTGCTTACATCATGGAGGGAAACAAATTTGTGCTGGTCTTTTTTCAGAAGTTGGAGTCAAGTAATCGCTCCTGATTTCTCTAGTTACAGCTGTAAATATTCAGGCGATCGCCTTTTTTCTTCTCAAGCTTGAGAATACACGCCAATGGTAAAGCGATCGCCCTCAATTTCTCAAAAAAAGTCATACTTACAGTTGCGCTCGCTACACCTATATTTATGTTTGTCCAGCACAGCTTATAATTTACTTATTGAGAATTTTTATTAGCTTTTCTCGCAAGTCAAATTCATTGATTAGATATTTTGATGGAAACCCTGACATCCGAAGAATATAAAAACCGATTTATAGAATATCTAGAAAAAACGGATAAGGAAGTTTTTAAATGCAACGGATTTGACAAGTCTATAAAATATAAAGATAGATTCTCTACTTGTTTGGTTTGTTATGTTGAGCTACGTCCAGGACTTTGGCTTATTATTTACGACGAATATTTTGAGCATGATTTAAGTAATTGGATTCATCATCCTGGGCAACCTTTTCCTTTAATTTCTCATTTTCATCTTTCAGGTAATTTGCGAACAATTACTCCAGGAATTCAAGAAATTTCCGAGGACTATGTACAGTATATTGGAAAAAATTATTTATTTTATTTACCAAACATAGATGAAATTGAGCAACGTTTTGCTGGTGAGTATTGTTTAGATATAATTATAAATATTTATCCTGATTGGCTGAAAAGTTTCAGCAAAAACTTTGAATTTCTACCTACTTCGTTGCAATCTTTTTTAAAAGATGAATGTCCGTCGAGATTTCATCACACTGTTGGATAAATCACTTCGGCAATGTTTGCTGTTTTACGACAAATGTTAGATGCTCCCTATCAGGGAATGATGAAACGGATGTATTTAGAAAGTAAAGTAATTGAACTACTGGCGCTGCAATTTAATCAGCTTTTGTATAAAGAACAGACGATTCACCTATTAGTTAACCTGAAACCAGCAGATATTGAGAAAATTTATCATGCTAGAGATATCTTAATCTATCGAGTAGATAATCCTCCCTGATTGCTTGATTTAGCAGAGATGGTTCATTTAGGAGAACGGAAGTTGCAACAAGGTTTTAAAGAAATTTTTGGGACTACTGTTTTTGGCTATTTGCATGACTATCGCATGGAACAAGCAAAAATCATGCTAAGTGGGACAAAAATGCAAGTAGCAGAAGTATCAAATGCTGTAGGTTATGCACATTTAGGTTATTTTGCTCAAGCTTTTAAGAAAAAATTTGGGATTATGCCAAAAGAATGTCAACGTGGAAAAAAGCCGCTGAAGTGACAAAAAATTGCAGCTTTACAGATAGACACAGTTATTGAAACTCTGTAGGGTGACTTCAAGAGGTACTTGAGAATATTTGTCTATTGGTAGAGTTATGAGAAGATTACAGAGGGTACTTGCAGGTTGTAGGTATGTTAGTTGGCAATTGTGGGCGATCGCTTTAGTTTTACCAATGATGCAACCTGCTTGGGGAAATGAATTTCCCGATATCAAGCAAACTCGAACAGGTTTTTCTACGAGTGCAGTTGATTTGTTAGCACAGCAACAAAGTAATGTTGCACTTACAGAAGTTACTGGCGTTAAAGTTAATTCAACTTCCACGGGTATTGAGGTAATTTTACAAACATCTCAAGCTGATGCATTGCAAGTTGTCAATAAAAGTAATGCTAACAACTTTATTGCCGATATTCCTAATGCACAATTACGTTTACCGCTCGGTAATTCCTTCCAGCAAGAAAAACCATTTGCGGGAATTGCTGAGTTAACAGTAATAAATCAAGATGCAAACACTATTCGGATAACAGTGAAAGGGGAAGGCGGTATCCCAAAAGTAGAGTTATTTAACAGTGATGAAGGTTTGATTTTTGGGCTGATACCAACGACAACGACTTCACAAAAACCGCAGACGCAACCACAGACAGCAGTTGGGGTTGAGCTTGGGGTTATTCTACATCGGCGATCGCCAGTGAAACTTAGACAACATGTTTACTGTGCCAAGTTATTTACGCACAGATGCTGCCATCTTCTACAATCAGGGAGGTTTTCGAGTTGGAGTTAATGTTAGGAATCTGTTTGACGTTGACTATTTTGAGACTTCCCAGAGCGGGACGCGTGTTTTCCCAGGTGATCCGTTGACGGTGGTGGGGTCGATTTCCTGGAAGTTATGATGCTAAATGATCCCTCTCACACTTATGCTGAAGAGACTTAAATGATGCCAACTTGATTGATAAATCATTGATAAAGAAATTTTAGTAGTCAATAGGCGATCGCTAGAAACAAGATCCCCAACATCTCAAAGATGTCGGGGATCTATCTATCGCTTTCAATT
This sequence comes from Nostoc sp., assembly GCF_036916575.1. GTDB lineage: Bacteria > Cyanobacteriota > Cyanobacteriia > Cyanobacteriales > Nostocaceae > Nostoc. The sequence goes on from NZ_JBALGC010000154.1 coordinate 11,815, forward strand.
CTCACAAATGAAATAGAATTGCTATATTCCTTAATAATTCAAATCTTAGACTGCTGTGATAAATGCTGCACAAACTCAACGTGTTCTTTTGAACTCAACCCTTGTTGCAGCACTGCTAAAACTTTCGTCATATCTCCTGTAATTAGTGAGGTGACAGCTAACCACAAACCCGGAAATATCCGACTCTTAATCACATCATCTTTATCCGCTAGGAGTGGTAAATACTCACCATTTTGTAAACAGAACCAGTCGAGTTTATTTTCCAAAGTTTGCCAGACGATGTATTCCTGTACTCGATTACGACGGTATGCGCGTTTTTTGTCGTATAAATCAATAGATGCACTACTGGCTGCTACTTCTGCTACTAATTCCGGTGCGCCTTCTACGTAATCATCTGCACTGATTTGTGCCTGTCCCCTGGCTGGTTTATCTATCAACAGCAAAACATCAGGCTGTGGTTCATTGTCTAAATCCAAGCGCACAGTAGCATTGTCGCCTAATGCTACGCCTAGAGTGAAAACTTGATAAACTCCCAACCAGGTAATTAACTGTCCATGAGGTTGGCCATGACTTCTAAAACGCAAAGGTGATGCTACGTAGCAGTTTTAATTCTCTCAAGTTCTGCGGCTGAATCAACTTTAATTATGATGACATTAACCTGTCCATATTGGGTATGCCCCTTGGTCACTCGCTCGTTTTGAGTCAGGAGAAGAATTTTCTACGTCTTTGTCGGATTTGCACCGTTAATTTTATTTATTACTGGTTTTGTGATGTGGCGGTATCGTCACCGAACAAAATTGACTACAAAACATAGGATTTATACAAATTCAAATTGAAACTTATAAATTGGCATTTTTATTTACTCAGTGGTTTCGCACTCACACAGCAGAAAATCAAAGGCGATCGCCTTGATTGTGCGGATACGCCATTATACTCATGTTGCACAATATTTCAGTTGCACTCGCTTTCCCTACTAATAGATACTATTTTTCAATAATTAGTTGAGAGTATTACCATGACTATTCGCTTAACTGGGACAGAAGACTTTGGGGAATTTTGCCAGGATGTGCAGTTTAATGACTATGAGGGAAAAGTACAATCGTCTACTTGGTTTGGTCAAAGCAGCTTTCGCTGGACTTTTCTTCATCATAACCTTGAGCTAGTAATCTCTGATAATGAGTATTCTCAACCAGTGATTTCTGAGGAAAAACACGATGATTCGCCTTTTGTGACATCTAAATTTTTTCTGTCTGGTGGTACAAGAACTGTGACACCAAATGTAGCTGGAGTCAGTGACGATTATGAAGAAGTTGCAGGTTACAACTACTTATTTTCCTTACCTGATGTTCGAGAGTTTGAGCATCATACTGCGAACCAGCACGCTCAAAATATTAAAATTTATTGGCATCCTAATTTACTTGATAGTTTCCAGGGAAGCTTTGAGAATTTGCCTGCTTTGCTTGAGCAGTTGAAAGAAAATCCAATTAAGCAACCTTTCCATCAGCCGCTAGGGGTGACTACACCTGCAATGCAGTTAGTACTCAAACAAATATTGCAGTGTCCGTTTCTCGAAACGCTTAGACAAATGTATTTAGAAGCAAAAGTTTTGGAACTACTGGTACTTCAAATTGCACAGTGGGGGGAAAATCATCAAGTATTACAGCGATCGCTTCATTTCCGTGCTGATGAAATTGAATGTTTGCATCATGCCAAAGCTATTTTAAATCAAACGCTCGATAATCCACCTTCTCTACTAAATCTAGCCAAAGAAATTGGACTTAATGACTTTAAACTCAAGCGGGGATTTCGAGAAGTATTTGGGACTACAGTGTTGGGGTATGTGCAATTCTTACGGTTAGAGCAAGCACAACAGCTACTTCGAGGCACTAATCTCACAGTTGCAGAAATTGCTTCTCAAGTAGGGTATGAAAGCACAAGTCATTTTGGCTACCTATTTAAGCGGCAATTTGGCATCACTCCTAGAGAATATCGTCAGCAAAAAGGCTTGTAGCAAAAAAAACATCCCGATTACGAGAAAAAAAATCCGGTTTCAGATATATGTGATCGCTCAAATTTCTGTATTCTCAATGAAACAGAGTTATCTAAAAATAATTCTCAAGTGATTGACTGTGTTTTGAAAATTCGGTTGAGTGTGTGGAGTTATGAAACTGTGGCGTAAGCGTAGCCCGTCGTGGACATCGCTGTTTATTTCCTGTTTTTTTATTGCTGTGGTTATACAACCAACTCAGGCAAAGCAAGTAACTGCAATTCCTAGTGTGCAAAAACTAGACCGGACAGCCAAAACGGTCAAAGAATGGTTCGCTCAGATAGAACAGCAGAACCTGCCAGCACAAAACCAGCAGGGCAAAGTTGTACAAGTGACTTCAGTGAAGGCAAATCCCACCAATAAAGGCGTGGAGGTGATTTTACAGACTGATAAAGGGCAACAATTGCAAGTAGTGAATCGCTCGAATGGCAATAACTTTATTGCTGACATTCCCAACGCTCAACTGCGTTTACCATCAGGTGATGCATTCACATTTCGCTCAGAAAAACCAATTGCAGGTGTTAGTGAAATAACGCTAATAAACTTTGATGCTAATACTATTCGCGTGAGTGTAACGGGTGAGGCAGGTGTACCAATTGTTGAGTTGTTTGACAGTCCAGATGAGGGTATTATCTTCTCTGTTGCAACAGCTGCATCGAGAGCACAGCAACCGACTCAGCCACAACAGTCAGGGAGTCAAACACAGCCAAATCAACCGTCGCCAGCAAGTAATGAACCAATTGAACTTGTGGTGACGGGTGAACAAGACCAGGGCTACAATCCCTCGCAAACGAGCATCGGCACCCGTACTGATACGCCCTTGCGAGATATTCCAAATACCATTCAAATTGTACCGCAACAGGTGATCAAAGATCGTAATGTTACCAATGTCAACAGTGCTTTGGAGAACGTTAGCGGTGTTCAACAGACCGGTGGAGCCATTTCAATTCGGGGCTTCTTTGCAAACCAAACAGTCAATGGTGGTTTGTCAGGCGCGGCAGATTTTTCTAATGTAGAACAGGTTGAAGTGCTGCGTGGGCCAGCAGCAGTTTTGTTCGGAAATGGCGGACTCGGAGGCATCATTAACATTACGACCAAACAACCGCTATTTGAGCCATTCTATGAGTTGGGCTTGAATGTCGGCAGCGATAGTTTCTATCGGGGGACAGCCGATCTTTCAGGTCCACTGACTTCAAACAGAAATCTGCGCTATCGCCTGAATATTGCGCTCCAGGATGCTTACGACTCGCAAAACTTTTCGAGTTCCCAGAATTATTTTATTGCACCTACTATTGCCTGGGATATCAGTGATGATACAAAGCTCACCCTCAACTTTGAATACCTCAATACTCCATCAAAATCTTATGGAGTGAAAGCTTTGAATGGCTCATTTTTGGGGCGAGATCCTAATTATGATTTTTCTGATGATAATCACACTAACAGTAGCACAATGCAAGGAGGCTATAATTTTGAACATCGGTTCAATAAAAATCTTCAGCTTCGCAGTGCGCTATCCATCAGCTCAGGACCTATTGGACATATAAGAGGAATTAACTATGGTATCTTGTCTGATGAGCAATTTATTGCCAGGACATACGCTAACGATCAATACGTGTATCAATTCTATACGACGCAAACTGGGCTGCTAGCAAACTTTAATACCGGGTCGATCGCCCATCAAGCGCTGTTTGGCGTTGATACAAAAACTGATAGGGAAAGATTTTTTGGTTTCAGTATATCTTTGCCATCGCTAGACATTTCCAGCCCAGACTATGATATCGCACGACCATCCGCTGATACACCCCACACTTCTGATTATAATCAACAATACAACAGTGACTCCTATGGGGTTTTCCTGCAAGATCAAATTAAGTTTCAGGGTAACCTGATCTTAGTAGTAGGTGGACGATTTGATTGGGTGACAGTCAGGGCGAGTGACTATGTTGCAGGTACTCTTGGTATAAGCTACTTTGAGGCATTTAGTCCCCGCATTGGCATCGTTTATCAACCAATCAAGCCGATTTCGCTTTATGCTAATTACAGCCGTGCCCTTGACACTAGTGATATAAGTGGTCGTTCAAGAACGGGTCAAGCTTTTGCTCCACAGCGCGGTACTCAATATGAAGCGGGCATCAAGGCTGATTTTCTAGATGGTAAACTCTCAGCAGTTTTAGCAGGTTACCAAATCACAAGATCCAACGTGTTGACACCCGATCCCCTCAATGAAGCGGACGAGGACTTTAGTATTCAGGTTGGAGAACAGCGCAGTCGCGGTATTGACTTCACTGTGGCAGGTGAAATTTTACCGGGTTGGAATGTGACAGCAGGGTATTCTTACCTTGATGCGATCGTCACTAAGGATAATACCTATCCGGTGGGTAGTCCGGTAGTATTGACGCCACATAACTCTGCCAATTTGTGGACAACTTATCGAATTCAAAGCGGCAATTTGCAAGGTTTGGGCTTTGGGTTAGGTGTATATTTTGTCGATGAGCGCCCCGGTGGTGAATTTATTCCACTCGACTACAAGATACCTGCCTATACTCGATTTGATGCGGCTCTATTTTACCGACGCAACAACTGGGAGGCTGCGCTCAACTTTGAGAACTTGTTTGATTCGGATTATATTGTCAATTCGCGCGGTCCTGGGTCAGAGACTTTTGGTGCGCCTTTTACAATTCGGGGGTCACTCAAAGTGCAGTTTTAATTCTCTCAATTTCTGCGGCTGAATCGACTTTAATTCTGATGACATTAACCTGTCCATGTTGGGTATGCCTTTTGTTCACTCGCTCGTTTGGAGTCAGGAGAAGTTTTAACTATGAGCAAATCTAAAAAATTCCGCAATCTGATTTTCAATCTGCACCGCTATCTGGGTTTAGTGATTGGCTTAATCGCAATTATCGTTTGCTTAACGGGTAGCTTACTGGTGTTTGGTGTCGATATCAATAATTTTGCCTTCGCTCATAAATATGGAGCGGTGATCCCTCAGGGCGTTCACGGAGTGTCTCTGCAAGAGAATCGCCTGCCTCTATCCATGCTAGTGGACAAGGTAAAAGCTGCCCATGTCAACGAGTCAGATTTTCAGATAGGTGGGATTTTTCCTTACGGAAATTACTATGATTCAACACCAAAACTCGATGTACCTGCGGCAATCGGGGATTTTTTGGTAGATCCCTATACAGGAAAGCTTTTAGCCCAAAATCCCTCCTGGTTTGGTACTGAATTCTTTGGCAAAGTGTATGAGCTTCACGTTGCTTTGCTGATGGGCAATGCGGGTAGCTACATGAATGGGGTTGCAGCTACGTTGACGGTGATTCTGATTGTAACGGGGATCGTCCTCTGGCCCGGATGGAGAAAACTCACTAGCGGATTCAAAATTAAATGGAATGCTCATCCCAAACGACTAAACTTTGATATTCATAAAGTGATTGGCATCATTTTAGGCGTAGTGTTGCTTTTGCCTGTGGGGACAGGTGCTTGGTGGAATTTTCCACTTTTTGATTCTTTTATGAATGCCATTTTTACCCCTGTTAATGCTATTGCTTCCATTTTTACGCCTCAAACACCTCAGACAGTAGACTCTCCCGTTACTGCTTCTACTCCGACTCCAGGTTAAAAGCCTTTTCCCTTAGATGTGATCGTCCAAAAAGCTGAAGCTGCCTTACCTAACTTCTCCATATATAGCATAGACGTGCCCGATGAATCGAAAGCAGGAACATACGACTTTCGGATGATTTCTCCACGAATGCAATTCTGGGACAGTCTGGTACATATCGATCAATACACGGGTGAGATTTTACAAGTCGTTGATGGAACTAAAACAAGGTCCTTATTAGGTCGTTTGTCCAACTATTCAGTACCCCTGCATTATGGTGTTTTTGGTAGGTTATCTACCAAAATTTTGTACGTATTTGTCGGATTATCTCCCACTATCTTGTTGATTACTGGTTTGAATATGTTTCGTCTGCGTCGCTGGAGAGTTTCTCAAAAGAATCCGGTTGATATTTATGATCAGTCTTAATATTAAATTACGGTATTGTTGGGATATGTGCAATCGCTGCGGCTAAAGCAAGCACAACAGCTACTTCAAAACACTAATTTTACTGTTATAGAAATTTTCTTTAAATGATTACAACAATGCTGATCAAAACACTGAAAGCCATCAAGTCGATTTAACGCTCAACCATCAGTTTTATGATCATCTCCGACTCAGGAGTCGGTTTGAGGCGATGTTTGAACATTATTACAGTAAGGGGAGAGAACATGATTCTTCTTTCCCTCAAATACATCAGTGACATTGTATTATAGCACTTTCTGGGAACTTCCATCCCGTATTTTCTATATGTTTGTGGGATTTGCACCGTTGATTTTATTTATTACTGGTTTTCTTCGGACAAAATCTTCTGCAGAATTTATTAAACAGTCCCTTTAAAGGTAATTACAACTAAAAAGCGCCCCCCATTTCTGGAGGGCGCTTCTTATTTAGCTAATACTGAAAGTATTAACCGTTGATAGCAGGAGCAGTCATTGCTACAGGTGCAACTTCACCAGCAGCTAAGTCTAGGGGGAAGTTGTGAGCGTTACGCTCGTGCATTACTTCCATACCCAAGTTAGCGCGGTTGATTACGTCTGCCCAGGTGCTGATGACGCGACCTTGAGAGTCAATAATTGATTGGTTGAAGTTGAAACCGTTCAGGTTGAATGCCATCGTGCTGATACCCAAAGCAGTGAACCAGATACCGACGACAGGCCAAGCTGCGAGGAAGAAGTGCAGTGAACGGCTGTTGTTGAAAGAAGCGTATTGGAAGATTAGACGACCGAAGTAGCCGTGGGCTGCAACGATGTTGTAGGTTTCTTCTTCTTGACCGAACTTGTAACCGTAGTTTTGTGATTCGGTTTCGGTTGTTTCACGAACCAAGGAAGATGTTACTAGAGAACCGTGCATTGCAGAGAACAATGAACCGCCGAATACACCAGCCACACCTAACATGTGGAAGGGGTGCATCAAGATGTTATGTTCTGCTTGGAACACAATCATGAAGTTGAAGGTTCCGCTTATACCCAAAGGCATACCATCAGAGAAAGAACCTTGACCAATGGGGTATATCAAGAATACTGCGGTAGCTGAAGCCAAAGGTGCGCTGTAAGCTACGCAGATCCAAGGACGCATACCTAAGCGGAAAGAAAGTTCCCACTGACGACCCAGGTAGGCAGCGCAACCGATCAAGAAGTGGAAAATTACCAATTGGTAAGGACCACCGTTGTACAACCATTCATCTAAGGAAGCTGCTTCCCAGATTGGGTAGAAGTGCAAGCCGATGGCGTTTGAAGAAGGAACAACTGCACCAGAGATGATGTTGTTTCCGTAGATCAAAGAACCTGCAACTGGTTCACGAATACCATCGATGTCCACAGGAGGAGCAGCAATGAAAGCAATTACGAAGCAGGTGGTCGCGGCTAGCAGGGTAGGAATCATTAAAACGCCGAACCAACCGATGTATATACGGTTTTCGGTGCTAGTGATCCACTCGCAGAAGCGATCCCATACGTTAGCGCCAGAGCGCCGTTGTAAGGTTGTGGTCATTGTTTTATAAGTGCTATGGGTTGTTAAATATGCAACAAGCGGATTTGTTTTCGCCTGTTGAATTACAGTTTACATGAATTTACTTTGACGCGACATGTAATCTTAACATTCTGTAACATAATTCTCTAATCAAGCTCATCGAAGTGTAAAGTTTCCCTACTAGAAAAAATAATCATAAAAGTCATGATTTAAGGCTTTATTAAGCCATTTCAACACTAAACGATCTGTAACTTTCTAATGACGCGCTTGCCAAGTTACTTACCTTTACACTTCTTTACAATTAGCCTGTGGGAAAAATTTTAAGTTTTGCTGATTTGTAACGAGATAATAAATTCTATGTTGTCTAATGTTTCAGTTTATTTTTTCTATGTTGTGGAATTTTAAAAATCAAAGTATATATATGGCAAACTGCCTTCAGGAGCTAATAACCATACAGCGTAGAAACATAGAGGCACGAAGACAAGTTTAAGGGGCCAGTTAAACTTTAACTTCAGCATCCGGTTGAAGGCATAGACTACAGCCATAAGGGCAGCTAAAGCTAGAAGTATCCAAGTAAGTTGGTATTGGCTGATATTTAATGCTTCCACATAGACCTTTTCAGCAAACTGGGCATCAGCAGGATAACCCCAGAGATGCCGAATTACCAAAGAAGAGTCTTGGAGATTAGGTAGGCGGAACCAAATCCAAGAGGTAAAAACCATTAGTTGGGTCAATAACCAAGCGACAAAGATACCCAGAGGATTTTGCCAGAATTGTTCTAGATTTTCAAAGCGATCGCTCATAGCATCTGCAAGTCGATGAACCGCCAAGGCTAACCCGTGTAATATGCCCCAAACTACATAACCCAAGGCAGCACCGTGCCAGATACCAGCGATTAGCATCACAATAAATAAATTCCAGCAGGTACGCACTAAACCCCGACGAGAACCACCCAAAGGAAAGTAGACATAGTTACGTAGCCAATCTCCTAGAGTCATGTGCCAGCGCCGCCAAAATTCTGCAATATTGGTACTGAAGTAGGGAAAGTCGAAATTCTCAGGTAGAACCAAGCCGAAAAGCAAAGCACTACCACGGGCAATATCTACGTAACCGTTGAAATCTAGATATAACTGCAAGCCGTAGGCGAATGTAGCTAACCACAGATCGGTACTACCGGCCCGTTGTAAGTTACCAAAACATAAATCGACGAAAATTCCCAGGTGGTCTGCCAAAATACCTTTTTTGACTGCGCCCCTAGCAATCAACCACAGCGCCTCAGCTACTCTATCGACACTGGGGAAGTTTAGCGTATTGAATTGATTTGCTAAGTTATGGTAGCGCGTAATTGGGCCTGAAATCAGTTTGGCGAAGAATAATTTGTAGGTGGCAAATTTGAGAAACTGCTCAGTCGCAGGGGCACCACGATAGACATCTATTAAATAAGCAATGCATTCAAAGGTGAAAAATGAAATTCCTAAGGGTACAATCAATTTAAAAGAGCTATCTAGTGAGTTTGTTTGCACATGAAAAACAAACTTGAATAAAGGGGTCAGATACTTAAAAGCCAATAACAGTAAAACATTTAGAATTATACCCAGCCACAAAAGTTTTAGACGACGAAGATTCCAGTCACCTTGGGCAAATTGCCACTCTTCATTAGAAATTTGCCAATCAAGAGAATGTTTTCCTGGTGATGTGTTTTTTCCAATCTCTAGCCCTACACGGAAATTAATAAACGTTAATGCTAATAGTAATGGTATGTACTGGATCTGCAAAGATGCATAGAAAACCAAACTGGTAATTAGCAGCGTCCATAATCGCAATTTCTGTTGTGATAAAGACCAGTAAATTCCTAACACACTCAATAAGAACAGCCCATATAAAATTGATATAAAGTTCATTTTTTAGTCATTAGTTATTAGTCATTAGTGATGAAGTATGGGGCATTGTTATTTCTCTCTTGCTCCCCTGCTCCCCCTGCCTCCCCAGCTCTTTACTTCGCTGGCCAAGGAATCATCGGGTCATTAGCCAGCTTTTTCGAGACTTCGTATGCGCCAAAGCGGTTAAGGTGGCTGGGGTCAGAAAAGTAGTCATTTGCTTTTATCCATTGTTGGCTCAAATCACGATAAATAAAGTTGGGATTAGTAGCCAAACGCAACATATATTGCTGAAATTCTTGCTCATATTGTCTACGCACTGGATCTAAATAATCTCCCGTGAGAGGCATGTTGACAAACACTAAAGAAATTTTCTGAGACTGGGCAAACTGAAGCACTTCTTGAAAAGCAGCATCTTGCTCTCCTTCTACTTGAAAAGATTTATAGTCGTTGTCGTAATTTCCGGGAACTCTAGAATGTTTTTGATAGTATCTAGCGGGATTGAAGCGAATAGACAAAGGTAGAAAGCCATCAAAGTCAACTGCTTGCTGGGAAGTACTCTCATCTGAAGTACCGTCTGTTAGCTGTGTTTGTGATGCAACTGTCTGATTACGACCAAATATAAGCAGTTGTTTTTGCAGTAAACTTTTAATTTGGTCACGGTTTTTGTAGCTAGCATAAACAGATGCTAGAGCCTGATTTAACGACTGATTTACAGCTTCATAGGTACTAATTTCCTGTTTTTCCTCGTTTGTCTTTTGTTCTTCCAAATTTACCGTCTTTTTAGGTAAATCATTGCTATTTGCAGTTGTCGGTGTTTTTTGGAATGCTTGTTTATAACCAGCTGATACGGCGATCGATTTAAAGGTAATATCTTCGCGTCCACTGTTGAAAGCACGCGCACCATCTCCCCAGATAATTATTTTGGGCAGTTCTGATGGTTCTAGTACATGGCGAATCACAAAGTCTACAACTTGTGCGGTAGCACCGTTGATCCCAAAGTTAAACACGTCAAGATTTCGATAGCCCTGAGTTGCTAAAGCTTTAGAAAGTGCTGCTGGATCTACTCCTCTGAGTGCACGAGAGGAGCCAATAATTAACACATCTGGCGGACTACCAGTTCTAGCTAAACGCTGTTTATAGAGTGCTAGTTGCTCGTCTAACTGCCTGACATTGAAACTTGGCATCTGCGATCGCGCTGCTAAAAGAATAGCAGTAGCGGTTGCTTTTTCCTTCAGTGGTGCGGCTGCCAAATTCTTTGTCGGGGTATCATCACTTTGGGTAAATTCAGAAGCATTAAATACAGAACTCTGATTTGGAGGAGATTTTGTCTTGGAAGTGCTGGTAAAAAATGTCGTTTTCTGACTCTGAGTTTTCCCAGATGTCAAAGATGCCTTATGCTCAGATGATGAGAGCGAGACACTAGCGACTTTTGGCGAAGGCGTAGTGCGTACAATAATTCGACCCAGTACCCAATCAGTTTGGAGGGTAAGTAATAATCCCAGTATTCCCCAAACCAAAGCAATCTTAAGTCCTTGAACATCAGGGTTTGCTTCAGCTGATTGGTTGCTTTCGGTAAATAGCTGACTTCTCAACAGGAATTTTTTTGCTGTTGCACTCGCAGTTGTTATCCAATCGCGCGCTACTTCTGTGACAAAACTTTGAACTTCTTCTGTGGTTAAGTCGGGGCGCAAAATTGGCTCACTAGTCTCAGAGGTTACCAGATCGTTAACGTATTTAGAAGTAGCAGCAAATTCTGGGGTTGCTTCTGGGACTAAACGTTGGCGATGCTCAAGATCAAGTCCATAGTGCCAAAAAGGTTCTTTATTCCCAGCACGGCGACCATAGACACGTATGCCCATAATACCGGGAATTTTTAACTGGCGGATAAACTGCGTAATTTTGTTTGCTACTTGTTCACGTCCTGGACAAACAGGTGCATCACACATGATGTGCAATAAATCATTTTTGTTCAGCAAAAGTACGCGAATTCCACCTGTCAATAGACGCCAATCCAAGTCAGGATTGAGTAAACGCTCCAGTAAAAATATGATCGCTGGTTGATCGCCAGTATTCGCCAAATCTAGCGGTGATGTGGCAAAGACGGGATGCTTTGCAGCGGGTAAAGCCAGCCAATCAATCCAAGTGGGTTGCTTGTCGCCTGCTTTTTGTCCGTATACGGTAGCGGCGAGAATGCCTTGGGGAGCGATCGCTTCTAGCTGGGGTAAAATCGCCTCTAAGCACACTACTTTGTCTGGGATTGGGGCAGTTCCTAAGGGATCAAAAGTTGGGCTACAAAAGATATGTAGCGTTGATTCTTTAAGAAAAGCTTGGACAGCAACTTTTAACTCTGATAATACTTCAGTTAATAATCGAGCGATCGCTTGTACATCCCCCCAACGTGCCCACTCCTTAAGCATTACCTCTGGTGGCGTCAAATCCACTCGCAGCAGCCAATCAGGGGCAGTTTCGCCGCTCACCTGGGAAACAATTACTGCATCTTGGTAGCCGGAAAGCTTGAGATAACGCAACTTTTGGGCGATTGGTTCAGCAATTAATGATGCATCAGGGCTATAGCTCGACTGGCAAAATATCCACAGGCGATTTTCTTCCGGCTGAGAGTTCTTTGGCTTATATGGCTTAATCTTTACCTGTACTGATACACCTAACAGACTCAGAGTTTCGCTGAGATACCGAGCAATAGCCTCTGGGTTCCCTTGGCGTGCCAAACTTTCGTTAGAGACAATTAACGCCCCACCCGATTGTTTTGATTTTTCCGAGTCTGCTAGCAGCGCTTGCTGCACCTGCTCCAAATGCTTATCTATTTGATTCAAGTAAACCCGATGGCACCATTTGGGGCGCTGTTCCCCTTTTCTTCGACCATAGACAAATACTTGATATATTGAGGGTTGTTCGTTGCTTGTGAGGATATCTACGTCTGTTTGCTGTAGTGCTTGCAGCAAGTCAGACAAAGTGCGCCAACGCTGCGGACATTCTGTACCTTCACAAAGAATATGAAGGTCATTTCCTCGCAACCGGACTTTCACCCCAAAAGTGTTGATTCCTGTTGCTTGGCTTACCCATTGCACTAAGGATTGCTGGCGATCTGGTAATACTGTTTTCATGGGAAGTTAACTTTACAGTCAGCGATTGTTGGGGGATAGTACCTGCACTTGTAAACTAGAACCATAGGTCTATCACACTCTGACGGTTTTTTTTTAACAATTTTGTTACCTTCGTAGCTCAAAAAATCGGACAAGATAGTCTTGTACAGGTTGCAAGTCTGACTAATGTTGAGTTTTGCGTTTATTTTACTAATAGGGAGTCAGAAGTCAGAAGTTAGGAGTTAGGAGTTAAAAGTTAGGAGTCAGAATAATTCTATATGACTGGCTGATGACTTGTCCTTTAAAACTGGACTCGCGTCTCACTACCCTGACGCCCCTAATAGGCGAAACAAACAACAAGCTTATCTCATTTCAACTCCATCCCTTTATCGTTGGAGTCATCTTAACTCCAAACTCCTAAATCCTGACTCCTGACTCCTTTTGACTTATAATTCCCATAACCAAAAATTAGCAATGCCTCCTGCCAACCAACAGCCCTCACCTAACCCTGCATCCAATTTGGATTTATTTACCATTCCCCAGTCTTTGCTTTTACAAATAGCTACAGCGTCTATATTACTGCTGCTCATTACAGGAAAAACTACAGTAAGAGCACTAGAAGCCGTAGGGGAAGCCAGTGAAGAATTATTTCGAGGCGATCGCCTACCCAACCTTGACTTCCCAGACGAACACAAAACTAATCTTGATGAGAAGACATACATCAAATAATTATTTGCTCAGGAACAACCCGGTGAGCATTAAGTGCAAAACCTAGAAGCGTAAACAGTAATTAGCTTTACAAGAATAGAGAATATGGGTTCCCTTTTATACTCTTCGTCTCAAACTGCGGATATATACCCGGTGTCGGAATTATTTTTGCGTCATCGTCTCCAGGTAGTGGAAGAATTGTGGGAGTCAGTTCTCCGGCAAGAATGCGGTCAAAACATGGTAGACTTGTTGCGGCAGTTGCGCGATTTATGTTCACCAGAAGGACAAGCAACAAATGACCAAGCATCGTCAGCCGTCAAATTAATTGAACAACTAAATATCAACGAAGCAATTCGTGCGGCTCGTGCTTTTGCTTTGTATTTTCAGTTGATTAACATCATAGAGCAGGAGTACGAACAACGGCAGCAATTGAGTCGCTATGAGGCAGAAACAGAGGCTACAGAGCCAGAAACAGCATCTAATGCCAACTATTCGTCCAATCAAAGAGAAGAAGATGCGCCTGTTAGTAGGGGAATAGCAGCAGACTTCTTGAGAAAGAATTATCTAGAAAAAAAATTAGTCAAACCAAAAGGTACTTTCGCTGCCTTGTTTCCCTATTTATTCAAACTGAATGTACCACCTCAACAAATTCAACGTCTAATTGCACATCTAGATGTGCGCTTAGTTTTCACCGCGCACCCGACGGAAATTGTGCGCCATACCATCCGAGATAAACAGCGACAGGTAGTACAACTATTACAAAAACTGGATGCCTTGGAAAATAACTCTGGTAGCACACCAGGAGCGTATCCTTGGGAAGCAGCAGATGTCCGCGAACAATTGCTCGAAGAAATTCGCCTGTGGTGGCGCACAGACGAACTACACCAGTTCAAACCCACAGTGCTAGATGAAGTAGATTATGCTCTACACTACTTCCAAGAAGTTTTATTTGATGGCATTCCCCAACTTTATAAACGTTTCAAACACACCCTATCTAATACCTTTCCTTGGCTAGAACCACCGAGTAAAAACTTTTGCTCTTTCGGCTCTTGGGTAGGCTCAGACAGGGATGGAAACCCATCAGTCACACCCGAAATTACCTGGCAGACAGCTTGTTATCAGCGGAAAATGGTCATTGGGAGATATATTCAGTCAGTGAAAAATCTGATTGAATTGTTGAGTGTGTCGATGCATTGGAGTGATGTCTTACCAGACTTACTGGAATCTCTAGAATTGGATCAGTCCCAGTTAAGTGAAGTCTACGACGCACTGGCGCTACGTTATCGACAAGAACCCTATCGACTCAAATTGGCTTATGTGCTGAAACGGCTGGAAAATACTCGCGATCGCAATCTAGCTTTGTATAATCGAGAAACGCCAACAAATCAAGACAGTCCCCTATATCGTTCGGGAGCCGATTTTTTAGCTGAACTGCGGATGATTCAGCGCAACTTAACAGAAACAGGTTTAATCTGTCGAGAATTAGAAAATCTCATCTGTCAGGTAGAAATTTTTGGCTTTAACTTAACACAGTTAGATATCCGCCAAGAATCATCTCGCCACGCTGATGCGCTCGATGAAATACTGGAATACCTGCAAATATTACCTCAACCTTACAACGAACTTTCTGAGGAGCAAAGAGTCGCTTGGCTCACAGGAGAACTCCAAACCCGGCGGCCATTAATTCCGGCAGAATTGCCATTTTCTAAAAAAACCAACGATGTAATTGAAACGTTTCGCATCGTGCGATCGCTACAACAAGAGTTTGGTGTCAACATCTGCCAAACTTACATTATCAGCATGTGTCGCGACGTGAGCGACGTGCTGGAAGTACTACTGTTAGCCAAAGAAGCCAGACTTTTTGACCCCGCCATTGCTGTCGGAACTATTCAAGTTGTCCCCCTATTTGAAACAGTAGAAGACTTGCAACGCTCAAGAAGCGTCATGCGGAAACTGTTTGAACTCCCGTTATATCGGGCTTTGTTAGCCGGCGGCTACGAACAGACAAAAGCAGAGGATGCCGATGAAAATTCATCCTCCCCTGCCCCCCCTGCTCCCCCTGCCTCTTCCTCCCCCTCCCCCCTCCCCATTAACTTGCAAGAAGTAATGCTGGGGTATTCTGACAGCAACAAAGATTCTGGTTTTTTAAGCAGCAACTGGGAAATTCATAAAGCTCAAAAATCACTGCAAGAAATAGCAGAAAACTATGATCTAAATTTGCGGATTTTTCACGGACGCGGCGGTTCTGTGGGACGGGGAGGCGGCCCAGCTTACGAGGCGATTTTGGCTCAACCGGGTCATAGTATCAATGGGCGAATCAAGATTACCGAACAAGGAGAAGTTTTGGCTTCCAAATACTCCTTATTGGACTTGGCTTTGTACCACATGGAAACTATTACCACTGCTGTGATTCAAGCTAGCCTGCTACAGACAGGGTTTGATGATATTGAACCCTGGAATGAGATTATGGAAGAATTAGCAGCGCGATCACGTCAACATTATCGTGCCCTAATCTACGAACAACCTGATTTTGTTGACTTCTTCCACCAAGTAACCCCCATTGAAGAAATTAGCCAGCTACAAATTAGTTCCCGTCCAGCACGCCGTCCATCTGGTAAGAAAGATTTAAGCAGTTTGCGAGCTATTCCTTGGGTATTTAGCTGGACACAAACCCGCTTTTTGCTTCCTTCCTGGTACGGTGTTGGCACAGCGGTGCAAGAATTCTTGAACGAAGAACCAGAAGAACATTTGAAACTGCTGCGCTACTTTTATGTTAAGTGGCCCTTCTTCAAGATGGTGATTTCCAAGGCCGAGATGACCTTGGCAAAAGTAGACATGCAAATGGCAGATCACTATGTCCAGGAATTGTCAAAACCAGAAGATAAACTTCGTTTTGCGAAGGTTTTTGAGCAAATTGCTAGCGAGTTTTATCTTACAAGAGATTTGGTCTTAAAAATCACCGATCACAATCGACTATTAGATGGTGATCCTGTATTGCAACGATCTGTGCAGTTACGCAATGGCACAATTGTACCCTTGGGATTTATCCAAGTTTCACTACTCAAGCGCCTACGGCAGTCCCTAAATACTAGTGTTACTTCTGGAGTCATCCACTCTCGTTACAGCAAAGGTGAGTTACTGCGAGGGGCATTGTTAACTATTAATGGTATTGCAGCCGGTATGAGAAATACAGGTTGATTGAGAATGGGGAGTGGGGAATAGGACAAATGACAAATGACAAAAAATAGAATTTTAATTTGCACTTTTTTAGCGCTATCAGCAGGTTTTTTTGGTGCTTACACCAGTGGGCAAATTACCATAATGCTGCATAGCCAAAAGTGTCAAAACCAACCTTGGGGTTTCAAGGAGATGTGCAACGCTTGGATGACACCAGGAGCAATATGGCAAGGTACCACAACAGGACTATGGACAGGCACTATCTTAGGGGCGTTTGTTGGTGGTTTAGTGACGCGACAAGCTCGTGATTAGTCTGTTGACTAAGCTGAAAAACATTTAATTTGCATAACCGAATCGCGATTGTTATCACCTCTGATAAACACATTCGTGAAGTGCTGCGACGTTCCCCCTTTACCGTCGAACTCACGTTGAGTTAAATTTGATTGAAATTTTGTGGCGGTTCATTAAGTATCAATGGATTGAAATTGATGCTTACAAAAATTGGCAAACTTTTGTAGCATCTGTAGAAAAGATTCTTCGAGAGTTTGGTAAAAACTATGTAATTAATTTTGTTTAGCCTCTTATGCCTTGTTCGCAAATAATTTAGAATTGCTATAGAAAGTTTCCTTGTAATATGTTTTTTGTTTAGTAATGGTAAAAAAATTACCTTCTTTGATTGTTATAGGCACGGGTAGTACCGAATTGAAACGGTTTCGTACTGACTGCTATAAAGCCGCGCTTACTATAGATGCGAAAGTTTTAGAAGTGAAAGGTAGTTCTTCCCATAATTACTCTATATGTAATGTGCAATTATCGGGACGTTATAAATGTAACATTAGGTATGTTAGCATCTTACGAACTGGTAATTATGAAATACTTGGTTTTAGTAGCACACAAGAAGCACCATTTATTTTTGTAGATATCCCTCATTTGCAGGCAGCATTTGAGGAATTAGATTATGAAGTGTGGAGTAAAGAGTACCTGGAAACAGATTTAACAGAAGAACACCTCGCAGATTTAACTCCGCAAGAGATAGAATACTATGATTACGTCAATCCAAAAAAAATAGGAGAAATAGTTTTTAATGAGAAAGTTTATATAGACTGAGGGTATTAACTTCCTCAACAAACTCATCGGGCATTAAACGAAAAAGAAAGCGAATAAAAATATTCATTTATCAATTTTCAAAGTTGATAGGTTTGTTATTGAAATGATTGTGTATATTCTGGGGAGTAAGCCAGTCACGGATTGTAACCTTTTTGTCTAACTCTGCGTCACCCTCAGAGTTGTTCAATTCATTGACCATTACTACCTTCAGAGGCGTATCCCCATCTGCTGTTTTGCATTTCTTACGCAAAGACGCCAAGAATTGCAATTAATCCTCGGCAGCAAAAAAGCCAGTAGGCAGCTTTGGTGTCAACAAGGCTGGTAAAATCTACCCATAGCGAAGAAGAGTAAATCACCATGCCTACCGAAACTAACCCAGGAAATCAAACCACCACGGGTGCTGATGCTATTGATGAAGCGATCGCACAGGGAATTGATTTTGATGGTTCTCCCATTCCACCTGCCAAGCTAGAACTTTATGGTAAAGTTATGGCGCTAGAAGGCAATAGACAGCGCAGTGGCGTATCTAATACTATGCGATCGCGCATTGTGCGAATTGGTGCAAAACACATTCCCCAAACAGAACTCGACCAATTACTTGTAGATGCTGGTTTCGCACCCCTAAAAGAGAAAGAAATTGCCTTTTTCTATAGTGGCAAATAAATATAGCAGCACAGCCAGAGCAAATATAATTCGCGGCTACACAAACTCTCATCCGCCTCCGCAAACTAAGAGAAAATTAAGGTTTTTAACCCACGGAGGTAAATAAAGTCTCGTGTAGACGCGGTTTTTAACCACCCCTTTAACTCTTTACCTGACGCATCCCAAATTGCCATTGGTATTTTGGCTTCTTCAGAATTTTCCGCTCATGACGATGCCTCTCTAGCTGACTTGGACTTATTCTTTTAATTGTGAGGCAAACAGAAAATATTCCAGTCACAGAACTGTATGAGAAATACAGGGCGGCCGCATCATGTTTAGGACTTACGCACTGTAAAAAAAGACTGGATGGTTGCATAACGTGCGCGAGCGCGTGGAAACATTGTTAGTATCTGCGGATGAATTGTACTGGGGCGGCAAAATGCTTTAGCTGCCTACAATCCACGTTCATCTTCCGCAGCGTGCATAAATTGATTTGACTTATACCTATATAAGAAGTAGAAACAGGGCTTATGTCCTCGCTAGTTCAAAACCCCGACTTGATTCTTGATTGAGGTAATTTATGTCTACTATGGTGCTTACCACACTATCAAAATTTTGTCAATGTGTAAGTTCTAATGTCAACCCTTTCAAAGTGGTGAAATTATGAACTAAAATTGGTTATTTCAACCTTCAAAAAAACCAAAATCTGAGCGGAGAACTCAGATTGATAGTACTAAAACAACGTATCTTCGTTCGTCACCTTGAAAGGGCTAGTTCTAATGTTAACTAGCCCTTTCAAGGTGAACGTTTGTACTATGAAATAAATGATGTTTTAAGCCAATTTTGGTATTTTGGCTCTGGCGCTGGCTTAATTTACAGTCCAAAAATTTAGAGTTTAATGCATAAATTCTTTGCTCAATTCCAGCCAATGCCTGAAATATCGTAAAAACTTTGATAGTACATATGCTCACCTTGAAAAGGCTAGTTCTAATGTTAACAAAAGGATTTTATTCTCAATAAACTCCAAAATAGGCGCATTAATAGTTGCTTATTGACACAGGTTTAGTGACGCCGAATAGCCTGTTGTAGACATCACTTTGAGTTTTGGAAACTAAACCAACGAAAAAATCAGCATTTTTCGTTGGTTCTTAAGGTTGGTTGTGATCAAGAGTAATTTAGATACGTTTGCCTGCTTGGTAATTAAGCTTATGAGGTTAAGCAAAAATGCTCAAAATGAAATATTTAATTAGTATCACTGTTCCGCTTACTGTTTTACTGGGAAGTTGTGGAAGTAGTCCAGAATTAGCGGAAGTTCGAGAACTTGCAACACTAGCCGATCAAGCGCAAGAGAAACTGCCAAAAGTAGCTGATGATATTTACGACTCTTGTTTAAGAGCAGCACGATATAAAGCACCTGATCTTATTCCTTTGGGTCCAGCGATTTCGACAAGGGAAACATCACGCTCACAAAATACAAATGAAGTTACACAAACAATCAACAATCTTATTAATAGAAAACCTTCTATTTTACCCAATACTCAACAATTAAATGATTTAAAAAGTAAACTAAATTCTACTACCTCTAGCTCTAATATCTTACAGCAAAGGGCAGATGATCAAAAATATTGCCAAAGACTTGAAGAAGATTCCCCTTCAGTTTTAGTGAAAAAAATGAAAAATGGTAATGCGGTTGTAGTTTTATATTTACAAAAATTAGTGAGTGTAGCCTCTGAAAATATAACTTTTGATGATGAATTTAATAATTTCAGTGCTTCTTCTCAAAATTTAGCTGGAGAATTAACGCCTCTTTTTGGCTCAAATGAAAAAGATACAAAGGTTGTTCAATCGCAAGTAGAAGCAGGAACAGGTTTAGCAAACTTTATTCTTACCTCTATCTTTCGCCAAAAAAGATTAGATACGCTGAAAACAATTATTCCCGAAACAGATGAAGCTTTAACGACTTATTCAAAGGGACTGGAAATTGTTGTTCAAAAAGTATATATAGAAAAATACTTAAACAATGAAGAAGCATTACTTGATGGTTATTATGAAGACATCATTAATGATCTTTTGGAAAACAATCAACAATTAGAAGGACGTTCAGTTATTGCTTTAGCGGATGTATTAGTAAAGCTAGATCAAGAAAAGTGGAATCCTGAAAAGGACAGGATTCAAGAACGCCGCAAATTAGCTGAGGATTATATCAATGTGCTTAAAACAATTGTAGCGAGTCATCATCAGTTAGCGACTATTTACGGAAAAGGAAAAAAACCGTCAGCAGAAGTCATGAAAGAATTACTTGGCAAAAATAGAAAAGCGTTGAAAAACTTTGTAGATCAAGCTAATAGCTTAGAAGAAAAAAGTAACCACTCACTCAAATAGATAAGAGAAACTAACAATGGCTATTGATTTTGATGGTGTGGATTCATTGTTCGAGTATTCAAATAAAATTCAAGAACTAGCAAATGAAGTTCATAGATTTAGAAATAACTCTCGTACTCAACTTTCTCAAGAAGAAAGAGCTACGCTAAAATCTTATGAATACCGTCTTCGGCGTGATGCTACAACAATTGCGACAAATGCTGGAATCGATCTTTTAACTCGACTTCAACCTCAATTGGCTATCCTCAAAGAGGGCATTGAAAAAGCTGATAGTTTGTTACAAAATATTGATGCTGCCAAAGATGTTATTTCAGCAATTACAGAAGTTTTTACAGAAGTAACTAACGTTTTTGCTCTACTTAAGTAGGTAGGCACGAATTAATCTAACTATGTAACAAAATGTAAAAGCGTCAAAGTCCTTGTGATTGCTTCTCTACGAGACGCTACGCGTAGCTTGCTTCTCCGTAGGAGTACGTTAGACTCCGTTTCACTCACAATGACATACTTATAAATTTTCCCACCTACCTACTTACTCCGTGATATCGCAGCCTAACCATCGCACGCACCAGACGGACTGGTGGAATCTTGGCTTAGTTTAAAGTTCCTTATTGGGTGTATTAACTGCCATCGGTATAAGTTTAGCCTATAAACGTAAACTAAAGCAGAAATCAATATAAAAAGAGAAAACGGTCTGGATAATCTATCTACATTTGTAGACAAAGAGCAGCAATTCAGCGGCTATTTGTAAAGTTCTTGAGGGTGCGTGGGTGCAACTGTTCTAGCTTGTTGATTATTTATCCTGCTAGAATCTTAAAGCGATCGTTGATTGATATCTCTGGATTTGGGCCATTTTTGAGCATTTGGTGTATTTACCTTACCCTACATAGGTTTGAGGCTTGTTTCTCCCTTAAAATGTTTAAGTCTGTTTAATTCGATCCTTGATTACCAGGGAAAAAATTTTTACTAAAAATTCAATCTATCAAAATAGTGAATTCGTTTAATAACTAATGACGTAAAAACCTCTATCTAAAGAACGATATGGTTAATAAGCTAAATGAAGTAAAAATAGTATGCTAAATCACATGAGATTGTATTCTATGAGACTGAATTATTTTACAAAACAACTTTCCACTGTAAAACGCTGGATGGCTACAACATTGTTTTGTATGTTAGCGATCGCTTTTGTTTGGCAAGGTGCGTTTTTCTCGAATACTTCAGCAATCGCTGCTCCTACTGCAACCTTGATTGCATCAGCAGACACAGGTGAGCAAGTTAAAGATAAAGCCAGTGAAGATGCTGGACGAGCCAAAAACTTCATCCAAGATACAACAGATAAAGTTAAGCAAACTGCCAAGAACAACGCCAGTAAAGTTGATCAAGCAACGGATGACAATGGTAGTTTTGTTGAGCGCAAAGCAAAGAAAGATGCGGCTAGAATTCAGGAAAGAGCAGACGAAGATTCGGCTCGGACTCAAAAAGCAGTAGACAACACAAAGAATGTTGTTGAACGCACTGTTGATAGTATCAAGGATGCTTTTAATAAATAGAGAATAGATATAGCAATTCTATTTGATTTCGTTCAAATCAAGAAAATGAGATTTCCGACTTCTTAGAAAAGTTGGAAATCTTGTTGTTTATAAATAATTTAGAAGAGTTTAAATTTATTGCATAAATTAATTCATACACTCTGTATTGTGATAATTGTCGCCATGTTATTTGCTAGTAATACAAGAAAGTCAGACAAAATTTTCTAATTAATTTAGAAAGATTATTTTACTAAGCCAATACTGAATTTAGCTAAAATAGTAAAGTATTTTTACATACATATTTGTTAGCCCATTTGAACTGGCGATTGCGGAGAAAATTAGCTGCTGTTAACGAAGAGGAAAAAAAGAATTGCTAAATATTTACCAGCAATTATGCTGAAAATATAGTTATAAATGAGATATTTAACTTTATTTTCTACTAGCTTTAAATGTAAAAGTAAGTGTTCTATTTAAGGAATTTCCGCAAACGGCTCCTGAAAAACTTGGTTTTATATACGGATTACAGAGTATCTTTAAGTAGCATTACTGATTGACAAATATGATATAACTTTAGCGGATTGCAACCTGATTTTGACGAATTGTTAATGGATAACAAATTTTTCACGATTATCAATTACGAAGTTATACTTTCCACTACAACTTAGTAACAATGTAAGAGTTTGATTATGTGGACAACCCGACCGTGGGAAAATCAAAATACCGAAAACGTGAAGTTAGAGAGGAAAACCTTATAATATGCATTTGAGCGAAATCACCCATCCTAATCAGTTGCACGGTTTATCTGTTCGCCAACTGCAACAGATTGCCCGTCAGATTCGAGATAAGCATCTCCAAACGGTAGCAGTTAATGGTGGACACTTGGGGCCAGGGTTGGGTGTTGTAGAATTAACACTAGGACTTTACCAAACACTGGACTTAGATCGGGATAAAGTGATTTGGGATGTAGGACACCAGGCTTATCCCCACAAACTGCTTACAGGACGCTACGATCGCTTCCACACCCTCAGACAAAAAGACGGAGTTGCAGGTTATCTCAAACGTTGTGAAAACAAGTTTGACCATTTTGGGGCTGGACATGCTTCTACAAGTATTTCAGCGGCATTGGGCATGGCTTTAGCGCGAGACTTGAAAGGGGAAAAATTTAAAGCCATTGCTGTTATTGGCGATGGGGCGCTAACTGGGGGTATGGCTTTAGAAGCCATCAATCATGCCGGACACTTGCCGAAAACTAACCTATTGGTTGTTCTCAACGACAACGACATGTCTATATCTCGCAACGTCGGCGCGATTCCCCGCTATCTCAACAAAATGCGCTTGAGTCCACCAGTGCAGTTTATCAAAGATAATTTTGAGGAACAGCTTAAGCAAATTCCCTTCGTTGGCGAATCGCTGTCTCCGGAACTCGGACGCATCAAAGAAGGTATGAAACGCTTGGCTGTTCCCAAGGTAGGTGCAGTTTTTGAAGAACTCGGCTTTACCTATATTGGGCCAGTGGATGGGCATAATCTCGAAGAATTGATTGCCACCTTCCAACAGGCACATCAGATATTAGGTCCAGTTTTGGTACATGTAGTAACAGTCAAGGGCAAAGGCTATGAAATTGCCGAATTAGATCAAGTTGGCTACCACGCCCAAAGCCCCTTCAACGTAGCAACTGGCAAAGCCATTCCTTCTAGTAAACCCAAACCCCCGGCTTATGCTAAAGTCTTTTCTCACACTCTGGTGAAACTTGCCGAACAAAACCCGAAAATCATCGGGATTACTGCGGCTATGGCAACGGGAACAGGCTTGGATAAACTTCAAGCAAAACTGCCAAATCAGTATATTGATGTTGGCATTGCTGAACAACACGCTGTTACCCTAGCTGCGGGACTTGCAACTCAAGGTATGCGCCCGATCGCCGCTATTTATTCCACCTTCTTGCAACGCGCCTACGACCAAATAATTCACGATGTCTGCATTCAAAACCTGCCAGTATTTTTCTGCTTAGATCGGGCAGGAATTGTTGGATCTGATGGCCCCACCCACCAAGGTATGTATGATATTGCTTATCTGCGTTGCATTCCCAACATGGCAATAATGGCACCGAAAGACGAAGCAGAACTGCAACGCATGGTAGTAACTGGTGTTAACCATACTAGTGGGCCGATCGCAATGCGCTACCCTCGTGGCAATGGCTACGGCGTTCCCTTGATGGAGGAAGGTTGGGAACCTTTGGAAATCGGCAAAGGTGAGATTTTGCGTACAGGGGATGAGGTGTTAATCGTCGCTTATGGCACAATGGTCTATCCAGGAATGCAAGCCGCAGAAATTCTCAGTGAACATGGCATTGAAGCAACTGTAATTAATGCGCGTTTTGTTAAGCCTTTGGATACCGAGTTGATTTTGCCTTTAGCGAAGAAAATCGGTCGTGTTGTCACTTTAGAAGAAGGTTGTATCATGGGTGGCTTTGGTAGTGCGATCGCTGAAGCCTTGTTAGATGCAGATATTCTAGTTCCTGTGAAGCGATTCGGTGTGCCAGATGTGTTAGTAGATCATGCTGAACCGAATGAATCTAAGACAGAACTAGGTTTAACTAGCCATCAAATAGCAGAGAGAGTATTGCAAGCTTTCTTTAAGCGGCAAGTATCTGCTGTAGTTTAGTTCACTTATGTCAATAGCAGTATTATCTAAAAATAACCCCTAGAACAGGGGTTATTTTCCTGAAAATATTAGCGATCACTAGAGCGCCAGTCCAGTAAAAGTAGTTGACAAAAAGTACAGTTTTTGCAAAGGCTAATATTGGAGAATGCAGTATCTAGAGTGGATGAAGATGCCTCCAGAAGTCTGGAACCCTCAAGACTTCTTAGTTTTGAGGGTTTCACTTCAGGGCTTTGAGCCAGCTTTCTTGTAACACTTGAATTTTTGCGTTATTTCTTAGTTGGCTGTTCCTCTAAAGCAGATCCAAGAAGATGCTGATTTGCCTGCCGGACTTTAGCTGCTGCCTCATCGTAAAGGAAGGGTAAATAGGCATACCGCCGTCCTTTAGTTATAGGTGTCGCTTCGTGCAACAGGGAACAGGAAAAGACGACAGCTCCACCCGCAGGCGGTTGATAGGTTTGCTGACCAAATTCTGGAAATCGCAAACATCCCCCTTCGTATTCACCCGTATTCAGGTTCAAAGACACTGCAAAGCGGCGATGAGCAGTCCCTTTGGTGGTATTGTCCCGGTGGGGTCTAAAGTGTCCACCAGTTTCGCTGTCATAGCAAGCAACAATGTGGCGCTCCATTCGGGTCGCTTGAAACTGAAAGGCTTTGAAAATTTCGGGAGCGAGGCGATCGTGAATTCGATGCATCGCTGCATTTCGCAGTTCTTCGTCGGTAATCTCCTGATCCCGCCGCCGTTTATGATTGTAATCGTGCACGGGAACTGTACGCCCATTGACTTCCCGCATAAAGCCGGAGTCTTCACCACCATGCAAGTCATAGAACTGAATCAGCGCCCGACACAGTTTTGGTTCAAATACTCTAGGCACAATCAAGACAGGTGCCTGAACTGCCGCCAGAGCTTCTGACGGAATGGGTGGCAATTGGGCGAGGAATGCCATCAACTGAGGCACATGGGTTTCGGGTGATTCGTTAAACGGCAGCACCGCTAGCACCCGCAGACTATAATCAAGTACTAGCGTAAATTGTTTGTAATTTCCTGTGGTGGTAACGGCACCGTACTGCTGGCTAATGGCTTGATTAAAATCCCAGAAGAACCGGATGCCTGGAAGATGCTGCTGAACTCGGCGCTGCTTTTCATCGTCTGGATCGACGCTCACGCCAAAGAAACAGCAGTTTTGATCATCAAAGATTGCCCGTTGGCTCCAGATGTCTTCAAGAATGCGCTGGCTCGTCTTCATTTCCACTGATCCGAAGAAGCACAGTACGATGTAACGACCCGCAATTGTGTCTAAGTGAAAATTAGCACTGTTTGTAGAACGGGCTGTGAACCACGGGGCTGGCTCACCGATCATCAGGAGTAACTGGCGCATAGGTATAGGCTTTTTCAGTTCCTAGTCAGGCTGGTTTTCGGATGTAGCGTTCTTTAAGGAAAACGATTTGACTAAAATCCTATCATTCTTGACAAGCTAAGATCATCAACCATTTATCAATAAGTAATAGTGCTTAAAATTCCGTCAAAATCGAGGTGGAAACACAATTTTTAACCCAGCCTACAGCTGGCTACACCGATGCGTCATATTTAAAAGTATTGTTCATACTTGCTCTCAAAAGCCAGTAAGTAGGCACGAAAAAAGCCAACTATGTGAAGATAAGTAAATACGGAGAATACATCTACTGAATTTTCGTATTTAAAATGAAATCATCAGGGTGCATTAAAGTAAAAAATATTGCCTATCCACTAATTAGCTTTTTTTATGACACTTTCCCCAAATCAGGTTTATCCGGTTATTTGGCACAACGACTCGGTGTCACTAATCGATCAAACGCGCTTACCCAACGAATATACATTTGTGGAAATTCACCGCAGTGAAGATATGGCGCGGGCGATTAAAACTATGATTGTCCGAGGTGCGCCTGCGATTGGTGTGGCTGCGGCTTATGGAATGTATCTTGGTGCAAGGGAAATTGAAACAAGCGATCGCCACGAATTTTTGCAACACTTAGATAAAGTAGCTCAGTTGTTGCGTTCTACTCGTCCGACAGCAGTAAACTTATTTTGGGCAATTAGCCGGATGATCAAAGCCGCTTACGAAACGCTGGGAACAGTAGAAGACATCAAGCAAACCCTTTTCCAAACAGCCCAAGCAATCAATGCTGAAGATTTGCAAACCTGTCAGGCAATCGGCGACAATAGTTTAGCAGTTTTACCGTCTACCCCAGAAAAGCTGAGGCTGCTTACTCACTGCAACGCTGGAGCATTAGCTACTGCTGGATATGGCACTGCTTTAGGTGTTGTGCGTTCTGCATGGAGAGAAGGACGTTTAGAACGGCTTTTTGCTGACGAAACCCGTCCTCGCTTACAAGGTGCAAAACTCACCGCTTGGGAATGCGTACAAGAACGTATTCCAGTGACATTAATTACTGATAATATGGCAGCCCATTGCATGAAACAGGGTTTGATTCATGCTGTAGTTGTGGGTGCCGATCGCATTGCTGCTAATGGCGACACTGCTAACAAAATTGGTACATATAGTGTAGCGATCGCAGCCAAAGCCCATAATATACCTTTCTTTGTAGCTGCGCCTCTTTCCACCGTTGATTTTGAATTAGCCGATGGCAGCAAAATTCCGATTGAGGAACGCGAACCAACAGAAATCTATCAAGTTGGTGATACCATTCTCACACCTGCGGGTGTAGATTTTTACAACCCAGCTTTTGATGTGACTCCGGCTAGTTTGATTACAGCAATCATTACAGAGAATGGAGCGATCGCACCTGATAAATTAGCAAAATCACAGCTAAAACAAGTAGTGTAAATCATTAAAGGACTTTACTGGTCAAGATAAAGATATGCCGAAAGACGGACTTTCTTTGTCTAAGCCAGAACAGGCAATCATCGATAAGTGGTTTAAAGACAATAAACCTCTTTAACAAATCAGCCTGAAAGTCTTATAAAATCTTGGTTGATTCTCAGTTCCTAGAGATATCTAGTAACGACAACTTCAGCAATTATAATCACAGCTTTAGCCGTAGTAACAACAACTTAAGCGTTACTTATCACACTCGAAACGTTATTAACTACAACTTCAGCATCGATAAGTACAGCTTAAGCTGTAGTCACAAAAACTTAAGCATTAGTTATAACGCATTCAGTAATGATAATCACTGTTTAAGCCGTAGTAACAACAATTTAAGCGTTACTTATCACACTTGAAACGTTATTAACTACAGAACAAGTTGTTGTTACTACAGCTTTAATTTTATGAGTGACAGCGTTTAGTGTGGTAAGTAACTTACGGAGAAATAAAATACTAGCCATCCAAGAAGATAGTCAGCGCCGATTTGCCCGCGCCTGCTCTAAACCCCTAGAATTGGAATTGCAGGGTTCATGCTCATAGTTAGAACAGTATCAGACTGAATGGCAGGCTTGTGAAACACTACCCAAATGCGATATCACAATTGTCCCAGTTTGATTGGTTTGTTATTAGCAGGTGATTTTCCAAAACCTTTAGCCATCGAAATAATCTCGTATTTGTACCTTTATACCAATACCTTCGCCAATTTACGAGTATTGCCATAAAGCCAACCTAGAAACCTCTCCCTGTCTTAAACTAAAGTTCAAGTGTTTCCCTCTCCGACTCGGAGAGGGACAAGTTTTGCTACGCAAAACCTTCTTAGAGGTCTTTTGATTCGACTAATTAGCCCTACTAGATTTAATCAAAATGCTGAATAATTGCGTCAGCAAATTCAGAACATTTTAAGGGTTCAACTGGCGGTTCTAGTAACCGGGCTAAATCGTAGGTGACTTGACTACTCGCGATCGCATCGCTTAAACCTTTCTTAACTAGGTCTGCGGCTTCTTGCCAACCCAAAAACTCCAGCATCATCACACCAGACAAAATCACTGAACCAGGATTAATCCGATCTAAGCCGGCGTGTTTGGGTGCGGTGCCGTGGGTGGCTTCAAATATGGCACTAGCATCACCAATATTTGCCCCTGGTCCCATTCCCAATCCCCCAACAATAGCGGCGGCGGCATCAGACAAGTAATCGCCGTTTAAGTTCATCGTCGCCAGAATCGAATACTCATCCGGTCTAGTTTGGATTTGTTGAAAAATGCTATCGGCAATCCGGTCATTCACCAAAACTTTATCTTTCCATTTGCCCTCGCCGTGGGTTGCCCAAATTGTGTTAAGAACAGTTTCAACTTCCTTGACAACTTGCGCTTTTTTCTCTTCAGTGAGAGCATCAAACCCAGGATCAATCTGGCGAGCGTTTTCTGACAAGGAAATATTAGGGTTATTTTCCTTGTTACTTAAAATCCAAGATTCCCGTTCAGTGACAGTCTCTTGCCGAAATTCACTGGTTGCTAATTCATAACCCCAATCGCGGAAAGCCCCTTCGGTGTACTTCATGATGTTGCCCTTATGCACCAAAGTCACTTGTTGCTTGTGTTTGGGCAATAGCAAGGCGTGTTTGATGGCACGTCTGACTAGACGCTGGGAACCAGTTTTGCTGATGGGTTTGATGCCAATACCAGAATCAAGAGGAATTCGTTTTTTTCCATGTTCTGGGGTAGCGGGGATCAGTTCTTCGTTGAGAATTTTAATTAAGCGATCGCCGATTTCGCTACCTTGTCGCCACTCAATGCCTAAATAAATATCTTCCGTATTCTCTCGATAAACAATGACATCCAACTTTTCGGGATTTTTGTGGGGTGAGGGCGTACCTGCATAGTAACGGCAAGGACGCACACAGGCATACAAATCAAAAATTTGCCGTAGCGCCACATTTAAAGAACGAATTCCCCCCCCAATGGGAGTAGTCAAAGGCCCTTTAATTGCTACACCATATTCTTCAATTGCCGTGAGAGTGTCTTGAGGTAAATATTGATAAGTTCCGTATAAATCACAGGCTTCGTCCCCAGCGTAAACCTTGAACCAACTAATTTGACGCTGACCCTTATATGCTTTGGCTACCGCAGCATCTAGCACTTTTTGGCTAGCAGGCCAGATGTCTATACCTGTACCATCGCCCCGAATAAAGGGGATAATTGGATTGTCAGGTACGATTGGTTCACCATTTTTGAAGGTGATTTTTGCTCCGATTGCGGGGGGGGTAATCTTGTCGTACATATTTCACACACTCCTAATCGATACGCTGCTAGTTAAAAAAACCTTATCTGGCAGGCTTGTGTATTTTGCTGTGTCTTTGCTTAGGAATTGGATATTGGGGATTAGAAACAGACAACGAAGTGACTTTTTCAATAATTCTCCCTTGTCCCTCCAGTCCCAGTCCCCAGTACCTAGTCCCCAGTTCCCTTTACCAAGCCATAAGGCGCAGATTTTCCCCCTATTCCCCTTGTACATTATTCGGGGATTAAGTGTGGGATTCAGTGAAGCGATCGCAATTTTGTACGATCAAAAATAGTAAACTACTTTTCGCTATCAGTGCTTCGCCTTGGAGAAGCCTAATAGCTTACCACTCTTTCACTGACCGCTAACACGAAAATGGCATGACAGACCCAATGATTTTATCAAGCCCTGCTAATGACATCGACTCCCTCCGACGACCGTTAATTGCTGGGTCTGAAAAAGTCCAACAGCAGATAATCCCACAGTTAGCTGAGTTGGGTAATGAGGGATTAGACGTGTTGATGGAATTTTTACTGAAACGACGTGAGAACCCAGCGACTTGGGTTGATGGCAAAGCTTACCAAGTCCTCTATAACTCTAATGCACCTCAAGCTAAAGAATTTCTGCGTTCCTGTTTTCCTGAGGGAATTGTACCTCTAAAATCAGAGTGCGGGATTAACTATAATTCTTTGCAACAGCTACTGACTGTTCAAGACTTCCAAGCAGCCGATCGCGTCACCATAGAGAAAATGTGCGAACTATCAGGGCCAACGGCTGTACAACGAAAATGGTTGTATTTTACTGAGGTAGGAAATTCCTCGGCTGTTGACTTGCAAACCATTAACAACCTCTGGTTAGTCCACTCCGAAGGTAAATTTGGCTTTTCAGTGCAACGAGAAATCTGGTTGAGTTTGGGTAAAAATTGGGAGAATTTCTGGCCGAAAATTGGCTGGAAAGAAGGTAATAACTGGACGCGATACCCTAACGAGTTTACCTGGGATTTGAGTGCGCCTAGAGGTCACTTACCCCTCTCTAATCAACTTCGGGGGGTACGAGTTTTTGCTTCTTTACTCTCTCACCCTGCTTGGTCGAAGAATCCAGAAAAATGATTTTGAGCCTACGGACAAATAGACTATGATCAATCCCACCAACAGAGAATTCTACGTCATTATTGAACGGCATGAAGATGGCTACTATGTCGGAGAAGTACCTCAGCTACAAGCCGATTACAGTCAAGGAGAAACAATTGATGAGTTGATGGCTAACATGAAAGAAGTAATCAAACTTTGTTTATAATCAACAAATGATGAAAGAGTACCTGTTTTCTTCAGGTATAGAAAAGAGTGATTTAATAATTCCATGAAGTTTGAGTGGGACGAAAACAAAGCGGCAATAAATCTTTTAAAACATCAGGTTTCCTTTGAAGAAGCCAAAACTGTTTTTGATGATCCGCTCTATGTTGACTTCTATGATCCAGACCACTCAGATGATGAGGAGCGTTACCTTATTATTGGAGAATAAAGTCGGGGACGCTTACTAATCATGTCAGATACGGAAAGAGGAAATTCAATTCGTCTCATTAGTGCAAGAGAAGTAACGCGATCTGAGCGAGAAGCTTATGAAGAAGGGTAAGTCACAAATGGAAGACGATCTGCGTTCAGAGTATGACTTAAAGAGTCTAAGGGTTAGAAAGCTTGGCCCTGAACGAAAGAGCTTTGGTAAGACAACAATTCGTTTAGAACCTGATGTTGCAGAGGTTTTTCCCAATGCCGATGCCGTCAATGAGGCTCTAAGATTTCTGATTAGAGTTGTGCAGGACAACCAAATTTCTGCACTTACAAAGCAGTCTCAAAATTCCTCAGATGGGGCGGATAAAACCTCCTAATGCTTAGTTGGAAGTGCCGCAGATCCAAAAGTGAAAATATCAAATCAGATAATGGCAAACGTTCGTCTAGAAGAAATTAAACGTAGATTTAATAACGTCACCGCTATCGAAGATATTACCTTTGAAATTCCTGATGGCGAGTTTTGGGTTTTAGTTGGGCCATCGGGTTGTGGGAAGTCTACAATTTTGCGGATGATCGCTGGTTTAGAAACCGCTACATCTGGCAAACTCTTTATTGGCGATCGCCTGGTGAATAATATCCCAGCCAGACAACGGGATGTGGCGATGGTATTCCAAAACTACGCTCTCTATCCTCACATGAGTGTGGCGCAAAACATCGGCTTTGGCTTGCAGATGCGGAAGATTGACCGGAAAATTATTCAAGAACGGGTGGTGAATGTGGCGCGATCGCTTTCTTTGGATCACCTGCTGGATCGTAAACCCAAACAACTTTCTGGAGGACAGCAACAACGGGTAGCATTAGGGAGAGCGATCGCTCGTCAACCACAAGTGTTTTTACTTGATGAACCTTTATCTAATTTAGATGCCCAATTGCGCGATGAGACAAGGGCAGAATTGAAACAGTTACATCAAACATTAGGCATTACAACAATCTACGTTACCCACGATCAAGTTGAAGCGATGACTTTGGCTGATAAAATCGTCGTGCTAAATCGAGGGCGGATTCAACAAATTGGTGATCCCCAAACTATTTATGCAAGTCCTGCTAATCAGATGGTGGCAAGTTTTTTAGGCAGTCCGCCAATGAATATTTTGCCTGCAATCTATCAAAATAACAGTTTTGATGTGAGTGGACAGTTATTAGCGATTCCAGCAGTTGTGAAAGAAAAATTACAGTTGCGTCAAGGAGACAGTTGTGATTTGGGGATTCGTCCAGAGCATATTTTTATTAACGAACCGCCAAGTCACCAACTCTTGGAGACACTAGGTGAAAGCGTTGGCGTTCGCGTTAGCGTCTCTGAAAGAGAAGCCTCTGAAAGAGAAGCCTCTGAAAGAGAAGAACGCCAAGAAGCAAATGAGAGTCAGCTGATTGTAGAAGTTAAGCTGGTGGAACCTTTGGGCAGGGAAACCTTGATTCGTGCTGCTTTACCTGGTTCGGCAGTGGTGTTGAATATTCAGGTGGGTGGGGATGTGCGTCTGCGTCCAGGCGATCGCCTTTCTCTACAACTCGATTTAAATCAATTGTTTGTATTTGATCCCAAAACTGGGGACAGAATCTTATAAATAGTTTCTTAAACTGCCAAAAATAATCGCCAATTCCCAATTTTTTGTAACCAAAATCTAAGAAAATAAAAACGGCAATAGAGACTTAATGGATTCGCTGCAAAAACTTATATGACTATTAATCGACGCCATTTCTTGTTTTTACTCACAGCAGGTGCGGGTGTTTTTGCCTTAGATGCTTGTGCATTGGCAGAGAAATCTTCTGAAGGAAACACTGCAATATCGAAGACAACACCAAATACAACACTAGATACAACAGGAGCTATCCAAGTACCGCCTTTACCTTACCCCTACGAAGCACTGGAACCACACATCGATGCCAAAACGATGCAGTTTCACCATGATAAACACCATGCAACTTATGTAAAAAACCTGAATGCAGCGTTAGCCAAACACCCAGAACTCAAAGGTAAAAATGTTGAAGAACTGTTGCAGAAACTTGACAATGTACCACAAGATATCCGCAAAACAG
This sequence comes from Nostoc sp., assembly GCF_036916575.1. Classification (GTDB taxonomy): domain Bacteria; phylum Cyanobacteriota; class Cyanobacteriia; order Cyanobacteriales; family Nostocaceae; genus Nostoc. The sequence goes on from NZ_JBALGC010000154.1 coordinate 45,355, forward strand.
TACGCAATAATGGCGGTGGTCATGTGAACCACTCAATGTTCTGGAAAATTATGAAGCCGAAAGGTGGGGGGGAACCAACAGGAGGTATAGCCTCCGCTATTAATCAAAATTTTGGCTCTTTTGCAGCTTTCAAAAAACAGTTTAACGAAGCTGGTGCTGGTCGTTTTGGTAGTGGTTGGGTTTGGCTAGTGCGTAACAAAGGTGGCAAGTTGGAAGTGACAACTACAGCTAATCAAGATAGTCCCTTAAGTGAAGGTAAATATCCGATCATGGGTAATGACGTATGGGAACATGCATATTATCTTAATTACCAGAATCGCCGCGCCGATTATTTAGATGCTTGGTGGAACGTGGTTAATTGGGATGAGATTAACAACCGATTTGCAGCAGCAAGTAAATTTGCCTGACGACCAGACAAGATTTTAGAGTTATAGGCGTTTAAAAACTGGCAACAAAAACAATATCCTGCTGCCAGTTTTTGAATGTGATAAGCTGATCGTCATTGATTTTTTCAGAATGATTCGCTTGTAGTAAGCAAACCCACTGCGTTGCATAGAGTAGTCTAAGAAGAAGCCTCTGCTCAGAACTTCGTTGGTTTCCCTCCACAAGTGGCGTGAGACGCTTTACAGCCTTTTCGAGTCCGCTTTATTTATTTAATAATTAGTTTTCTTTAACCATTGCAGTTATTTTTTTTCTTTTTGGATATTTAATATAGCTTTATTTTACATTACAAATATTAATATATCTCAATGCTTTTGTAATAGGATAGCTTGTATTTATTGACTGATAAAGCTTCTAGAGATTGCCCTTCTGGAGAGTGACATAAGAGGGCTATCTATATAAATAAAAAGTGGGTGGGTACGTCACACTTTCCTACTTCATTTTAATTGCTTGATTTTTTGCTTTACTCTCTGTTTTAGGGCTAAACCTAGGCTAAGAGAACCAAGACCTAACAAACCTAGAGTAAAATTTGGTTCTGGTATAGGAGCTACTGAGATAACAATATTGTCGATAGCAAAATTATCATCAAAATTTGTTGTTCCTATTACTCCTGAAAAAGTCACAAATTGTAAATTATTAAATATTTTCGGCAGTAAAAATGTTTGAAATTTATTTTCTAAATTAAAAAATGTAGATACTTGTGAGTTATCGTTTTTTAATCCTCTGATAACTATTTGTGGAGATGCCAGATCATTATTAGCTACTAGTTTTGATGCATCAATGCTAGGTATTGAAAACAAAGCATTATCAGCATTTCTTATAGAAATAGTTCTACCACTTCCTCCTGCTGCTAAGTAAGGTGAATCTCCAGCAACAAAATCATAGTCCTTTGGCTCAAAAACTAGGTCTACAAAATCAAAAGCACCTCGAGCATCAAATATAAAATTGTCAACTTCTAAAGTTTTAAAGCTGGCATTGCTCCCAGGATTAGGATTAACAACATCGTTAAATGTAATTGTTTCTCCATAAGCAAATTTGCTGTTAGTCAAAATGAAAAAAAGTGTTGAGGTTCCTAAACCCACAAGAAATTTTCTAATTGTAGCCATTTTTATAAGACACTCTTCACTAAAATAGGACTTACGCACAAGCAACGGAAAATCGAACCACAGAGGACGCAGAGGACACGGAGAAATAAGAGTTTGAGAGGTTTTTTGCGTAAGTCCTATAAAAAAACTTACTGAACTTCTTATTTCTGAATATGATAATCAAAAGCAATGCAACTACAACACTTAACCTCAGAATCGCTGCTAGCTTATACAAAAATGCATACATACTGTATGTAGATGATGACGAACGGCTGTAATCGCTAGCTAAAATCAATGCTGCTTATAAACAGGAAAAGCAGGCTAATTATAAGTATGATAAGTATAATTTATAAACCGTAATTACCGCAACCGTGATTTTGTTGTTTGTCTGGTAACAATTTTCTTTCCCTCAAAGTGGTTTTTGAGAAGGTACACCAATAGCACGGGGAAACTGAACTGGTGTGGTGGCTATTTTACGCAAATACACACAGTGCCGAATGCTGTGACTCAGAGGTGTTGTAAATTGTTCGATTGATTCAATAACCCCACCCAACAGCTTCACAGCATTCTGCAAAGCTGTTGTTTCATCCTCTGTCCAATTACCGCGATAAATTATGGCTAAACCTCCCTGTTTGAGCAGTGGTAGGGTATATTCTGCACATACAGAGACTGCCCCTACAGCCCGGATCAATGCAATATCGTAAGCTAATCGATGCTGAGGATGCTGACCAATTTCTTCAGCCCTACCAACGAGAGTTTTGGCATTGGTCAGGGCAAGTTCAGTTAATATTTTTTCGATGAAAGTAATTTTTTTCTGGGTTGAATCCATTAGAGTAATTTGGCAATTAGGCGCAGTAATTGTCACTGGAACACCCGGAAAACCCGCACCCGTGCCAATATCAATCACAGATACACTTTCTTGGAGAGACGGGATAAATTTTCCCTGTGGCGCAATTCCTTTAAGAGAATCCCACAGATGTTTTTCCCAAAACTCTTGAGAGTCAGTGATCCGAGTTAAATTTAGTTGGCGGTTACCTTTTAGGATTAACTCATAAAGCCTTTGAAATTGCGCTTGCTGTTGGACAGTTGGTTGCCAATTGAGAGTTTGCTGCCAGATTTCTGCCATCTCAGGCAATAAGTTTGTCATTAGTCATTAGTCATTAGGCATTGAGCAAAAGAGTTTTGAGTTGCAAGTTAAGAGTCTGAGTAAAGAAGTGAGATTCCCCACTTCTTTACTCAGCACTCAGTACTACTACTCCCCCTTTTATACTGCTGGTAGAGGTTCTTTAACTTTGGCTTCTAGTGTTTTTGGGTCTACTGATTGTAGTTCACCGTGGTTGAGTGTCCAGCAACGGTCTGCGATCGCTAGCAGATCCCCAGCATCGTGTGTCACTACCAACAGCGTCCAATCTTGTTTCAGTTTTGCCAATAAACTTACAAGTTGCCGACGCATTGACCAATCTAACCCAGCTGTGGGTTCATCCAATAACAGTAAATTTGGCTGGCGAATCAATTGGACTGCCAAAGCTAAACGCCTTTGCTGACCACCGCTCAAAGCATGGGGGGCAGCGTTAAGCGATAAATGCTCTAATCCCACCTCACTCAGCGCCTGTCTAACTCGTTCTGACCCTAACTCAGGATGTCCTAAACGCAATTCTTCTAAAATTGAACCACCGCAAAAGTGCCGCTCTGGAAACTGAAATACCAACCCAGCCAATTGTTGTAGCTGTTCGGCTATAAGTTCTTGTTCTCGCCAGAGGAGTGCGCCGGTAGTGGGTTCGGCTAGTCCCGACAAAATTTCTAGTAAGGTACTTTTTCCTGAACCACTTGGGCCAATAATCAGACCTAGCTGCTGGGGTGCTAACTCCAAGTTGATCGATTTGAGAATCGCTGTTGGGCACGCTGTGGGGTGATAAATCAGATTTCGGAGATAGAGCATTTGTTAAGATTACCAAAAAGTCAGCAAATTACTAATTAGCTACACTCAGAGCAACTGGAAAATTCTGGAAAAATTTCTAGCGCATTACCTGGATTAACACCTTAATCTAGCAGCAACAATCATTCACTTTTTCTCCATTGTGGCAGACTCACCCTTAAACAATGGCTATAACCAGCCTGGGAACATGAAAAAACTAGCAAAGTCAACCTTTATACAAAAAAATTTTGGTTGAAGCAGAGGCAAGTTAAAATTAACCATTTTTTGCATTCTAGGTAACACATACAACTATTTCAACCGCAATTATTCTGAGGGTTAAAATGACTAAAAGGTTTTCTTCGCCTCGATTAGTAGTGTCTGCTAGACTAACTAATCTTGTTCAGACTGCTTTTGCCACTGCGATCGCCTTTGGCGTTGCCCCTTGGGCAATCGCACTTAATCTGTGGGTAAATCCCTCACTGGCTGGCGATCCGTTTCGCAATAGCGAACCTCATCAAATTGGCGACCAAACAGAAGCAGCATTTAAAGCGATTTTCCAACAGGGCAACTATCCAGCGGCAGAGCGTTATCTCGAACAAGCACTATCCAAAGAGCCAAATGAACCTCTAGCTTATGCTATGAAGGCATCTTTAGCATATGGAAATAAAGATTGGGCTAAATTAGACACCTACAGTCAAAAAACTCTAGAAACCGGACAAAAACTAATTTCTAGTGATCCATTGCGTGGTAATTTATACACTGCTGTTGGTCATTTTTTAGAGGGAGCAGTAGTTATCACCCGTGAGGGAACAGTCAAAGGTGTGCCGCAAGCTTTTAGTCGGCTGCGGCAAGTTTATGAATATTTAGACAAAGCCGAAGCAATTTCTGCAAACGATCCAGAACTGAATTTAATCAAGGGTTATATGGATTTACTGTTGGCGGTTAATTTGCCTTTTGCTAGCCCAGATCAGGCAATTGGACGCTTAGAACAAAATGCTGCTCCTCGGTATTTAGTGGATCGGGGTATTGCCCTTGCTTACCGGGATTTAAAACGGTATCCACAGGCACTAGAGTATGTCAACCGGGCGATCAAAACCACATCTGATAATCCAGAAATTTATTATCTCAAAGCCCAAATCCTTAAAAGACTAGGGCAAAACGAAAAAAGCCAGCAGATGATTCAGGAAGCGATCGCTAATTTTGACAAAGCATTGACTAAAAAATCCCAACTTCCAGGCGATTTAGTCAAACAAATTGAGCGTGAACGCAACAGTGCTGTTAGCCTGAAGGATACTGTGTAATTGGGCATTGGGCATTGGGCATTGGTGATTAAGTTTTTTCTTTATTCCCTATGCCCCATTCCCTATTCCCTACTTTGATATGCTTATTTTCAGAAGAGTAATTGAGATATTAGACCAAAATGAAGATTCAGTTCCGCGAAATTAATCCTTTTGATATGTGGATTTGGCTGAAATTCAGCACAAATCCTTCTGGGCGTGAAAAGCAGTTTGTAGAAGAAGTTTTCAATTCCTGGTTTTATCTAGGTAAATTGGGTGCATTTAATGCAGAGAATCTCCAGGTGCAGGATACTGGACTCGATATCAGCTACATGAATTATGATGCACAAGGGTATGACAAAAGCCTGTTAGCACTGATGCACAACATCGGTGAGTTTGAATATCAGGGTCAGTGGGGACGTTGTTGGTTTGACTTAGGAACTAGTGATGCGATCGCCCTGGATATTTTAATCAACGCCCTTACACAGCTAAGTCAGGAATATGTCACCATTGAAGAATTGTACATTGGTGGCGAAAATCCAGATTGGCCTGTTGAGGATAGCGAAAATCTTCCTTACTCTATTTACGATAATTAGTTACAAAAATGAATAAAGCAGGAGAAATTCGGGTAATAGCCTTGGGGCTAATTCGGGATGGCGATCACATATTTCTTTCTGAAGGCTACGATCCCGTAAAGCAAGAAAGATTTTATCGGGCTTTGGGCGGTGGTGTTGAATTTGGCGAAACCAGCCACGACGCCCTACAACGGGAGTTTCAAGAGGAAATTCAGGCAGAATTAACAAATATTAAATATCTAGGTTGTATAGAGAACCTATTTACATTTAATGGTAGGCAAGGTCATGAAATTATTCAGCTTTATCAATGTGACTTTGCTGATTCAAAATTTTATCAACTGGAAAGTTTAGTTTTTTCAGAATCACCAAATCATAAACATAGAGCGTTATGGATAGATATCTCTCGCTTTAAATCTGGAGAATTAAAATTAGTACCTGAAGTATTTTTTGAATATTTATAAATCATTTGGAAATTTACTAAGATTGCTTTGCTGTTAATTATGTAATTGTACTCAGCAATGACACAATATATTGGTTAAGACTAACGCCTTCCCCTTCAGAATTCTCAGCTAAACGTCGATGTAAAGATTTAGGCATCCGTAGTAGTAGTTTACCGCTATAGCTATCATTACTACTCGGTAAGGGAATATCATCGCCAGCTTCATAAGCTGTCTCAATCCACAATTCCCGCGCCTCATTGAGATTTGCCACTGTCTCTTCAAGGGTTTCGCCTTGGGTAATACATCCAGGTAAATCTTTAATTTGAGCTACATATCCCCCCTCTGGGTCGGGATAAAGTGTTAAAGAGTACTGAAGATTTAAATAATATTCTAAGGACGGCTTCTCAATCTGCTGGTTCTTTTGGTTCAGTGCCTTCATCAATCCACTCTTCTAAATTTAATAGTTCAACTATTTACTGTACATAGATTCCTTTAACTTTTTGTCCTCCTGTTTTGGGTACAGTGATAGTTTTACCTTGGGAGTCTCGGAAGCTATGATGGCTACCCTTAGACCTTTTTTCTTCAAAACCAAAAGCTTCTAATAGATAGTAAACTTCCTGAAACTGAACTTCTGGAGGTCGCTTTCGGAACTGATCTACTAATTTTCTTAGTTTGCTCATTGAAAAATGATACTATATATAGTATCATTTTTTTGAGATATAAAAAAGTGATCGCTTGGGGTAGGAGCAAACAAAGCGCGATCGCTCTCAATAGCAGAAGAAGTAAAATTTGAATATGAGCAAGTGTTAGGTTTGCTGGTGTCAATCTAAACTAAGACTTACGCACCCTCTATGAGTCTTGGCGCTCTTGGCATCTTGGCGGTTAGATAAATCAAGCTTTTTGGCGATTTTTGCGTAAGTCCTATAAACCATTCCTACACAATTTGATGATAAGTAATTATACTTTCTACCTCATTTTGTGGGTCTGCAAGCCAGATTTGATCTACGCTAGATGGAATAGTTGCATTTTCGATTATTTCCACAATTACTTCTGGCGCAGGGATGGACAAAATATCACCACATATTTCTATAACTAAAATTTTTAAACAGTTGGCATAATCCTTAAATTTAATATCTGTATTAGATAAATGTTTAGCTAATTCCTTGGCTATCTCCTCTTCGGCTTCCGCTAATGTTTCAAATTGATACGACAAGGATTTTGCTGAACCAGATAACCTTAGTCCTGATTTGTAAGATTCATCATCACGTTCATTTTCTGGAACCCGGCGAAAGCACCAAGGAATAGGCTCTAATGAAGAGATTTGATTAGAGATATGAAACTCATCAATATGCTGCAATACATGAGCTACTATTTGATTGGATATTAAAGTAAATTTTTGCTTCTTATTTTGATATAAGGCATTTTCGTTGATGACAATCTCATACATATCTTGAGATAAAACAGGTTTTAAATCGCGTACATAAGAATCTTTGAAATACTCATAAAAGTCGTGGAAATGCCGATGCTTCCCATAATAATCGTGGGGATAAACTATCTTTTTACATTCAATAACCATAGGTTTATCACCCGGAGCCTCTAATAGTACCTCTGGCTGTTTAGTTTGCTGTTTGCTGCCTTTCTCAGAAATATCGAGAAACTTGGAAAGACTGTAGTCTTTGCCAAAAGCTTCATTAAACTGAATTGCAAAATCTTTTAAGCCTTTTCTCCATTCACATTTATCATCCCGAAGACAGTGGAAGGATACCATAGTTTTTTTAAGTACATTGTTTTTTAATGAATCTCATCCCGATTATAAGTATAAATTTATTAATTGTCTCTATAAATACATCAGCTTTACTTATTCTCGCTCACGGGTTTGGGCTTCATGGCATAACATTGCGAGCGTATGCTTCACTATCTGTAATAACAGTCCGTGAGTTGATTACGCCTTGGCTCTGCCAATAAGCAACAAGTTCGGCTCCTGTATTGGGAGGATTTGCTGAAACTCTACCTCACAGAAAGAATCCGAAGAATGTATTCAGAAAGAGAAAGGTTTAGCCGAGAAGCTTCAATAAAAAGCTCATTTTCTAGCTTTGGCGGCAAATTAAGATTAATACTCACTCTGCTTATACGCTGTAGGTTTGGTTCTTGATTGATAGAAATTTAAGCAAAACTTATCAAACAACAGCCGCCTCTGGAATTGCACCCTGCATTTTCCCGAAAGCATCAATCAAATTCTGCAATTGTTGATCTGCTTTAAAAACTCCTAACCCGCGCACCGTCACTTTACCTGGAGAATAGACAAAGCGTGTCTTGAGATTTTCTGGTAAATTCGCCGCCAACAAATTCCAAGCAGGTTCCTCCATCGGCGTTTCTAAAACGACGTGCTGCTTATTTTCTGGTTTAATCCGGCTAAATCCAAGTTTTTTCGCTAGCTGTTTGAGTTCCATGACTCGCAAAAGTTGATTTGCAGGCACTGGTAAATTACCATAGCGATCGCCTTAAAATCCTAAACTCCACCTTCTAACTCTTCTAGGTCATCTACTGTCAGTGGTGCTTGACCACTGTAGCGCATACAACACATCAACTGTAGTACCTCGAATCGTAAAAAGTACTCGATATACGTTTTTAGCTTTCCCATAAAGAAGTTGGCGTACTTCTTCTGGAAAAATTTCATGTTCCACTGCTAAGGCACAACGTTGGGGCTTCTCTTGTAGGGTAGCAATAGCATTCATCAATCCTCGAAACCAACGATCAGCAAATTCAGGATTCCCCTCTCGATACCAGCGATAAGCTTGCTCAATCTGAGCTTCCGCAATTGGGGTAATCTCAACCTGAAATGCCATACTTTTGCTGCATTTCTAGGGCGAAATCCTCAATTGGGCGAGTTTTACCAGCGTTGAGTTCCTCGAAACCTTGTCCAATACCTGCAATTGTCTCCAACTGATCAATCAGTTTGCGTAATTTGGTGGGGTCGATTTTGCCAGGATCTAGAAAGGTGACAAGGACTTGAGAGCGATCGCCAACATCTTGCGGTTGCTCGGTGAAGTGAATTTCCCCATCCTGATAAATGCCTTCGATAGTTTTGATCATAAGTTGAAGTTGGGTTGGTATTTCCTTTAATTCTACTAACAAGTTTCAAAGGGCTGGGTTTGGAATTCCCACCTGCTGAAAATGACATAGGTTTTCACTTGATGACTAATCTTTTTCTACCGATCAAACAACAGCCGCCTCTGGAATCGCACCCTGCATTCTCCCGAAAGCATCAATCAAATTCTGCAATTGTTGATCTGCTTTAAAAACTCCTAATCCGCGCACCGTAACTTTACCTGGAGAATACACAAAGCGTGTCTTGAGATTTTCTGGTAAATTCGCCGCCAACAAATTCCAAGCTGGTTCTTCCATCGGCGTTTCTAAAACGACGTGCTGCTTGTTTTCTGGTTTAATCCGGCTAAATCCAAGTTTTTTCGCTAGCTGTTTGAGTTCCATGACTCGCAAAAGTTGATTTGCAGGCACTGGTAAATTACCATAGCGATCGCTCCACTCGGATGCAATCTGCTTTAATTCTGATTTAGATTTCGCTGTGGCCACCGCTCGGTATGCACTCATCTTTTGATCCAAATCGGTAATATAATCTGCTGGGATAAATGCTGTGAGGTTAAGGTCAATCTGGGTATCCTCCACTTTCGGAATTTCTTGTCCTCGGATTTCCCGAATTGCTTCTTCCAGCATTTCCATATATAAATCAAAACCGATGGCATCCATTTGACCAGATTGTTCTGCACCTAGTAAGTTACCCACGCCTCTGATTTCCATGTCGCGCATTGCTAGCTGATATCCAGAACCTAACTGAGTAAATTCTTGAATTGCTCGTAAACGTTGCCGTGCCGCATCAGATAATGCTCGTTGCTTCGGATAAAATAACCAAGCATGAGCTTGTATACCTGCACGTCCCACACGACCGCGTAATTGATACAGCTGTGCTAAACCAAAGCGATGAGCATCTTCAATCAAAATGGTATTTACTCGCGGAATATCTAAGCCAGATTCAATAATTGTCGTACAAACGAGAATGTCTGCATCGCCATTATTGAAAGTGAGCATGGTTGATTCTAACTCGCTTTCATCCATTTGACCGTGAGCGATCGCAAACCTAGCTCCCGGTATCACTTCTCGTAAATTCGCTGTTGTCTCTTCAATTCCGTCCACTCGTGGAACTACATAAAATACCTGTCCGCCTCTGTCTAATTCTTGACGAATTGCAGTGCGGATACTTTCGGAATTAATCGGTGAAAGATGGGTTTTGATCGGGCGTCTGGTTGGGGGTGGCGTGGTAATCAAACTCATTTCTCGAATTCCCGACAAGGACATATACAAAGTACGGGGAATGGGAGTGGCGGAGAGGGTAAGCACGTCCACCTGAGTTTTCAGGCTTTTAATTTTCTCTTTCTGGTTCACCCCAAACCGCTGTTCTTCATCCACTACCAACAGTCCTAAATCCCGGAATGTCACGCCTTTACCTAAAAGTTGGTGCGTACCAATTACTACATCTAATTCACCCGTTGCCAATCGCTTTTGAATATCGCGGCGTTCTTCGGTGGAACGAAAGCGGTTAAGTAAGCCGACATTCACTGGGTAGGGTGCAAAACGTTCTTTGAGTGTATGGTAGTGCTGCTGTGTTAAAATAGTCGTTGGCGCAAGGAGTGCCACTTGTTTACCGGCGATGACTGCTTTGAAAATAGCACGAATCGCCACTTCCGTTTTTCCGAAACCGACATCGCCACAAACTAAGCGATCCATTGGGCGATCGCTTTCCATATCTCGTTTCACATCTTGTACAGCTTTGAGCTGATCCGTTGTGGCTTGATAAGGAAAAGAGTCTTCTAATTCCTCCTGCCAAGGCATATCATTTGGAAAGCTAAAACCTTGTTGTTGCGATCGCGCTGCATACAGTTTCAACAAGTCCACCGCCAATTTTTTGATCGCTTTGCGGACTTTATTCTTGGTATTTTCCCAAGCTTTACCGGTCATCCGGTTGAGTTCTGGTGCTTTATCACCTGCGGCGCGGAACCGCGATAAGGCCCCTACTTGATCGGCTGCGACTCTGAGTAACCCGTCAGCATACTGCACTACTAAATAATCACGGGTTTCGTTATTAATCGTCAAACTTTCCAGCTTGACAAATTTGCCAACACCATGATTCCTGTGAACCACATAATCGCCTGGACGTAGCTTATTGGGATCAACTTGCTTAGAAGTAGCTTTGTGGCGCTTGCGGATATAGCCGGGAGTCGCTAAGGAATGCTGTCCAAAAAATTCCCGATCTGTAACGATTACTAATCGGTATGTAGGCAGGATAAAACCTTCTAGTTCGGCAAGACCAGAATATTTTAGAGCTATGGGAGTATGGTTAATTTGGAGCTTATCTATCGCTTGGTAGTCGCGAGGATTCGGGATAAACTGAGCCGGACAGTCATGTTCTTGTAGTAGCGAAACAGAACGCGAAGGTTGAGCAGAAATCAGCCAGATAGAGAAATTGCGATCACGTTCTTGACGGATGGTTTCAGCTAGTTTAGCAAACTGGTGCGGCGTAACTGGAATAGAGCGACTGGCAAGATTAATTCCACTATTTTCCTCTGACAGTTCCGATAAATATAATGTTTTAAATTTGGCAACATCAGCCAGACACTGATCAAAAGACCGATGAATTTTCGGCAATGTTAGGGAAGTAGATTCTTCCCTATGCGCCATTATCCATTGTTCTTCAGCATTTTCCACCCAGCGATCGCTATGAGCATGACACTGTTCTGGCTCATCAATGGCAATCAGGGCATTTTCTGCTAAGTAGTTTAGCAAAGATGCTGGTTGCTCGAAAGCCAACCCCAAAAAGCGACGACTACCTTCCAAGAGTGATGAATTATCAGTGATCAGTTCTGAGTCAGAATTTAACTTATAACTCATAACTCCTAACTCAGAGCTATTTTTGAGTGCCGCCATCACAATAGGAGCAAAGTTAGTAGGGGTAAGAATTAACCGAGCAACTTTGTCCAGGGCTGAACGTTGAGTTGCAGGGTCAAATTCCCGCATTTGCTCGATTTCATCACCAAACCATTCCAGGCGGACTGGAAACTCAGATGAAACTGGGAACACATCAACAATATCGCCCCGCCGACTCCACTGTCCTTCCGTTTCCACCAAAGGTACTCGTTCGTACCCCAGAATAGTTATTTTTTCACTAAAGGCATTCAAGTCTAATTCCATTCCCCGCTTCAGCGTAAGACAGAATTGTTGAAAAGCTTCTGGTGGCGGTAAGTGGGGTTGTAGCGCCCCTTGGGTAGCCACAATCGCCATCTTGGGTAATTGTGAGGGATTGGGGATCTGGTTTTCTTCCCCATGCCCCATACTCAAATCTGCCAGTACCTGCATTTGCCCCCAACTCATTTCAGTTTCCGGGTCAAAAGGTTCGTAGGGAGAAGCCTCGGAGGTGGGGTAAAAATGTACTGTTTGCCATCCCATTGCCTCCAGTTGTGCGTAAACGCGTCCAGCTTCCTCCAGAGTGGCGCAAACTACAAATAAATCCTTGCCCATAGCCCGTGCTAATGCCGAAGCCACTAGAGCCTTGGGCAGCCGGGGAATGCCATTTAACCGCAATTCTTGTTGTCGATTTAGCTTAGAAATAAATTCAGTGGTGAGCGGCGATCGGCCTAAGGCACGCACAATAGAAGAAAATGACATAAGTACTACTAGCTGTGGGAGTCTTTGTAGGTGAGAAAATCTTGAGGCAGTTTATGTCAACCATTTTAAAAGTGTTAACAGCTTTCTTATTCCTTTGGTGGAAGAATAATGCACAGCGACTAATAAACTTAAGAACTATAAGTATTACTTTGTGTACAGTCAAAGCATTTATAGAAGCATCGTTTAATACTAGATACTAGGGATTGAGCTACGTTCGCTCTGATAAGCCGCAATTTGAAACATGTCCTCCATGACTTTTGAAATTTTAATAATTTTGGTGCTAATTATTGCCAACGGTGTGTTTTCTATGTCTGAGATGGCGATTGTCTCAGCGCGCAAAGTTAGGCTACAGCAGCTTGCCAATCAAGGAGATGCCAAGGCAAAGGTAGCACTGAAACTAGCTGAGTCTCCAAATCATTTCCTGTCAACCGTTCAAGTAGGTATTTCCCTGATCGGTATCCTGACTGGTGCTTTTGGAGGAGCAACAATTGCCAGTCGGTTGGCAATCTATGTAAAACGTGTCCCCTTGTTAGCACCTTATAGTGACCCGCTCTCCTTCGGAATAGTGGTTTTGCTCATTACCTTTTTCTCACTAATTATTGGCGAATTGGTACCGAAGCGTCTGGCATTAAACAACCCAGAAAGGATTGCATCGATTGTAGCTATTCCAATGCAAGCCTTGGCGGCGATCGCTTCTCCAATAGTCTATCTTTTAAGTGCTTCTACAGATTTGATCCTGCGAGTGTTGGGAATTACAGCTTCTACCGAGCCGCAAGTTACCGAAGAAGAAATTAAAATTTTAATTGAACAAGGCACTGAGGCGGGAACCTTTGAGGAAGCCGAACAAGATATGGTGGAGCGAGTCTTTCGTTTAGGCGATCGCCCTGTCAGCTACTTGATGACACCCCGTCCGGATATTGTCTGGCTGGACTTAGAGGACTCTGCCGACGAAAATCGCCAAAAAATGGTTGATAGTGCCTATTCTCGGTATCCAGTTTGTCAGGGGGGACTTGACAATGTGCTGGGTGTTATCCCAGTTACCGACTTATTAGCCAGGAGTTTCCGAGGAGAACCGCTAGACTTGACAATGGGATTGCGACAGCCAGTATTCGTGCCAGAAAGCACCCGTGGTTTGAAAGTTTTGGAATTGTTCAAGCAAACTATCACTCATATGGCGCTAGTAGTCGATGAATATGGCGTGATTCAAGGATTAGTCACTCTCAACGACATCATGAGCGAAATCGTAGGTGATGTTCCTTCAACAGATGGGCAGGATCAACCACAAGCTGTGCAACGCGAAGATGGTTCCTGGCTTTTGGATGGGATGTTGCCTGTAGAGGAGTTTTTAGAACTTTTTGGTATGGAACAGTGGGAATCCGAGGAACGCGGCAGTTATCAAACTTTAGGCGGTTTTGTGATCACCAATTTAGGTCGTATTCCTGCCGCAGCAGATTATTTTGAATGGCAAAGTATGCGAATTGAAGTGATGGATATGGATGGTAACCGCGTTGATAAGGTGCTAGTCGTACCTAAAGGAAATAAATCACCGGATACAACAAAATCTGATTAGTGTTGGGCATTGGGGAGTTAGGAGTTATTTTTGCCCATGCCCAATGCCCTATTTATGCAATTTGTCAAGTTCGAGATAGACGTTTAACCGCTTCACCCGCCAACAACTGATGGGCTTGTTCCAAAACTTGGGGGATTTTATCGGCGTGGGGATTGCGGGCGAGACATTGCCGCAAGTTTAATTTATCTAGCTGATCAGCTTTGTTACCAGGGAACCAGTGGCTGGCATTGCCAAGCAGATTGTAGCGCATTTTAGCGTAGTCTACCAAATCGTAGGCGATCGCCAGATTCCACAGCCATAAAATCACCCGAATATTTACCTCACCAGGGGTTTCCTCAAGGGTTGGGAGATTGGTCTGCCAAGATTTTACCCAATCTTCTCCCAAAGTAGCGATCGCTTCTGACTCCAACCTTGCTAAAATTGGTGGCAAAATTGACCATGCCCGATCTACTAATTCTAAAGTCTTCAGGTGTTCATCAAAATCTTGTGGTTTTGCTGCTCCCAAGCTCAGGGTATGCACTTCTTGATGACTCAAACAAAACAAATCATTAAACACCATTGGACTCAAAGGGGCGCAAAGATTTACTAACTTTTGCGGTGCTTTATATAACAAACCTCCTTTATCAGATGGGCTAATGATAAACACTCCCATATCGTGGTGTTTAGCTGCTTCAATTGCCGCCCAATTCCATTGATTAATGTAATACCAGTGCAGGTTCACATAATCAAATTGGTTAGTATTAATTGTCTGCACAATCATATCTGTTGATCCATGTGTGGAAAAGCCAATAAATCTGACTTTTCCCTCAGCTTGCAACTGCTGCGCTACTTCCAAACAGCCACCAGGACGGATGCTATAGTCGAATGACTCAGTATGATTGATGCCGTGCAACCCTAAAAGATCAACATAATCTAGTTGGAGATTTTTCAATGATTGTTCAAATTTATCACGGAATTCTTTCGCATCTGCCTCTGGGTTTACTTTGGTCTGAACAATCAACTTTTCGCGGGGAAACTTGGGCAATATTCTCCCCAATTGTATTTCGGAAGTGCCATAACCACGGGCAGTTTCAATATGATTAATCCCAACCTCGACTGCCCTTGTAATAGTTGCTTCCAGATTCGTCTGGTTCTCAGCAGGAATTTGATTATTGGGAACATCCTCCCATTTGAACTGATATCTCATGCCACCGCAGGAAAACACTGGCATCTGTAATTCTGTGCGTCCAAATCGTCTATATAGCATCAGTGGGTTGTGGATTGCTTATCAACTTAAAATCTCAAAATGATAGTCATTCAAGCTTTCAGTGCCACAATAATTACCTCTCAATACGGTTCGGATAAGACTCGATCCCCCCAACCCCCCTTTTAAGGCTTGCTCAAAATGGCTCTATTTCCCCCTTTTTAAGGGGGATAATGGGGGATCTTTAAGGACTGTACAGCTTAACCGAATCGTATTGAATTACCTCTGTTCAATCTGTGACACTAACAAGATTGATCGCATTATTAAATTGGTCAGGTCTTTTGGTTATTGGACTGTGACCAGTATTCCAGTTCCACAGAGTAATTATCTCATCCTAGTTCCCACTAGCAAGTATTTTTCTATATTAGTATTTCCTGTCAATGCGTAAGTTCGATTGTCTGACAATATGATTAGCTAATCCCAACTCTCAGGTGATCATTTTCTGCCCTTGTGTTCTGGTATTTTCCAAGACTTCATAGATGCTGGCCCATTGCCGTTGAAATCCTGAACTTAGGGGAAAGTTGAAATTAATTCTTTGGAGACTGCGCCTGAGTTAAGCAATTTCTCAATGTTTCAGCTAACACCTGGACGTGGGGTTCCTTAAGTAGACCATGGTGAGATCCGGGAAGGTAATGGATATCTAATCCTCCAGCAACTACGTCGCCCCAGCCGAATTGAGGATCGTATTGTGTGCCTATAGCTTCACTCCGATTTTGATCCTCTGTTCGCAAGAGGATAGCTTGACCAAGGTAAGGTGAAAAGATATATTCATTGATGGCTTGAGTGTTAGCATCTATAATCTTTAAGTGCTTGTCAGTTATAGGTAAATCAAGTAGCTCTTCCAAGTAACGCTTATATCTATTTTGAAGATGCTGCTTACGCCAATCGCTCCATTTCATGACCTTTTGCCAAAGGTAGGTAGGCCCTTGTTGAACAATATTATTTAAATGTAAAAAAACTCGCTTGAGAAATGACGCCCGCCAGCTATAACCTGGACGACAACTATCAAGTATAACTAGAATACCAACTTGTTCGCCTTGCTCTTGGAGTTGCCGAGCCATCTCGAAAGCAACTATACCCCCAAAAGAATAACCTCCCAAAAAATAAGGGCCATTGGACTGAAGAGTTTGAATTTCTTGAATATAGTGAGTTGCCATATCTTCAATCCGCGTATATAAAAGCTGTTTTCCATCTAGCTCTTGTGGCTGGAGTCCATAAAATGGTTGCTCTGAACCAAGATGCAGTGCCAATTCACGGAAACCCAAGACTTCTCCACCCAGTCCGTGAACACAGAAAAAAGGTGGTTTGGAACCATTGGGTTGAATTTCTACCAAGGATGACCAGCTAGATTTTGATTGGTCTAAGGTATTTACTAAAGCCAAGTTTGTTGCTATATCTTTTTCTTCTTGGGAGATTATTTTGGCTAGAGCCTCTACAGTACTTGACTGGAACAGAATGGCAAGAGGCAGATTTTTACTAAATGTCTTTTCAATTTGCCAAAACAGTTTTACTGCTAATATGGAATGTCCTCCTAGCTCAAAGAAGTTGTCCCTGACACCAATAGGCTCAATGCCCAGAACTTGTTCCCAAATTTTGGTCAGTTGGAATTCTAATTGATCGCGGGGAGCCACATAGGTGTTTTCTGAATCAAGCCTTGTTGAGTCTGGTGCTGGTAAAGCGCGGCGGTCGATTTTGCCGTTGGGGGTTAAGGGTAGGGTGTCTAGTAAAACGAAAGCACTAGGCACCATATATTCTGGCAGTTTCTGTTTAAGAAAGTGGCGTAGTTCGTCTGTGATTGGTGTGTGTTCTGGGTGAGGAACGATGTAGGCGATTAGTCGCTGGTTTTCTGGATTATCAACTCTAGCTGTGACAACAGTTTGTTGTATAGTGGGGTGTTGTGCTAGTAAAGCTTCAATTTCTCCAAGCTCGATGCGGAAACCACGAATTTTTACTTGATTATCGAGGCGACCGAGATATTCGATATTACCATCATTTAGGTAACGGGCTAAGTCACCTGTTTTGTAAAGGCGGCTTTCAAAGTCGCAACTGAATGGATTATGAATAAATTTTTCTGTTGTTAATTTAGGCTGATGTAAATAACCCTGTGATAACCCTGCACCACCAATATATAGTTCTCCTGGAACACCCACAGGTACGGATTGCAAATATTTATCCAAAATGTAAATTTGGGTGTTGGCTATAGGACGGCCAATGGTCACTAAAGCTTCTTGCTGCTCAATTCGATGAATTGTAGACCAAACAGTTGTTTCTGTCGGTCCGTATAAGTTCCAAACTTCAGCACCTCTTTGGCGCAAGTGGTTAGCTAAATTTTGAGGTAAGGCTTCACCACCACAGAGAATTTTCAGTTGTGCACTTCCTTCCCATCCTGCTTCTAGTAACATCCGCCAAGTCACAGGAGTGGCTTGCATAATAGTTGCAGCAGAGTTATTGAGTTGTTGCAATAACTGTAAACCGTCGGTTGTAACTTCCCGACTGACTAAAATTATCTTGGCTCCTAGTGTTAGCGGAAGAAAAATTTCTAAAACCGCAATATCAAAAGATAGAGAAGTGACTGACAACAGACTATCAAGATTGGTTAATTGTAGGTGCTGTTGCATCCCGGTGAGGAAGTTGAGGACGCTGCGATGGGTAATTTGTACACCTTTGGGTTTCCCTGTGGAGCCAGAAGTATAAATTGTGTAAATTAAATGATCGGGAGCAATGTAGCTTTGTGGGGAATTTGGCTGATGTGCGGCGATGTAATCGCTGTCGCTATCTAAACAGATGACTTGGGCTTGGTGGGATGGAAGAGTTTTTAATAAATGTTGCTGGGTTAATAAAATGGAAATTTGCGAGTCTTCCAACATGAATGCCAAGCGCTCTTGGGGATAGGCTGGGTCTAGGGGTACGTAGGATGCACCTGCTTTAAGGATACCTAGAAGTCCAACTATCAGATTTAGCGATCGCTCCACACAAATACCCACCGGCACCTCTGGTTTCACACCCAGTGATATCAGGTAATGCGCTAGCTGATTAGCACGTTGATTGAGTTGCTGGTAAGTTAGTTGTTGGTTCTCAAAGATTACAGCAATGGCGTTGGGAGTTCTTTCGGTTTGAGCTTCAAATAACTGATGGATGCAGGTATTTTTGGGGTAGTCAGTTTGGGTATTATTCCACTCTACTAGTAGCTGATGCTGTTGGGCTGCTGTTAACAAAGGTAAATCGGAAATATGCTGTTCTGGGTTGGCGACGATACCTTCAAGTAAAGTTTGGAAATGCCCTAACATTCGAGTGATAGTTGTAGCATCGAATAAGTCCGTGTTGTATTCAATTCCACCTTTGATCCCCTCTGAAGTTTCTTTCAGGTCGAGGGTAAGATCGAACTTTGCTGCACCGCTATCTACTTCTACAGGGGTAATGGTCAATCCCGGAAGTTCCCAGAGTTGGCTTGGGGTATTGTGGAAGGCAAACATTACCTGAAACAGCGGTGAGTGGCTCAAATCTCGTTCTGGCTGTAGTTCTTCTACTAACTTCTCGAAGGGCAGGTCTTGGTGGGCATAAGCTCTTAGTGTTACTTCTCGAACTTGACTAAGTAACTGCCGGAAACTTGGGTTGCCTGAAAGGTTAGTGCGTATGGCTAAGGTATTGACAAAGAACCCAATCAACGCTTCGGTTTCAACTTGGTTGCGACCAGCAATAGGAGAACCGATGAGAATGTCTTCTTGCCCAGTGTAGCGGTGCAATATTGTTCCAAAAGCTGCCAGCAATGTCATGAATAGGGTGACACCCTGCTGATGCGAGAGTTCTTTTAACGATGCACTCAGGGTCTGAGGTAGTATCAAGGATTGCACTGCTCCCTGATAAGTTTGGACTGGTGGGCGTGGTCGGTCGGTTGGTAATTCTAATACAGTATTTGCACCTGCTAACTGGGTTTTCCAATAATTAATTTGGCTAGAAAGTACCTCACCTGATAGCCATTGGTGCTGCCACACAGCAAAATCCGCATACTGAATGGGCAATTTTACCAAAGGAGAAGGCTTACTGCTCAAAAAGGCTTGATAAACGGCTGCTAACTGATGCCAAAGAATGCCTATTGACCAGCCATCTGAGGCTATGTGGTGCATGACCAACAAGAGTATATGCTCCTGTTCGCCTACCTGAAACAAAGTAGCTCGCAGCATCAAGTCAGATTCTAAATTGAAGGGGCGTTGCGCCTCTTGATTTAGGAGACATTCCACTTGCTTTGGTGTTACCTTAATCATTTTGAGTTCCACTGGCCGAGGCGTGCGAATTACTTGTATGGGGCTACCATCAAATGATTTAATAAAGTTTGTTCGCAGTGCCTCGTGATGGACGATGACCGCATCTAGTGACTGTTGCAATACACCCACGTTTAACTTGCCCGTTAAGCGCTGTGCATTCGAGACGATATATGCTCGGCTGTTGGGTTCCAACTGCTCCAAAAACCATACTCGCTGCTGGGCAAAGGATAAAGGGGCTGACTCCCGGTTGGCTATTTGGGGAATAGTCTGATTTTGGGGATCATTTTCTTGAGTTGGGTTTTGGGCGATCGCTTCAGCTAAAGTAGCGATCGTGGGATTCTCAAATAATAGTTGCAACGGTATTTCTATCCGAAAGGCTTGGCGCACTCGAGACATCACTTGAGTGGCCAGCAGTGAATGACCTCCCAATTCAAAAAAATTGTCGTAGATGCCTACTTGTTCCAAACGCAAAACTTTCGCCCAGATAGTAGCTAAGACTTCTTCTGTCGAATTCTGAGGTGGAACAAAGTTAGTTGAGAGCTTAAGAGTAAATGTATTCGGTGCAGGCAAGGCGCGGCGGTCTATTTTACCGTTGGCATTTAATGGCAAGCTGTCCAAAAATACAAAGAAACTAGGTACCATGTATTCAGGCAGCTGACTTTGCAAAAAGCGACGCAATTCAACCTGGCTAGGAATTTGCTCTGGACTGGCAACAACATATGCCACGAGTTGCTTATCATCTGTAACATCCTCTCTAGCGATGACTAAAGTCTGTGTTAGTGCCGGATGTTGACTTAATATGGCTTCAATTTCTTCCAATTCAATTCGGAAGCCACGAATCTTTACTTGGTGGTCAATGCGACCAAGGAACTCGATATTACCATCGCTCAAGTAACGTCCCAAGTCCCCAGTTTTGTAAAGACGTGCCCCTGTTTCAGAACTAAAAGGGTCGAAAATGAACTTATCTATAGTCAATTCTGGACGGTTAAAATAGCCTCGCGCTAGACCAATACCGCCAATGTGCAGTTCACCTGATTCACCAACAGGCACAGGCTGCAAATTTTCATTAAGGATGTGAATCTCTGCATTAGTAATGGGGCGACCAATGGGAGCAATGGCGTAATTAGTGCTGCGCTGACAAGTCCAGAAAGTGGTATCAATAGAAGCTTCTGTCGGGCCATAGCAATTATGTAGAACATTGTCCAAATTCAGTTGAGCAAAAAAGCGTTCTATGAGTTCGCCAGGTAAAGCTTCACCACCGCAGATAATGTGCCTGAGGAATTGGCAATTCTCAATTCCTTTCTCTTCCAGTAAGACACGGAGTATGGAAGGTACTAAGGCCAAGACGGTGATTTGCTGCTCAGTAATTACCTTCACAAGGTAGGCACTATCTTGATGTCCACCAGGGCGGGCCATGAACAATTGCCCTCCGAAGCACAATGGCCAGAATATCTGCCACACTGAGGGGTCGAAGCTAAACGAAATAGTCAGTAAAACTTTATCTGCCTGAGTTAATCCAAAAGTTGTTTGCTTCCAGTAGAGTTGATTGCAGATCCCTCGGTGAGGGATCATTACACCCTTGGGCTGTCCTGTAGAACCAGATGTGTAGATTACGTAAATGAGATTATCAGTTGTCGTCTCATTTACAGGATTTTCTTGACTGTTTTGGATATTCCCTTGCCAGTTTGAGTCCAGACAGATTACTTGTGCCTGATGCGGTGGTAGATTCTTGAGAAATTTTTCTTGGGTTAACAATATTGGTGTCTGGGTGTCTTCCAAGATGAAGGCTAAACGCTCTAAGGGATATGCCGGATCTAAAGGCACATAAGCGCCTCCAGCTTTGAGAATTCCCAGCAGTCCTACAATCATCTCCAAGGAGCGCTCTAGGCAAATACCCACAAGTACTTCAGGCCTAACGCCTAAAGCACGTAGGTGGTGCGCTAGCTGATTGGCCCGTTGGTTTAACTGCTTATAAGTAAGTTGTGTATTTTCAAATACTACAGCAATGGCTTGGGGCGATCGCTCAACTTGCATCTCAAACATTTGATGGATGCACAGATCCTGATGATAAACTGCTTGGCTATCATTCCATTCCTGTAGAACTTGAGCGCTAATGATGTGAGTTAAGCTATTTAACGGAATATTTTGCTTATATTCTGAAGTCTGGCTATTTATCTGCATTTTCTATATATCAACTCCATCAGTAAATGCCATTCTTTTAATTTATTACTTATTGTATATTTTTTATATAAAATTCCATGTGAGGTTGCATATTAACGTCTTTAGGATAGAAGCCTGGGGCTACAGAAACAAAACCTAGTTAGCCTTGAGAGCAGGACGCTGCGCGTAGCTTATTTTCCCAAAAGGTTACAGCTTGTGGTTTGTAGTACTCAGGTAATTATATGCATCTTCAAAAAGAATTGTATTTAAAGCTCTAGCTAATCGACTTCTACTTAACATAATAAACATCAGTTTTCTCCCCAGCATCTTATTTTAACTAAAACTTTAAAATCAAAGTAAAATCAAAAAATTTCATGAGCAATTATTGAGATACAGCCATAGACAAGCATTTAATTTGCGGTTTTAGCTTTAGTTTGTAAATAAAAGCTTTTTGGTTTTATCTAAATCTGAGATAGCTCAAATATAATACTGAAAAGACTTTATCGTTTTTTGGGAACACTTGCTGAAGGAAAAAATAATTATTACCAAATCTTCATTGTGTTTATTCATATGTAAAAATAGTGTAAAGCTATATATTTACTTAAATTGTTGATTTTTTATGGTGATATACTGTGTCTAAGTACATGTCACTGCAAAAAAGGGTCGGAAATCAAGATTGCGATCGCACTATACACTGTTTATTCCAAAAGTTAATTCCGTACCTGATTTCTGGTGATGTGTACTCAGCCCCAAATTCAAGATTAGAATAGTCCAAAATGAAATATACACGTAAAAAAATTGTATCAAAAAAATAGACTCTATCAGGAGGTAAAAATGTCTATAACGCAGATATCACAAGACTTACACATATCAGACGTTGTTGATATTAGTTTCAATTATTAAAATTTATTTTCATTAATTTGTGATTAACTTCCTAGAGATGTCCATGAAACTGACCCAAGTTTAATAGGACTTACGCAAAAAATTTCTCAAACTCTTATTCCCACCGAAGTCTGAGCGCCGGCTTTGGGCGCTCAGACTTCTCTCCGTGTCCTCTGTGGTTTGATTTTCCGTTGCTTGTGCGTAAATCCTGTTTAACTAAAATATGCGATATGTAAATTTTTGTAACAATAATCAAATTTTTGATGCATTTTGCTGTAATTTAAGCTTGTAAGTTTTGTAAATCAGTAATAATGCGTAAAAAAACAGAGAACTTCTAAGCAAAGCTGAATTAATCTAGGTAAACATGCTACAGTAATTTCAGAAGGGATATCACTGTTTCATAGAAGTGGAACTCTGCAATGGAATTGTAGTAATTCAGTTTAACTGTTACGCACTTTAAAAATTCTAATATTTTTACCTCACCTACTTGATTATTAACGTCAGGAATTTTATTCAACTAGTAAGTGAACTCACCAACAAATCCTTTTTTGGTATCAAAGCTCAAAATTTCCTGGCTAAACTGGCTTCTCACCTGCAACAAAACCTAAGTATCTGGGTAATAACCGTACTCAAACGACCCTGGAAGATACTTTGGCTCAAGAACTTAAAGTTCCTCCAAAGAAAATGGTTAGTAGTAGATTACAAAGACCAAGTTTCTTTGAAATAAAAATGTCATATCCCCCATTTTCCCTCATTTGTATTATATAAGTTTCCATCAGATTTTAACTACATCAAGTGTTCCTAACTATGAGTAATCAAAGCATTACAACAAATAAATTCAGTGAAGTGCCTTTGGATTTACGTGCATCTGCATTTGTCAGGGTGCGCAAGGGCTCATGGTGGTTGAGATTAACAACCTTGTTTTTAGTAGACTATACTCTTTTATCCTTAGCTTGGGTTTTAGCTGGATATCAATCTTCCTATGGGTATTTTACTTGGTATATACCAAATCATTATTTGCCGATTTTAATAACTATTGGCATTCAAATAGGATCACTAGCTGTCGAAGGTATTTATCGAGAAGGTCAAAAACGCTATGACTATTTCAATATTATAAAATCGCTAACTTTTGCTCATGGATTAATACTCCTAGTTTGTTTTTTGTATAAACCAGTTGTTGATATTACGCGTCCCAGATTAATATTATTATCTTGGTTGCTAAGTATATTTTTTATTTGTACTGGTAGATATGCTGTGAATTTTACTCTTGAATATCTGCGGAAGCAGAAAAAAATAGTTCGTTCTTCTGTCTTCATTATTTGCGATCCTGAAGAGCATGAGCAGATTGCTAGCTTTATAAAAAAAGAAAAGCATTATATTGTATCTGGAACAGCAAATGCTAATTCATTAGACAGATATCAACGTCAGCAAACATTGAATCAACTTAATCAATTAGGTGTAACAGAAGTTTTTATATCTTGGTATGCTCTAAAAAACAGAATGTTTTTATGTTGGTTATTTCAAGCATCCGGTATTCAAGTGCATATTTTACCGATGGAATTAAAACCAATTTATAAAAATGTAGAATTTAATAAAATAGGGGGGATGCCTTGTCTGAGCTTGGATTGTCCAATAATTACAGGTAAAGATTTTTGGATAAAGCGCAGTTGTGATTTTTGTTTCGCGACTTTATTTGTAATGTTATCATTCCCTATTTATATAGCTATAGCTATAGCTATCAAACTGGACTCTCCTGGCACAGTATTTTACAAGCAAACTCGTATAGGTTTACATGGGCAACAGTTTAAAGTATGGAAATTCCGAACTATGAGGTCTGATGCGGAAAAATTACAGAAAGAATTAGAAGCACTAAATGAAACGAAAGATGGGATTATCTTTAAAATTAAGGACGATCCTCGTGTTACCCGTGTTGGAAAATTTCTTCGTCGTTACAGCTTAGACGAATTACCTCAACTTTTTAATGTTATCTTTGGAGAAATGAGCATAGTAGGACCTCGACCTTTACCTACTAGAGATGTTGATAAGTTTTCTGAACATCATTTTATCCGACATGAAGTTTTACCTGGTATTACAGGTCTTTGGCAAGTCTCAGGTCGCTCGGATATTTTAGATTTTGAACAAGTGATTAATCTTGATCTTAACTACATTGAAAATTGGTCACTTGGGTTAGACTTTGAAATTCTCCTCAAAACAGTTATGGTAGTTTTGAAAAAAGAAGGTGCCTACTAAGGTTATAAAAACTCAACCATAGCGGACAGCAATGATTATACGGTTTACGTATTGATACAAAAATTGCACTTGATAGTAGAGTTTTTCACGCATTAAATTTAGATTTTTCCACTCTACTAATTGAAAAACTACCTTTTTAAGGGCGATAAAAGCTTTCGGATTTATAACCACAAAAGATTTGTTAATAAATCTTGGGATGAGTGGCGCACTCAAGTGGGGAATGATATTAGCTAAACGAAAATGTATTTTTGTACTGGACTTTTATGACTGGTATGTATGGAAAAGCTAAAAAAAGTTCTAACGGTATATCAGAAAAAGTAAGTCATGAGATTTATAGATATTGGTGATTCAAAATTAACGAAATAGGCTGATTAATAATTTCAGAATGGTAGAAAAGTACAAATTAATAAGTAATTCCCTCTCAATGATAGCCAATCGGTTAGCACAAAGCATTACAGCTTTTGTATTAACCGCTGCTATTGCTCGTAATCTAGGAGTTGAGGCTTTAGGGCAGTATCTACTAGGGTATAGCTACTACTTTATGTTTGTGGGCATTGCTTCACAGGGGCTAAAGGTATTGTTTACCAGAGAACTAGCTCGTGAACCAGAAAAAACATCTGTTTATTTAATAAGTGGTACTTGGTTGCAATTAATATTTAGTTTTTTGAGTTATGGGGCGTTAATTATTGTAGTGTTTTTACTTCCCTATAGTTCCAAAACCTCTACTCTTTGCTACATCATAGGCTTAACGATTATTCCCTTTGCACTTTCCAACGTCACGGAGGCAATTTTCCAAGCTAAAGAAAAGATGCATTTGATTGCGATTGCTACAGTCCCAGTGTATATCTTACGTCTATTAATAATGATCTGGGCGATGCAACTGAAGTATGGAGTTGAATATCTAGGAGCGATACTATTTTTTTCGGAAACATTAATTCTGGTAATTGAATGGATTTTGATCACACGGTTTGTCAAAATACAATGGCAAATTGATAGAGTTTTTGTATGGAATACAATTAAAAATGCACGGACATTTGTTGTTATTGAAGCAATGGCTGTAGTCAGTAGTAGAATTCAAATCTTGATTCTTTCATTGTTAGGAAATGAGTTTTTAGTAGGTCTTTTTGGTGGAATAGTACAACTGCTACAACCCTTTTTGATTATTGCCAACAGTATAACTGTAGCAATGTTCCCGAGACTCTCAAAAGTAGCAGATCAAGGACGAGAAAAGCAGCAGCCGATCGCTGAAAGCTTTATTGAAATTCTACTAACTATAGGATTACCCTTATTCCTTGGATTGTTATTTTTTGGCAAGGATTTACTGGTTTTTATCTATACCCCTAGCTTTGCTCAAGGAAGTTTAGCTCTGAGTATAAGTGCTGTATCATTGCTTTTCTTGCCCTTTATACGCACACTGTGCTATCTACTTGTAGCCAATCATTTTGAGATAGTGAACCTGCGTGAAGTGTTTATTACAAATACATTCGGAAGCTTGCTAGGTGTGGCATTAGTTTCGCAATATCATTTACTAGGTGCAGCTATAATGTCATTGCTAATGACTATTCTTGGCTGCAGCCAGTATGTTTACTTCACCTATACTCTCTTATTTCCATTAAATTTATGGCGAATAATTCGCCGTCCAGTTATAATTGGCATCTTGATGCTAGTTGTATTTTTAATTTTAAAAAATATTAATTTAAACTTTTTATTAACTCTAATTATTGCGACTTCCTCCTATATTTTATTTGTTATTTTTATGAGTATTCATGCTTTAGGCGGAATTCATCTTATATGGGAAAAATTTGTAAAAAAGGGATGAAGTTTCAATGCTCGACCCCGCTTCTAAAATAGCAAATTTGCAAAATCTAAGATAACTAGAGCAATGAATATTAAATATTTTCAAGCAGAGAAACCAACAACCAAAAAATTAGCAATGGTAAATGAAAATAACCAAACAATAGTCAGCGTCGTGATTCCTACACGCAATAGACCACAAATTGTTGCAAGGGGTATCATAACTGCATTAACTCAAACGCTGCAATCAATTGAAGTGATTGTGATAATAGACGGTCCGGATCAGGAAACGGTCAATGTACTATCTCAGATAGCCGATTCAAGATTGAGAGTAATAGAACTACCAAAAAATGTTGGTCCATCAGGGGCTAGAAATACTGGTGTGAGAGAAGCTAAAGGCACTTGGATAGCTTTTTTAGATGATGATGATGAATGGCTTCCACAAAAATTGGAGTGTCAACTTGAAGTAGCAAATAATTCCCATTATGATTTTCCAGTTGTCGCCAGTCGTTTCATTTCCCAGACTCAAAAAGGTGAGTTTATTTGTCCGAGAAGGCTACCTAACCTCTCTGAACATTTAAGTGAATATCTTTTTGCGCGTAACTCCTTTTTTAAAGGAGAGGGCTGCATACAAACCTCAACTATTTTCGTGAAAAAAGAGTTAATGCAAAAAATGCCTTTAGAAGAAAAATTTTACAGACATGAGGATTGGGAGTGGTTGCTTCGGGTTAGTGCTATCGAAGGTGTAGGAGTAGAGTTTGTACCTGAGCCTATGGCAATCTGGCATTCAGAAATGGCAATCAAGCGCTTAAGCAACATCAACGACTGGCAATATTCCTTGGATTGGATTCGTTCCACCCGCAACTTAGTAACACCAAAGGCTTATTCGGGCTTCATTACAACAATTATCACTCCTTCTGCCTCCTTAGTAGGTGATTGGAAAGCCTTCTTTCCTTTGTTGTGGGAAGCTATACGATGGGGCAAGCTCCGACCGATTGATATATTCTTGTACTTAACTATGTGGCTGTTTCCTCAGCAGTTCAGGCAGCAAATTCGCTCTATTTTCGCCAAGAAGTTTAAAACATAAGAGGCTCTTCACAAAAGAAAGGCAGAGGGCAGAGATAAGATAATTACAAAAAAGCTTGAAACCTGAATTTCAAGATAACTTAAAAAGGGAATTGTGACTATTATAACTATAGCGTGATATATAAAATGTCTGTGCTTAAATTATACGCTTTTAAGCGTAGATTACTTCTGTCTTCAAGCTTGATGAAAAAAATGTCAATCCCCAAAAAAATACAGCCATCTCATCAAAACTGAGTGAATAGAGAGAGATAATAAAGTATTTGTCAAAATAAATTGAGACTGGTAATCACAACTTTGTGACTTGTTTAATATATATGTATACGATGATATTTACATATCATAAAACATGAGGAAATTTTTAATTATTGCTGAACAATTAGTTACAATAACTTTTTTGTTAATCTATTCAGGAACTCCACTAGATCCTTTTATAACCGATGGCTTTACTGTCAAAGAAGGTGATAGAAGCATATTCCGATTGCTTTTCACTTTTACGTATATAGTTACCCTTTTCTTAATTACCCTACGTTGGAAGAAGGTTACTTACGTTTTTAGCAAAGATAAATCTATTTGGGTATTATTCGCAGTCTGTGCACTTTCTAGTCTTTGGTCTTTAGATTCAGATACTACTATACGTCGTGTTTTTGGTCTGGCAGGAACAATGCTCTTTGGGCTTTATTTAGCTTCACGCTACACCTTAAAACAACAACTGAAGTTATGTGCATACATGCTTGGTCTTTCAGCAGTAATGTGTTTCTTATTTGCTTTATTAATACCACAATATGGTATTGGAGGTATTGATGGAGTCAATTTGGACACAACTGCTTGGCGAGGAATATACCCACAGAAGAATATTCTTGGAAAGAGATTTGTACTTAGTGCAGCAATATTTTTCTTCCTTGCTATGACTAATCGAGAAAATCGCTGGGTTTCATGGCTTGGCTATATTACTTCTGGAGTACTTGTATTATTGTCTAAATCAACTACATCTATGGGTAATTTTATAATAATTACAGTAGCTTTTCTTATATACTATCGAATTTTACCTTTAAAATATAAAGTAATGATACCTATTTTGATGTTCTTATCAACCATTGGTACAGCATTTTATACATGGTTTATCTTACAAGCTGATACAATTTTAGGTTCAATAGGTAAGGACACAACACTCACTGGACGTGCAGAATTATGGCCTGCTGTATTCCAGATGATTGTTAAAAAACCGTGGCTAGGATATGGCTATGGAGCATTCTGGATAGATCAGAACAGTGATCATTCTATTGTTATACAAACGATACAATGGGATGCTCCTAATGCTCACAATGGTTTTTTGGATGTCTGGCTAGCGTTAGGTCTACTAGGAGTCTTGGTTTTTCTAATTGGGTTCGTTATTAATTTATTAAGAGCGATATATTTAATCCGATGGAATCAAACATCTGAAAATTTATGGCTTTTAGTTTATCTTACCTTTATTATTCTTTCAAATCTAACTGAAACTTCATTGTTAGAGCAAAATAGTATTGAATGGATACTTTATGTATCAGCCATATTAACAAGCAAACTTTCTACACGCGCCAATCTTTAAAATAGAATCAATAGACTTCCTCGGTTTGAGAAGAAAGCTAGGCAACGCTTTGAATATTGGAAAATCAATTAAACGATAACTTGTGATTCTTTCATTGATACATTAATTAAAAATAGACCAATTATTTAAAAATTACAGCTTATGTGTCAAACTAATACTCTCAAGATTATTATGCTAGGTCCTAGCTTACTTCAACAAGGTGGTATTTCCGGTTACGAGAAACTTTTTTTGGAGTATGCTCCTTCTGAAGTCCAAATATGTCATATTATTACTCACGAGTATTATGAAGGAGCTATAGCATTCAAAATCATGGTGTTTTTGAAAGCTATATGGAAGTTTCTGTGGATGTTAATAAGGGAAGAAGTTGATATTGTTCAAATTGAAATTTCCCAGCGTGGCAGTGTTTTACGACAAGCAATTATGATACTTTTAGCTTGGATATTTCACAAGCCGATAATTTTACATGCTCATGGTAGTCAATTTCATCTTTTCTACGCTGGACTTGCAAAATGGATACAGAAATTGCTAAGTTGGATATTTTGTAAGTGTCAACGCTTAATTGTATTATCCGAAAGTTGGAAAAGTTTCTACATAGAAAACCTTGGTCTAAAACCAGAACAAGTTGTAGTTTTTTACAATCCAGTAAAAGTTCCTGCTGAAGTTCCATACCGTTCCGTTTCTAGTAAAGTGAACTTACTTTTTTTAGGACGAATTGGTCAGCGTAAAGGAGCATTTGATTTGATCAAAGCTTTTTCTTTTTTGCCTACTGAATATAAAACCAGATCAAGTATGATTATGGCAGGAGATGGTGACATAGAACAAGCACGCAATTTAGTTACGACTTTAAATCTAGAAAATTATATACAATTGCCTGGTTGGATAGGGTCAGATGAACGTGATATTCTTTTAACTAAAGCGGATGTTTTTTTGTTGCCCTCTTACAACGAGGGTCTTCCATTAGCAATGCTGGAAGCGATGGCTTGGGAGTTACCAGTCATAGTTACACCAGTAGGAGGCATACCTGAGATAGTTACTCAATCTGAAAATGGATTAATCGTTAATCCAGGTAATATTGAGCAGTTATCAGATGCTATTAAGTCTTTGATTGAAAATGAGGCTTTGAGACTTTCTCTAGGAGCGAAGGCGAGAACAAGTGTTTTTCCTCTAGACATCAAAAAGCATTGGGTTGATTTTATAAATTTATATCACTCAGTATTAAATTAAGATGCTATGGAAGAGCGCTTTAAGGGCTAAATTTTTTTGTACTTTATGAAAAAATAACAACTGGTAGTTATGAAAATTAGCATTTTTGGTTTGGGATATGTCGGTGTTGTAACGGCAGCTTGCTTGGCACGAGATGGACACCAAGTTATTGGGGTAGATGTAAATCCCGAAAAAGTGGATTTGATCGGTAAAGGAGAGTCGCCCATTGTAGAGCCAGGGCTAAATCAATTGTTGGTTGATGGAGTGGCAGCTCACTTAATCAGAGCTACTACAGATGCTGAAACGGCGGTGCTAGCATCAGATGTTTCCCTGATTAGCGTTGGTACACCTCCAACAGAGAGGGGAGAACCGGATCTTACCTACGTTTGGAATGTGTGCAAGCAGATTGGGAAAGCCGCCATCCATAAGACTGAAAGCCATGTGGTTGTTTTGCGTAGTACTGTCCCTCCAGGAACATTGGAAAAGTGTCAAAATCTGCTAGAAACTCTCATAGGTGATAATTCTATTCATCTAGTATTTAACCCAGAGTTTTTACGCGAAGGTTCGGCTATCAAAGATTATGATCAACCACCTTACACCATTATCGGTACTGAATCTCATGTGGCAGAAGCAGCAGTACGGCAGATGTATGCCACAGTAGATGCACCGTTCACTGTAGTCAAACCATCTGTAGCAGAAATGGTTAAATATGTCGCCAATTGCTGGCACGCTACCAAGGTGGGCTTTGCTAATGAAATTGGACGGGTCGCTAAAGCCTTTGGTGTAGATGGACGAGAAGTAATGAACATTATTGTACAAGACACGAAATTAAATATTTCCCCTGTTTACATGCGTCCTGGATTTGCTTACGGTGGTTCCTGTCTGCCCAAAGATTTGAGTGCTTTGCTTTACTACGCACGGAACATGGATGTACCAGTCCCCCTACTAAACGCCCTTCCGACTACTAACAGCCTCCAAGTTGATTTGGCCGCCCAGCAGGTATTACGCCTTGGGGCAAGGAAGATTGCTATTTTAGGATTAGCATTCAAACCAGGTACAGATGACTTGAGAGAAAGTCCAGCAGTGCTGCTAGTTAAGCGATTGATTGGAGAAGGCTGCCAGATAAAAATTTATGACCAAGCCGTCTATGAAGCTCGGTTAATGGGAACCAATCTGACCTATATCCAAAATAACCTCCCTCATTTTGAGGAGCTGCTAGTTGCAGAACCCCAACAAGCTCTAGAGAGCGCAGAATTAGTAATAGTTACCCATGCTAGTCCAGAGTTTCGCCAGATATTACGAGAAGCGCTCAAAGAAATACAAATTTTGGATCTGGCAAGTGTGTTTACTGAACCGATTAAGGAGTTAAATTATTGTGGTATTGCTTGGTAAGCAAAGGATTGACGATGAAATAACTTAAGCATTTTCTGGATATGTACCTACCCTTTGCTTTGCTCAAGTACTGATACATCCAGAAAATTCTCACTATAAATTGATATCTAGCGCATTTAATTACTCACTTTAGATAAGCAAAGAACACCTCTGAATTTTCCGTTTTAAACTGTATAGTCTCACTGTTTTCAGGAGTAAATCATGAGTTTTCAAAACTATCTAATAAGTCTCTGCCCTCCACAATTCCGTATTCAAATTCTCTTTTATATCAAGCAGCTTAGAGGCTCACTTGATAATGAGATTAAGTATTTAGAAGATTTAGTTTCCAAGAACAGAGTTGCTATTGATATTGGAGCAAACAAAGGATTATATAGTTATGCACTTTCTAAGTTTTGTAGCGTAGTACATGCATTTGAGCCCCAACCTGGAACTGCCGAAATAATAGATAAATCCAGAATCAACAATATAAAAATTCATAATGTTGCGCTTTCTGACACTGAGGGAACACTGACTTTACATATTCCAATCATTAAAGGAGAAATTTATTCGGCTCTAGCTAGTTTTAGGGAACCAGAGGGTGAACATCAGGATATAAAAGTACCAATCAAACGCCTAGATGATTACAACTTTCAAGATGTTTCATTTATAAAAATTGATGTAGAAGGATATGAGAGTCACGTTATCGAAGGAGGACGGCAAACTATTCTCCGAGAAAAACCAGTTCTTTTAGTAGAAATAGAGCAGAGACATCTAGGCAGTGAGCCTATTGAAGTAGTATTCGATAAAATTACTGGTCTTGGATATGAAGGTTGGTTCTTGAATCAAGGGAACTTTTTTCCTTTATCTCAATTTTCATATGAAAAATATCAAAAGCCGTTTTTGGAAGATGATACCAAAGCAATATTTAGTCATAAAAATAGAGGAAAAGTTAATAATTTTATTTTCAAACCTACCAAAAATGACTAAAAAATGAAAAGCCAATTAAAAGGCAAATGAGATATGTCTAAAAAAGTAGTAATAATTGTAGAAAACCTACCCGTTCCCTTTGATCGACGTGTTTGGATGGAAGCCACCACCCTGATAAAAGCTGGGTATGAAGTTTCGGTGATTTGTCCCAAAGGTAAAGGTTTTGAACAAGAATACGAAGTAATTGATCAGGTTCATATTTATCGCCACCAAATGCCACCTGATATCAGCTCGGTCTCAGGATATTTACGGGAGTATGGTACAGCTCTTTTTTGGGAGTTTCGCCTTGCCCATCGGGTATGGCAAGAGCGGGGTTTTGATATTGTCCACATTTGTAATCCTCCAGATTTACTATTTTTGGTGGCAGGATGGTTCAAGTTGCTCAAGGGTGTAAGAGTCATATTTGACCACCATGATATAAATCTGGAGATGTACGAAGCTAAATATGGACGACGAGACATTTTCTATTATGGACTCTCATTGGTTGAGCGATTGACCTTTACGACAGCAGACGTAGTTATCTCAACTAATGAATCTTACCTCTCGGTAGCACTTACCCGTGGAGGCAAGAGTCCTGAGGATGTCTTCGTTGTTCGCAGTGGGCCTGACCTTTCCCGTTTTCAACCCGTACCGCCCAACCCAGTCTACCGTAAAGGTCGAAAGTATTTGGTAGGGTATGTTGGCGTCATGGGAGAACCAGAAGGAATTGATTACCTGCTGCAATCAGTGCGCTACATTGTCTATGAAAAAAAACGCCAGGATATACACTTCATGCTCATCGGTAGTGGACCGATGTTTGAGAAGCTTCAGGCACTATCTGAAGAGTTAGAAGTTAAGGAGTTTGTAGAATTTACCGGACGTATTCCTGATAATGAACTTTTGGCACGACTTTCTAGCTGTGATGTATGTGCTAATCCCGATAAAAAAATGCCCTACAATGACCGTTCAACGATGAACAAGATCATGGAGTATATGGCAATGGAAAAACCCATTGTTCAGTTTGACCTTTTGGAAGGAAGGCGGTCGGCAGAAGGAGCATCTGTTTATGCCAAGGGCAATGATGTCGTGGATTTTGCCGAGAACATTCTTGAACTTCTAGAGGATAGTAAGCGGCGACAGCAAATGGGAAAGCTAGGTAGACAACGAATGGAGGAGAAACTAGAGTGGCGACATCAAGTACCTAAACTGTTAGCGGCTTATGAGAAAGCTTGGCAACGCAAATGAAGTACCCACTAGTATATGTTTTGCATACAGTAGGGCCTTCCCGTCTCACTCGCCGTTGCCATATTGAGGATGCTACAAGGGCATTCGGGATTAAACCCGATCCTGGACTTACATTGTAAAATAGTACTAGTCTTATTAATAGCTACGCTTTGTACCAACTCTAAGTAGATCAATATTGAGTTTATCGCTTAAAACCTGTACTTTTGAAGATTTATGTCAAAAAAATCTATGGAATCTAGAGAATCTATTGATTTAGACCTTAGTCGTTACTTAGTTATATTGAAACGATGGTGGCTACCTGCTACTGCAATATTTGCAGGTACAGTTATGCTCAGTGCTATAGCTACACAATTTATGAAGCCATCCTATGAAGCCGAAGGAAAATTATTATTTAGAATTCCTTCTTTTAAAGTAGTAGGAGCTGATCTGGTGCCTAGTACCACTGAAGGAGGAGATGCAGGAGATTTAAAATCGCTGCTAGCAACTCAAAATCCTATAAACACTCAGGTAGAAGTTATTTCTTCGCCTACTTTCTTGCAGAAAACAATAGACAAACTACGGCTGAAAGACGAAGAAGGTAAACCTCTAGAATTAGAAAAGTTCCGACAATCTTTGACACTAAAAGTTGTTAATGCGACAGATGTATTGCGAATTAGCTATACCAGCCATGACCCTGAAGAATCAGCAGCAGTAGTCAACACAATCATGAGTTTTTACTTAGAAAATGATATTTTGACAAATCGCTCTGAGGCAGCAGCAACTCGTCAATATATTGCCAAGCAGCTTCCTAAAACTCAAGAGGCTGTTAATAATGCAGAAGTAGCACTACGTATATTTAAACAAAAGAATCAGATTACAGATCTACCAGAGGAGACAAAATCAGCTGTTGAGACTATTGGAAATCTAGACAATGAGATGAATACTGTTAAGGCTCAACTTGATGAGGTAAACGCGCAAACCAATGAACTGCGCCAGAAAGTAGAGCTAAATTCTCAGCAAGCGATCGCTGTGAGTGCTCTGAGTCAGTCACCTGCCGTGCAAGGAGTTCTTACACAACTTCAAGAGACCGAGCGGCAGTTAGCGATTGAACGCAGCCGTTTCCTAGATGACAACCCTGTAATTATTAATCTAGAAGCAAAGCAAGCTAACTTAAAATCTCTTCTGCAACAGCAAATTGGTCAGACTGTTGGCAATCAAACACAAATTCCCCAGAGCCAATTGCAGATTGGAGAACTCAGACAAAGCCTGATACAAAATTTTCTGCAGTCAGAAATACAGCGCTTTGGCTTAACTAAAAGACTTTCCTCTCTATATAATTCCCGTTCTAGCTACGAACAGCGGATGAAAATCATACCCCAGTTGGCACAAAATCAGCGGGAGTTAGAACGGAAAGTTGAAGTTGCAGATTCCACCTATCAAACTGTATTGAAAAAGGTTCAAGAATTACAGTTAATTGAGAATACAAATACAGCCAGTTCGCGAATTATTGCTCCGGCTTTAGTGCCAGATAAGCCAATACTAATCAAAAAAATTATAGTTTTAGTCTTAGGAGTAATGTTAGGTTTATTTTTGGCCACTACAACTGTTCTGTTTCTAAGCATGAGAGATAGGTCTCTGAAAACACTTAAGGAAGTCAGAGATGTATTTAGATATACGTTGCTGGGAATTGTTCCTTTGTCTGTTAAAAAGATTCGCTCTGGTTATTCAGATGTAGAATCAATAACTCAAAAAATTGCTGTCAGAGATACGCCTTACTCTTTAACTAGCGAAATGTACCGAATGATTCAAGCCAATCTGAAATTCTTGAGTTCAGATAAAGTGCTCAAAACTATCGTGGTAACTAGCGCAGTTCCTAAAGAAGGCAAGTCTACAGTTTCAGCTAATTTAGCAGCAGCGATCGCTCAATTAGGACGTAAAGTTTTACTAATTGATGCAGATATGCGAGTTCCTTCTCAGCATCATCTCTGGCAACTAACCAATGCAGTTGGTTTGAGTGAGGTTCTTGTAGATCAGGCTGAATTTGACGTTGCCGTATCTAAGGTCATGGATAATCTTGATGTCTTAACTGCTGGAGTTAGACCTCCCAACCCACTTGCTTTGCTTGACTCAAAACGGATGGCATCATTAATTGAAAATTTCTCATCTCAACATAACTATGATTTTGTAATTATTGATGCTCCTCCCCTGCTTTTGGCAGCCGATGCTTTGACATTAAGCCAAATGACTGATGGGATTTTGTTAGTAGCTCGACCTGGAGTAATTGATTCTAACAGTGCTAGCGCTGCTCAAGAGATGTTAGAGAGATCCAATTACAATGTCTTAGGTTTAGTCGTAAATGGAATCATTGAGAAAAATGAATCTAGTAGTTATTTATATCATGATCACGAATATTTTAAACCAAGGGAGTTGACAAAAGAACTTAAGGGACTTGCAAAAAAATAAAATCTCTAAAGTTTAGAGGCTACTAAAAGACATATCAACAAACCACTGACAAAAATTTCGTAGTTCCTCTGACCTCAGATTGTTTATCTCGACTTTTTCTAAATCAAATAACGCCACCTTGTTATTCGGCAAAAACTCTAGCTTGTCAGGCAAGATTTTTTCCAATATGACTCATTTGGGTGACATCGATAAAATCATAGTTACATATTCATCAGGGTTTAATTAGCAGCTTGCTGTAGGCATTGCAATTGGGAAAAATGGATAAAGTCGAGTTAAGGAACTTCCAGAAAATAAATTATCTCACAAGCATCTAGGTAATTGGTTTCTTGATATCTGTTATGCGAAAACGTAACTTTTTAAATAGTAATTAACAACTTTATTATTTTAAATAAACACAGTTGTGACTCTGATAATTTCTCACAAGTGCATACTTTTAATAGGTACTTCAGGCAGAAGAAAGCGGTAGTGATCGCTGCCGCTTTCTTCTCTTAACAATGATTATTGTTTAAATGCCCATGAATTAATTCTTGGAAGTCCCTAAGAGACTATATCTAATTTGGTTCTACCGCCCCTTTATTTATGCTACAGCATTAAAATCAAGGTTTTATATCAGGTTCTGAATCTGGGTTACGAAAAGGGGTTGTACACAAAAACTCCATATAAATCAGGATTTGCCATACAACCCGATGCCATACTATTAACTCAATACCTTTGCCAAAAAGAAAGATTGGTCTAACTTTTGCCAAAACGGTTTAAGAGAAGCGTGTACTTGACTGTTAAGCAAAACGTAGAGCCGCAGTGGATGCAGATAGGACTATAAAAATTCCTTCTACAAAAACTATACAGGGTTTTATTGACTCAGTTTTTTACCTGATGGCAAAAATAGGCACGCATCATCCAGTTTTGTTTTATGTCAATTTTCATCAATTGGCAAAGGTCATTGCTAACTAATACTGCATTTCGTATGCCCCTCTATCGGATGCTGAACCATACACACGAGGATTGCCTAAAACATCAGTTGTCAGACTATTCCACCTAAAACCACTGTTGATTGCTTGACTCTTTGGCTTCAGTCTAAAGTCGCTAATCGAGGCATTCATAAACAATGGATTTGCCATAATATCATTAGGTCCGACGGCATCTACAGGAAAACCATTGTTGTTATAGAGGTTGTAGTTAAAAGTAACGTTGGTACTTTTATGATTCAGGTTTATTGGTTTGTTAGGGGCAGAATAAAGGATGTTATTGACAACTTTGATATCATCTGAATAATTACTCATAATTTGCCCGGAAGCACTTTTCGGAGTCTGATTATTCAGAAAAGTTGTATTGTTGACAATATCGACATGGTTACTTTGATAGGTATGAATGCCCGAGCCACCATTGTTATATGAGATATTGTTGGCAATCAAAGTACGTCCTCGATACTCATATTTTCTTGAACGATCAACAATAATGCCATTACCGTCTTGAAACTTTCCATTCTCAATCCAGGGAACCAACATATGATTGTTGTATACCTTGTTTCTGGTTACAAACATCTTGTAGTTCTTGCTATTGTTATAATCCCAATTGTTGAGCAGTGAAATGCCACTACAGCCGAAGACTGAGTACCAGGCATTATTGAACACCTCGTTATTATCTACTGTCACATAGTCCGATCCCATAGCTATAATGCCTCCGCCTCCACAATCATGCGTTTTATTGTTGAGAATACGTATATGGTGGGTGTGACCATTTTTGCGTCCATCTATGCTGATGCAGTTTCCATTCGTCAGCGGGTTGGATGTGTTATATTTCTCTTTCAGCGCATAAGCATGGGTTATATTGCGATTGTTCCCTACAACCTCCAGCCCGTTTACCTCAATATATGAGGCTCCATTGTAAATCCAAACTCCATGCCATCCATTGTGCTGAAGTTTCGGCCGATCTCCAGGATATGCTTTATACGTAATCCATGCATTTGCCCTTCCAGAGCGGCTAATCTCTATTACCGCTCCAGTTTTCATTTTATTCGTATATACCCCGTTCATAATCAGTACCGTATCGCCAGGGTTAGTCAGGTCTGCTGCCCTTTGAATTGTCCTAAAGGCGGATGACGTAGTGAGTCCGCTATTTCTGTCGTTTCCGGTACCACTAACATAGTATGTTGTCGCAGTTGGAATAGCACTGATCAGCTTGCGGCTAGGTAGTGGCATTTCCTGAACAGTGGATGACTGACGAACATCTTTAACTAAAGACTCTGTTATTCTCTCTTCTTGAACCAAACCTGTTAATGCCCAGGGAAGTACAAGAGATGCGCTCAAACTAAGAAAACCGAAACCATGAATCATCATAGGGAAAAAATAGGGTATGTTGCAAAAACTAAATCGTCAACGATCA
Organism: Nostoc sp.; assembly: GCF_036916575.1. Lineage (GTDB taxonomy): Bacteria > Cyanobacteriota > Cyanobacteriia > Cyanobacteriales > Nostocaceae > Nostoc. The sequence goes on from NZ_JBALGC010000154.1 coordinate 84,264, forward strand.
GTAACTCTAGCCTTAGTCAGTAACTCAGTATTGGATACGGCCGTATAACGACCATATGTAAAGTTATACACGGCTTGTTAGGTTTATACCTGAGCATTTTCGCGTAAATATGGCTTAAACGCATTTTTAGCTTGTGTTATAAGAAACAGGACTTATCTGGTAAAACTACTGGAGAAATTTTTTAGTATCCAGAGCTACTCTATTAATGGACACCAAGCAACCGTACAAATGGCATCATTTACAATTGGACATCATTTTACTGTGTATACGTGGTATCTGTGGTTAAGATAGTATATCTGTCATCAATCAGTTAATTTACTTAAATAATGCTTATGATAATAAGAATCATTTAATCACAATAAATAAGCCATAGACAATAATTTATCGCCTCTGCTTTTAAAATATTCTCATTATCATAGTCAATCCGAGTTCTTACAACGAAGTTTGCAAAAGGCTATCAATGCAGATTAAGAATTTTCAGTGAAGGTTTTAAAGTCTATAGCATTTGTTAAAGAGTAATATTACTTAAAATTTCTTTAATAATAGCGGATAGAAAACACAATTTTGGAGGAAGCGATGCTTTCTCTACGAGACGCTACGCGTAGCTTGCTTCCTGTTGGCGCAGCCTCTCGTAGAGAAGGGTACGGTGGACTACGCTTACGCCAAGAGCAAACCAGTTCTTAACCTTATTTTTGTCTTTTTTTGTGGTCAGACGGCGTGTAGCTCAGTTGCTGTCTAATATTTAAAAATTGCCTTCGATTTTTATTTGCCTAGAGTTATGACGCACGGTTCGCCCATTTTTTTTAAAGTTAGAGAAATAGATAATTAACGTAAGAATCAGGGTTTGGGAGAAATGATATTTTTGATCGCAACTTCTCAAAACATAATTTAATTATCCAGAAGCGATTGGCTATAAGTCATTATCTGATCGCCTACGGCGGGTGCAAAGCACCATCACAATCTTAAGCAAGCGCTGAAACCCTTGTTTTTTCGTTCCACATTTTTCCTAACCCTCTAGAAAATGGGCGAACCGGGAGTTATGAAAGAGTGCTATAGCAATCCAAATTAAATAGTGAGAAAATACAGATATAAAAACACGTATTTATAAGCTTTTCAGCTTTTTTCTCTCTCACTAATGATTTAGGATTGCTATATTAACTCTTAACTATTGAGGTTTGATTCAAGGATAGTGCAATTTTAGGGACGAGAGGATTGACCAACGACCCCAATTTGCATCTATATCTTAAACTAGAGTCCGAAGATGTTTAGAAGATTAAGGATAATACCTAGAGGTCCAGTTATGGTGTTTATGGTATCGCCAGTCTTAGCTGCACCAGATCGGTTGACTACCACAACATCATTATTACGGAGTATGGGATTAGTTTGCTCATTAATACCAGCAGAGAAATCCACTTTAACTATACGTTTAGTGACAGAACCATTAGGGTTGAGGCGAATTAAATCAACGGCACTACTACTAGCTCTGGCATCATTAAATCCTCCAGCAGCGAGTATAGCTTGATTTAAAGAGCTATTCGGCTGAACGTCTGTTAACCCTGGTTTTTTAACTTCGCCTACTACACCAACTTGAATGCGTGTAGGAGAAAAAGTAGTGGTAGCTAATTGAGTAGCTTCTGCGGGGTTGATTTCAGTTGCCGTCGGAATAACAATCGTATCTCCGTCTTGGACGATGATGTCTTGATTGGCATCACCACTCTGCAATAGTTGCCAAAGATTAATATCTATAGCTTGTTCTGAGCCAGTTCTTGTAGGTCGGCGTAGCCTGAGATTACGAACATCAGCCTGTGCTGTAATTCCTCCAGCTAGTTGAATTACCCGCGTCACATTTGGTAAACCAGCGGGACTGGCAGTGCCACTATTAGTGGTTGCAGTGCCCCCCTGAGTATCTGTGTTACCTGCGGTAACAAGATACGAACCGGGACGGTTAACTTCACCAATAATTGTTACTGTGCGGGGTGTGGTTTGGCTAGCAGCAAAGTTAGATGCAAATATATTGCGGGATTCTGCCACGTTGAAGTTGGTCGCAGTTGGCACAACTATGGTATCTCCATCCCGCAAGGTAATATCCTGTGATAACCTGCCTGTTTGGATGAGTTCCTTCAAATTGACGGTGACGGCTTGCTCTGAAGAACGTCCTATTTTACGCCGTAATTGAACTTGAGTCACATCCGCAGCCAGGGTTACACCCTGTGCTGTTGTCAATGCGGCCAATAGAGTCGGATATTGTACGCCTGGATTGTTTCCTGCACCTCCGCTCAAACTCAGAGTGTAAGCTCCTGGACGTGTCACCTCTCCAGCAACGAAAATATTGATGGGACGAGGCGATAACAAATTGACTGAGATTAAGGGACGTTTGAGGAAGCGAGCATATCTTCTGGCAATTTCATCGGCAGCCTGTTCAGTTGTTAGCCCAAGAACAGATACACTGCCAATTAAAGGCAAGTTGATCGCTCCACCTGGAGGAATTTGATACTCACCTGTATATTCAGGTACTTCAAATACATTTACACGAATGAGATCGCCGCCTCCTAATGAATAATTAGTATCTATTTGTGTTTGTGTAATTGGTGATTGTGTAATTGGTGGTAATGGTTGTCCCTGAGCTAGACTGATACATGGCATAACGGCATTGACAGCAGTTAACAAAGCCACACCTATAACTGGCTGAGTTAGGAATTTAAACAAACTTGTGTTAAGCATACTTACCTGAGACTCTGAAACTACGATCAATAATGTACTGTTTAAACATTTTTATTTTGACTATACCTAAGTATTCAAGTTACCCGTCACTCTTATTTTCCTCGAAAAGTGTAATTTTCCGGAGGAAATTTGTTTATTGAATTTTAATTTTTAGTGAAGTTAATTTAAAGTTACACTGCTTGAATAGAGCAATTATCAAAAAATATAGGACTTACGCAACTAAACGCAGTTTATACAAGAAATTGTCTATTAACCAACAAAGTACTTCCGAATAAAATTTTCTTGTCGAAGTCAATTTTATGACATTTAAACTGTGATTTAAAATCTACTATGATTATCAAAATTATGAACAAGCTCATTAAATAAACACAAATATTCTTAAAAAGAGATCGGAATTTGATTTTATGTGGGTTAGCTTAAGAAAGATAAACTCAAAAAGCCAGAAAATTTGGGTTTTGTTCTTCAAAATAACCTAAAATTTCCTATTTGGCAAGAAGCAATAAGATTAATTCAGTAAGTTATTTTTTCTTTGGATTTGTTGAATAAAAAATTCTTCTAGGGAGTGACGCGACAAGTTCATGGCAAGAATTTTACCATCCATTAGACGAAGACTGGCGAGGAAATCATAGTAATCATCTTGTAGTGTACCTCTCCAGGAACCATCAGGCTCAAATCTAAGAGTAGGTATCCATTTTTTGAGAATTTCCCAGTCACCACCTTGACCTTTAACGTGATACGTGTTTTCCCCGCCTAAGAGTTCATTAAGGGAACCAGAGCAAATTAATTCACCTTGAGCGAGGATAGCAATGCGATCGCAGATCTGTTCTACTTCACTAAGAATGTGGCTATTGAAAAAAATCGTCTTGCCTGCGGCTTTCAGCGCCAGGATAATTTCCCGCATTTGGTAGCGTCCTACAGGATCAAGACCAGACATCGGTTCATCTAGAAAAACCAATTCTGGCTCGTTAATTAGCGCCTGTGCCATACCAACACGCTGTAGCATTCCTTTAGAGTAGCGGCGCAAGAGCTTTTTGCAGGCATCGGCTTGTGATAAACCCACTAATTCCAGCAGTTGGGGAATGCGTTGGTGTTGTACACTTTTGGGAATTTGGAATAGCCCAGCCGCTAACTGCAAAAACTCCCAGCCAGTAAGATAGTCATACAAGTAGGGATTTTCCGGCAGATAGCCGATATGTTGCTTAATACTGCGATCGCCTAGTGGCTTACCCAATAATAATCCCCGTCCAGAGCTAGGACGAATAATTCCCAGCAACAATTTTAAAAGGGTAGTTTTACCAGCGCCGTTTGGCCCCAGCAACCCAAAGGTTTCCCCTTTATAAACTGTTAAAGAACAGTTTTTCAGAGATACGACTTTTTGATTTAGCCAAAAACCAGTGCGATAGACTTTTCGCAACTCAGAAGTTAAAACTACTGGCGGAGTGTCAGTCGTATGAAGTTGAGAATTGGGGTTATCTGCAACAGACTTCATTTCAGTTAAATCACCATTTACCAGCTTGGTATTAATTACAAGTTACCCAATAGGCTGATAATAACCATCACCACCTGGTGTGTCAATTATCGCAAACAGAGTGGTGCTGAGTTAAAAGTTAGAAGTTAAGAGTTAGGAGCTAAGAGTTTTTTATTCCTCATCTCCCCCTGCTCCCTCTGCTGCTTCTCTCCTACAAGACGCCCTTAGAACTAGGAATCACGCCAGCACGACGGGGATCTATTTCCACCGCCAGCCGCGTTGCCCTCGCAAATGCCTTAAATGTTGCTTCAATTATATGATGAGAGTTAATGCCATCCAGTTGACGAATGTGCAGTGTCATTTGGCTATGGTTCACGAGTGCTACAAAGAATTCTCGCACTAATTGAGTGTCATAGGTTCCTACGCGTTGGGTAGGAATTTGTAAACCGTAGCTGAGGTGAGGGCGTCCGGAAAAGTCTAGTGCTACCTGAACTAAGGCTTCATCCAGTGGTGCAAGAAAATTACCAAAGCGGACAATGCCTTTTTTGTCGCCTAATGCTTGGTTCAAAGCTTGCCCTAAAGTAATGCCTACATCTTCGTTGGTGTGGTGGTCATCAATTTCCCAGTCTCCTGAGGCTTGGACATCTATATCAATCAGACCGTGGGAGGCAATTTGATGCAACATATGATCCAAAAACGGAATGCCAGTTGCAGCTGTGCAAGTTCCTCTACCATCCAGGTTAATGGTAACTTGCACATCAGTTTCACCAGTGGTGCGTTTAACTGTGGCAATCCGAGAGGTTTTAGTTGACTGGTCGTAGTTTGAATTAACTTGGCGATTGGTTGTTTGCATAGGTAGTAGAAAGAGTTAGAAGTTAGGAGTTATGAGTTAGGAATTATGAGTTATGAGTTATGAACTATGAGTTATGAGTTATAAATTTTTAACTCTTAACTTCTCACTTCTAACTCCTAACTTTTTCACTCCTAACTCCTCACTTTATCGCGTCACATTCCCATAATTTTATATCCTGCATCTACATACAGAACTTGTCCAGTAATGCCGCTGGACAAATCACTACACAAAAAAGCCGCAGCATTGCCCACTTCTAACTGAGTGACGGTGCGTCGTAGGGGAGCTACTTCTTCTACATGATGAATCATATCTAATATTCCGCCTACCGCTGAAGATGCCAAAGTACGGATGGGCCCTGCGGAAATGGCATTCACGCGGATATTTTGCGGCCCTAGTTCAGCCGCTAGGTAACGCACACTTATTTCTAACCCCGCCTTGGCAACTCCCATAACGTTATAGTTAGGGATTGCCCTGACACCGCCTAAATATGTCAGGGTGACGATACTACCTCCCTCTGTCATTAAAGGTTTAGCTGCACCACTTAATTGCACCAGCGAGTAGGTACTAATTTCTAAAGCAGTGTTAAAGCCAGAACGAGAAGTTTGGCTAAAATCTCCACTCAGATCATCTTTGCTAGCAAAGGCAAGACAATGGATGAGGATGTCTAGCTTCCCCCACTGAGCGCGGATTGTCCCAAAGGTAGATTGAATCTGTTCGTCATTTTGGACATTACAGGGAAGAAATAAGCTGGGGTTGAGCGGTTGCACTAACTCCGCGACTTTTTTCTCCATCTTGCCGCGTTCATCCGGCAAGTAAGTAATACCCAGGTTTGCTCCGGCTTTGTGCAGCTGTTGGGCGATGCCCCAGGCGATCGAGCGGTTATTGGCAATACCTGTAACAAGAGCATTTTTTCCAGTCAGATTTAGCATAGAAATTATTAATGCGATCGATCATTAGGAGCATACTAGAATCTGAGGCTAGTTTGTCTATGTTTTACACAGGATTTGCAAAAATGAATATTGGTAAGGGTGTTTACTGTGACAAAATTCTTGATTTTTCCTAAAGATTTTCTCAAGATATCTTTATTTGTTCTTTAAAAAACCTTGTTTATACAGCTATTGTAACTACTTATCAACAACTACTAGCTGAAAGGATCAACAATTATGTATCATTATAAACAAAGAGTTATGAAGAGATTAGTTTGAGTATAGGAAAGTACAGAAAGGTTGACGGTGCTTTATTCATTTTTCGGGTGTATTCTTAGGTAATCAGTTTTTGTTTTTCCGGCATTGGGTAGGGGAAGGGAGATGATCGTGACACAAGATAAAGCCCTAGCAAATGTATTTCGTCAGATGGCGACCGGGGCGTTTCCGCCAGTTGTGGAAACGTTTGAACGCAATAAAACGATCTTTTTTCCTGGCGATCCTGCCGAACGAGTTTATTTTCTTTTGAAAGGTGCTGTTAAACTTTCCAGGGTGTACGAGGCAGGAGAGGAAATAACGGTAGCACTGTTGCGGGAAAATAGTGTTTTTGGTGTATTGTCATTGCTGACAGGAAATAAGTCGGATAGGTTTTACCATGCGGTTGCATTTACTCCTGTGGAATTACTGTCAGCACCAATTGAACAGGTGGAGCTAGCACTCAAGGAAAATCCAGAATTATCAATGTTAATGCTGCGAGGTCTGTCTTCGCGAATTTTACAGACAGAGATGATGATTGAAACTCTCGCTCACCGAGATATGGGTTCCAGGTTGGTAAGTTTTTTGTTAATTCTTTGTCGGGATTTTGGGGTTCCTTGTGCAGATGGGATCACTATAGATCTGAAGTTATCTCATCAAGCGATCGCAGAGGCAATTGGTTCAACTCGTGTTACTGTTACTAGGCTACTAGGGGATTTGCGTGAAAAAAAGATGATTTCTATCCACAAAAAGAAGATTACTGTGCACAAACCTGTTACCTTAAGTAGGCAGTTCACATAAAAGCAATTGGAGAAAGGGGAGTCGGCGCGTGTTGTGTTTTGAAAAATGACACTAATAGCTAGAGGGAAATCTAAAATTGAGCAATTTCAGCTATTGCCAATCTCCACTTCTCCACAGACAATGGTTAAAAGTAGTAGGCTGTATCTGGAAGGATTTCGGTAGCAAAAGATGACCACCGGATACATCCTCATCGCAGCAATTTTAATTTTGGGAGGCGTGATAGCAACCGTGGGCGATCGCATTGGCACACGAGTTGGCAAAGCCCGCCTCTCACTTTTTAATCTTCGTCCGAAAAATACTGCTGTACTGGTAACTATTTTTACGGGTGGTTTAATTTCAGCATCAACATTAGGGATTTTATTCGCTGCCGATGAAGGCTTGCGAAAGGGAGTCTTTGAATTAGAGGATATTCAAACAGACCTCAGGCAGAAGCGGGAACAGCTAAAAACCGCAGAAATTCAGAAAAGTCAGGTAGAAAGTCAGCTAAATCAAGCAAGAATTGCCCAAGCAAAAGCACAACAAAACTTGCTCTTAATCAATCAATCCTTGCAGGCGGCAAATGCCAAACAACGCCAAACACAAGCTCAGTTGAACCGCACGATTAATCAACAAGCCCAAACTCAAACTCAACTCCAACGCACTCAAGGTCAACTAGAACAAGTTGTAACTCAGTACCAAAAAGCCATAGCTGAACTCCAAAGCGTTTACAATCAGAGAAAGGAGCTACAGGTGGCAGTTGGACTACTGAAAACAGAACGTCAACGACTATATGCTGAAGCTAAAAAAGCGATTGACCAAGCCAAAACAGCTATTGAAAAACGCGATCACGAACTTGCTAACCGCCAACAAGCCATAGAACAACGCGATCAAAAAATTGCCCAACTGGATCAACTGATTCAAAAGCGTAATTTAGAAATTACAGCGCGAGAGCAAGTGATTGCCAAACGGGAATCTCGCCTCAAAGAATTGGAAGGACAACAGGAACAACTAGAACTGGAAGTTGCAAGGCTGAAAAAATATTATCAGTCCTACCGCGATCTGCGTTTAGGTAAGCTGGCCTTAGTTCGCGGTCAAGTTCTGTCTGCTGGTGTAGTTCGTGTTACCCAATCTGCTGCTGCTAGCCAAGCAGTGATACAACTTTTACAAGAAGCCAATCGCAACGCCAACCTCGAATTAAGTGAACCTGGTGTAAATCCTGCAAATGTAGAGTTACTGCGCGTTACCCAGGATAGGGTTGAGCAATTGAGCAAGCAGATTGGCGATGGTCAAGAATACGTGGTGCGAATTTTCTCGGCTGGTAATTACGTCAGGGGAGAAAAGCAGATAGAATTTTTCGCCGATACAGCCCGAAATCAATTGGTTTTTTCGGGAGGCGCAGTGTTGGCCACAACCACTACCGATTCCCAAACCATGACATCCTATCAGTTACAGCAGCGGCTGGAAATACTAATTTCTGCTTCCCAATTTCGCGCCCGTAACGCCGGAATTGTCGAAAATGTCCAAGTAGAGGGGGCTTTTCTGCGCTTTATCACCCAATTAAGACAGTATAATCAGCCATTGGAGATTAAAGCGATCGCAGCAGAGGACACTTATACAGCCGGGCCATTGAGAGTGAAATTAGTGGCAATAGTCAACGGACAAATTATTTTTAGTACTTAAAAAATTATTTGTACACTGTTATTAGTAAGATTTAAACATATTGAACAGTAGCCAAAAGAGTTGCTGTGATTGCATTTCTTCTTTACAAGACGCTACGCGAACATTTCTAATTCTTAATTTTTAATTTTGAATTTATTATGACTTTCCGTGAATTTTTACCAACGCAGCCAGTCATCTTGGGGTTTGATCCAGGTCGAGATAAATGTGGTTTAGCGGTGATCGGACTGGATCGACAACTGCATTATCATCAGGTTGTGTTAGCAAAAGAGGCGATCGCTACCATTGAGACATTGCGTCAAAAGTTTCCTATCTCCTTGATGGTTATGGGAGACCAAACTACAGCCAAGCAGTGGAGACAGCAATTATATCAGGAATTGATACAACCGCTGAACATCATTTTAGTCGATGAGCGCTACACAACCTTAGAAGCACGCGATCGCTATTGGCAAATGTACCCACCTAAAGGGCTAATAAAGCTATTGCCGCAGAGTCTGCGACAGCCACCAAGACCGATAGATGACATTGTTGCCATTCTCTTAATTGAAAGATACTTAAATCGCCTCACTGAATCAGCAGTGAGGAGTTATGAGTGAGGAGTTATGAGTTAGGAATTAATATCTTCACAACTCCTAACTCCTAGAGTTCCGCCCGAATAGTAAAAGCATAGTCTCCTCCAGGCTCTAGCTGGTAATCTTGTTGCTCCAAGAATCGGCCGAGGGGTTCTTTGATTAAGGCGCGGCCTTGGGAAGGCTTGACGGCAAGTTCTCCCCGGCGAAAATGCCACTGGAAATGCCACTCAAACTCACCTGCACTCACTTCGCCTTCTAGGAAGCCGTGTTGCCAGGATTGGCGAGTAATTCTGACATGGGCAATGGTTTCTGGCAGACGTTTTGCACTCACAATGCTTTATGTCAAGTGTGAAATAACAGCCGATTATGTAGGCTACTTATTTTATTTATTAAACATAGCTTAATTAGACAAACTGACAAAGTGGGTATTTGTAGTTGACTAGGTTGTGTTAATGAGTAAAACTAATAAGGTTTCTTTAAGCGCTTGCTTAGTAAATTTTCATCGGTATCTGTGTATATAATACTTAAGCCCTGAGTAGAGTATTCCCCTCATAGCCCATTCACTTATCGCCAAGTCTAAGTACTAAGGAAGATTTCCGATAAATCCCTAAAAAATCTTTGGCTAGCTGGTAGATAATTGGGGCAGAAAGCTATAGCTAGAAGCATGGAAACCAAACAGCTAGGAAAAAGTGGCATCTTTGTGAGTGCGATCGGTTTGGGTGGTATGCCCATGTCAATTTATAATCGCCCTCCCGAATCGCAATCAATCCAAGTTATTCATCGTGCGTTGGATCTGGGTATTACATTTATTGACACTGCCGATTCTTACTGCAAAGATGAGTCAGATAAGCACCACAACGAGCAATTAATTCACAAGGGACTTAGTAGTTACAAAGGCGATGTTAGCCAAGTAATTGTGGCAACTAAGGGCGGTTTGATGCGTCCCAATGGTAACTGGACAAGCAACGGCAACCCAGAACATTTGCGCCAAACAATTCGAGTCAGTTTTGAGGCGTTGGGTGGTGCTAAACCCATCGATGTTTGGCAATACCATTCTCCCGATACTAATTACACCATTGAAGAATCTCTTGCAGCGGTTAAAGAAGCAGTGGAGGCAGGTTTAATTCGGTTTGTGGGAGTTTCTAACTTTTCCGTTGAACAAATTAAGCGGGCGCGAGATGTAGTGGATATTGTCTCGGTGCAGAATCAATACAGCCCTTGGCAACGACAGCCAGAAAATGACGGCGTGTTGAAGTATTGTGAACAGCAAGGATTGACATTTTTGCCTTGGAGTCCCTTTGGTGGTAGACGTCGCCATCAGGACTTGCAAGATATCCGCGCGATCGCTCAGTTAGCTAAAGAAAAAGGCGTGTCTGTGTATAATATCGTTTTAGCGTGGTTGCGTTCCAAATCGCCTGCTATTTTGCCAATTCCTGGTGCTAGCAAGATTTCCAGCATTGAAGACTCAGCACAAGCTATAAATGTGAAACTATCTGATCAAGAAGTGCAAAAAATTGATCGGGCAACTTAATTATTAGTGACAGTTGCTGGAGAAATTCCATTTCCTAATAAAGCAGGAGCCGCAAAAATTTCTCCAGCAGCTAGGGCGCGGAGAATCGTTTCTTTCCCTGTTGTTGCTGTTTTGGTAACTTGAATTGATCCACTGACAATAGCATAGAGTTTTGCTGGTAAGCGATCGCCCTCATGTAGAATAATCTCTGCTTTGCGATACCGTTGCACCTGAGTGTAAGGTTGCAAACTTATCTTCTCTGCTGTTTCTAAACCTGCAAACACAATAATTTGTGAAAGTTGTTCCAGGGATGCCTGCATGATTAACCTGATATTGCAAAGGCTGGACGATGATCAATCCAAGGGTTAGCCGCTTCTAATTGTGCTGCTAGGCTGATCAGGGTAGCTTCAGCCGCAGGTTTACCAATTAGCTGTACACTGATGGGTAAACCCTTACTATCAAAGCCTACAGGAATTGCGATCGCAGGTTGTCCAGTTGCATTAGCAGGCGGACAAGGGGCAACCCATTCAATAATATTTTGGAATGTCTCTTCTGGACTCAGCGAAGCCCATTCCCCAACCAGGATGGGTGAATGTAGATAAACTGGCAATATCAGCACATCCACGGTATCGAAAAACGCCACAATCTGCCGTGTCACTATTTGCATTTGGGAAACTGCTTGGAGGTACTGGGCAACAGAACCTGTTCGTGCAAATAGCCAGCGATTTAATGGCTGCAAGGCTTCAACAGGAAGTCCCGACGCAGCCACCCCAGCTTGCCAAACGATTTGAAATGGTTCAACTAAACCGCTAAAATCTGGGGATTTCTGTTCAACTTGGTGGCCGAGTTGTTCTAATAACTGGGCTGTTTGCCGGACACCTTGCTGACAGTTGATGTCAGCTTCTCCCAAAGGAGAAATGCTAGTGTCAAAAGCAATTTGCAAAGCACCGAGTTTTGTTTGAGTAGCGGCGAGAAATGATGGTTCGGGATCTGGTAACCAGTAAGGATCGCCTGTGATATAGCCAGATATGGTATCCAAAAGGGCAGCAGCATCAGCCACAGTCCGGGCGATCGGGCCGTTGGCGGCAATTCCAGCAAGGCGTTCGCCCACGGGTGCTTTACTCACCCTGCCCCTAGATGGTTTGAGTCCCACCAAACCACAACAAGCCGCAGGGCCCCGAATTGAACCACCGCCGTCAGAACCTTGAGCGATCGCACACAATCCCGCTGCTACTGCTGCCGCTGCGCCACCACTGGAACCGCCAGGGGTGTATTCTAAATTCCACGGATTTCTAGCCGGGGGAAAACCCGTAGGTTCACTGTAAGGTAATGAACCTAATTCAGAAGTGGCTGTTTTACCAAGAATGGTAAATCCAGCTTGCTTAATCCGAGTCACAATCCCATCATCATAATTAGGGATATTGTTTAGTAATGCCGGATTTCCATAGGTACAAGTAACACCCGCTACAGCGTTGAGGTCTTTAATGGAAATTGGCACCCCAAAAAAAGGCGGTAGTTCTGAGGTAGTTGTCAATAATTCTGTTTTGGCTTTGGCATCTGCGATCGCTAATTCTGCCGTCACCGTAAAATAACTTCCTAATTGGGGATTTAACTGCCCAATTCGTTTTAAATATATTTCTACCAACTCTAGCGGTGATACTTCCCGGCGACGAATTAATTGCGCCAACTCTAGTGCTGGGGTAAACGCTAAATCAACTTCATTCATAAGTTAGTGAATGGGTAATTTTGGTTTTCTCTGGGATTTTAAAACTTCAATTGTTACTTTAGCAGGATTTTCGGGAACTATACATTTTATAGCTCCTAAGATATATCACTCACTTAGGATGCTCAGATACAACAGGCGTGGTTATGTTCTTACTCAAGATATTTTAATTGTTTCGGATAAACTTTCGACAAATCCCTAAGGGGTATTTATGGCTAACCTAGAAATACTTGTTAGTGAATTGCCAACACTGATTCGAAGTCTAAAACTGACTATTGGCGATTTTAATCAAATCATGGAACAAATTATCCTGATTAATAATGCTCAAGAACAACTACGGAATATTCAAAAATTAATTGCTGAGGAATTGAGATTTGAGAACCTCAAAAATTTTGCGATCGCTACACTTCCTCGAATCGGTACAGTCGTTAGTTTATTTATACCTAGTGTTGGATTAGTAGATCCAGCTGTTGCAGAAAAATTTGGCAACTCAGAAATTAAAATTTCATTAACTGATTTACAATCAAAAATTGATTCTTGGATTGAATGGGGTTATTTTTTACAGGCAATAGCCACCGATATTCTCAGTGATATTCAGTTGGTTAATCAACTAAATTCTGATATTAATCATCTCAGCCTCACCGCCAATTTTCAGTTAATTGCTGAAAGCTTCAAGTGTAACTTAAATTTTGGCAACTATCATCTATTAGAGTATCAAATTCCGAAAATTAGTAATTATCACAATTGACAAGGCAAAAAATAAATTAGCTTACTATCGGATTAACTATAAATCTATCAGTCAAAGAGTGTTAATTGAAAAAAGCCTTGTAAACTTAGAATCAGTCCAAAAACTAGCAATAGAAAATTACTGTTCAAGAATCTCTATACATTTTAATAGAACACACACGAACGTCATTAAAACTATCTTCAATATTATTAATATTAATTTCCGACGATGCAAAGAGGCTAAACGAATTGGGAAACAATAAGGTAGTATTTAGGTAATCTGAAGTTTTTGGTGAACAAAGGCGGATTCATGTTTCAAGACATTACTGCTCAGATTGCTTATTCTAACTCAGTTCCATATTTAGCCACAGTCTTAGGCGTTACTAGCATCGCGGCAACAATTGGGTGGCGCTGGTGGAAACAAAAGAACGCATACAAATCGCTACAATCACTCCCTTCTCCTCCCAAACACTGGCTGTTAGGAAATCTTCCTCAAATATTAGCAGCAGTCAAACAGAAGAAATTATTCCGGCAAATATTTGATTGGAGTCAACAGCTAGGCCCGATGTATGTTATTTGGAATGGCAACAACCCAGTTGTCATTTTAAGTAAACCAAAAGTTATCGACAATACCATTGTCAATGGAATGAAAGATGGTAGCTTAATCAGGTCTGAGCAATTACGCAAAGCTTGGAACGACATCAGTACTCCCATTCTAATAGGAGAAACTGGGATTGAGTGGCAGTGGCGACGCAAAGCTTGGAACCCGGAATTCAGTTCTAGCAGTCTCTCGAAATATGTAGAAATGATTAGCCAAGCCTGCGAACAAGTAATTGAGACACTCAAGGAAGCAGCGCCGCCAAAAGAAGTTCAGGTAGATCCTTTGTTTGTAGAACTAACAATGAGGGTAATTTCTTGTCTAGTACTGGGCATTCCCGTGGATAGAAACAGTACTAGTCATGAAGGGCAACCCCTGGAAGTTCTCAAGGTGTATGAAGCGATATCTATTTTAGGCTATCGGTTCCTACGACAAGCTACTGGCGAGAAAATATGGATGAAATATTTGCCAACCAAAAATTCAAGAGATTATTGGGCAGCAAGGGGATATTTAGAGGAATTTCTAACTCCCCGTGTAGACTTGGCTTTAAGACTCAGAGAAGAAAACAAAACCAATTTACCACAGGTAAGTTCTTTTTTCCTGGAATCAATGTTAGTCAAAATCGCTGCCAAAGAACCAAAATACAATCACAAAACATTAATAGCAGAATCTGTTGAACTCTTAATAGCTGGTACTGACACAACAGCCCATACTTTATCCTTTGCAGTAGGAGAGTTAAGCTTAAATCAAAGGGTTTTTCAGCAAGCACAGGACATCGTTGACCAAGCTTGGCAAACCTTTGGCGGTATTAATACCGAAAGTCTCAAAGAATTAGCTTATATTCGCGCAATTATCAAAGAGACGCTGCGCCTTTATTCAGTCGCCTCCGGCTCGACTTCATTGGAGACTCAACGCGACACTGTAATTGAGGGTCAAGTGATTCCTCGCGGTACAAGAATATCCTGGTCAATGCTTGCTGCTGGAAGAGACCCAGAAGTCTATGCTAATCCAGAGGAATTTCTACCGGAACGTTGGTTAGACAAAAGTAAGGAAACTAGTTCACTGCCAATGATAGATTTTGGTTCAGGGCTTCATCGTTGCTTGGGAGAGCATCTATCAATGCTAGAAGCAACTATGATGCTAGCATTATTGCTTCGCTACTTCGACTGGGAGTTAGTCAACGGTTGTTCTTCGTTGGAACAATTACAGCAAAACCTGTTAATTTATCCGTCCGATAAAATGCCCGTGCGCTTTCGGTTGAGAAATTGGGAGTAAAGCCAGAATAACTAACAAGACATATAGAGCTATAGCAATCCTGAATCATTCGTGAGAAAACACGTAAAATGAAATCTAGTTTAATTTTTTACTATTTTCCTACGTATATTTTTGGGAAAAACTCCTATGAGATAGTTTGTTTAACTCATAAATCAATTGTTAAATTTTTTACTTGCTAGTAGAAGAGGAGTATGGTGTTTTCTCATGATTCACTTAGGATTGCTATAGTACACCGACTGCAATAATCGTGATTTTTTTCTCTGCCAAAAATTGGATCTTCAGAAGCTTTAACAGCGATAGAAGCAGAGTTTGATTGGCTAGTATCGGTCATAAAATTGGTAAGATGCATTTCGGTTTACCTAGATTTCTATTCAAAACCTATCTTCGCAGTTCTGCGAATATTTACTTGGTCTTGATCATCCTCAACATTACTAAAGCACTCCAAAGCATCGAACCAGCCACCGCTGGTGAATTTATCTGGCTATATGCAGAGGACTTCCTTCTAGACCAAAAAAAGTCCTAGAACCTCTGCAAACCTTTGCCTCAAAAAATAAAAAGGCAAATCGCCCTCTTTTGAGGCTTTACCTCTCTTAACAACAGATAATTACAACTAACAATTACACCTTAGAACGGTCAGTTAAAATCTCATAACCAGTCTCTGTTACCAACACTGTATGCTCAAACTGAGCCGACAAAGAATTATCCACAGTGACTGCTGTCCAACGGTCAGATAATGTCCGCGTGTGTCTAGAACCCGCATTTAAAATTGGCTCAATTGCCAGCGTCATCCCCGCACGGAGTTTAACATTTGGCATCTCGCGGGTACGGTAGTTGAATACTGAAGGTTCTTCGTGCAGGTTACGACCGACACCGTGTCCAGTGAATTCTTCGACTATACTAAAGCCATTAACTTTCACATGGTCTTCAATTGCTCCAGCTAGGTCAAGTAGGTATACACCAGCTTTTACTTGTTCAATACCCTTATATAAAGCTTCTTCCGCTACGCGAATTAATTTCGCAGCTTCTTGCGTCACTTCACCGACAGCAATTGAAATGCAAGAATCACCATGAAAGCCTTGATAATAAGCGCCCGTATCTACTTTTAATACATCTCCCACGCGAATCACTTTCTTGGGACTAGGAATGCCATGTACTGCTTCATTGTTAATGCTGGAGCAGATAGAACCTGGAAAACCGTGATATCCTTTAAAACTAGGTGATGCACCCATTTCGCGGATGCGTTTTTCTGCATAAGCATCCAAATCAGCCGTGGTCATTCCTGGTTTTACTAACTCAGAAATTTCTTTGAGGACAGTTGCTACAATTGTCGCTGATTGCCGCATGATTTCAATTTCACGCGGCGATTTAATTTCAATTCCTCGGCGTTGCTTTTTCCCAGTTGTAGGCTGAGTTGTTTGAGAAAGTAAGTTACTGAAAATGTTCATAGGAAATTAAAAATTACTGGTGGCTCTGCCGCTTAAGTATCAATGCTTTCTCTAGATTACTTGAGAAATAATATCTATAATTTAAATTATTTTAATCCCTGATAGGGATTCTTCCAGTTTAGCCGCTAACGTATATACAATAACATATTCACGTACTCCTGATGTGTTGGACTTGAATTAAAAACGCCATAACTTATTTTTCGCTGCACACTATGGGACTTAGCTAAATTATCTTTAATTGAAACATTAGCTCGTCGCCAAATACTTAGTTGAATAATTTTTAATTCTTGATGGCAATCTCTCCAGTCATACCTGCTTTTGTATGTCCCGGTATTGGACAACACAAGTTATAACTGCCAGATTTTCGGGAAATACCCATTTTGCCTCAGCACTCGGCTTGAATTCCAGTTCCTGAATGGCTCCTTTGATTTCTACTTTGCCTGCTTCAACTTACTCATTCTTTATATTATCCATGCCCAGTGCCCCATTCTCAAAACCTATCTCTACTTAATGCTTTTCTCTGCTAACACAGATGGCCCAGCAGTGACGACGACAATTTTATCTGGGTGGAGTAACTCACGAGCCGCTTGATTAACTTGGTCAAGAGTGACTTTCTGGATTTTATCAGTAAAGGAGTGCAATTCTACTTTATCTAGTCTATACACTTCATTCATCAGAATTCTATTTGTTAATTCCTCTGGGTTTGCCAGGGAAACGTTGTAGTTGCTGATCAAGGTGCGTTTAGCTGTTTGTACTTCCAGTGCGGTGACGCCTTGTTGATGGATTTGCTGTAGTATTTGGCGGGTGCTAGCGATCGCTTTGGTGTTATCTTCTGGACTAGTCTGCATCTCAATCAAAAATATGCCTGCATTCTTAAGAGCTTGGAAGGAGCTATAAATTCCATAACTCAAACCTTGGCGATCGCGCACTTCTGCACCTAGTCTACTGGATAAGGTATCGCCTCCCAAAATCTGGTTCAATACTAAGGCTGCGTGAAACCGAGGATCATAACGGTTAATACCTGTGTAACCCATATAAGTAACAGCTTGGGTTTTACCTGGTAAAACTGGGTTGACACTGACTATTTTCTTTGGCATTGATACCGTGGGATATTTTAATGTTGGTGCTTGGCCGTTAACTTCCCAGTTACCAAACTCATTTTTTATCAGCGATCGCACTTTGTCTAGATCAAAATCTCCCACCAGCGCTAGCACTGTTGTGTCTGGACGATAATGTTTAGCTTTGAAATCAATCACATCCTGGCGCTGAATCTGCTGTAAACTCTCCTCTGTGGGAAAGTTGTGTAAGGGATGTTTTTTCGGATAAATTGACTGAATAAATATTCTTCGGGCTACTTCTGATGGCTCATCTAATTCCAGTTGCAGATCAGTTAAAGTTTGTTGGCGATGCAGTTCCAACTCTTTGACTGGAAAGGTACTATTTTTAACAACATCTGCCAATATCTCAAGGAGTATTGGTAAATCCTCTGCTAAACTATCACCTTCGATATGCACACCTTCGCGGTTGGTTTGAAAGTTTAGACTCGCTCCTCGTTCTGCCAAGACTTGGGCAATAGTTAAGACATCCTTGCTATTAGTGCCATTTAGCAAGTTCTCTGCGACAAAAGCAGCCAGTCCAGCTTTATTCGCTGGCTCAAATTCCGTACCGGCTTGAATGTGGCCGCTTAGGGTAACGGTAGGAGTACTATGATCAGGTAACAGTAATATCCGCAATCCGTTGGTAAATTTAAAGTCCTGTGGCAGGACTTGTGCGATGTCTTCTCTACCAGAGGCCTTGCCAACGACGGCAAGCAACGCATCTGTAGCCAAATCTACTGGCGGTAAGTATTTCATCACCTCAGAAGGAAGCACAGATGCGCCAGGAGAGAAATTTTCTGTAGTTTGGGCTGAGTCTGGTTTGTCACCAATCCCTGTTACCCGCTTTTGGGTTGGTTCAAAAAAGCCTACTGTCCGGGCTTCTTTTCTGAGGTATTTATTGATTACAGCAACAACATCCGTCGGCTTCACCAGACGGACAGCTGCCAAATAGCGGTCTGTGTAGCGATAATCACCAGCAGTTGTCTGATCATTGCCCAATTGCATTGCCTGAGAGGTGATATCACGGTTACTCAAAATGACATCTGCTGTTAATTGGATCTTGGCTCGTTCTACTTCCTCAGATGTCACGCCTTTTTCTGCTACATTGGCGATCGCACTACTCAACACTAAGTCAATTTTTTTCAAATCTTGTTTAGATCCAGCTGTCACCAACATCTCATACCAGCCAGATTCTCGCAAACTGGTAACAGATGCTGTGACTTCACTAGCTAAACCTGACTCCACCAATGCCTGATAAAGTCTAGAATTTCGTCCCTCTGTCAAAATGTAATCCATCACATCCAGCGCTGGCACATCCGGTTGATTCACATCCGGTAGCGGATACACCGCCTGCAACAGCCGCCCTGCTCCCGGTTCTCGCAATACTATGGGAGTGCTGTTAGCAGTAGCGGGGCGTTTAGCCCATGCGGTTAGCGGTAGCAGGGCGTTTAGCCCGTGTTGGGTATTGAATGAGGAAGATGAGGTAAAAGTATTTTTACTCCTAACTCCTAACTCTTCACTTTTCACTCTTTTTGGTAATTTCCCAAATATTTCTTTAATTGTTTCTAGGGTATTTGCAGTTTGAAAATCTCCAACAATCACTAAGACGGCATTATCGGGACTGTAAAAATTGCGGTAATATTTTTGTACCTGCTCAACCTCAAATTTCTCGACATCAGCTTTAGTGCCACCTACAGGTAACCCATAAGGATTATTGGGAAAGGCCGCCTGCATGACGGCGCGGTTGAGGCGATATTCTGGGCTATTTTCGTAACCCTGCAACTCGGAAATTACTACCCGCTTCTCACTCGCTAGTTGTTCTGGCTCAATTTGGGAATTTTGCATTCTGTCTGCTTCCAGCACTAAGAGCGCTTTCAGCTTGTTTCGTTCTACAGTACCGTAATATGCAGTTTGGTCATAGCTGGTAAAAGCATTGGAATCACTACCTAAAGCACTAAACAAACGTCCAAATTGAATCGGACGATTTAGAGTGCCTTTAAACATCATGTGTTCCAACTGGTGGGCAATGCCATTCACGCCCGGTTCTTCGTTGCGTGAGCCAACCTCATACCATACCTGCACTGTCACCACTGGCGCAGTATGCACTTCCTTTGTCAGGACAGTTAGACCATTCTCCAGCACTGTTTTGCGGACATTTTCTGTTAGTGTTGAGGGCATTATTCTTTTTGCTAGCAAGCTTGACTGGTATTTTTCTTTATTAGATGTGGCTGCATATTGGCTATTAGCAGGTTGATCGCTCAACAAAAAAACTGCTACTAACCATAAGCTTAAAAGTAATAACGGCAAGGGATATTTATTATAAAATTTGGAATAAAATCTAGAAAATCCATACATGTATTTAGCAGATATATCTGTAAATTAAGTTACATAGTTATTTGAGAAAGTGACAATAGTTTAATCTGGTAAAAAAATCTGTTACCTCAGCAACAATACAGAAAAACAATATATTAGCAACAAAGGTGATAAAAGAGCTAAATTATGGGAGTTTTGCTAAAACCCGAATGAATTCCAAAGGTAAGCCATCGGTATCAGCGATGAAAGCCACTTCGTAAATGCGATCGCCTATTTGCTGTTGTGTCGGTTCTAAAAGTACCTTCAAAGGTTGTAATTCTTCGGGTTGACTCTCAGCAGCTAGTGATACACGTTCTTGTAAATTTGTCAACCAGCTAGGTAAATCTGGTGTAATCTCAGTTAAATCGAACGAGAGATGATAGTATCCCACATAATGTTCGTCAGCAAATGCATCTGGGGCTGGTTTTGGTTCGGGAATTTGGATCAGTTCAATTCTGCCGCCCAATCCTTCCATCCAGCAAGCTAAAGTGTAGCCTGTAGTGAAGCGTTCCGAAATTGTAAACCCTAAATGTTCGTAGAAAGCGATCGCTCGATGAATATTCGCAGTCCGAATAGAAGCGTGGTGCATAATTTGTCCTTTGTCATTAGTAATTAGTCATTAGTCAAATGACCAATGAACTAATGACCAATGACCATTACTCAAATAACCTGAAATAGGGGTAGCGTACAGGGACGCCAGGCTCTTTTTCCAAGTCAAAATTAATCACTTCCCAACAGGGATCTTCTGAGGTATCAGGGCTAAATTCCACGGGTAAGCCATACAAACGGGCAGACGTAACTTCCGGCACTCCAGAACGCCAAGGTGTGCTGCGTTCTAAGTAGCCACTCATTAATTCCTGATAGCGTCGAGCAATAATCACTTTCGTTGCTCGATAGCCTTGGGTATAAAGCTTGTCTAATGCTTCGTGAATTTCAAAGCGAATACCATCGGGATGAGTATGCTGTCTATACCATTCATTATTCCACCTGCGCCAATGACGCCCCGATTGCAAATGGATTAACTCTCCATTTTTAGGATTAGCTTCAAACGCGCCGTGACGCGGACATAAATAGGTATCTGTTAGTGTCAGCGCCGGAATAGTCTGGCGACAATGGGGACACTGTATTTCAGGGCCAAACATCGGGTACTGCAAGCCTGGATTCATCATGAAGTGCGTACAAACATAATTTTGTCTTCACCAGCACTAGTGGGTTGGATTATACACTTCGGCTCTACCACTTTGGGTTACTTGCTCACTACTGCACAGACACGGAGTTGCGGCAGGAACATAGTTCACTAGTGTTTTCCTCAGCGTAGAGGCTTGACGCTGTGATATCCTGGTTGTGCAACCAGCCTCAAAGGTTGGAGTTTCTCCAGTGTTCCTGGGTACCATAATTTATATTCTATCGTGTCTACCGCTTCTTACTGGATATCTCCCGATTTTTCTCAAGCTGCCTTCATCGCAGCCAATGCTGTTGTTATGGGTTCGGTAAATATTGCAGCAGGGGTAAGCATTTGGTATGGAGCAGTGGTTAGGGGAGATGTTGAACGCATTGAAATTGG
Organism: Nostoc sp.; assembly: GCF_036916575.1. Taxonomy (GTDB): domain Bacteria; phylum Cyanobacteriota; class Cyanobacteriia; order Cyanobacteriales; family Nostocaceae; genus Nostoc. Next base: position 105,803 of record NZ_JBALGC010000154.1, read on the forward strand.
CGAATGCACAAATATTCAGGATGGAGCAATTCTACATGGTGATCCTGGTTCTCCGACAATTTTAGAAGATTATGTTACCGTAGGGCATCGCGCCGTGATACATTCCGCTTACATTGAGCGTGGAAGTTTGATTGGCATTGGCGCGGTGATTTTAGACGGGGTACGAGTGGGTACTGGTAGCATTATCGGTGCTGGCGCAGTGGTAACAAAAAATGTACCGCCTCTGTCCCTAGTTGTCGGTATTCCTGGCAAAGTGTTACGGCAAGTAACAGACGTTGAAGCCACAGAACTGATTGAACACGCTAAACGTTACCAAAAGTTAGCTTTAGTTCATGCTGGTAAGGGTACTGATATAGGCTTTAGCGAGTCTTAGGAAGTGGGGGAAGCAGGGGAAGCAGGGGAAGAAAAACTATTGTCCAATGCCCGATAATTTAAACATTCTTTACATATTGGTTGGGAAAAATTGCCCACTTCAGCTAAAAATAAAAATGAGAGCAGTTGACAAAACTTTAATTTCTACTTAAGAGAGGAGTTCTAGATATGGATATCGATTTCCGTATAGCGATCGTTTTAGCACCAGTCGCCATTGCTGCTGGCTGGGCAGTGTTTAATATTGGCGCTGCGGCTTTAAGACAAATTCAAGGCTTTTGGGATAGGGAAGCCTAAATTCGCCTCAATATCATCACTCTTCAACCGACTGTTTCTTTTTACAGAGGCAGTCGGTTTGATTTATATCGATGAATGGGGCATTAGGCATGGGGCATGGGTTTGAGTTGTCCCCCTTATCCCGCTCATCTCCCTAATCTCCCAGTCTTTTCTTGAATGCGTGAATTTTGAATTGATTTCTCCCCACTCCCCACTCCTGCTTCTGTGGATATCGATTCTGTAATACAACCTCTTCAACGCTTTGGTGTCCATTTGGGACTTGATCGCATTGTCAACCTCTTGGCAAATCTCGGTAATCCTCATCACCATGTCTCAGTAATTCACGTTGCTGGCACCAATGGCAAAGGTTCAGTCTGTGCCTATCTTTCCTCAGTACTTACGGAGGCTGGTTATCGTACAGGACGCTACACTTCCCCCCATTTAGTCGATTGGACAGAACGTATTTGTCTGAATGAACAGCCAATTTCCTCTGAAGAATTGAGCCAATTATTCCAAAAAGTCCAAGCGGCTATTCGCCCTGATGAGGAATCGGCAACTCAGTTTGAAGTAATTACGGCGGCTGCTTGGTTATATTTTGCCCAGCAGCAAGTTGATGTGGCTGTGGTAGAAGTCGGACTAGGAGGGCGCTTAGATGCTACCAATGTTTGCTTGCAACCCTTGATTACTATTATCACTTCCATCAGCCGCGAACACTGGCAGCAACTTGGCCCTACCGTCTCTGATATTGCTAGAGAAAAAGCAGGTATTCTCAAACCTGGATGTCCCGTTGTGATTGGGACATTGCCACCAAATGCAGAAAAAGTTGTGCGATCGCGTGCTTTAGAATTACAATGCCCGATTTTTACACCTCAACCCGCCCATGAAATAGCCTCTGGATGGGCAGAGTATCAAACAATTCAAAATTCTAATTTAATTAAATATCCGTTACCATTAGCGGGACAGATTCAATTAACTAATTCAGCTTTGGCTTTAGCTACTTTAGAAATTCTCCAAAAACAGGGTTGGCAGATTTCTGAAGAAGCCATAATTAACGGCATGGCAAAAACTAAATGGCCAGGGCGGATGCAATGGACTACCTGGAAAAACCATAAATTATTACTTGATGGTGCTCATAATACTGCCGCTGCCCAAGTTCTTCGCCAGTATGTGGATAGCTTAGATGCAGTTAACCACCAGCCCATCAATTGGGTTATGGGAATGTTTTCCGATAAGGATCATGCGGATATTTTTACCGCCCTGCTACAACCAGGCGATCGCCTTTTTTTAGTACCAATACCAGTAGAACCTTGGCCAGGTAGAACTTCTGCTGATTTAAACTACTTAGCAAACCTAGCTTATAGCCTCTGTCCAGAATTAAGCGATCGCCAAATCCATCCAGATTTATTCACAGCACTAGAAGCCGCAACCTCAACCGCTATCACAGACGATTTAATAATTGTGTGTGGTTCACTTTATTTAGTAGGCGATTTTTTAGCAACAGCTATATCTATAAGTTCACTACAATGATTGTTGCAATTGCTTAAGCCTTTCTTATACATGGAAGAGTATTTTTTAGAAAGGTTAAAGTGATTGCAGCAAATGATTATACCTTTCCTGGAAATACTTAAGCCTTTCTTATATATGAAAGAGTATTTGTTACAAAGGTTAAAGTATTTGCTACAAATGTTCAAAGTTGAGATAATAATACCATTTATTTTTGAAGATGCGTCTACAGGATTTAGGCGCATCTTCAAGCTGTAGCGGCAATTCATCTAGACGCAAACGCGAGTGCGTCTGTCTGCGACACGCTGCGCGAACGTAGAGAAGCGGCTTACTAGGGTTTAGACTAAAAGCGATATAAGAGAACGCAAATCAAATGGAATTAGAGATTAAAAATATTATCTTGTCAGCCTCAAAGCATCCGCGACCTTTAACAATTATGTAGTATGTATGCCCCAAATAAATAATACAATAATGATAATCATAGAAAGGGGTGTCTGATTGAATACAGTCCCCATGAAGGCAGAAAGTGAGAAAAGAACTACCATTACTCACCTGCCAACATGATTTGTGCCAGACTTGAAGAGTTTCGTCAAGTAGTCCAGGACTTACGCAACTGTCACAAGCGATCGCCACTAAAAATTAGACCAACGACATAGGAATGGTGAGACGTTTAAGTTGTTGAATCAGGTAGTTTGACAGTAATCCATGCTTGAGTTGGTAAGCAGTTAGACCTATTTTATAAGCTTGATCTTTAAGTCTTAACCAAACAAGTATGACACAACCAATGTGATTTCTCTGGATACGAGGTTTACGACATCTGTGTTGATTCTAGACCTGTCAATTGCTTAAGTTCTCTGTGAAATTCCTCAATCTTCCAACGGATCTCGCACACCTGTTGTACGGCATCCGTAGAATCTTGATTTAAGTCATTTGTTACGACCTGGAAACAAATAAATATCTCTTGCCATCGGATAGTATTCAACCAGCAAACGCCGTAAGTCTTCAATCACTGGGATTGACCTGGTTGCAAGTTTCCCCTTAATGTTTCCCTTTCTAATAATCAGTCTGGGTCTAACGTTGCCTTTGGGTGTGTAAATATCTTGAGTTTGTAGCGTACAGCATTCACGGATTCTACAGGCACTAAATAGGCACACCCCGAACAAGGTGCGATGCCTGCGGTGTTCTCGTTGCCATCACGGTCATTTTCTAACCCGTGACTGAAGATTTGCTGTATCTCTAACTACGTTAGAATTTTGGCACGTCCGTAACGATTTATTTTCATTGTCAGACTGTAGACCCTGCGATCGCCAGCCTACAACGATTTTAACCCGATTAGTCAGAATTGCTTTACCGAGGTTAATAAATTACGGAAGTATTGTGAAGTTTTTATTGACAAACTTTATAAGAACGATTAGCTTAGGTAAAGCTAATGAGGAATATACATAGTAAGAATGTATCTTTTACGTGATTTATTTACTCTTTAGTCAAAAAGCAAAAAAACAAAAGGTAACCGTTTACGGGGGGGATAGATCATTCACCTAAATGCTAAAGCTCTTGCAGAGCTTTGGGTTGAGGTGATTTCTGATGCCGAAAATGTTTCCTAGACAATTTCTGAACCAGTGTAGCACTTCTGATTACTCAAAATTAACGGAAAAATATCAAATCTAAATTGGTTTTCGTATTGATTCCGTGTGATTTTATATGGGACATTTTTTGAACTCCTCCGTGAAGCGTTACTAACAAGTAGTTTTCTTGCCACCCAAATTTACTAAAATTAAAGGATTCAAAAATCATGACAACTCTAGACACAGCTTTAGAACCAAAAAAACAAGCAGAAATTATTAAGAAGTCTGCACCAGAAACAGACACAGAAGTTAAACAAGGTCGGACAGCAAGCGGAGAAATAACAGTTGATCTATTTGATGGTCAAGGTAAATATGCTCTGGGCTGGAATAATCCAGGTTCTACAGGAAGGTGGGATTATGTTGCTTTGTGCGCTAATGATCCCGGTAATGATCCTTACGGATATTTAACAAATCAGTGGCAATACACCGGAGGAAATAATAGCCCCTACGTAACAGGAACATCCTACGTAAATAATAGTAATTACCACATCATTTATGTTACTTGGGACTACAGTCAGGGCGCTTATAGAATCTTGGCTAAGAAAAGACAACGTTAGAGAATCTTTGAAGAGTAGGCGTTCTTGAATCCTAGTCTGAAAATGATTTTGTGTGATTTCAGAAATCTTGTATAAATGCGAAATTTTCTGCCTCTAAATCTAGATTTCTACTTTAAATCAGCAACGCTCAACATGCTCTAGAATTGCCTACAACGGCTCTTAACCCTGTGAACGATTCGATCGTTCACAGGGTTAATATCTGTCCTAACGTCGTTGTAGAGGCAATATAGTCAGCACTTACGCAACTGGCACATACTCTCTAAAAAGTGAGTGCAGCAACTAGTACAAGTTTACTGTTTGTGGGGATGGGACTAGGGTAAGTTCAAATTTGATTATCATTATCTCTGGGCTGAGACTAAATGGGGAATAATCAAGAAAAGGCAAAAGTCCCTCGATAAATTGACCCCTGGACGAGTCGCGATAAGCGTTGGGAGGAGTTTTTGCGGCGATTGGTACTCCGACCTCTGCACCCAAACCTCGCGGAAAGTCCCCTGGTTGGGAACCAGGAAAAACCGTAGCCGTAAAAACCGCTGCCCGATTGTTAAAAAAACACTAACACCACCACGTAAACAACCATCAGTTGCGGTTTAATACTAAAGATTATTCATAATTTTGTTAAGTCTCTGATTAACTCAGCCCTGCTGGGTCATTTTCCATAGCTTAGTCTAAACTCCAGGGCTTAAGGTAGTGTTGGTGTAGATGCGATCGCTGACTTTAAGAGTTCCCAAGGTGATCAAATTATCCTGGATAAAACTACTTTTAGTGCGTTCCCGCTTCGGGTTGCCGTAGGCATCGCTTCAACTGCGGGAGCAAGTTTTAGTAACAGCAGTGATTTTGAAATCACTTCTTCAGTAAGGACTAGCACGGCAACAATTGTCTACAATCCTGTGAGTGGGCAGTTGTTCTACAACCCTAATGGCAGCGCGGCTGGTTTTGGTAGCGGTGGTCTATTTGCGACTCTAACTGGTGCGCCAACTCTTATGGCATTAGATTTTGTGGTGCAAGCGTAGTTTGTCCAAGACACCCTTTTTCAAACAGGACTTACGCAACTTGCCTAAGTTTTGACAATGCAAGCGTAAGTCCTACATCCATTTTCCGCCCCGAAATTCTTATATTTAGCTATTTTTCGTTTGTCTCCTGTCTCGTGTCTCCTAACTCCTAGTACTGTTCCACTCTTGCGCCGCATCCTCTACAGCTTTATCTACAGTCTTCTGCCCTAACATTGCTGCTTGCAAGTTTTCGTAAACAGCCTTTTGCAGTTTGTTGGAATCCTTCAAGGTAGGGGTTAATATTTCTGCCTTTGCCAGTTCTTTAGCACTCATAACTCGCGCTTTTTCTATTGTTGAAGCATTAGCTGGAACATTTTTAAAGTAACTATCAGATAATGCTTTGACTGTAGAAGGTAGAACATTTGCAGCTTTAGCAAAGGCTAACTGATTTTCGTCATTGGTGACAAATAAAGCAAACTTAACAGAGGCGTCTGGTTGTTTGGTATCGCGGGGAATAACCATGTTCATCACCGCGACATTTTTCTTACCTGTGTCACCAGTGAGTTGAGGTGCTATTTCCGAAGCTTGAGCAATTTTTGGGGCATTATTAGCGATCGTTTTCAGAAACTCTAGCCCAGAAGCTAGAAACGCAGTCTCTCCAGATTGGTATAAATCGATCGCGTGGCGATGTCCTTGGGTCAAAGCTTCTCTAGGAAGCAGTCCTTTTTTATACAAGTCTACCCAATACTGAAACGCTGCTTTACCTTGTGCTGAATTAAACGCTGCTTTACCCTCAGCATTTATTAGGGTGACTCCCATTTGCACGAAAGATTCCAGCACTTCACCGGAATCTTGCGGTACGAAAGTCACAAAAAAGGCATATTTGCCAGTCTTATCTTTAATTTGTTGGGCTGCTTGTGCCAATTCTGCGTAGGTTGCGGGTGATTTATTGATACCCGCCTGTTTTAATAAATCAGTGTTATAAATAGTTAGCCGTGTGGTGAGATACCAGGGAATCCCAAAACTCTTGCCATTAAGGGTGCTTGCTTTCCAGATATTCGGTAGATAGGAGGAACGTACATCGTTTGGGACTTTTGCATCCAAATCTAACCAGGCATTTCGTCCGGCAAGTTGGGAAGCGAAACCCGGATTGAGGTTAACTACATCAGGTGGCGTTTTTGCTAAGACAGCTGTTAAAATTTTGTTCTCCATCGCCGCCCAAGGTACATCAACCCAGTTAACCTTTATACCTGGATTTTGCGATTCAAAATTCGCAATTAGGCTTTTGAAGTAGTCGCTAAATTGAGGTTGGAGTTGCATCGTCCAAAACTCAACAGTTGCCACTCCGGAAGTAGCTTGTTTTGTACCTGTACCAACATTACCTGTGTTACAACTTACAATCCAACTGGTTAATAAGCCAACCAGTACCAAAGCAACAAGTTGTTTAAATTTTCGTAATTGAATCATTTTCCCAGTATTTTTACGCTTGCTCAGTGTGAAAAGCTTAGACAGAATTGTCGAGGTTATCGGCTAAATAAATTACCTAGCATCAAGTCCATCTTTTAGTATCATTTAAATTTCCAATTTAGCAGTCCAGCGGGCACAACTGTGGTAAAAAGCTTCACTAGTCTGTTTGGCAAATCGAATAAAGGGGTCGGCATTGAACTTGTGGTAAAAAGCTTCAATGGTCTGTTTGGCAAATCGAATAAAGGGGTTGGGATTGAACTTGCTCCCGAACGGGTAAATATAGTTCAGTTACGCAAGCAGGGTCAAGGCTTGAAAATAGAAACCTTTACATCGGTAGCAGTTCCAGAAGGCATAGTTACCGATGGTCAAATTAACGACCCTCCAGCAATGGCGGAATTAATCCAGCAGGCACTAACTGAGAGCAAAATCAAAACTTCTCGTGTTGCCACTGGTGTACCAGGACGAGATTCCATCGTTCGGATAATACCTGTGCCAGCAGAGTTAGATGACAAAGAACTGCGAGAAATGGTGCTAAACCATGAAGCCGGTTTGTATCTACCCTATCCTCGTGAAGAGGCTGATGTAGATTATCAGAAACTTGGGTATTTTGTAGATGAAGATGGCATTGAAAAAGTACACGTACTTCTAGTAGCCACCCGTAAGGAGGTAACGGATACCTATATAAGTACATTCGAGCAGGCAGGATTACAAATCGATGTTTTAGAAATTAACAGTTTTGCTCTGATTCGGACTATTCGCGAGCAACTGCGACAATTTAGTCCGCAAGAAGCAGCAGTATTAGTTGATATAGAGTTCGACAGTACAGAAATCGCCATCATTGTTAACGGAGTGCCGCAATTTTCGCGCACAGTCCCCATAGGCACTTATCAAATGCAAACTGCCTTAGCAAGGGCAATGAGCTTACCCACATCACGAGATATGGAACTGTTACACGGAATGATTATTCCGCCAACTCCCATAGACGGTGGAAAAACGGGCGTTACCGAACTCGATCCTGGTATGGCAGCCATATTGAGAGTATTGGGAGAACTAACAGATGAACTGCGCCGTTCCATCGATTTTTACCTCAATCAAAGTGAAAATTTGGAGGTAGCGCAGATTTTATTAGCTGGGCCAGGAGGTGGACTCCAACAACTAGATGAATTTTTTACCCAACGATTGAGCTTGCCAACTACCCAAATAGATCCAATTGGGGCTTTGTCCTTAGAAGTTGACACTGATAAATATCCACAGGTGCAACGCTCTGGCTTGGCGATCGTACTCGGTCTAGGAATGCGGGAGGTGTAACAAAATGTACAGCTTAGATGTTAACTTTCTTAAAGACCGCCCAGCATACCAAAATAAGCCTGAGAGAAAGGGAGGAATAGCCCTAAATTTGCCTACGGGGAATATGACACCAGTGTATGTAGGAGTTGCACTAGGTGTAGGTCTTCCAGTTTTATTGGGAGTTGGTTGGTGGTTTTTGCAAGGGAAGATTGTTGAATTAGAGGGAAAAATAGCACAACTAGACCAAGAAAGCAAGAGGTTAGATACAGAAATAGGAAATATTAACAAAATCAAAGCCGAGACGAATGCAATTAAAGGGGAAACCCAAGCTTTAGTGACTGTATTTGACCAGATTCGTCCTTGGTCAGCAATGCTGCAAGATTTGCGCGATCGCATTCCAGTAGCAGTGCAAATTAAGAGCATCAAGCAAACCCCACCCATTGCGGTAGCTGCAGGTCAGCCAGCAAACAATCCCGCTGGGGGATTAGAAATTACCGGATTGGCTCGTTCTTTTAACGATGTCAATGATTTCTTATTGAGTTTACAACAGTCTCAGTTCTTGAAGTCCACAGAAAGCAGAATTGTGACGGCAACGTTAGTAGATGCTCCCTTAACTCCAGGTGTAGGTCAACCTCCTAATGGTGTAATAATTAAGCCACCAAAAGTAGTTGAATACACTATTCAATCGAGTATGAGTAATATTCCAGCTTCAGAATTAATCCGGGAGTTGGAAAAAAAAGGCACAGTGGGGTTAGTGACTCGAATTCGTAGTATGCAACAAATAGGAGTCATTCCAAAATGACGCTGAGTGATGATTTAAATTTTGCTGAACATGGTGGGGAATTCGAGCAGGTAACGCCATCGTCCCCCATGCTATTTGGTATTGCCTTTACACCAAAAATTATTGGGATCTTGATGGGGGTAATTGGTTTAGCAGGAGCAGGTTATATATTATTAAACCTACTAATGCCAGCTTGGGAAAGCTATCAGCAGCAACAAGCTAAAAGCTCAGAACTGCAAGCACAAATTGAGCAGAAAAAAGCCAATATCAAACAGATTGCCAAAGTTAAAGACGAACTAGCACAGGCAAAACAGCAAAAAGTTCAGGTTTTAGATTTATTTGCTAACGAAAAAACCATGGATACATTGCTGTTGGATATCAATCGCTTGATTGAGTCTGGCAATACTCCAACTTCTATTAATGCAGTGAGAGCCAAACTGAATAAATTTGTGCCAGTTTCCCAAAAACCAGAACCGATTACTGATGGAACTCTAGGACTACAGGTTGATGGCAAGCTGCAACGCAGTACTATCAATGCCGAAATTACAGCAACTTATGAACAAACACAATCGATAATTCGTAACATTGAGCGGTTACAGCCTTTGTTAATAGTTAAAGATTATCAAGCAACTTTGGCTCCAGTAGAGTCAAGATCCCCATTAGATAAAACGCCGATGCAGATAGGGCCAACAGCAATTAATACATCATTCCAGCTACAGGTATTGATGCCGCTCAGTCCAGAAGAAATAGCCGCGATAGCTAAAACTGCTCCGAAAAAGTAATTATGAGTTATGAATTATGAGTTATGAATTATGAGTTAGGAGTAGAGACGCGATTAATCGCGTCTGTACAGGAGTTAGAGTGATCAATTGTGAGTTAGAATTTCTCATTTTTAACTCCTCACTTCTCATTCTTAATTTATCACTTCTAACTCCTCATTCCTCACTCATAATTTTTAAAACTCAGCACTCATAGCAAACTATTCAAAATTGTTTGTAAACAAGGTTTTATAAAGTGAGGAATAAACTGTGAAACAGCTTCACGGTAATAGTTTTATATTAGGTACTGCCGCTTTTGTATTTTTGGTGGCTCAACCAGTTTGGGCACAAATGAGTCAAGTTACTGATGTACAGTTAAATCCAGTTAATGGTGGAATTAGCGTTGCTTTGAAAACTTCTTCAGCGTCGCGCCCCCAAGTTTTCACTACAAAAAGAGGTAAGGCTTTAGTCGCAGATATTATCAATACTCAACTACGATTACCACAAGGTAAAAGTTTTCGTCGAGATAGCCCAGCACCAGGAATTGCCTCTGTTGAGGTTAATCAGCTTGATGCCAATAGCATCCGAGTCACGGTAACTGGCAGCAACAACACACCTGGCAGTCAACCTGTGGTGCGATCGCCAAATAGAATTACACTCAGCTTTAGCCCATCGGGTGGCACTACAGCATCAGCACCAACGCCAACAGCGCCAACATCCACAGCACCGCCTGTTACTACTCCAGCCCAACCTGGTCAAAAGCCAAGTGTTCTCGTTCCTAACCCGCAAATCACCATTGACGGACAACCTGCACAAGCTGCTGGGTCAGGTCAACCTGTGAGTCAGGCTCCACCTTTCTTACCTAGAGCCGTTGCCCCACCAGTGGGAGATATTGCTATTTCCGCTACCGATGCTTCTCCTAGCAGCATTGACTTAGGAACTCAGGAACGCGTACCCCGTCTAGTATTGCGAGATGCGCCTGTGCGTGAGGTTTTGTCATTGCTTGCCCGTGCAGCTAATTTGAACCTGGCTTACGTGGGAAGTGAGCAAGCTGCTGGAGGTCAGCAAGCTGCTGGAGGTCAGCAAGGTGGCGCTGCACAAGCAACCTCTCAAACAATCTCCCTAGATATAGAAAACGAGCCAGTGCAAGATGTGTTTAACTACGTCTTGCGCTTGAGTGGTCTAGAAGCTAATCGCAGTGGTCGTACAGTTTTTGTAGGGGCTAAACTACCTAATGCGACCCGTGACATGGTTATGCGTAGCCTGCGACTCAATCAGGTAACAGTGGGAGTGGCCTTGAATTTTCTGGTCGGCTTAGGAGCAGAAAGCGCCGTCAGTCGCGAACGACAAGTTACCAGCGTTAATGCTGTGCCTGTTGGGGCTGGATCTCCTCCTATTACCCAAACTCTGACGACGACGGAAAACATAGTTGAACCTCTACGCGTTGATTTTAAAGACTCTAGCCCATTACTGAGAGGTTTACAGGCATTAGGAGATGAGCGCACCAATTCTGTCACCTTAATTGGCTCTCCCCGGCTAGTTGAGATGGCAATGGCTCAACTAACTCAGCTTGATATCCGCCGTCGTCAAGTGGTAGTCAACGTCAAGATTATAGATGTTAATCTCAATAACATCCAGGACTACAACACTAGCTTTTCTTTTGGGATTGGCAACAACTACTTTAGCAATGATGGTGGTGCAGCGTCTTTTAATTTCGGCGGTTCCAGACCAACTACTAGTGCTGAAGCGAGAAACAGTTTGACTCAGACGCCTACTATTACGAATCCTTTTGCTACCGGAAATGTTTTTGTTAGCCCAACAGCTACTGCTGGCGCAAGCTCTAATCCACTACAACCAGGTATCACAGCATTTACACCAGCAACAGCGACGACCCCTCCAACAATCACATATGGCTTGCCAAGTCTATACCAATTCCCCAAACGTCTTCTCACTAGCTTGCAGGCTCAAGTGACAAATGGCAACGCCAAGATTTTGACTGACCCAACCTTAATTGTGCAAGAAGGTCAACAGGCTCTTATCAACCTGACTCAAGAAGTAGTGGGAAATATAACCCTTCAAATAACGGATACTTCTGGTGGTTCTAGGACAGAAAGAAATATTGTTAAACAAAACGTTGGCTTAACCTTGAATGTAAGAATTGAGCGGATTGACGATAATGGTTTCGTTTCTTTATCGGTTGCTCCTACTGTCAGCGCTCCTTCAGGCACAGCAGATACAGGAAATGGAAGTATTACTTTAGTAGCTCAACGCTCCCTTACTTCTGGCTTAATTCGCTTACGAGATGGTCAGACACTAATCCTGAGTGGCATCATTCAAGATGCAGACCGGACAAGTATTTCCAAGATTCCTATTTTGGGTGATCTTCCTTTGATTGGTGCGCTGTTTAGAAGTACAAGCAGAAGTAATCAGCGCAATGAGGTAATTGTGTTACTCACACCTCAGATTATGGATGACTCTGAGAACTCTTCCTACGGCTATAACTACACCCCCAGCCCAGAAGTGCGGCAAATCCTTGAGCGTCGGGGGTTGAAGATTCCTGGTAGGTAATAAAGATAATGGACAAGGTGAGTCACCTCTGGCAAAGGCTCAGATCCCCGACTTCTTTAATAAGTCGGGGATCTTGTTGTTCACGAGTAGGATTAAATTTAAATGTCATTCTAGAATAAAAATACCCAATCACAATAGAAGTAACAGTAGTGGGTAAATACTAATGAGTCCAGAACAAAAGTTATTAACAAAGTGGCGTTCTCTTCCAAAAGACAAACAAGAGGAAGTTTTAGATTTTGTTGAATTTCTTGGTTTTAAAAACTCTGCAAATAAAATTCCATTGGGCGAACGTTTGCAGCAAATTCGCACTAAGATTGTTGCTTCTGGTAAACATTTATTAGATGAAGATAAAATCGAAAAAGAACTCGCCAGTCGCAGAGGTAGGCTACAGAGTAGAGAATAATGAAAATAATTTACCAAAAAACTTTAACTGAAGGTTTGTAGCCAGTCATTAAATAAAAAGGGAAATACTCTTATGACAGCACTTACATTAAACCTCAATTCTGTAATTAAACTGACAAGAGATCAGTTTTATCAATTGTGTGAAGAAAATCCCGATTTAAAATTAGAACGCAATGCCCAAGGAGAGTTGATTATAATGCCACCTACGGGAGGAGAAATAGGAAAAAGTAATTCTACTATTAACGCTCAAATATGGTTATGGAACGACCAAAATCAATTAGGCGAAGTTTTTGATTCATCAACTGGATTTACTTTACCTTCAGGGGCTGACCGTTCTCCAGATGTTTCTTGGCTGGAAAAATCTCGTTGGGATGCTTTGATTAAAGAACAAAAAGAAAAATTTATTCCTCTATGTCCTGATTTTGTGATTGAGATACTTTCGCCTAATGACAACTTAAAAAAACTCAGAAGAAGATGCAAGAGTATATCGAAAATGGTTGTCGTCTAGGTTGGTTAATCAACCGAAATAAACAGGAAGTAGAAATATATCTTCCAGGACAAGATGTGGAAGTTTTAAAATTTCCTCAAACTATTTCCGGCGAAAATATTTTACCTGGTTTTGTACTCGATATACAACGAATTTGGTAAAAGGTTCTGTCTATAGACTTTATTTATTACATACTTATAAAACAGCAAGTGGGGTTGTAGCTACGTTGGTAGACCTCCAGCTTGAAAAATCTGTTCGGCGGTTAAATTCAATTCCGGGAAAGTAGGCGAGACGATGTTAGCGCTGCCTCTAAATTGAGTAACTTGGTATTCACCATCAATTAATTGATAAATAGATATAGTAGGCTGTTTGGGGTTGCCAGTGAACTTTTTAGCGCCTAGACCGAGATAATCTACAACCCAGTATTCAGGAATTCCAATACCCTCATACTTACCCTGCTTTGTGTAGTAGTCATCATCCCAGTTGGTACTAACTACCTCAACTGCTAAGGGAATTGATGCTGCAAGGCTTACAGTTGATTCTTTTTTCCATAGCGGCTCATTCACTAAATTAGGGCGATTCAGTAATAGCACATCTGGAGAATAGGCAGATTCCGAATTAATTGGTTTAATGAGCGCAGTTTTGGGGATTGTATAAGGTAGACCATTACGAACGTACTCAATAGCAAATTTTTCAACCAAAAACCCAACAATATCCTCATGGTCTCCTACTGGTTGTGCCATTTCAACAATCACTCCATCATGTAATTCATATCTTCCACCTTCGGGTCGCCACGCTGCAAAATCTTCAAAGGTTACTAGTTTTGGTATGGCTTGAGTCATAATCTATTACCCCTAGTAGTCGTTTCAATCATATCGCTTTCTTACGTTCAGCCTTAACAGTAATATTAAAGGGTACTGTACTCAAAAAAGTTTGTTGCAGAGAACTAAACTATGGTGGCAATAACAACATCCGCAGAAAATAGGGTTTTACTCCATAACATTAGCTGGCAAACATTTAAAACCATGCTGGCTGAAATGGGTTCAGAACGTAATTCCCTATTTGCTTATGACAATGGAACGATAGAAATTATGACCCCACAAATGCCGCACGAGAACTCAAACCGTGTAATTGAAGGTTTTGTTGTTGTCCTGTGCGAAGAGTTAGGCTGGGAAATTAGACGTGCTGGTTCATTAACTTTAACGCGAGATGATTTAGAGAAGGGAGCCGAGCCAGATAGTAGCTACTATATTCAAAATGAAGCGCTAGTTCGAGATAAAGAAAATATTGACATAGCCACCGACCCGCCCCCTGACCTGGTGCTAGAGGTAGAATATTCCAGGTCTGCAATAGACAAGCTGAGGCTTTATGCTGCGATGGGAGTCCTAGAATTTTGGCGTTATAACGGCAGTGTGTTGCGAGTCTACACTCTTGCAGATGGGCAGTATTCAGAAGTCGAAACCAGCCCTACTTTTGCGCCTGTGCCAGTGAAGGAGATTCCTCGATTTATCCAAGAAGCGAAGAAGAATGGGGAAATTGCTACTACTCGCGCTTTTCGGGTTTGGGTGCAACAAAAAATTTCTAGTGATGAAAGACTCTAGCTAGTCTAATGAGCCGAATTACCCAAAATCCTGGGCAATGCGGAGGTCACCCTTGTACTAGAGAAATACGAATCCGTGTAAGTGATATTTTAGAGATGCTCGCTGAAAATGTGAGTTCAGCCGAAATTTTAGAGAATTTTCCTGATTTAGAGCCAGAAGAGATCCAAGCCTGTTTGTTATTTGCAGCGCGGCGCACAGACTTTCCTCAATTGACTGTATGAATATCTGGATTGATGGGTAAGCAAGTTCATAGTAAGGACTGAAGTCTTTATTCTTTAAGTACTAAAGTGCTTACTACAAACTATTTTTCATAAATATTAATTAATTTCAGTAATAACTCTTCACCATCGGTAATGAATCCCAACAAATGCTAATCATCTCCAATCTCCCCACTTCCCTGTTTTCTTAGCAATTGCGGGATTTACTAAGTATTTTTTCCTAGTTTTGGGGTGGTTTTTAGGGAAACAACTACCCTAAAATTACAAAAAATCCTGAAATCTATATAAATTAATGGTTTCATCTATCCACATCAGGCTACAACACCTTAGAATGATTCATTGAAAAGTCGAGCCGATGGGATGTACAGCCGTTTTGAGTAAAGATACTCCCAAAGGATGATTTTTGTATTTCCACGAACCGAGATTTCAGTACAGATGTATCAAGGTGCATCCGTAAAGAATCTCAAGTAAACCTTCAGGAGTTTGACATGAATAAAGGTGAATTAGTTGATGCCGTAGCTGAAAAGGCTAGTGTTACCAAGAAACAAGCGGATGCAGTTTTAACTGCCGCTTTGGAAACGATTATTGAAGCGGTTTCCTCTGGTGATAAGGTAACGTTGGTGGGATTTGGCTCATTTGAATCACGGGAACGTAAAGCCCGTGAAGGTCGCAACCCGAAAACAAATGAAAAGATGGAAATTCCAGCGACGAGAGTTCCTGCCTTCTCGGCAGGAAAACTGTTTAGAGAAAAGGTAGCACCCCCAAAATCATAGGTTCTGTCTTCGGGAACCCTTTTTTAATGCGGCAACCTGCACATGGGGGAAATTTAGCCTGGGCAGCAGCACTGGCTGGCTGTCCCCCTGATGCGATTCTGGATTTTTCTGCTAGTATCAGTCCGTTAGGGCCTCCAAATAGCGCGATCGCTGCTATTAAGTCCCAAATTGGTAATCTTAAGCACTATCCAGACCCAAATTATAGTGAACTGAGACTAGCTCTCAGTCACTTCCATCAACTGCCGCGTGAGTGGATTCTGCCGGGTAACGGCTCCGCAGAATTACTCACCTTAATCGGTAGGGAATTAGCCCAGTTAGCCGCGACAACTTTAATAACTCCAGCCTTTAGCGACTACTACCGAACCCTGAGGGCGTACAACGCTAAAGTGCTGGAGTGTCCTTTGTCATTAGTCACTGGTGATTCGTCATTGATTGTTGACAAGGAACAAACAGAGAAGTCTGTAGACGCTTCTGCGGCTTCCCGCAGGGTGCGCCAGCTTTTGGCACTGAGAACTTTAGGGACTTTAGATAAAGGACTACTCCTGAATAATCCCCACAACCCAACCGGAAAGCTATTTTTGCGGGACTCTATTTTGCCCTACCTGGAGCAATTTGCTTTAGTCGTGGTGGATGAAGCATTTATGGATTTTGTGCCACCCGATGAGGAACAAAGCCTGATTCCGGTGGTACAGGAATATGCAAATTTAGTAATATTGCGATCGCTGACCAAATTTTACAGTCTCCCAGGACTACGATTAGGATATGCGATCGCACACCCCGACTGCCTAGTTAAATGGCAGCTATGGCGTGACCCCTGGCCTGTAAACACGCTAGCGGCGGCGGCGGCAATTGCGGCACTCCAGGATACGGAGTTTCAGCAGCAAACCTGGGCATGGCTACCACCTGCACGAAACCAACTCTTTCAGGGTTTAGCTGAAATCCCAGGATTGCAACCCCAAGCAAGTGCTGCTAACTTTTTACTGGTTGAGTCCCAAGAATCTACTTCGCACTTACAGCAACAATTACTCAAGTATCACCAGATTTTAATCCGCGATTGCCTTAGCTTTAAAGAACTAGGCGATCGCTTTTTCCGTGTTGCTGTACGTGAAGAGTTCGATAACCAACGCTTACTAACAGCCCTAAAAGAGGTTAGGAGTTATAAGTTATAAGTTAAGAGTTATAAGTTGAAGAAAGGTTTTAACTCCTAACTCCTAACTCCTAACTCCTAACTCATAATTCCTAACTCATAATTCCTAACTCATAATTCCTAACTCTAAATTCACGTGACCGTTGACTACGATGTCGTAATTATTGGCGGCAGTCTTGCTGGATACTACGCTGCCCTCGCTGCAACCCAACTACGTGCTACAGTTGCCCTGGTGGAACCTAAAGTAGACTACGGGTTTACTTATCACCATGTTCTTACCGAAATCGGTAAACTGGCGCAGAAGTTGAATGATGCTACTGGTTTTGGTATTCATGCCATACACACTAATACCTCAGAAGAATGCCACATATCTATGGCATGGCAAGAAGCGATGCTGTATGCTCAATGCGTCGCCTCAAATCTCAAAGAACAGCATTCTCCAGCCATCCTAGCTGCGCTGGGGGTAGATGTCATCGTTGGCAATGGTCAATTTCAATCTTCACCCCAACTGGCTTTTGCCGTTAATAATCGCCTACTACGCGCCCGTACCTATTTGCTAGCCAGTGGTTCGCATCCAGAAATTCCAGAGATTGAAGGATTGCAAGCCACTGGCTACTTTACCCTATCTAATATTTGGCAATCCTTACAAGGAGCGACATTACCCAAAAATTGGGTAATTATTGGCGGGATTCCCCAAAGCATTGAAATCGCTCAAACTTTAGCCCGGTTTGGTTGCAGTGTGACGCTGGTAGTCAAGCATTCCTATGTTCTACCCCATCTTGACCCTGAGATAGCCATACTGCTTCAGGCACAGTTGGAAGTTGAAGCTGTGTGCGTCCTCACTGATAAACCAGTAACTCAGGTGAGGCTGATTGAGGATAAAAAGTGGATTCAAGCAGGAGATAAAGCCATTGAAACTGATGAAATTTTAGTGGCGACTGGACAACAACCGAATCTTGAATCCCTAAATTTGGCAACGGTAGGTGTGAAATGGCATCGGCGTAGTTTAGTGGTGAATGATAAACTGCAAACCACTAACCACCGCATTTACGCTTGTGGTGATGTAATTGGTGGTTACGACTTTGCCAATATCGCTAATTATGAAGCAAAAATTGCTCTGAACAATGCACTCTTTTTCCCCAGGTTAAAAGTAAATTATCACTCCATTCCTTGGGTGATGTTTTCTGTACCGATGGTGGCGCAAGTAGGTTTGACAGAGGCCCAGGCAAAACGCCAATTTAGTCGAGATGAAATTTTAGTTTTGCGACAGTATTTTAAAACAGTGGCAGCAGCCCAACTTCAGAATGAAACCACTGGTATATGTAAATTAATTGTGCTACACAACGGTGAAATTTTGGGAGCTTCGATATTTGGGGCAGAAGCTGGAGAATTAATTAATTTGATTGCTTTGGCAATGTCACAAAAGATTAAAATCAAAGATTTAGCAAATCTATTCTCCGTCTATCCTAGTTTCTCAGAAATTCTGGAAGAAACTGCAAGAGAGTGGAGTAAGCAAAAGTTAAATAGCAATCTTGCTTTGCAAGAGTTTCTGGAAGGCTTCTTTCATTTCCGTCGCAATTGGAATTTGTAAGGACGCATTTAAGCTTAGTGTCTTTAGGTTAATAATAAAATATCTCATTAACCAGAGCAGATGGTAAACTCATCCCAGAAATTAATTGGCAAATTTTCTCTATAAAGTATTTGCCAGTTTTGAGGAGTGAATATATGCAGTCAGAAAAAGTGTGCGGGATGAGTGTGGTAGGGATTATTTTGGCAGTCATTGCCTTGTTTACACAACCAGCACTGGGAAAGCAAACTCAGCAATTACGCAGAGTTCGAGATATATTAAATTACTCAACAAGTGCTACACAATTGCTCGTACAGCAACCTGAGTTAGCAGTTATCAAAATTACAGGCATTAAAGTTAATTCCACAAGTACAGGGATTGAATTAATTCTCCAAACACAGACAGGGGAAGCACTTAAACCTGTTATCAAGAGTGAAAGTAATAGTTTGATTGCTGAGATTCCGAATGCGGTGCTGGTATTGCCAGAGGGGAAGAATGAATTTCGCAGCGATCGCCCAACCAAGGAAATTGTTTCAGTTGTAGTGACTCAGGTGAATGCGAATAATATTCAGATAGCAGTGACGGGGAAGCAGGTATACCCAAAGTTGAATTATTTGACAGTAATGAGGGTTTGATTTTTGGCTTCACGCCTGTAGGCATATCAACACAAGGACAGCAACCAAAACCAGAGCAGCCAACTAACCAAACCCAGCCTGAGCAACCATCAGCACAAAGTGATCAGCCAATTGAGTTGGTGGTGACGGGGGAGCAAGATGGATACCGTGTATCAAATGCTTCCACTGCGACCAAAACCGATACCCCTCTGCGTGACATTCCCGCCTCGATTCAGGTGGTGCCCCGGCAGGTGTTAGAAGACCAAAGGGCAGTGCGGCTACAAGATGCACTGCAAAACGTAAGTGGCGTTACACAAGCGGGTAACTTCGGGGGTGCAGGATCTGGTGGTTATATCCTTCGTGGTTTCGGTCAGGATGGAAATTTTAGAAATGGATTCCGTGATACCAACTTCTACACCGTACCAGAAATAGCAAACGTGGAACAGGTAGAGGTTCTTAAGGGACCTGCGTCAGTGCTTTTTGGTCAGGCAGAACCGGGTGGGATTATCAACATTATTACGAAGCAGCCGCTAAGTGAGCCTTATTACGCTGCTGACTTTACCGCCGGAAGTTACGATTTTTATCGACCAACTTTAGATATCTCTGGTCCGCTGAATACAGACAAAACTTTGTTATATCGCTTAAATGTTGCTTACCAAAACTCCGGGAGTTTTCGTGACTTTGTTAACTCCGAACGGATTTTCATCGCGCCATCTCTAACCTAGAAAATTGGTACCAATACAAAACTAAACTTTGATTTTGAGTATCTCAACAGTGATGCTGTTCTTGATCGAGGCATACCTGCTATTGGCAACAGACCAGCCCCAATTCCGATTAGTCGATTCTTAGGCTTTCCTCAAGCATACCAACACACCACAATTTACAAAGGTAGTTATACATTAGAACATCGGTTTAGCGATAATTGGCAGCTACGCAATGCCCTTTTCATCACCTCCACTCAGGAAGGCGATCGCTACGCGAATCCAGGGGATTTGCTCGACAACCGATTCCTTGAGCGGGGTTTTATTAATGATAGATTTCCAACTGATAACTACGACCTGCAAACTGAGGTCACAGGGAAGTTTACAACTGGGTCAATTAGGCATCAATCCCTTATCGGGTTGAAGTTGAACAGAAACACTGGTCCATACATAGTCAAGTCTGCTGACTTGCCACCAATTGACATTTTTAATCCAGATTACAACACTCCCATCCCTACTGGTCTTCCAGTTAGCCTCAATATCCAATTCAGCACCAATAGTTTAGGGCTTTATCTTCAAGATCAGATTAGCCTGTTAGACAATTTGAAGCTACTAGTCGGAGGACGCTTCGACTTTTCGGATCAGGAAAATAAAGATGTACTTGCCGGAACCAGTACCAGTCAATCTGACCAAGCTTTCAGTCCTCGGGTGGGTCTTGTCTACCAGCCCATACCGCCAATTTCTCTCTACGCTAGCTATAGCAGTTCTTTTGTTCCAACCATTGGGAAATCAGCTAACGGTTCTACGTTTGAGCCGACACGAGGTACACAATACGAGGTGGGTATCAAAGCCGATGTGAGCGATAGAGTATCTGCAACATTAGCGGCTTACCAGATTACAAAAACAAACGTTCAGACAGATGATCCCAACAATCCTAATTTTTCCATTCAAGTTGGAGAGCAACGTAGTCGAGGCGTTGAACTTGATGTTACAGGCGAAATTCTGATCGGTTGGAAAATTATTGGCTCTTACGCTTATACCAATGCTGAAATCACCAAAGACAATCTATTCCCAGTTGGGAATTTGTTCCCCAATGTGGCGAAGAATACTGCTAGTCTGTGGACAACCTATGAAATTCTAAAGGGAAAGCTACAAGGTTTGGGATTTGGATTGGGACTCTATTATGTGGGAGATAGAGAGGCTGAGTTGGATAACAGTGTTGTGTTACCCAGCTACTTCCGAACAGATGCGGCACTTTATTACAAACGCAATAACTGGAAGGCTGCAATCAATATCAAGAATCTCTTCGATGAGAAATACTACGAAACTAGTCAGTCAAGAAACATCATCTATCCCGGTGCGCCGTTGACTGTGTTGGGCACAATTTCATGGGAGTTTTAGCCCCGATCTAGGCTATTAACGACAAGTCATCATGCTCGTACCTGGCACTCCCAATCTAGCGCAGCCTTCCCCAATTGCGTCAATGCTGCGATCGCATTTTTCTATTGGCGATGTCTACGACGGGCTAGGGCGTGTTTTCAAACTCGTTGTATCCTAAAAAAATAGGCGATCGCTATGTAGTAAAGATGAACCGAGGAGACTTAAGTAACGAACAGT
>NZ_JBALGC010000155.1:0-26085 GCF_036916575.1 Nostoc sp.
GTATCCGCAAGCAACTGGAGTACTTCCCTACCTTGCGGATGGCGATGGAACACGTCCTGAGCTTAGTGTCCTAACCAATCTGGCGATTGCTATAATACATCACACAAGCTTTGGTGATCGCTAAACCTCTTTTAGGCTGCTACCAGGGTGCGAAAGCGCTGATTCATAGCAATTTGGGATTTCAGACTTCGCCGTGAGCCTCAGCCGAACGATTTTAGATTTTGGACTACAAGTCTCTACTAAAAAGCTGTTACTGGAATCTTAGAGAATGTTTTAAAAGTCATTGACAGATATAATTCGCTACTACACAAGCACTGTCTTCAATTAGGAATTACGAATTATTTAATTGTTTCTCCCCGTAGTGGATAGCCCTTCTACTATCAGAGATGGAGTATAACAAGAACCATTCCAATCAGCATCATTGCCTAGTGTAACCAATTGCTTGAGGGCTGTGTAGACATTACCTGCAACCATCGTATCCTTAACGCGCCCAATTACGTGACCATTTTGCACACGGTAGCCTAAATCAACATTAATCGAAAAATCTCCAGAAATACTGCCGCCACCACCCAACATTTGATCCACAATCAAGCCATTATCTAGTTGTTGAATCAAATCTGGTAGTGATGCCGAACCTGGCTGAATCAGAAAATTAAATAAACCAGGAGTGGGATAGCTGCCTAAACCAGGGCGAAAACCATTTCCAGTCGTGTCAGTCTTCAATTGACGTCCGGTGGTGCGATCGCCATAGAAATTCTGTAAAGTCCCGTTTTGGATAAATACTAAAGGTTTAGTCGGAGTGCCTTCATCATCGAAAGGACAACTGTAAGGGCCGGCTTCCGGGTCTTGGTAGAGGGTGAGGCTAGGTGCAACTACTGGATTACCCATGCGTTCTGCCCAAGGCGAAGCTACTTCTAAAACTCGCTTACCATTCAAAGCTGCTTGCACAGTACCCCAAAGCATATCGGCGGCTTTAGAAGTGAATAAAACCGGGATGCGACCAGTAGGAGGTGAAATATTTTCTCTGGCCCAAATTAACCGCTGTAAAATTTGATTAGCTAATTTCTTTGGGTGCAGTTCGCTGCGCTGAGTTTGTCCATCGGCAACATTCAAAAAATCATCGCCACGCACCCATTCTGCTGAGATGTAGCAACTGAGGGTAGTGTCGGTGTAGTGACAATCTAAACCTTTGGTATTGATTAGTCTAGTAGTTTCAATATCACATTCCCAGTCACCATTGCAAACAACATCTGGATAGGCATCGCGGATGAGTGCGATCGCTTCTTTGCCCCAGTCTACCAAAACCTCTATCGGCACACTTTCCCCCAAGTCTGGGTACTCAGGCTGAAAGTTAGAGACTAATTCTACTGTTTCCGGTTGATTCAATTGACTCAGTGCCAGAGCTTTTTCCACCATTACTTCGGCTAAGACAGAACCGTAAGCCACCGTGAGTCCCGGACGCCCGTTTCGCCAAAGCCGTAGTGCTGTGCCCTCAGATTGGTTGGTTTCTAGCTGTTTGAGTCGGTTTGCCTCAAAAAACACTGGACGAGAAAACGATCGCGATTGATAAACCTCAGCAGCTTCTGCTCCAGATTTTATCGCTAGTTCCAGCAATTGTTCTGCTAGTGTATCTTGTGACAAATTTTCAGAACCCATGAGCCTTAGTGCATTGTAGATTTTGAACCGCATATCAACGCTGTCTCTTGAAAGTGCGATCGCACTTTTTGCTGATGGACGCAGATAACTATCAAAAAATCATCAGCGTGTCTTTGCAGTTGCGATTTGGAACCGCAGATCAACGCTGATGGACGCAGTTAATTATCCCAAATCATCGCCATGTCTTGACGTATCTTAGCGATCGCTATTTTCAGTTCTTAATCATTAGTCATTCTCTACCCATGCCCCATACTTCTCTACCTTGGGCTGCGCCCTAAGCGTAGCTATGCTGCAGGCTTTACGGCAATGCTCAGTACAAGTGCCCTATGCCCCATGCCCCATACCCTGTTTGGTCAATGCCCAATGCCTATTTTCAGAGATTAACCTCTTGCAACAGCCAAAAACCAGCAAAAGATTCTGCTTTGGGATTAGACTGTACACCGATAAAATGCACTCCGTTAGCTTTTTGCTTGGCTTCTTCAAAACCTTTGGCTTCTGCTAAGATTTGAGATTTTTTGATATTTGCCACAATCCAGCTTTCAGTTACACCAGTTTCTAAAAGCAATCTCGCCTCTTCCCTGGTGTCAAATCTTAAGAAAGCCAACTCCAAACCAGACATCCAGCCTGCCAAGGGCAACGCTCTCGGTGAGAAAATCAAAATACCAGGAATACGGGCTTCGGGTGAAACTTGCGCCAACTCTAAGGGGAAAGCTTCACCAAAGCCAATTTCCCACTCTGGCATTTCTGCCAAATCCGCAGCATCTAAGGTAACAAATACCCACTGCTGTCCTTCCAAAGCATCTGGTAAACGTTGCGGCAAAGGTTTTTCCAAGCGGACTGAGGGATTAGTCCCCCCTTGATACCCTGGTTCTTGAGGATACACTTCCTCCATCCGCTGTTCTAACCATTGGTTGAGAACCAAAGTGCGGCGGCTTGGCTGGGCGGGAATGCCTATATCTTGGCAGGCTTTAGTAATCATATTGTTCATTTGGCGGCGGAAAAAGCGGATTTTAATTGGTGCTTTCCCAGCTTGGTTAATAGCCTCCTGCAATGCTGTCCGCAACCAGCCCGAATTTACCTGGGTACTAGGACAATATTGAGCATAGCGAAACAAAGAATCTGCTTTTGTGCTGATATCCAAGGGACTTTCGCAGACTAAGACTTCCCAAATTTTTTTCTGATTAGCGTCCAAAATCGGACGGGAGTAAAAATCGATTTCCCAAATACTGCCCATGTTTTGCGGTAAAAATCTGGCTGTTATGTTTTCCTGATATTTTGATCATACGAGTGTTGGGGCAGCATTGGGCATTGGGTATTGAGCATTAGTTATTTCTCCCTTATCTCCCCCATTTCTCTATTCCTATTCTTGTTTAGCAAACAGGCGTGTCATCGGCTTGACTCCTTTGGCTGTATCGCCCGCCAGATTCAGGTATTCGTAGATCCCAAAAGCATCCTCGGTGGTTCGCAACAGTGAGTAGTGATTATAGGGTGTTTTATCTACTACACTCCGTGAACCGTGATTAGTAATTACAATGGTTGCAATGTGACCACCACCAAAGTTAGCATTACTTTTGGGGTCAAAACTGCAACAACCTTGAGTGCCTTTTTTGTTGCGTGGATTGTTATCTTCATCCCAAGTAATGACGATCGCATTATTCCCTGACGCAGCCCAAAGCTTTGAGGTGGTGATTTGTTTGACAACTTCACCAATCATTGTGTCACCAGTTTTAATTAGTTGTTGCAGATTGGGACATTCTTGTAAACCGTGCATTTCATGGCATTGGTTAAGTATAATGTGGCTGTAATTCGGAATATTGCCGCTTTTCAGGTCAGTAGCAAGCTGGTCAAAACCCACAATCTTGCTTGACAAATTAGGATCGTCTTGTACTTTTTTGAAGTTGATAAAACCGTTATGCTTTGAGGCATACAGCGCACGGTTCCAGCTAGGAGCAACAACTGCTTTAGAACCTGGGGTGGGGATGTCTTCAAAGTATCCCTTACTCGTCAGACCTTTCTGTTCTAGTTGGTCAATTAAGCTTTTAGAGGCGATAGTGTGACTAACATAGTCAGATTTTTGAAAATTATGACAAAACATGTCGAAACTACCAACCTGACAATAAAAAGCGTCATCGTCATGGATACCAAAAGTACTACCACCTAAAATAGCGACGTAGTTAGCCTCGCTGGGATGAACTTCAGCGTAGAAGTTGCTAGCAAAGCCGTAAGTTTTTGCTAGTTGATTGATTATTGGTGCATTGGAGTTGCCAATAATCTGATCGTAGGACTTATTTTCTTCAATAATGACAAAAATGTGTTCGTATTTAGGGATTGCTTTATCTTCTTTTGTTGGGACGGAGGCTAATACTGCGGTATTTTCATTTGTGATGGATTGTTGGATGGGTTTTGTCTTTGTGAATACTTGAGACTTTGACGAGCAAGTGATCGCACTCAAGCTCAAACTAAGTAAACAAAGCCCAAAAGTAATCTTTTGAGGCGTTTGGCGTGCTGACATAACTACTATGAATTATTAGTATTATCAGCTGTTGAGTATATGCTGTGTTTTCTGTGAGATCAATTGTGTTGAGATTCTAACAAAATGGCGTCAACGATAGCGTAGCGTAAAGCCTTCTCTTCTCTTTCAGAGACGCTAACGCGAACGAGAGGCTTGTCTGCGACACGCTCCGCGAACGCCAACGGCATGGCTTCTCTTAGAGCGATGCAGGAGCGTCACAGCCCGCACTTCGGCATGGTTCTATTACTTCGGCTTCTTTCGGCTTCTCTGCGAGACGCTGCGCGAACGCTCAAGGCAAGCCGCTCAGTACAAGTGCGCTCACCAGCCGCTCAGTGACAACCGCAGGCATCGCGTCCATTTGAGGCGCTAGAAAAAATAGTGATCGTCAAAATATCTCCTTCATTTTCCACGGTTGATCCAAACACCTCTGAGTCCAGCTGCTTTAGCTCCGTGATAGTCTTCTATAATGCTATCGCCAATATGCCATGCTGCCTCTGGAGAACATTTATGTTTGTCTAAGGCAATAGCAAAAATTTGAGGATCGGGTTTAGCTGCGCGTACCTGGGTAGAAATGGTGACGGAGGTAAAAAACTCTCTCAACCCTAAACTTTGCAATACTGAGTAAATCCGCGAATCAAAATTCGACAGCACCCCCAAGCTAACTCCCAACTGCCGCCAGTTGGCTAAAGCTGGTAAGACATCGGGATAGACAAACCACGGTTCGCCAGTGCCAAAGTGGATGTAAAGTTCGCTAAAAAAAGCCGAAAAGTCAGAAAATTTTTTGAGAACACCTGCACCTTCAAAAGTGTTCAGGGCAATTATCCGCCACCAATCAAACTCGCGCTGAGGAATATCTTGCAGTTCTGCATCTGGAAATATCGGCGGCGGCGCTGCTTTAAAGCTTTGGATGAACGTTGTATTTAAAGTTTCGGCTGAAACTGTAACGCCAAATTCCTGTGCTATCTGACTATAAACTTCACCCACACCGCCTTTAACATCGAAAAGTGTGCCCACAGCATCTAAAAAAATAACTTTCGGTTGTTCCATCAAAGTTTGATTGAATTGGGGATTGGGAACTGAGGAATAGGGACTGGGAAGAGTCATTAATGACTAATGACTAACCTCAAGTTACCGAGAAAGTGTTTCTATGATCGGACGGACTAGCCAATTAAAACCAACTTTAAGCTGATGGTCTAAAGTTGGCAATCTATATAAATAGGCAATACGCCGGGCGACGTATGCCAAGCGCCCATCTAGTTTAATTCCCAAACCAGTGAGAGTGGCGTTGTCTATTCCTAGTGTCATCATTTCTCCTAACTGTTGGTAGCGGAAGGGAAGTAAAGGGCGATTAGTCAGAGTTGCCCAGATATTCCAAGCAGTATAATCAGCTTGTTGCAAAGCCGCTTGTGCGGTGGCGGGGACTTGCTGTCCTTCAGCATCATGACAGTCTGCTAAATCTCCCAAGGCAAAGATTTCTGGATGATCAAGGACTTGCATATTGGATGTAGTTTTGATTTGACCACGCTGGTTTTGCTTGAGGGGAAGAGATTTGACTACAGGCGCAACCCTGGTTCCCACAGTCCAAATTACCAAATCCACGGGAATCGTGTCTAACTGGTTTTTGTATTCTAGGGAAATGGTATTTTGCTCTATTAATTCAACTTTGGTTTCTAAATCAAGAAATACGCCACGGGCATCTAAAGCTTTCTTTGCTGCTTCCCGGTTAAACTCTGGAGAAGTTCGCAAAATTTGGTCAGCGATTTCAATGATCCGAAAGCGTCCTCTTTCCCCTAGTCTGTCGGCTAATTTACAGGCTAACTCTACACCACTGTAGCCAGCCCCAACGATCGCCACCCGAATTTTATCAGCATCCGATTCTTCTAAAAATCGCAGGCGTTCTTCCAAACGATAGGCATCAGAGATTGTGCGGAATGGGTAGCCGTAGGCTGTCCCACCAGGTACTAAATCTAGCGGTGTCTCACCTCCTAGCGTCAGCACTAATCGGTCGTAAGGGATTTCCGGCCCTTCATGTACATTTACCCGTTGCTGGTCGATGTCAATTCCAGACACAACCCCTTGATAAAAACGCACCCCTGTGCCTTGTAAAAGTTCTTCAAACGGCGGGGCAATTTCCCAGGTTTGCAGTTCACCAGTGAGTAATTCGTAAAGTAAGGGAGAAAATAAGAAGCGATCGCTTTGATCTACCAGAACAATTTCGGGTTTTTGCGTAGGTTCCCAAGGTAACTGGCTTAAGCGCAGGGCTGTGTAGAGACCACCAAAGCCTCCGCCAAGGATACAAATTCTAGAAGTTTGTTGAGTCATCTATTCTATCTATGGGACGGTCAATGCTAGTTGGGCAACTAACTTCAGTCTAGTAAGTTAAAGCGGACTTTTCCAAACCCCCTAAAGTTTTTCAGGAATTAGTCAATTAGTCATTAGTCATTAGTCACAGTTATATAACTGGAGATTCGCTATAGTTAACGGTTAACAGGCAACTGCTAAAAGGAATTAAAGAGATGGAAATTAAGCCAACTGACCCATCGCTAGCACTCAGAGAAATTCCCCCTAGCTATCTCAATATTATGGGTTACGTTGATCAGTCAGAAGTTAATGGCCCTGGTTGTCGTGCAGTCGTCTGGGTACAAGGTTGTCTTCGTGAGTGTCCTGGCTGCTTTAATACTGACTCTTGGTCATTTAAAGCTAACCAATTGATTGCTGTTGATACCCTTGCCGAGAATATTCTCAGCAATCCCCGCAATATGGGTGTAACGTTCTCTGGTGGAGAACCGTTTTGGCAAGCAACTGCACTGGCGTCTTTAGCTCAGAAGGTAAAAGCTGCTGGATTAAATGTAATGTCTTTTACTGGGTTCACTCTTAAGCAGCTACAGTCCCAATCTGCACCGCCAGGTTCTCAAGCATTGTTAGAACAACTCGATATCTTGATTGACGGGCCTTTTGTACAATCTCTGGCAATTAATTCTCCCAACTCTCCAGTCTCTTCTAGCAATCAACGGGTTCATGTGTTAAACCCAGCTTTCCAAGACCAGATTACTTGGGCTAGCGATCAGATAGAAGTACACATCCTCAAGGATGGTAGCCGCATTGTCACCGGTTATCAAGGTGGGCTGGAGTTGACGTAGTGGAGTATTGAGCATTAAAAATGGGAAGTTAAAACTTAAAGGTTCACCCTCAGAAGCTCAACGTCCACCCTCAGAAGCTCAACGTCCACCCTCAGAAGCTCAACATCCACCCTCAAAAGCTCAACATTCACCCTCAGAAGCTCAACATTCACCCTCAGAAGCTCAACATTCACCCTCAGAAGCTCAACGTCCACCTTCAGAAGCTCAACGTCCACCTTCAGAAGCTCAACGTCCACCTTCAGAAGCTCAACATCTACCCTCAGAAGCTCAACGTTTAAATTTTAACTCCCTCTGTTTCCTGCTCAATGCCCAATGCCCCATCTCCAATGCATCTGTGTTTGGGACAGATTAGACCTCTTGCATAAATCAAAAATAAGAACCCCACCCCGCCAAAGCTACGCTTTGTCTCCCCTCCCCGCTTGCGGGGAGGGGTTGGGGGTGGGGTGTTAGGGACTTTTGCAAGAGGTCTATTATATTAAAAAAAAATACATATCTAAATTTGACTAGACCATTTCAGACAATTTTTACTGAACACCGCGTATTTTGGGCTGTTTTACTCTTTGGTACAGCACTGGTGGTAACGCTAGCGCTGTCGCTTTCTCAAGGAGCAGTACCCTTAAGTATGTCGGAATTTTGGCAAGCCATACTCCGCAAAGGCGATCCGGTTAAACAGACAATTCTCTGGGATTTGCGCCTCCCGCGGATTACAGCTGCTCTCCTTGTCGGCGCAGCCTTGGGAATGTCAGGAGCCTTGCTGCAAGGAATGTTACGCAATAGTCTTGCTGATCCATTTATTTTGGGCATTTCAGCGGGTGCAGGATTAATTGTGATTGTGATGATCGTGTGGCAAATATTCCCGATCGCAATTCCTTTAGCAGCGTGGATAGGAGCAATTTTAACTTCAGCGATCGTGATTTTGCTCGGTCGTGCGGGGTCGGGAATTTCTGTTGAGCGGTTGATTTTAGGCGGAGTGGCGGTGAGTTCTTTATTTGGTGCTGTACAAAGTACATTGCTGCTTTTAGCTGAAGACGGTCAAATTCAAATCGCGCTGAGTTGGCTAGTTGGTAGTCTCAACGGACGCGGTTGGCAAGAAATTGCGACGACTGGCCCTTACATTATCGTTGCATTGCTAGGGGGATGCTTGCTAGCGCGATCGGTAAATGTGCTGGCTTTGGGTGATGATTTAGCTGTGGGTTTGGGGATTTCATTGACGCGATCGCGCCTGTTGATTGGTGGTATTGCTACTCTCTTAGCCGCAGGTGCAGTCAGCATCAGTGGCTTGATTGGATTTGTTGGTCTTGTTGTCCCTCACGCTGTCCGCCTGATCGTTGGTACAGATCATCGCTTTGTTTTGCCACTTTCCGCCCTTGCAGGTGCATGGTTACTGACTTTTGCAGATTTACTCTCTAGATTAGGAGCAGTAGAACTACCAGTAGGTTCCGTCACCGCCTTGCTGGGTTCACCTTTGTTTATTTGGTTACTTTACCGTCGTTCTGCTGGGTTTAATAAATTTTGAGCTAATACGCTTTCTAAGTAAGTGGCTATCCCACCACCAGTGCAGCGACTGGGAATTTGACAATAAATGGGACACAAATTTTGCTTCCCAGTGAAATTTCCAAAAAGTGTTTGATGAATTGAACAATGATAATTTATCTTTCTACATGATTGTCTTTGCTTTCTCTGTTCTTTTCTACTTCCTGAAAATGAGCTATTGACCATTGACACAGTAGCCGGAGTGGCTCAACTAACGTTTCTCCCAGCGATGTCAAGGAATACTCTACAGTAGGAGGATTAGTAGGATAAACTTTGCGCTTCACAAGACCATCCCTTTCCAAATCACGCAGAGTACGGGTTAGCATTCGTTGCGAAACGTCTCCAATTTCTCTATGCAACTCATCATAGCGTTTCGTACCTTGTGATAGAACGTAAATGATTACTGTAACCCATTTGTCAGAAACCAGTTCAAGTGTCTGCCGTAAATAAGGATGTGATTCAAGGATTTTAGGTGATTGAGCCATATTTTAGATTGGATGGTACGTACATAAGTGTTCCTACTTGTGCAATATCTGAAGTTCGTTTAAGAATAAAGTCTAGAGATATCTATAGCGGTTCTCAGTGGTCAACGTAGCAGACTAATAAATGTATCTACTCAGGCAAAATCTTGACTACTGGGTTTATTTAATACATTCTTTCTAATGATTTGAACTGTTTGCATTAATGACAACAATACAGGAAAACAGGACAATGAAATATTTTGACTTTACTCAAGAAAACTCGGCTATGCTTCTGATTGATCATCAAGTTGGCACTATGAAGCTGATTAAAAACTTACCTCTGACCGAGGTAGAAAAGAATACTCTTACCCTTGCAAAAGTGGCAAAGGTGCTTAAGATACCTGTAGTTTTGACAAGTAGCCAAGAGGATCGGTTTCAAGGAAAGCTAATGACTACTCTAGCAGAATTGCTACCTGAAGCATACGAGGTAAGAGTTAAACGTGCGGGTATCGTAAATGCTTGGGATGATGAGAATTTTGTCAAAGCAGTCAAAAATACAAATCGTACTAATTTAATTTTGGCTGGTATAACTACGGATGTTTGCTTAGTTTTTCCGGCGATTAGCGCAGTGCGTGAAGGCTATAGTGTTCAAGCAGTGATGGATGCCTCTGGTTCACCATTCCATCTCTCGGAAGATTTAGCGCGGCAGCGGATGCATGATGCTGGAGTTGTGCTAACTGCTACGATTACAATGATAGCTGAATTGGTTAAGGATTGGAGCCGAACAGAAGGTGTAGAGTTACAGGAATTATTGTTTAGTGAGGTGTTGCCTCCTAAGTTGATCGAAAGCACTAGTACTCTATATTGATCTTAGTTGAAGCCTACTACAATTCAACAGGAGCTAATAGATGGAATAGCCCATCAAATCCAAAAATATTAGTTACAAACGAGTTGGAAAAAGCCAAAATTTTTTGGTTATAAGCTGATCACTTTGATAGCAAAATTTTGTCAAGGTGATCGCCAGGGCAGCCGCATCATATCAATAAGCAAGATTTATTCTCAATAAAATCAAAAATAATGTTATTAACCCCTTGCTTATTGCTAAGGTTTTAAGCGTTGGCATAGCCCGCCGTAGGCATCGCTTTGGCGCTTAAAAAATAATCAAACGCGAAAGGAAAGATTTTTTCGTTGGTTCTTAACCTTCGTTGCGATCAAGAGTAATTTAGATGCGTTTGCCCTTATCCCACCACTTAACCCATAACCCAGCAAAGTAGTGAAAAGTAAGTTTTGTAGTGGGATATTTTGGTAAACCCGATGTTTTATGAGCCGCCTAATTCCTATCCGCCATCAACTTGCATTTATGCCAATTACTCCGATGATTATTAAGGCGATCGACATAAGTTTGATGAATGTGGTAGATTCACGAAAATAGATAATACCAATAATAGCAATTAGGATAGTTCCCAATCCAGCCCAGACAGAATAAGCCACACTCACTTCAAGTCTCTTGAGAGCAAAGGTCAAAAAAGTAAAACAAAGTCCATAGAAAACAACTATTAATACCGAAGGAACTATTCTAGTAAATCCTTGCGATAACTTCATGCAAGTTGTGCCTGAAACCTCAAAGAGGATTGCAAAGATAAGGTAAATCCAACTTGTTGACATATTTGTTATCAGCAGTTTGTTAGGAATCTCTTATTATCTCTGTGAAATTAAAAAAATACAACAGGTTGAATTATTATAATTAGTCGCGCGAATATACTAAAAAATCGTAGGATACGCTACACATACAAGCTTTAAGAGTAGGGGTATGGGTGACGATTGTAGCCACATTCTAAATATATTTACTATATTTAAAGTCTGCTTTTGTAGAATTTACCGAACATAAATATTTGAAATTACCGCACTTGCTATTAAGTAGATTTTTGGTTCGGTAATCTTCCTAAATCAGGTGAGAAAAACCGAATTTACAGCACTTTTATTTTTCAATACTATGAGAACAAAGCAAGGAATTAAATCCTCAATTAGTTGGACAGTAAAGATACTGATTATCCGAGGTAGAGATATGACATTAGTACGTTTGAACCCCTGGCAAGAATTTAACGCAATACAACGCCAAATCAATCGCTTATTTGATGAAGATACTTTGCCAACTGCATTTTTGGATAGAGGTTTATCCAGAGTTCCCGCTGCTGAGTTAAAAGAAACTGAAGATGCAATTCATCTGAAGCTAGAACTTCCGGGAATTGAAGCTAAAGACTTGGATTTGCAAGTTACAGAAAATGCTGTATACCTTAGTGGTGAGCGGAAGTCTGAAGCTAAATCTGAAGATAAAGGTGTGATCAAAAGCGAATTCCACTATGGTAAATTCCAACGTGTAATTCCTTTACCTGCTCGGATTCAAAATACCAATGTCACGGCAGATTATAAAGATGGCATCTTGAACCTGACGCTACCCAAAGCTGAAGAAGAAAAGAATAAAGTTGTCAAAGTTAATCTAGCATCATCTGGCTAATTTGCGCTTGATATCTGCTAGCTATTTATTAAATTAAATAAAAAGCGCTTTCCAAAAGGGGAGCGCTTTTTAGTGTAAATTACTCAGCCTATACAGATTTATTAGGAAAGTGCAAAATTTTAAATCTTGTAGAGTATGTTATTGGGTAGGATAACGCATCACCTCAGATTTTAGGTACGCTAGGACGAATGTTCTAACGCATCCTACAAAACTTGCTCTTTATTAAATCCACATTTCTTAGTTAAGCGTTAAGCGCATCTTCTTGATTGGTTTCGATAACACAGTCAGAAGTGGCATACGCAACACAGGTGAGAACCCATCCCTCGTCAATTTGTTCGTCGTCTAAGAAGTTCTGATCTGATTGGTCAACTGTACCTGAAATCAGCTTCCCAGTGCAGCTAGAGCAAGAACCAGCGTTACAAGAATAGGGCAAGTCTAGCCCATTTTCCTCGTTAGCGATTTCTAGGATGTACTCATCATCAGGAACTTCAATTGTTTTTTCTCCATTTGGAGTAAGCAATGTAACCTTATAACTTGCCATGTAACAATCCCTAGCTAAATTTAAACTCCATTTCTGATACTACGAGTTTATGTGCAGCTAGTCTAGAGTTAATTGTGATTGACTACTCTACATCTTGATGCGCTTAATGTGAGCTGGAAGTGAGAGGAAAAAATTCTGCGATCGCTTCTGCAAATCCCTCAAATGAACTATAATCTTTCGACACGATTGAGACATTCATACCCAACTTTTGAGCATTGGCAGTTGTATAAGGGCCAAAACATGCAATAATACAACGTTCATAATCGCTTCGTGAGTTGACCATTGTCAAAAAGCTTTCTACTTCCGCCGTGCTACTAAAGGCAATTACATTGATTATTGCTTGATGTATCAGGTTTAATTCAATACTGTAGATATTTTTATTTAAACCCTGTGTAATATAGGTGGGTACGCGAGTTACTTTCATACCCAATTTCTGCAAATCTGTGATTAAATTGGGTACAACATCAGGCTCAGGCAAACCAACAACTTCTGGAGCCGGGATCAGCACTTTTTTCTCGTGAATTTCCGGTAGTTTCGCTAGTTCTGCGACAATTCCGGCTGGGCTAGATTCTGTGGGGATTAAATCTACTTTGCCACAAAAGGATGATAAGCTTTCTGCATCTTCTCCTAATGCACATAAGTGACATTTTTGTACTACAGATACGGGAATATTTAAATCATTCATCCGCTGAAAAAATGCAGTGATACCGTTTCTACTGGTGAAGACAATCCAATCAAATTCGTTTATGCGTTTCAGAGCAATATCTAACTTAGTGTAGTTTGATAAATAGCAGGTTTCGATAGTAGGCATGAGAACAGGTAAACCACCTTGTTTGATGATTTGTTCAGATAACCTAGAAGCATAATTTCTCGGTGCTGTTACTAAAATTCTCTTGCCATATAGAGGTAATTCTCTAGATGGAGTGAGTAGGTCGATTTCTGTTGATTGGGTGTGCATTTGTTTAGATTATTTATGGGTTAGCTTGAGGGACTTATTGAAGTGAATAGTTGATTTTACTGTGCAAAATTTTGATTGCCCCAATATCATCTATGAGCAAGCTAGTAAATCAATAAAACACGCTCTGCAACATTTATTTACAACGTGTCCTGTTTTGCACGTATCCCGGCTGAACCCCTATTTGTCTACTTTATGACGTAGAGCAATGACTTTACTATATTTAGCATCAATACGATTTAGCTGCCCATTGGGATCAATGATGTCAATGCCAATTAGTTGGTAGGAATTTGGGTTTGTAGAAACTACAGGAAGTTGTTCAAGATTTCCTAAGTAAAGCACAGCAACAGTAATTGAACAGGCGTTAACTGTTCCTGTTGAACATCCATTTGGATAATTAACACCGCTAAGAACCCCTGGAGTATAAGGTGGAAGACCGAGAAATGGAGCTTTAAGACCTGGAACTACTTTCCAAGAAGCATTCTCATTTCTCAAATCACGATCTCGTCCTGATAAACAGAAATGAGACACAGCGCCAAAGTATGAGTATTCTTTACCAAAAGTATTGAGTGTCACAGTGGATTGAGCAGCAGTGTTGAAGTCAAAGGAACCTTTCCCCCCGCCTTTAAGAGTAAACTTAAACCTCAGTACAGTTTTAGGTCTGCCAGCAGCCAGAGTACGAATAAGTGGAAAGCTTCCTGTGGCTGTAGCACTTACAATTAAGCTACCACCCACTTTTAAAATTTGCCGTCTGGAATAGATGTTAAACACAATGTTTTCTCCTAAACAAATAAAGTTTTTGACGTTGCATAAATGCTGGATGAATTAGCTTCAGTGCAATTGATTTATGCTAACCATTCACAGGATCTGAAACGCTATAGTCAAAAATAGGTTACTGAGAGCTGATTCATAAACAAAAGCTTATCTGAACCGTTTTGGGCTATATAAATCCTAGTACCATGTGGCATAAATACACATACCATTTTTTGGCCTTGTGGTCAGCCAAATTTTCGTAGCTTTTAATGGTCTGCTTACTGCCGCCAAGCTATACTAGCCATTTTTCTAGGATGAATTCTCCCCATTTTTCCGATGCCATCTGTGTTGAGCAAACGGCACGATATGAATATCTAAGAACGTTTGCAGAAAAATCTTATGTCTTCATTACTGGCTTTGTCCAACAGTTTAGCTGACACCGTAGAACAAACTGGGAGTGCTGTAGTTGCGGTGAATGGGGGTACTCGTGTTTCCCCGAGTGGTATTCACTGGCGGAATGGGATCATTGTTACTTCTGATGAGTCCCTCCAGCGCTATGACGACATCACCATCACCCTATCAAATGGTAGCACTGCACCAGTAACACTCGTCGGTCATGACTCTAGCACCGATATCGCCGTTTTTAAACTAGAAAATGTCGGAATACCTGTGGCAAAAGTTGGCGATGCCAAAACGCTCAAAGTCGGTCATCTGGTACTAGGACTAGCAAGAGGTAGCGAAGGTGACTTAAGAGCGGCGATGGGTGCGGTGAGTGTGGTTAGCGGTGCTTGGCGAAGTATGAGTGGCGGAAATATTGACCAATTCATCCGCCCAGACATCAACCTTTACTCTGGCTTTTCAGGCGGGCCGCTTGTAGATGCTGGTGGTTTTGTAGTAGGTATGAATACATCGGGGCGGCGTGGTACTGCTTTAACTATTCCCACTGCTACAGTCGATCGCGTGGTTGACCAATTAGTAGCAAAAGGACGCATTTCAAAAGGCTACTTGGGTGTGGGAATGCAACCTGTACGCTTACCAAAGAACCTGAAAACAGCCCTCAATTTAACTTCTGCAACTGGGGTAATTGTTGTCAATGTTGAGCCTTCGGGGCCCGCTGACAATGCAGGTGTGCTGCTTGGTGATGTTTTGGTCACATTCGATGGTGTAACTGTGGGCGATACAGGTGATGTGCTGGCGTTACTCAATAGTAGTGATCGCATTGGTAAACCTGTCAACGTGCAAGTTGTCCGCGGTGGAGTGTTAGTTGAGTTAGCGATCGCAGTTGGCGAACGACCTACTAAAGAGGAATAATGCCAATTTGGGATGGATTTAACTAGCTCTGTGAAGATTTTCTCAATTTTCTATTCATTCGAGCTTCTGAACTCGGAAGTTGCACCTTTTTGCTCGAACGTTGAGCTTCTGAACTCGGAAGTTGCACCTTTTTGCTCGAACATTCCAGCTTTGAACTCGAAACTGTCAAAATTTGCTTTCCAAAGTTGGGTTGACTGATATCTTACAGGATTCTCAATTATCTCAACCCGACTAAAAACTATTGTCAGCTCACTGATTTTACTTTGACATGCTCAAAAAGTGTATAACATGGCAAACACAACATTAACTAACATCGCTGCTGAATTGACAGAGGTAGCTGCTAAACTACGCGATCGCACTGTCAAAGTGAAAAGCGGCTCTCTGGGCGTCGGTTCCGGTATAATTTGGCAACCTGATGGACTAATTATCACTAATGCCCATGTGGCAACCAGCAACCGCGCGACTGTGGAATTGGCAGATGGAAGAGTATTTGATGCGGTGCGTACACAATTTGATCCACAGCAGGATTTAGCAGCCCTGAAAATTGTCGCCACTGATTTAACTGCTGCAACCATCGGCAATTCTGAGGCGTTACGAGTGGGTGAATTAGTCTTAGCAGTGGGTAATCCGTTTGCTGACAGTGGTGCTGTGACAACAGGAATTATCTATGCAAATAATCCACGAGCAGTTATGGCGGATTTGCGGCTGTATCCTGGTAATTCTGGGGGGCCGCTTGCCGATTGTCTCGGTCGAGTCGTGGGAATTAACACCATGATTGTTAATGGTTTGGCTGTAGCAGTTCCCAGCAACACCGTTGAGCGTTTTTTACAGGGCAATAGTCGTCCGCAATTAGGAGTCATACTGCAACCTGTGCTTTTAGGTAGGCGGAGCTTGGGTTTATTAGTGTTGTCAATTTTACCTAATAGTCCTGCGGAAATTGCTGGTGTACAAATCGGCGATGTTTTAATTGGAGTTTCGGGGCGATTATTCACTAGCATAAATAACTTAACTAAATATCTGCGTGAGAGTAAAGGATCTGTGCCGCTACAACTCCTACGCGGTGGACAGCAATTAGTTATTTATGTTGGGGTGCAGTCTGGGAAAACTGCTGTGGAGGCGACATGATCCGGGTGATGGTAGTTGCTACTTCCCCTGTAGTGCGGGCAGGGTTATCAGCTGTGGTAACTACCAATCCTCGGCTGACGGTAGTGGGGAGTGCATCCGATTTGGATGTATTAGCAAGGGAAGTTGGGCAATTACAACCAGATGTGGTGCTGGTAGATTTGAGCAGCAATCTTCAACAATCGGTGTGGGAAAAATTGCTGCTTATTCAAGAGGAGCAATACCCATTGGCAATGATCGTCATTGTTGAGGAACTCGACAGCATTGATTTAGAGATGGCGTTACGTTCTGGTATCCGGGGGATATTGCCCAGTAGTAGCACAGAGTCAGAAATTTTTGCTGCTGTGGAGGCGATCGCTTTTGGTTTGGTGGTGCTGCACCCGGATGCTGTAGAATTACTGTCTATCCGAGAAAAAGTGGTGGCGAATCCTGTACAAAGCTTGACACCACGGGAGATAGAGGTTTTAGGAATGCTTGGGTCAGGGTTGGGAAATAAAGCGATCGCTAAACGCTTGCACATTTCTGAGCATACCGTCAAATTTCATCTCTCATCCATTTTTCAAAAGCTCAGTGTCTCCAGCCGCACTGAGGCTGTTGCTGTGGGTGTGCGACTGGGTTTGATTATGCTGTAATCTGTAGTTATTATCGGTTAGATGCAATTGATCATCAGCTAAGTACAGCATTTCATGACAGCAGAATTCAAGTATTTGAACCACATCTGTCGTAGGGGCACAGCAATGCTGTGCCCGTAGAGCATGGTCTATTTACCTGAAACATAAAGGACGCATACTCCTACGGAGAAGCAAGCTACGCACAGCGTCTCGTAGAGAAGAAGGAGAATAACGAGAGGAGAAAGAATTTCACGAATTATTTAAGATTGCTATGGTGAGAAAAATTAAAATTCAATTGAAAATGTCCCTAGAATTTTCTCTCCCTTAGACGAATGGTCATACTCTCGACTATTGTTAACAAATAGTGTCTCTTAGCATAAACAGCGACCAACAAACAAATTAGCAAAGCAGTAACCGAAAGCTGATACCTGGTCAAAATTCCCAAGAAATTGTCCCCTGCACTGTGAACGGATCACCATAGAAAACACGATTCCGATTCTGGGCAGATTCAAAATAATCAATATTAAACAAATTCTTGAAATTGAGTCCTACCCGCAGACCTTCTCGTTTGTAGAAGATAGCAGCATCAGTGCGGAAATAACTGGGTAATTGAAATGTATTGGCTAAATCTCCCTGCTTGTAGAAATGATTTGCCGTAGCTGGCGTAGAGAGAAATAGGTGGAATCGGTTGATAGACAATGCCAACTCTGGGACTAAAGGCCTCATCTTGTCGGAAGCCACCAAGCACGGTATCTAACCGTTGATAATCATTACTGGCAATGTCGAAGCGTCCACCCAACAGTACCTTGAGGTTGTCTGCCAATGTGATTTGATCTTGAAGATAAATACCCAGTCCGTCGTTCCTGATACGATAG
Organism: Nostoc sp.; assembly: GCF_036916575.1. GTDB lineage: Bacteria > Cyanobacteriota > Cyanobacteriia > Cyanobacteriales > Nostocaceae > Nostoc. The sequence goes on from NZ_JBALGC010000155.1 coordinate 17,986, forward strand.
TTGAATGGATCGGTAGCAGGTCCGGTTGGTCTGCTGCCGTACTGGGGATTGAATAGATCCAGCGAAGCGATGGCGCGATCGCCATTAAAGGCCAAAGTATCTTCTCTGGATAGATTCACTCCTGTGACTATTTGATGCTGGATACTGCTAGTGGCGAACTTGCCGACAATATAGGTATCGAAATTGTAGATGTTATCGGTGAAGTCTTGTGTGGAGTAATCTCGACTGAAGGTTCGTTGATCTGCGTCTAGGGAGCCAGTAATAATTGCCCTATATAGACTCAGAAATGAGGTGTGCAAGGCACTACGCACTTGCCAGTTGTCGCTAAAGCGGTACTCAAAGTTATAACCGATTCGATAGACTTGATTATCGCTATTGCTAAGTGAAGGTTCACCGACAGTGCGATTACGCAAAATCTTACCATTGCGGTTTGGTAATACAGTACCGAATACCGGAATACCGAAATCGAAGGGTCCTTTAACGTTGTAATACTCGGCTGCTAAGGTGAGCTTGGCTCTGGAGTTGATCAGCCAGGTTAAAGAGGGTGCAACGTCGTAGCGCTGTTGTTGATAGAAATCAATAAAGCTTTCTGTCGTCCGGGCAGCTACACCTAAACGATACAGCACCGTTTTGTCGGCATTGACTGGTCCCGACAGATCAATCGCCCCTCGATAAGAATTAAAACTCCCCGCAGAGCCTTCCAAGGAGTAGTATGGTTCTCGCAAGGGCTGTTTCGTCACGACATTAACAGTGCCTCCCAACTCCCCTTGCCCAAACAGAACCGAGGCAGGTCCTTTGAGAACTTCGACGCGATCTACCGTCACTGGATCGTAGCCAACAGAAGTCAGCATACGGTCTACGAGTCCATCTCTCAGGATATCCTGAACGTTAAAACCCCGAATCAAAAAAACATCAGAGAAGGTGCGAGGAGAGACTACGGACAGCGCAGTATTTGCTGTACAATTGCCTGCATTGCTGGTGTAGTTATTCCCTGGCGCTGATACAGTTCTTGAGTGAGTTGGCAGGTTAGATGCTGTAAGGACGAGGAAACCTCTCTGTGAGCATTGCCTGCAAATGAGCGAAATAGCTGGTGTGTCATCCAAACAGATATAGCAAGATGAGGTTGCGTTGTTGAAATGGCTCCGATTTGGCTGGGTAGTGCGCCGCCACTTAAGAGATGGTATTGTCCTGCTCCCTCTACTCTATAATTTGTTGTATGAACATCTCGCATTTCGCTGCTTCCTGAAACATTGAAGTCATATTGTACAGCATCACTATTACGCTCTGGGACTTTGACTACTAGGCGCTCATGGAGTTGATAATTGCTAATGAGTAACCCTAATCCCTCGCGCAATTGAATCTTGCGGTTATATCCTTCACCAAACTGGGATGGGTACTGCCAAAGAATATCAAATTCGTCAGATGGGTCATAGTGTTGTTTAATTGGTTCATCTTCAAAAAAGATTTCCCAGAAGTAATTCCGCGAAATGGTGATAGTCATCTTTGGGCTTAAGCGATTGCAATACTTGCAATAGTTTCTCATGAAAGTGAGGTGTGAGGTGATGTCTATCGACAAACCGAGGAAGCGTCTGTGCTTTTGTCAGTCTCCCTGAGCTGTTAGATAATAAATGTATAAATGTAGTTAAATTGCTAGAACCTAGACAGCTTGAGAATTCTCATCAGATGCTTTTTCTGCAACAGATTTTAAGCGGCTAGGGGACTTCCAGAGAATAAATTAACCAATAATTTATAAATTAACTAATAGACCTATTGCAAAATTATTTTGTGGTATGATTAAGAATTTTGTTAAAAATGCACATCCAAATCGATGCAGAGAACTTTTATTACCTCATTGGTATGTCTGATTCAAATGGAGCGCAAATTTTAAAATTTCTGGTTGTACCATGAATTATTTTTGCAAGAGGTCTAATAATTTATTTAAATGATAGTTTTCTTTCTCCCCCCTGCTAAAAGCCCCCTGCTCCCCGGCTGCTTATTTGTATCAATCTTAATGTGAAACGGTATAACCAGCGCTTGAAGTCTTCCCGGTCTTAAAGGGGTATACCGAGAATTTCTGCTCATGATATCCTTTATTGATGACACGCACCTCAACGCACATATTTATACGATTGAAAGAATTACCATGACTTCTGACAAACATTCTGTATCTTTGGATGACGCACGACGAATACTAGCGGCTGGAGAAGCAAAGGCTCGTGCAATCGGACAACCAATGAATCTTGCGGTTGTTGATGCTGGCGGGAATCTTGTTGCTCATATTCGGATGGATGGGGCGTGGATTGGAAGTATCGATATCTCAATTAACAAAGCATTTACTGCTCGTGCGTTTAATCTCTCTACCAAATCCCTTGCTGAGGATGCTCAACCAGGAAAACAATTTTATGGTATACACGCCTCAAATGGAGGACGAATCATGATCTTTGCCGGGGGTATACCACTTCAACGTGATGAGCAGATAGTTGGTGCGATCGGAGTAAGTGGTGGTAGCGGTGAACAGGATCAAGCTGTAGCTGAGGCAGCTGTTGCAGCTTTCTAATACCATTACACTAGATGTCTCCAAAATAGAAGCAGCGCCCACTTAGTAGTGGGATTAGCAAGTCCACCCAAAAATCCTAACCATACCTAACTATTGTAGTCATCTACCAAACACCAGGAGGAAATGCGCGTTTCCTCCTGGTGTTTTTGTTAGTTTTTATCCCGGAAAGCTTCTCACTCTAACTATTTTGTGTAAACTTGTTTGTGTAAACTTGTTCCGGATCAATGGCAATGACTAGGCGATCGCTCTTGAGGAAAAAAAGTTTTCGATTTACTGAAATATTTGTTATAAAGTCTTCTAATATCTTCCTTAATCGTGTATGCTGAGTCCACAACTCGGTTCTGACGGGTGCTTACCCTCAGAAAAAACAGGGAAAGTGTAGTGAAACTCTACCGCTGTCCCGCAACTGTGAACTTCAGCTATCAGTCATCTGTTTTCAGTGATTTACTGTTTACTGCTGACTGCTGACTGGAGAAGTCAGAATGCCTGCCGAATCAATTAATATCGTCTTATCTGCGAGGTACAAAATGACGGTTCAATCTTCTAGTTCAGCCCAGCAACAAGTCGCCCGTCGGGTGCTATCAGTGCCTGTACAATCAGCGCTCTATGTCGCACTGTGTTCTTTGACTCTGTGGACAGTTTATTTCAGTACATACCCTGCTATCCATGACACGACTCATACTCTGCGTCACCACACACTAATGGTGAGTTGCCATTAGTTGATTGAGTCAATGATTAGCAGGAGGAGAGAAATAAAATGACAAAACTTAAGTGGTCTAAGCTGATCGGTGCGATTTGCATGATCGGAATCGTCCTGTATGGTTGGATCGGACTTTCCCAATCTCCTCAACCATCGGTGCGGCTAACAACCAATCCACCGATTAATCAGGTTCAACCCCTTGAGGCTGAAGCCACCACAGTTTTGGGATCGGGGCACTACAATCCGCCAGTGCAGCTGATGCTGCAAGCCGTAGATGCTCAAGGGCAGTCTTTAAAGGATGCCAAAATCCACTTGCAATTGTTCACGCGTCCGAAAAACCCCTGGTTCACAACAGATTTTCCGATCGTCGAGGGGACAAAGTTGCTGGACATTGAGGGCAATGCACCAACAGGTCAGTTGCAGGTTCAACAAACCCTGCCAATCCGGGGAACGTATCAACTCCTGGTCGCAGTTACTCCGCTGGTTGCCAATGCGTTTCAGCCGATTCAGCAAAAGCTGACGCTGACGTTGCCTGAAAATCCCTTAAAGTTTCGCTACTTTGGCATCCTAGTTGTGATTTTGCTGGCAGTTGGACTATTAGGAGGTTGGGTGATTGGAGGCAGACAAGCGATTCAACCGGGAGAAATTGCCCCGCAACGGGTACGATTGTTGTTGAGTGGATTGATTGTGGTAGCGATCGCTGCACTCCTCTGGGTCAACATCAGCGCTGAACTTGCCGAATCGCACCATCATATGTCAATGTCGATGCCAGGCATGGGAGAAGAAGTTCCGCCCTCTACTAAGCCCGCCAAATTGCAGTCTGAAGGACTTTATATGCAACTATCGGGTGACCAGAGTGCAACCGTGGGTCAACCTGCCAAATTGCAGGTCAGTGTCAGTGATCCCAAAACCAGCCAACCCGTGACAGATGTGGTGTTGAAAGTAACAACTACCCAACTGGAAAATAATTGGGTGGCGTTTGCTTATCAGGGGACTCCAGATAGCAACGGCAAATTGGCGTGGGAGCAGGAGTTCTTTGACGGTGCCCCCCATAGCATTGTTGTCGATGTTGCACCGCAAGCAAACGCAACCCGGCAATTTCAGCCATTCCAAGTTGCAGAGAATATTCCAGTCGAAGGTGTCGCTCCGCCGATGTCTGTCCGGTTGATTTCGCTAACTTACTTCACGGGAATTGTGGTAATTGGTTTGCTGCTGGGACTGTGGCTGCGACATCGGCAAACTCCGCGTAGTGGGATGACTTGGAAGCGTAGTGTTTCTTAGTCAATGTCAAAGGGCGTTATTGCTATGTAAAACAGTTTTGCGTAAAAGCGTAGCGTTTTTAATGCAGGGGAATACATTAACATTCTCTTGGAATGCATTGGCATTGCATTGAGATGCATTAACAATGTATCCCGACGCATTAATAAGGCGGCCGATGCATTAACAATGCATCCCGACGCATTGGGATTGCAGGGTATTGCTAAATTTAATTCGCTACGAATTAATGAAATGCTGTATTTATACCATTTCTTTGTGAGGCTGCACCTAATTTTCTTTCTTTCTTTGTGTCCTTTGCGCCCTTCGCGGTTCGTTTCTTATATAGTTTTGGCGCATCTTCATACAGAATTGGTATTAGTTTCTTTGCCCAATGACCAAACAGGCTGATTGCCTAAAATCCATGTCGGATATCATTGAGTGTTCGACATGAATTTTTATAGACACATGAATCATCAACACATTATATTCGTCTGCACAATTTGTGGAAGTAGTCATCAGACAAAACAGTCTGTTGCTAAAAGCGGCGGTGAACTGCTGCTAGAGAAATTACAAACCCTATATCATGACTGGGTGTTGCAAGACGAGTTCTCGATTCAACCCGTTGAATGCATGGGTGTTTGTGACCAGGCTTGTGCAATTGCTTTCGTTTGTTTTAACAAACACACCTACTTATTCGGCGATCTGCCTGCTGATGCTGAACATGTAGAGAAGACAGCAACTGCTGTACTTGAGTGTGCTAGTCAGTATCACGCCAAGCCGGATGGTTTACTCCCCTACGCCAAGCGCCCGGAACTGCTCAGAGCCGGAGCGATCGCCCGGATTCCACCTATGCCGACAGAACTTTCAGATCATAGAGAAGTGAGGTGACATACAGCCTCCAATCAGGTCATGGTGTATGTATCATATTTGATTGATTAGTTGTATGAACATTTTAATGCTATCTTCCACCTTTCCCTACCCACCAACGCGCGGAGGAACCCAAGTCAGGACATTTAATTTAATTAAATACCTGAGTCAACGCCATAGTGTTACCCTGGTGACTCAACGCGAAGACGATGTTACAGACGCAGAAGTAGCAGGATTACGCGATTGTGTGGATCATCTAGCCATTTTTGAACGTCCGCCAGATTTTGTCACCACCGGAATATTCCAGAAAATACAGCGATTTGGAAGATTTTTGCAACAGGGGACACCGCCAAGCGTACTCAATCGCTACTCAATTGAGATGCAAACGTGGGTTGATAACTGGGTGGAAGCGGGAAAATGTGATGTAATTACCTGTGAACATAGCGTCAATGAAATTTATGTCCAATCGCATTTTCAAAAACAGCTAAAAACCATAGTTAATGTTCATAGTTCTGTTTACGCTACCTGTCGGAACCAACTAGCAACCGGCATTTCCGAAAATTCACTTCGAGACAAAATTAATCTGCCACTTTTACGTCGTTATGAGCAGAGCTACTGTGCTAAATTTTCGGCAATTGTCGCCACAACAGAAGAAGATAAAATTCAACTGCAAGAATTTAACCCGAATAGTGAGATTACAGTTATTCCCAATGGTGTAGATTTAGTTTCTTTCCCCAACCGCACCACCGATCCAGGAGGACACCGCTTAATTTTCATCGGTGCAATGGATAATTTAGCAAACATTGATGCAGTCTGTTTTTTCAGCAACGAAGTTTTGCCAGAAATCCAAAAATTGTATCCTGATACAACTTTCGATATAGTCGGTTCTCATCCAGTGCCAGAAGTTTTAGCACTTGATCAAAAACCAGGAATTAATGTGATTGGGCGTGTACCTTCGATGGTAGAATATTTACATCAAGCCACCATCTGCGTTGTACCGATGCGGACTGGGTTTGGCATTAAAAATAAAACTTTAGAAGCAATGGCAGCTGGTGTACCTGTAGTAGCCAGCGATCGCGGCTTAGAAGGATTAGCCGTAGATGGTACTAGTCATACATTACGGGCATTACGAGCCAATAAACCGACAGAGTACGTCACCATTATTAGTCAACTATTTGATCATCCACATGTGCGTTCAGAATTGTCTGACAACGGCAGACAATTGGTAGAAACAGAATTCACTTGGGATATCGCTGGTAAAAGCTATGAACAAGTTTGTCTTGGGAGGAGTAATACTAATTCGTAATGACCAAATAATTATTAATTCACATTAAACGTGAATTATGATGTGCAGTCCAATTTCAGAGGGGAACAATAGCGATCGCATTATCTAGGACACTGTAAATCAGCGGTTATTCTACAAGCCCAAAGCCTACCTGGTTGCGGAAGTAGCGGTCAATTGGCAGTTCTTAAATAGTGTGTCAACTCTCAGTGGATCAGATTTTGTCGTACAAGCATAGGGGCACACAGATGTGCGCCCCGACTTGGAACACATAACTTCAAGCTTAGAACCTGAAGGCCGACTCTCTGACTAACAATAAATAAACAATTGAGAAAATCATGGCTAATTCATCATTCAATCTCCTTAACCTCTCTTCTTTGAATGGCACTAATGGCTTTTTGATTAACGGCATTGCAGCAAATGACTTATCAAGCTACTCAGTCAGCAATGCCGGGGACGTCAACGACGATGGCGTTGACGACTTGATTATTGGGACAGATGAGACCTCCCTCAACCGCAAAGATTCTGCCGGGCAAAGCTATGTAGTGTTTGGGGGGGTGAATCTGGACAGTAACGGCACCCTCAACCTCTCTTCTTTGAATGGCACTAATGGCTTTTTGATTAACGGCATTGCAACAGGTGAACCCTTAGGCTACAAGGTCAGCAATGCCGGGGACATCAACAATGATGGCATTGACGACTTGATTATTGGGGCACGATATGCCTCCCCCAACGGCAAAGATTCTGCTGGGCAAAGCTATGTAGTGTTTGGAGGGACGAATTTGGGTAGTGGCGGCACCCTCAACCTCTCTTCTTTGAATGGCACTAATGGCTTTTTGATTAACGGCATTGCAGCAGGTGACTCTTCAGGCATCTCAGTCAGCAATGCCGGGGACATTAATAATGATGGCATTGACGACCTGATTATTGGGGCACCATATGCCTCCCCCAACGGCAAAGATTCTGCTGGGCAAAGCTATGTAGTGTTTGGGGGGAAGAATCTGGGCAGTGGGGGCAAACTAACATCGCCGACAGCTTTGATGTCTTCGATGCCAATTCCACTCAAACTAGCCTGTTCAACAAGAACACGGTGACTTTCCTCAATCAACTCAACAATAAGATCAAAGGTTTTGACAACTCCGCTGATATCATTAATGCTCAGGGGGGTAACGACTTTATTGACGGCTTGAGTGGCAATGACCTGCTGCGGGGGGGTTGTGGCAATGATACTCTTATCGGCGGTTCTGGCAATGATACCCTTGTCGGTGGTAGAGGTGCCGACTCTTTCGTTTACAACACTGATGCAGCCTTTGCCCTGACTGCTGTGGGTGTAGATGCGATCGCTGACTTCAACCGCTCCCAAGGCGATAAGATTATCCTGGATAAAACTACCTTTAATGCGATTACTTCTGTTCCCGGAACAGGTTTTAGTAACAA